>CAZRSJ010000117.1:0-1553 GCA_964602805.1 uncultured Chromatiales bacterium | reverse complement strand
GCAACACGGGAAGCCCTGTCGGTGGTGCGCACACACCAACCGGAACCCCGCGAGGGGCAGGCTGGGCCGGCAGGGTGGCGGATGGGCTCGTAGTACCGTTGAAGCCGGGTAATGCCGGTGGAGGAAAGGAGCCCTGGTTCGAGAGCAGTACGGAAAGGAAGCAAGGCGTGACTACTGGTGAAAACCTAACAGGGTCAGACAGAGTTCGGAAACTCCAGACCGTGCTACATGCGAAAGCTAAGGAAGAACCCGGTCGGCGATTCCACGCGCTGATCGACAAAGTGTGGCGCGAGGACTTTCTCGCCGAAGCCTGGAGGCGGGTCCGTCGGAATAGCGGGGCCGCCGGGGTGGATGGAGAGACGTTCGCGGACATCGAGTCGTATGGCGTGGAGCGCTGGCTTGGGGAACTGGCGCGGGAACTGAAGGATGGGGCGTACGCACCGAAGCCGGTACGGCAGGTGCTCATCCCGAAGAAGCAGCCCGGCAAGTTCCGGCCATTGGGCATCCCCTGCATAAGGGACCGGGTAGCGCAGACATCGGCTCTGCTTGTGCTTGAGCCGATATTCGAAGCGGACCTGCAACCGGAGCAGTACGCCTACAGGCCGGGACGGAGTGCCCACGACGCGGTAAAACGCGCCCGCCGTCTCTTGTATGGGCGGCACCACGAGGTTGTTGACTGCGACCTGTCCAACTACTTCGGCGAGATACCGCACGCCGAGCTTCTCAAGAGTTTCGCCCGACGCATTAGCGACGGACGGATGCTCAAGCTCATCAAGGCGTGGCTGGAAATGCCGGTGGAAGAGGACGACGGCGAAGGCGGCAAGCGCCGCACGAACCGGGCTCGCAAAGAACGGAAAGGAACCCCGCAAGGGGCGCCGATAAGTCCGCTTGCCAGCAACGTCTACATGCGGCGCTTCATCTTGGGCTGGAAGGCGCTGGGCTACGCCCGGCGCTTCCGTGCGGAAATCGTGAACTATGCCGACGACCTCTGTGTGCTTGGCAAGGCCCCGGCAGCGGAAACGCTGGCGGCGGTCGAGCGGCTCATGGCGGGTCTGAAGCTCACGATCAACGCGCGGAAAACCCGGTGCTTGCGGTGCCCGGACGAGCCTTTGGAGTTTCTGGGCTACCGCATCGGACACACCTACCGCCGGGATGGTCGGGGGTCGTACATCGGCACCCGGCCCAGCCAGGCGAGTGTCAAAAGCATCTGCCGCAGGATCAGCGACATGACGGTGAGAGGGTACGGTGGGCAACCATCGGAGGTGATGGTAGGGCGTCTGAACCGGACTATGACCGGGTGGGCCAACTACTTCAGCCTCGGGCAGGTCAGCCCGGCCTACAACATCGTCAACCGGCATGCGGTCCGGCGGCTGCGCCAATGGCTCTGCCGAAAGCATAAGACGCGACACGGGGCAACTGTGCATTACCCCGCCCAGAGGCTTCACGACGAATACGGCCTCACCCGTCTGACGCGGCAGGCACTGGGCCTTCCGAGCGCGAAGGCATGATCTCGTCCGAAAGCCGGATGCGGGAAAACCGCACGTCCGGTTTGA
>CAZRSJ010000116.1:0-1609 GCA_964602805.1 uncultured Chromatiales bacterium | reverse complement strand
GGAGGAACAGATGAAGAAACAAAACCACCTGTTTGCTGGATTGGCTGCCGTCAGCCTGTTTCTGGTTTTCTTGCATGACATCGTGACTGCGGACGAGGATCCGGAAGTGACGCGAACCCGCCAGCATGTCGAGATGCTGGATACGCTCTACAAGACCGCGATCGTCCTGATCACGGACAAGTATGTGACGGATCCCTCCAAGTTTTCAGGCGCAAGCGCGGCGAAGATGATGTTCGACACCATGAAGGAGAGCGGCTATCACGAAGTGCGCCTGGTCGGACTGACCGACGTGCTGGTCAACCCGGGCATCAATGCACCGAAAGATGATTTCGAGAAAGCGGCCAAGGAGAAGATTCTCGCTGGCGAGGCGACTCATGAGGAGGTGGTCGCCATCGAAGGCAGACGCTACCTGCGCAAGGCGACGGCCGTTCCGGTCGTTCTGGAAAGATGCGTGATGTGCCATGGCAATTTCGCGGGGAACGATGGCGCCATCGGATCACTGATGTATACCGTGCCGCTGATCCAGTAAAGCGAACGAGCCGGTCATAACCGGCAAAACCGGAAAAGGGGGCTCAGGCCCCCTTTTTTGTGTGCGAAAACCCCACCGAATCGGGATTCTCGGATCAGTTTTCCTTTTCGTCCAGGCTTGCGAGGAGTTGCTCTGCCCTCTGGATCACTTCTTCCACGGTAATCAGCCCCATCACGTCCGGATCATGGATCTTGAAACCCCAGCGCAGGTCTGAAGCCTTTTTCCCGAACCGGTAAACCGCCGCGTCATCGTAGCGGTCCACGCACCAATCGAGACTGCGGTAAGGGCCGGTACGGTGCCGGTTGGAGTTGGCGTACAGGCCAAGAGCCGGGATACCGGCGATCGCGGCCATGTGAATCGGGCCGGAATCCGGGCTGATCATGAACCGTGCCCGGCGCAAAACCGCCATCAGTTGCTGCAGGTTGGTGCGGCCCGCCATGTTGATCGGCGGGTGCCGCATTCGGGCACAAAGTTCGTTCGTGAATTTCACCTGCCAAAGTTCCCGGGAACACGTGAACACAACCCGCATGCCATGTGCCTCGGCCAGATGGTCCCCAACCCGCGCATAACGAGCGATGCGCCAATTGCGTTCCGGGTGTCCGGCGCAGGGACTGATGACCACAATCGGCGGGCCGTCCGGCAGTTGTTCTTCCGCCCAGGCGCGTGCCATGGAATCTTCCGGGATATCCCAGCGATACTGAAACCGGTCGGGCTCAATGCCGCTGGTCTTCAGGAACCCCAGGAACCCGTCGATTACATGCGGCCGGGTGTCGGGTGCGATCCGACAATTGGTGAACAGCCCGTGACCGTCCCGGGACCGGGCGCGGTCGAAACCGAGTCGCACCGGAGCGCGCACACACAGGCTGGCCAAGCCCGCGCGCAGCGCGACCTGCATCAGGAACAGGCCGTCGAATTGACGGTTTTCCAAAGCCCGGGCCAGATCCCGGTAGGCGCGCAATCCGCGGTTCTTCCGAAAAACAATGAATTCAACCCCTTCAAGCCGTTCTACCAGCGCCGCTTCGGTCTCGCCGATGACCCAGGTCAACCGCGTGTCTGGCCAGCAGTGGCGCAAGGTGTGTA
>CAZRSJ010000115.1:0-1767 GCA_964602805.1 uncultured Chromatiales bacterium | reverse complement strand
AGCTGAATACCGTCCTGATATCGACAGGCTTTTGCTTTTGCTGCATGGCCATCGCAATTCCGAGCACGAATAGACCGCCGAACAATGACCGCCAGAACAGTGTTGTCGGAATATCGGTTGTAACGACGCGGGTAAAGAGACCGGCCGTGCTCCATGAAATCGCGGCCACAAGCACGAACAGCACCCCCGCCACGTTCACTTTCGACATTTTCTCCCTTGTCCTGTGTCCAAGGGCCGCAGTTCGCGGGCGGGGGCAACTTGCGGGTGGGCCATACCCCGAAAATATATTTCGCGGAGTTACCCGATCCAATCACAATTGCTTCGACTGTCATCGAACTGTTTTCCCCGATATCCTTGGCAACCCCTCGCCATCGTAGAATATGCCGCCATCGGGAATCGGTTTTCTGCATCACCAAGGGGTCGAAATGTTCCAGACAGGCGCAATTCGGAATTTGTCCACGGAGTGGTCGGAATTGACGGACTTGGTCGTGCGGGAATGCGATAGATCCAACAGAATCGCCACATTGCGGGATTTCCTCCATGTGATCCAGGACATCCCATATGGACGAGCCAGTTCAACGGAACCCGAATCTGTATTAAGAGATTGGCGCGGAACTTGCTCGGGTAAACACCTGTTGGGATACAAGCTGTTAAGTGCTTGTGATTATGCCCCAAGGCTCTACTTGGGCAGGTTCCAGCTCAAGCCGGAAGTCGTGCCAATTGAGTTTCCCGAGTTTGATGAAATCCAGGATGTGGTTTGGGATGTACATAATTTCCTCAAGGCCGGTCCCGACTCGAATATCGTGGATCTGACTTGGCCCTCTTTCCTGATTGATCATGGATTCCAGACGACTCGGGACTGGAAAGAGTGGTCCGATTTTGAACTTGCGGCCCCTGTTACAGGAGTCGAGGAAATCGATCCAAGCCCCAAGGGACTTGAATACAAATCGACCATTCTGAAAAAACTGAATGGCAAGAATCAGGCTGTACGTGAACGGTACATCGCCGCCTTGACCCAACGAATTGCCGAACTATACGGAGATGAGAGCCATGATCGGGAACGAGTCATATCTCGTGCAGTATGCCGGGGCAATACTGCTGCGACGTACCGCTGAGCGTGTATAGCTATACAGTGGCGTCGCTTGAAGCCATGCGACAGAACAATTCCGAACACAGCCGAACCTGGCTGACCATGTAAACGGTATTTCTACACCGCCGAAAGCCAGATCTGCATCTGGAGAAGGCTTTGATCCCAAGAACGACCGCCCGGATTACTGGCCTATGGCAAAATGAAGTAGGGACCGTCAATGTGCCCATCCAGTTCTTCCCTGATGCAAGACAGGTTTTCATGACACTGACCATTCGCCCTCTCGTCGCCGCCGACCGGTCCGCCTGGTACCGGCTATGGAATGCCTATCTGGAATTCCATGACAATAGCCTGCCGGATGAGGTCTCACGGATCACGTTCGACCGGCTTCTGGATCCGGACCGTACACAACAATGCGGACTGCTGGCCTTGAAGGACGGACAGGCGGTGGGGCTTGCCCATTACATATTTCATCCGCACTGCCGGCATGTCGAGGAAGTCTGCTATCTGCAGGATCTTTTCACCGACCCTGCCTATCGCGGCCAGGGGGTCGGCCGGGCCCTGGTCAAGGGGGTTTACGAGGTGGCCGACAGCGTGGGGGCACCATCGGTATACTGGATTACCCGGGATTCCAACGAAAATGCCCGGGCACTCTATGACCGGGTGGGGAAGCTCACGCC
>CAZRSJ010000114.1:0-1803 GCA_964602805.1 uncultured Chromatiales bacterium | reverse complement strand
CGGACTTTTAATCCGTTGGTCGCAGGTTCGATCCCTGCACGACCCACCACCCTCGCCACGACGGCAGGATGGCATGCGCATGATATGGACACTCTTATTTATATATTATTCTCATTTTTAGCACACTAAATAAAGAAAATTGTAAAAATCCGGTATAATTTCTCCTTATATGGAGAAAATTCCCACTTCTTCTTCCGGACAGTTTCCGGAAATCGTGGTTTCCAATTCGGCGACCAGCCGCCGGGTTTCGCGCGCTTTCAAGGCAGGCCGGTTGCGGCGGCTGGCCTCCAGGTTGTACACCTCGAACTTGGTGGACGATCCGGAGGAGGTCGTAAGACGGAATTTGTGGGAGATCGTTGCGGGCTATTTTCCGAATGCCTTGATCGCGGACCGCACGGCGCTGGAGAATGCTCCGGCAGAAGATGGGTCGGTCTGTCTGGTTGCGGAGCGCGGGAGAAATGTCCAACTGCCTGGGCAGATTGTCCTTCGCCCGAGGCGCGGTGCCGGCCCGCTGCCTTCCGACCGCCCGTTTCTGAATGGACTCTGGCTTTGCTCGACGGCACGTGCTTACCTGGAGAACATGCGCCCGTCGCGTACGCGCGGTGACCGGGTTCGACGCACATTGGCAACCCGCCAGATCGAGGAGCGGCTTGATACGTTGATCCGGCGGTCGGGGCGGGATGCGATCAACCGCCTGCGCGATGAAATCCACGCCTGCGTCCGTGACCTTGACATGCCGGAGGAGGGAGCCCGGCTGGACGCCCTGATTGGTGCTTTGCAGGGGTCCCGCGAAGCCCGGTTGCACGCGCCGGAAGCTCGTGCGCGACGGCAGGGTCGCCCGTACGATCCGGAGCGGGTAGCCCTGTTCCAGCGATTGCATACGACTTTGCGCCAGTATCCGCCAGTGTTTCGGCCTGTCTCCCAGCGCACGCATGAAGCACGTCAGACTTGTGCTTTCTTCGAGTCCTACTTCTCCAATTTCATTGAGGGGACCCGCTTCGAAGTCGAAGAAGCCAGGGACATTGTGTTCCATCAGACGATGCCGGTGGGCCGGCCCGAAGATGCGCACGACGTGCTGGGCACCTGGCACATCGTTTCGGATGATACGGAAATGAGCCGGATTCCCGCACGGTTCGATGAATTCATGGGCCTGCTCAAGACGCGGCATGCCGCCATCATGGAGCGCCGCCGGGGGATGCGCCCCGGAGAATTCAAGACTCGCCAGAACCGGGCGGGAGGAACGGTATTCGTCGCACCGGATCTTGTAACGGGGACGTTGAGCCAGGGCTTCGACCTGTATCGGGGCTTGGAGACTCCGTTTGAGCGCGCAATCTTCATGCTGTTCCTGGTGACGGAAGTGCATCCCTTCGAAGACGGCAACGGCCGTGTCGCCCGGATCATGATGAACGCCGAACTGGTTGCGGCCGAAGAGGAACGCGTCGTTCTTCCCACGGTTTACCGGGATGACTACCTGACGGCACTCAAGGCGCTCTCGCAAGGCCAGCACCCGGACCCACTGATCCGGGTGGTCGATTACCTACAGCGCTGGACCGCGGCCTTGGCATGGCGCGACCTGGAAGAGACCCGCCGCGACCTGGAGGAATGCAATGCGTTTCTGGAGCCCGCGGAGGCGGACCGGAGAGGTCGCCGCCTGCGGATGCCGGGCGGGTTTGATGAGCCGGATTCGGCATAAACCCTATCGGATTTGTGTATAATTCAAAGGATTCAAGGCAGTATGCCTGCCACGGGATTTTCGAGGATCGGTTATGACGCAAGTTTCAAAAATCAAGGTGCCGGAAGGGC
>CAZRSJ010000113.1:0-1901 GCA_964602805.1 uncultured Chromatiales bacterium | reverse complement strand
GTCGATGCGGGCCGAGGACTGGAGGCGCACGCGGCCAGTCAGCTAGCGGCTCGCTGGGAGTCCCAAAAATGTATAGAGAACATTACATAATGTAATGTCGTTGTTGCAGCATGGCAAGGGTCGAAATCGCGGCAGGAACCCGTCTAACTACTTACAGGGCTGCACGATCTGCGTTTCCTGCCGTTGGGCTGGACCCTGCTGGACCGTAACGCGAAAGCGGGAAAAACGGACCGGAATAGCGGGACTCCCAAAGCCGTTCGGACCGCCTTCTTGAGCGGACTCAAGGGATGTCCGGGGCTCACCTTCAATCAGCCTGTTCAACAAAAGTGTGCCTCCGCCCCGGTCTCTCGACTGGACACGACTGCGGTTTGCCACGGTCCTGTAGCGGTCCTAGACTGTTCGGATGGACACGCCGGAAAGTCCTCCCGCTTCCCAGCCGTCATTGGCGAGCTTGCCACGCGACCTGATCCAACGGCGCGTGCCGCACATTCTGGCCATCTACGCCGGTGCATCATGGGGTCTGGTAGAGTTCACGGCCTTCGCTGTGGATGAGTTCCTGCTCCCGCCGCACTGGACGCGCATGGTGCTAATCACGCTGTTCACGATGCTGCCGAGTGTTTGCATGCTGGCTTGGTATCATGGCAAACCGGGGCGGGACAGAGACTCGCTGGCACGGACGGAGAAGATCGGTATCCCCGCCAATCTTGTGCTGTGCGTGGTCGTGGCGTCCGTGCTCTTCGAAGGAGACGAACCGGGATCAGCCACCACCGTAGTCACGGTGGAGACGGAGGACGGGGAGACCATTGAGCGCGAAAGGCCCAAGACCGAGTTCACGAAGACCACAGCGCTTTTTCCCTGGGATCTCGGACCTGGGATCACAGAGGAAGAGTCGTGGATCTCCCACGCCGTTCCCGAGGCGCTGACGCTCGACCTCTTGGCGGACGAGTTCTTCGTGCCGATTCCAATTTACAGGTCGGCATACGTGAAGGAGCGGGGGTTCGAAGACTTCACGACCGCGCCACTGACCCTCAAGCGCGAACTGGCGCAGGAGTCGTACGCGGGTTTCATGGCCGTGGGCGAGATCGACCGGGTGGACGAACTCTTTCGCATTAACCTCAGGGTGTACAGAGCGGGTAACGGATCGCTCGCGGGGGAGACCTTCCACGAAGGGACCGACCTGCTCGCACTTGTCGATGAGATGTCGGGACCCGTGAAGAGAGCCCTGGAGATCCCTGTCCGCGAAGGCGTCGAGGACTTGCCTTTACACTCACGGCTCTCCGAGAACGCCGCCGCAGTGGAGGCTTTCTTCAAGGGGGTTTTCCTCGACCGCGTCCACCGAGATGTCGAGGGGGCCATAGAATACCTGACCACCGCCACAACCCTCGATCCCAGCTTCACCATCGCACAATACGCCTTGCACCTCGTGTTGCGACAATCGGCGGAGGGTGCGGTCGTCGCCATGGCACCGCTGGTGGCGGCCATGGAGAACCTCTACCGAGTGCCCGAGCGCTACGGCTTCCAGATCAGGGCGGAGTACTACGTGGAGACTGGGGAGACGGACAAAGTGGCGACCGTAGTGGACATGTGGGTCGGACTGTATCCCAACGACTTGAACGCGTTGAACATTCTGGCCGGGATGCAGCTGGCGAACGGTGAATGGGAGGATGTGCTGGCGACCCTAACCGAGATCCGCCGCCTCGATCCCCTCGACGGCCGACCAATCCTGTCTATGGCCCGAGCACACGAGAGTCTGGGCAACTAAGCCGAGGCTTTGTCCCTGTGGACCGAGCATGTAGAGCGGTTCCCCGGAGACGTATCCGGATACTACTCGCTGGCGGACTACCACCGGCGGCGCGGCCAGCACGAAGACGCGCGCGAAGCGCTGGAGCGGGCCAACGCCT
>CAZRSJ010000112.1:0-1906 GCA_964602805.1 uncultured Chromatiales bacterium | reverse complement strand
ATGCCGATATCGGCATCTGCGGATTCAAACTGTTCAAAATACCCTGAAAAAGAAGAAAAGATGATATCCGACGCTGATTACGGTGTGGGCCGGAGTATCGAAGCCGTACGCGGCTCATCCGGGCTCTTTCCAGGGTTCCATGCCGTGTCGGCACCAGGTACGAACACGCTGATCGGTCGGCTGGCCTTCAATAACGGTTTCGATCAGCACTTCGCGGCAAACAGATTCCGAGGCCAAATGTTCCGTTGACAGCACAGTCACCCCGCCTGCGCGGCGGCCGTTCCTGTCCTGATTGTTTTCCCAGTAGTAACCCTTGTCGATTTGTCCACGATCAAGGGCCAGCAGAAGGGTGTCATCAGCCATTTTACGGGATTCCGGGTCTAGCGGCGGCAAGGGGCGCAGATTCTCTCTTGCCTGGTCGAGAAATGCCTCGCGATCATTCCGCCGTGCTTCGAAAATCATGATCGGCATTGTGATCGGGGCGGTGACGATCGCCGCGACGGATTCGAGGGACCCCCCGCCACCGCCTCCACAAGCTGAAAGAATGCCGGTGACCAGGATGATCATCGCCTTGACAGCCGATGAGAGTATTTTCGTTTCGGAATTCATGGCTGAGGTTGCAGGGGTCAGACCATGTCTGTTGCCATACGGTTATGGGCAAATCGATTGTCCGCAATTGGCTTGATCGCGTCGATGTACGGTACGTGAGGCTTTCACCCCTTTCAAATTTACAGTAAAGAGAAATATGACGGAAGCACGATGATCAAGAAGCAAGGCAAATCAAGCGAAAGATTGACGTCGTTCATCAGGGTTGCCAGCCGAGCAATGCTGGGTTAAAGGAACCGATTGAGTCCCTGGAGGGACTACGCCAGAGGCGTTGGCCCGGCGTGGTTCAGCCGGTGGAAATGCGTTTCGTCAAGGCGAGAAAGCGGAGGCGTTGAGTTTGGGTACTACTGTATTTCATTCCCTTCGAATGCGAACCCGGCCCGTTCCGCAGATTGCCGGCTAATCGCCGGCGGCGTTGCCTACCAGCAGCAGCAAAGACCGGCCGAGACCGCTTCGAGCTGCTCCTCGGTGATGTTCGGGTCCGGCGGCAGGGCGAGATGCACCGTCTGCATGTCGCTCTCGTGGACCATGATGTTCATCGAATCGGGAATCGAGATTCCCAGTTCATCGCTGATGGCAGCCTTTGGATCTGCCAGCAGTTGCTGCCTGAAATCCGTGTCCAGGGCGGACTTCTCGACAATCTGCCTGAGCATTTCTTCCCCGCTTTTCATTGCAACACCTCCACCTTGTGGTTACCGAAAAATCCCGAGAGCCCCGAAAAAGCCTGAACGGGGCAGACAAAATCGTGGGCAAAGCCATCATGGCGATATTGCATGGTCAACCACCGACACACCACCGACACAACCGTGGACAACAACCCTCTGCAGATATGGCCGGAAATCCGGCGTTTTCGACGAAACGACCTGCCTCCATGTAGAAACCGTCTGATTGCACTTTGATTTCGGGCATTTCCGGGATTCAACAACGTGACGGTGCTGGAGTACTCATGACCGCGCACGCATCCCGCGATCGCGAACTGCACGTGTAAATCGCCATCGTAAGCGGCCCGCAACGGTGAAGACCGGCACTGCGAATTTGAATGAGGCTACATGGAGCGCTATGCATGCGTACAGTGCAGCGGGGCATGTGATCGATGACTTCGGCCTTCAGTGGTTCAGTTTTCGACATAGAGACCGGCGTCGATTCCGCCATTCCCCAGATATGGCCTTGACGGTTGTACGGAAGCAGAGAGCCGGGTTGTGTCCGGAGTCCGGACGGTTCCCCGCACACCCATTCTGATTGTCGTGCCCCAGCCGGCGCCGACGCGCACCGAGGGCCGCCGGAACCGGGTCCGCGAACC
>CAZRSJ010000111.1:0-1922 GCA_964602805.1 uncultured Chromatiales bacterium | reverse complement strand
CTGAACGAGCGCCAACAGGGGGCGCTTCTGCATTACGCCGACGAGGTGATGCGGGCGGACCGGAAGATCGACGCGGCGGAACTGATGGCGATGGATATGCTCCGCAACCAAGCGGAACCGGGCGTGAAGGCCGAGGACGTGCCGATCGAAGCCCTTCCCGGCCTGTTCGAGGACCGACTGAGCCGCGTGTCCTTCCTGCTGGAACTGGTCGGCATGGGCTACGCCAACGAGGATTTCGACCCCACGCAATCCGAGTTGGTGAAGGACATCGCCAAGGTGTTCTCATTCCACGAAAACGGGGTGATAGAAGCCATCGAAAAGTGGGTGCGGGACGAACTCGCCCTGATGAAACAGGCGCAACAGTTGATGGAGGGCTGAGGGATGCCTTTGCCACTTGTTCCGGCGCTAGCTATTGGTGCCGCCCTACTTGCTGGAGCGTATGGTGTAAAGAAGGGTATAGACGCCTATTCCGATAATGAAGAAGCGGACGAACTGAACGAAGAAGCCCAAACGCTGCTGAATAAGGCGGAGCGGCGTCTCAAGCACAATCGCAATAATTGCAAGAAGAGATTGGAAGAGCTCGGTCGGTTGAAGTTCACCGTCTGGGATCGCCAGTTGGGGCGGTTCGTCTCTCTCTTCGAACAGATTCGCGGTGTCGATGTTACAGGCGTCGCGGCTGCGGACAAGATTGACTGGTCACAGGATGAACTGGAGGAAATGAAACAACTGTCCGGATACGCTGCGGAAATAGTCGCTGGCGGTTTCGGGGCTATCGGCACCGGCGCCCTTGTCGGAATGGCCAGCTATGGTGGCGCCACGATGCTCGCCTCGGCATCGACGGGAACCGCCATCTCTTCGCTTGCTGGCGTTGCAGCAACCAACGCTACTCTGGCATGGTTCGGTGGAGGCTCCTTGGTTGCCGGCGGGCTCGGGATGGCCGGGGGAGTCGCGGTACTGGGCGGTATAGTCGCGGGTCCGGTCCTCGCGGTTGCAGGCGGGCTCATGGCGGCCAAGGCCCGGGAAAGTCTGGCGAATGCCCGAGGCAACTATGCGCTCGCAACAGAGCAAGAAGCCGAAATGGATACGGCCGGTGCGGTAGTGAACGGAATTCACAGAGTAGCGGGGCAGGTCATTGGTGTGATTTCTGCCATGGACGAGCGAATGACACCCGTCTTGGACCGGTTGGCTTTTGTCATCGAGACGCACGGAACCGATTTCCAGCAATACCCGGACGACGCAAAGCGTCATGTGTATATAGCTGTACAATTCGCGAAGTGCCTCAAGGGATCGTTGGAAACGCCAATCCTGACGAAGGACGGTGCGGTTGACGACGGATATCGGAAGCCTTTGGAGCAGGCGCAGAAGTTCTTGGAGGGCTAAACTCTAGCAAGATTGAATGGCAGGGCATCGCGATGGCTGAAGAGTGGACTGCAATTGGGAGGCTCGCAGACTTGACTCCCGAGAAAATAAAATATCTTCGGAAAACCGTCGGTTTCTACAGATTTATTGATGAAAACGGAAAGGAGGTGTATCTGGGTAAAGCTGTAGAATTCGATAATGGGGGAATTGCCAAGCGGCTCATGGACTACATCAGGCCCTCTGATAGTGCGAGAAGGCATGGGTCTGGGCGAGCAATTCATGGCAGGAAAGATACGTTAATTGTAAAGATTCTCAAGGTAGGAGATGATCAGAATGCCAGGACTTTAGTTGATGAAACGGAAAAAAATATGATCGAACAATTCAAGCCCGAATTGAATGTTCAACACAATAGAGGATATTCAACTCTTGCGTCGGACAAAAGGGCGTTGTCATCTCAACGGCCACAGGGGGAATCCAGGCCTGACGCAGCGGGGCAGTCGACAAGTCAAATCCGTACGGAGGTAGTCGAGACAGGCACGCAGGCTGCTGTTGCCGCTTTAGTG
>CAZRSJ010000110.1:0-1924 GCA_964602805.1 uncultured Chromatiales bacterium | reverse complement strand
CGCCATGTGCAATATCCGGGGGAAATGCCTTGAGAATTGAGGTCGTCTCGGAATATCGAACCGCCAACGTTCCGAGCCGGTACGTCAGTGATGGCATGAAATCTCGGGCACAGAGCCGTCCCGAGCCAACGAAAATTTCGAATGCTCCGGTGGCGACCATCAGCACGTAGGTGACTAGAAGCGCGAATGCGACTTCCATAACGGCCAGAGCTGACAGCGCAGCACCGAAATCACCTGAGAAAAATTCGGAGATTCCTGTCGACCCAAGGCCGAGCCACATCAGCGATGGTACCAAACAGAATAACAGAGCCATTACCAGCCGGTCGGCACTGACTCGTGGACCTGTTATATGAGGATCAAAAACTGTTTTTGCCATTGTACTTTTGAGACTAAAACATCCGATTTTTTTCGTCAAGTCCCACTGGATTCATCTGGACTTCTTGAATTTCAACAGTTACTTCTGCAGTGGTTGCCTCGTATTAGCAGAGAATATGGTGCCTTGCCGGCATCTTCAGCCCTCCTGCGCCTCACCATCTCTGCCAGCACGCGTCCGGATTCAGGCCGCTTCCCTCACTGGGATGCTTGGCGAGAAAGTTCGCCCACTGCTGCATCAGCTCTCTGCGCTGCTCTATGAGGTCCGAGCGCATGTACGCCTGCTCCACCGCAGAACCCACCGCGTGAGCCAAGGAAAGCTCCATCGCGGCGTGGCTTGAGTTCGTGTTTTCCTGTGCCCATATTCTGAACGACGAGCGAAAGCCATGCGCCGTTGTCATGCTGTGCAGCCCTGCGGACTTCAGAACCTTGCCAAGCGTATTCTCACTTACCGGCCTCCCACGGTTAACCGGAGAGGGGAATACAAGGCCTGACCCGTCAGCAAGTGATTTTGCTTCCTGGAGTAGAGAAAGAGCCAAGTCAGAAAGCGGAACACGATGCTCGCGTTCGGCTTTCATTCTTTCCGCAGGAATGACCCAGAGGGAAGCGGCCATATCGATGTCTTCCCAGGAGGCACCACGGGCTTCCCCGGGGCGGGCAGCCGTCAGGACTGCGAATCGCAGGCATAGTTTAGACGCAGTGGCGGACTCCGTCATATTGATTGCCTTCAGCGCCGCCGGAACTTCCTTGTAGGGCAGCGATCGAAGGTGTTCCTTCACCTTGGGCATCGCCGGGAGGGCCGCCTTGATCGCTTCCCCCGCCGGATTGTACTCAATGTAATCGTGGGCGATCGCCCAATCGAAAATGGCCCTCACACGCTGCCGCACTCGCCGTGCGGTCTCGGGCTTGCTCGTCCAGATCGGAGTGAGAATACGAAGAACATCCTGCTTTCCTATGCTGTCAATGCGGGAGTCACCAATCACAGGAAGTGCGTAACGCTCAACTGTCTGCATCCAAGAGTCAGCATGCTTTTTGTTGCGCCACGTGGGAACTTTGATGGTATGAACCTCTCGCGCCGCTTCCCCGAATGTAGGCGTGGAAACTCTCCGTTTCTCCGCCATCGGGTCTCGTCCGTCTGCTACGGCGGCACGATTGTCAGCAGCGCGCCGACGAGCCTGTGCAAGGCCTACGTCTGGATACCCTCCGAGCCCCATGTCTCGTCGTCTGCCGTCTATCGTAATGCGCTGAACCCAACTCTTGGAGCCACGCTTCGCAATATTCAGGTACAATCCGCTGCCATCTGCGTATCGTCCTGGCTTCTGAAGACTCTTGACTTTGGCAACTGTTAGTCTGGACATTGCGCTTCCCTCAAATTATCCCACACCTCATGTGGGATATTACAGGAAAACTTGAAACTTTGCAAGAGCCTCAAATCCCGACAGAGCAGTCTGATATGGGATAAACAGGGACTTTATGGGATGGTCTGGGAAGGTGGAGTGGTGGAGATAGGGGGACTCGAACCCCCAACCTCGGCATTGCGAACGCCGCGCTC
>CAZRSJ010000109.1:0-1930 GCA_964602805.1 uncultured Chromatiales bacterium | reverse complement strand
TCACCATGCCGATGGCGCGCGCGCTGCATGAGCATCTCGGGATTCCGGCGGACGTACTGCTGCAGGAGCCGGATGTCGATCTGGACGATCCGTGGGCCGACATGGAGTGGAGCCGGTTTCCCGTCAAGTCGATGGCAAATTTGGGCTGGATTCCGGACAGGCCCGATCCAACGGGATGCGCCGAGTATGTCATGCGGGACCTGATCAATCGGGCAGGGGGATTGGACGTTGCAGGCGCTGCGCTCTACCGAAAGAACGATCACCTGCGCGCGAATGCCAAAATGAACCTCTATGCGCTCAAGGCGTGGTGCTGGCATATCCTTGCAAGAGCCAACGAGGACCTTCCGAAGACGGGCTACGAGCGTGGCACCGTAACTTTGGAATTCCTGACGAAGGTGGCGCGGTTGAGCTGGTCGGAAGACGGTCCGCGGCTGGCGAAGGAATTGCTGGTCAAGCATGGGATTTCACTCGTGATCGAAAGGCATCTGCCGAGGACGTATCTGGACGGGGTCGCACTCCGGCTCGGTGATGGCAGACCGGTAATCGGCCTCACTTTGCGCTACGACAGAATCGACAATTTCTGGTTCTGCTTGCTGCACGAACTGGCCCATGTGGGTCGACACATGGACAATGACAGGGGCGAAGCCTTCGTCGACGACTTCACGCTTCGGAAACTCGAAGGGAGACGGGAAAACACCAAGGAGACGCAAGCGGACGAATGGGCGGAAGAGGCGCTAATTCCGCGCTCGGCTTGGGAAGCGAGCGCGGTACGTGATCGGCCGACGACCATGGCCGTGATGAATCTCGCCAACGCCCTACAAGTGCATCCGGCGATCGTTGCAGGGAGGGTTCGATACGAACGGAAGAACTACCGGCTGTTATCGCAATTCGTTGGGACCGGCGAGGTCCGGCGACAGTTCGACATGATATCTTGAGTTAACGGGCCAATGAACTTCCATAGCGGACTGGAAGCTGGGATGTCCTCGCCGCCGATAGGCGGACCAATTATGCAAAATCTGCCAAGACCGACCTGACCCCGGCGGAGAGGCGCGCTGTCGCAGGAATTGTCGGGGCGATCAAGAGTGCTGCAAGGGAGGTACGATGAATTCTTTTGGAGAAGACCTGATACAGTCCCTCAACGAAGTCTTGGCACATGTCAAGGGAGAAGGCCCGGCAATCGTACACGAGGCCCTCACCCCGCGTGAGGTCCGTGAGCAGGCGAGCTGACCCAGGCTCAAATGGCACCCCTGATGGGCATGAGCCTTTCCGGCTACCGCAAGTGGGAGCAGGGAACTCGGCGGGTCAGCGGTCCCGCTGCGATGCTGTTGCGTGTGATCCAGAAGGAACCGGAGGCGGTTCGGCGCGCACTGTCTTCTGCCTGAAACAAGGCTCGCAATTTTTCTCGCAACTCCTTTCGCGGCGGCGCATCGAGCCCGTCCAGTCAGGTTACAGGGTGAATGACCACGCTACCCTGGTTATCGTCTTCGTTGCCATGATTGTTTCTCCCGGAACCGGTAAAAATCCGGTTTAGCCCTGCAGCGTCGATCAGCTCAAAACGCCTGCAGCGCCTTGTAGCGAGCAAATCAACTGTCCGGTTCCAGTTCCAGTCCCGGCCCGCTAATGCAGGGCACCGGGAATCCCGCCTGTTGGGGACAGCAGACGGGAAAGCGTGCTGTTGGCAGGGTTTTCCGAACGGATTGCGGTACAATCCGCTGCTCCTTGTTGCCGATTCGAAATACCCAAGCGATCATGTTCCTGGAATTCGCCATGGAGAACTGGTATCTGTTCGTCATGCTCACGGCGATACTGCTGTTGCTGGCGTTCGATCCAGGGGGCCGGACAGCAGGGGGTGCCACCAAGATCTCAGCGGGACAACTGCCCCAGATCCAGGCCAGAAAATCCGCCGTCCTGGTGGATATCCGCAGCAATG
>CAZRSJ010000108.1:0-1930 GCA_964602805.1 uncultured Chromatiales bacterium | reverse complement strand
AGGTGATGCAGCTTGTGGACCTCCCCACCTTGAAGAGCGTCAACACGGTGTTCGGAAACAGGTTGAAGTGAGTCATTCCGCCTATCGCTTCCGGCACATCAAAAGGCGGCGTGTCGTCGCGGTTCAGAAAAAGAGCGATCTTGAACGGCGTCAGTTTTTGGGACTGCTGGTACTCTCCCACCCAGGCGCTGTGACGCCGGTAGAGCTCGACGTCCTTGAAGCGGCTCTTCGAAATTTCATCCGTCGCAAACGCGTCGCCCAGCGTCTGGCGATGCTGGAACGGCAAATGATACAGTTCGTTCTGCGCATCCACTCCGATCTTCCAGTTGGCGCGCTCCTCCACCCTGTAGGCCTGAAAGAGTTCCATCTTGTGGAACGGACATCCATCGAGCCGGTCCGCGACGCCATCGAGATAATCGCGCAGCGTCTCGGCAGGCTCGGGGTCCATGTGAACAAAGATGAAGCCTTCCCAGATGTCGGTATTTACCGGGGTCAATCCGTGGGCCCGTTTGTCGAGGCCATAAAATTTTTCCTCGTCGGGGACGCCGATCAGAGCCCCGTCGTTGCTGTACGCCCAACTGTGGAACCCGCAGACAAACGCCGCCCGGCACGAGCCCCGTTGATCCTTCACCAGCCGGTTGCCGCGGTGCGAGCAGACATTGTGAAAGCCGCGCACAACGCCGTCCGAGCCCCGGACGATCAGCACCGAGGCGCTGCAGATTGCGATTTCCCGGACAAAATAGTCGCCGGCGTTCGGAATTTCCTCGACACGGCCGACATTGAGCCAGCTGCGACGAAAGACACGGTCGCGCTCAAGGGCGAAGTATTCTTCCGAAATGTAGGGCTCGGTGCTCAGTGGTCCCGTGCCGAGTTCGGGATATTTTTCTGCCCACGGTTTGCCGCGCGCGACTGCACTCACTGGTACACCTCAAGGGGACGAGAGATTGATGGGGGAGAGTTTCGTGCCGATAAATGGCTTTTACAGGATTTTATGTTCCGGACAAGCCCGCTTTCAAGGGCGCCCCGCAGATGCCGTGATCGGCATGCGGGGGACAATCGGTCCGGTCATGGGATATGATGACTTGAAGAGCAATTTCCCGGGTCATGCAATGACTGGAGCGAAGAGCGGGGCGGCCGCAACAGGAAATGCCGGGATGGGCAGGAAATCGGGGGCATTGCCGGGCCCGTGGTCCTGCAAGCCCGGACGGCATGGTTGCCGGACAGGTTGGCAAGGCTCCAACGCCCTTCGCCTGCACTGGACTGGCTTCATTCGGCGTGGGGCGGGGTTCATGCTGACCCCGGTCCTGGCCGCATGCTTGGCAACTGTGGCGACGGCGGCGGAATTGCCGCTGACCGGGGTTCTCAGTGAAAGGATGGGTGTTGCGGCCGAAACGGTGCCGGTCTACGAGCCGCACCTGAGCATTGGCGACCGGCGGGTCGTGGTGGAGTATGTCGGCTACCCGGTCGTGGAAGTGATGGCGCGGCTGTTCGGCAGTGACTGGCAAATCCGGGGCGAGGCGGTGGAGTACCGGGCTTTGGATGGCTATGTCTCCCGCATCCCCGTCGGGCGCTTCCTGAAGGACAACGCGTGGCTGGCATTCGCGCGTGCCGACGGCGCGCCGTTCACGGTGGACAATATCCGGCAGAATCAGGCCGATGTGCCGCTTGGGCCGTACTACCTGGTCTGGGACAACATCTCCCGACCCGCCCTGCTTGCGGAAGGCGCCAGGAACTGGCCCTACCAGGTGAAGGAAGTGAACCTGGTCACGCTGTCCGAAGTGGCCCTGTTGCCCGAAGGTCTCGACCCGCAATTCCATGAAGGTGCCGGACTGGCCAGGGAGCACTGCCTGAACTGCCACAGGGTGAACGGCTTCGGAGGCGACAAGTTCGAGGCCGATCTTGCGGCGCTCATCAAGAGGTATTCAAGGGA
>CAZRSJ010000107.1:0-1995 GCA_964602805.1 uncultured Chromatiales bacterium | reverse complement strand
ATGCCAAACAGCCGGATTCGGATGCCGGCCTCTACGGATTCGTATGGAACTGAAAATGTTCTTCTGAGCCCGGAATCTCCCGTGCTGCCTAATTCGTGTCCGAAATCAGGAGGTAGCCCCGATTCTCGACCGTGTCGAAAGTCCGCATCGCGCTGACCAGATCGTCGGATTTGACCCACACCCAGGGAGCCCGGTTCGGATTGACGTCCATGATCAGGAAAGAATCGCTGTTTTCGTCGTATGCACCGAGAG
The DNA here is from genome assembly GCA_964602805.1 of uncultured Chromatiales bacterium. GTDB lineage: Bacteria > Pseudomonadota > Gammaproteobacteria > Poriferisulfidales > Poriferisulfidaceae > Poriferisulfidus. The sequence continues at coordinate 1,743 of CAZRSJ010000107.1, read as the reverse complement.
GCGAGATATGGCCGCCGCCCGGCTGGCCGAGCGCCTTGCGGGTATAATTGACCAGCACGTAATCATCCCTGGTCGCCAGGTTGGCGGCCAGTTCCTGCCTGATCGCCTCGGCACTCGCATCGTCATCGACGACCCGCATGGTCACGTCAAGCCCATGGCTGCGCAATACCTGTGCCAGCTGATGCAGTTGCAGGCCGAAATCGCTTTTCATGTCGCCCTTGATCTCGATGGGCTTGCCGAGGACTTCCTTGCGGGATTTCGTCTGTGCGTTAAGCACGTTGCCGGGCGTATACTTTCCGAAGAACGGGCTGAAACCTTCCGAAAACCAGGCCAGTTCATCCTGGTCGATGGATTTCGTGTCATGGGGCAACCCCTCTTTCTTGCCCAGTCGCAGCGCGTTCAGCACCATCGCGGAGGATGCAGGGCCACAGAAAATCTTGTTGTTCTGGCTGACGAAGTTGTTGCTGAGCGGGAAAAAATCCGTGTTGTGGGAGGAACGGAGCAGACGCTCCGCGCTCACCCCGGATCCCCATTCCACCAATACCGGCGAATCTGCATTTTCCTTTCCGGCGGCGTGTACTGGAATCACGGTCAAACCGACCAGCAACGGCAGCAGTGGAAGCAGCCGACATAACTCTTTACGTTTCATCTCTTTATGTTTCATTGAATTTCTACAACATTATGGTTCAAACGGGTGGTGCTGGCACCGCCAGTCCGGCTCGCTGCACCGGAGTGGGACGCCGATCTTAACTCTTGGCATTGTACCTGCCTGCGAATCATATCAGGTTGCGATTTGAGCAATCCTACGCCGGCCAGTGGGGTGCGGCTTCCAGCCATTCGTCGTCCGAACCGGTTGGCCATGGCGGCATGGTCACCGCGAAAGCCGACAGGGGAGATTCTCCGGTCGCGCGGAACTGGAACGAAGTGCCGACCGGAATCGTGAGGCAAATACCGGGCTTCAGCGTGACCACCTCTTCCCGGCAGCCGTCGTGCCGCCACATCTCGCCTTGCCCGGCAAGGACGTACCAGATTTCCTGCACGGTGCGGTGACGGCCTGCCCGGGAAACCTCGCCCGGCGCAAGCTGGAAATGCGCCGCACTGCCGGTGGAGAGCGACAGCAGCACCCGCACCTGCGACCCGTCCGGTGCGGTCAGGTCCGGTTCGGCAGGCAGTGCCCTGGTGCCGAAATCCGGTTCTTTCTCATTGCCGGTCACGGGAGTGGTCATGCGGTCCGATACCAACTTCTCGACGTTGTATTCATTACCGGTTTCCCAAACAGGCGGGATTACATGCATCGGTTGACAGCAACCGCAGAGCATCGTTCCGGATCCTGCCCGGGCACTGACCCGACGATCCCGGAAACGGAATTCGGGGCCAGGCCGATCAGGAGCGGCCCTGAAGAAAGCCGGAACGGCCCACAACGACCGCCTGGCGTCTACTTTCTCCTGTCGATGGCCATCAGCAGCGTAGGCAGCAGAAGGAAATCGGTCAGCAGCGCGATGACGATCGTCATCGATACCAGGATTCCCAGCGCCCAGCTCAGCTCGAATCCGGATGCCGTGAATACCAGGAATCCCAGTGCAAGCACGACGGTGGTCGTCGCCAACGCGTGGCCGACAGCGCCGAACGTGTAGCGCACGGCTTCGGGCGCAGGAAGCCCCTCCTTGCGCGCCTTCAGGTACTTGGTCAGAAAGTGGATCGTGTCGTCGACGATGATCCCGAACGCGACGACGGTCACCACCG
>CAZRSJ010000106.1:0-2007 GCA_964602805.1 uncultured Chromatiales bacterium | reverse complement strand
GGGGCAGCCACTCCCGAATCCACTAATTCTAGGGCTCCGGCCCTCTGCCCGCACGGGGAAATACCGTCCCCGTCCGGGAGTGCTGTATTTCCGTATTTTCGAATGCACATCAATTGGTGATCAAAATGGACAGCAGCACATATCAATCGACCAACCGGTGGGGACCCGTGGTTACACGAACCTGGCTCTGGCGCGGATACCAAGTGCGCCTGGTCAGGAACCGCTGGCTGGTCATCAACACGAAAACCGACAGGCTGGTCTGGGACGACGAGGTCAATCCCCGCCGATGCGTAGCATCAGACGTCTTCCGCCTGATCGACTACTGGCTGGACTTCCTGCATCATCCTCAGCCTTGAGAAACGTCGGTACTTCCATCATTTAGCGGCCTTCGGGCCGCTTTCCTTTCGTCGCCGGTTCCCGGTTGCGGATCCCGGTTTCATCATTTCAGACGAACAGGCAATCGGCCGCCCTGATCAGGCGGCCTTCTCCGCGCGGGCCTGAGCAATGTCGTGGCCTGCCTGCCTGGCCATCCAGAACTCTGCAGAGCCCCAGTTCGCCGCATCGAGGCGCATGGCGGTCTCCACGGTGATCGAACGCTTGCCGGCGATCACTCGGTGAAGGAACTGCCGCGACAGGCCGAGGACCCTGGCCGCCGATGCTACGCTTTGACCATGGTTTTCTATGGTGGCTTTCAGGGTTTCTCCCGGATGGCTCGGAACGGCCGGGGTGGTGATGGTATCGTTCATGTCTGTCCTCTAATGATAGTCGACCAGATCCACATCGGCGGGTCCGGTCTCTGTCCAGCGGAAAGTGATCCGCCAGTTGCCGGAAACACGGATACTCCAGTGTCCGGCAAGATCGCCCTGGAGCGGATGCAGGCGGTATGCCGTGTTGGCCAGATCATCCAGGGATTGCGCTGCAGAAAGGTCATGCAGCATCCGGGCGAGCTTGCCTGCCATTGCAGGCTGGATGCCCCGAAGCGACCCTGAGGCCGCGAAATCGCGCAATCCCTTGTGTTTGATCTTGAGCACACCAGTATTGTCGCCTGTTCGGCGTCAGTTTGGCAATATCCGTTCTGCTGAACCGTTCAGTTGAACAGGGAAGATCCTCACTGAAATTTCCCCTGTTACACGCCAGCGCCTTGCTTCATCCAGGAAGGATTGTTACCTTTTGTTCATTGGGACGCAGCACCTGAAGCTGCACCCAGTCCACGACGGCGCCCGTGCGTGGACGGCCTCCGGGCCCGGCGTCATTTCTCAATTCCACAGGCGTCCGCCTGTTACCCGCATGGGGAGATTCTTCCCCATCGGGGTTGAACCGTCTCCACATGCTTTCATTTCTGAATCATGAGGAAACACAATGTTCAACGACACCCAACACGATCATTCCGATGATCTCTCGAGCCACTCCAACCTGGCCCATATCTGCGAGCAAGCAAAACTGCATGGCGTAGCTCCCGAGCCCGGCGAATATGATCCTAGGGAAATCTGGGAACGTGAAGTCGCAATCGGCAGCATGATCATCGCATTCGATGTCCTCGCAAGGGACATCGGGCCTACCGGCTTCCAGCTCGCGGACGAAACGGACTCCCTGCTATGCGGATTCGTCAACCTGTTCGACCAGCAGATCAGGCGAATCGATGGGAACATCGATCGGTATATGCCGGAACTGCAGGATCTTCAGCGGGAGCAGGACGGGTCGGAAATCAAATCCCACGAGCTCGAGTGGCTCACTCACCGCGTACAATGCCTGACTTCGCGTCGGGACGCTTTCGAACTGCGCGACCGGGCAGCCGAACTCTGCCTGGAAGCCACCGGCAGCGTCTGGCGTCCGAGGTTTGGATCTGCGACCGGTTCAATGCCAGGCTCGGCCTGTCCCGCGAGCAGTGGACCCGATTCGTCGCCAGATCATTGCGCAGAAACCGTCAGGCAGCCGGATCATCCAGGCCTCACTGACGATCTACTCAAATTTCCCTTCCCGGGCCGGCGCACATGCGCCGGCTTTTTT
>CAZRSJ010000105.1:0-2067 GCA_964602805.1 uncultured Chromatiales bacterium | reverse complement strand
GGTAGAGTCGAGGGCTGGCGCGCCGACGATAGGGTCCGGTGGCGATTCCGTCGCTTTCGCTCCGGGCCTCAGTCCGGCTCCCGTTGTCACGTTTCCAGCCCCCGCTCATCGAACCGGACGTGCAGATTTCCCGCATCCGGCTCTCAGCCGGGATCATGCCTTCGCCCACGGAAGGTCCCGGGTCGTTGGCCCAAGGTGCTTCAGGCCGCAGCTATCCCGCAGCCAGGCGTCGGGGAAGCGCACGTACCCCCCCGATTTCACCTTGTGTTTCCGCCCGAGCCACTGTCGTAGCCGCCGGGTCGCGTGCCGGTCCACGGCCTTGTAGGCCGGGCTGACCTGCCCGAGATCGAAGTAGTTCGCCCACCCCGACAACATCCGGTTGAGGCGTCCTACGACCTCCTCTGCCGACCAACCCTGGTACCGCCGGGCCGTTTGCGCACTGATCCTGCGGCAGATGCTCTGAACGCTCGCCTTGCTTGGCCGTGTGCCGATGTACCGGCGTCCGTCCTTCGGGCGATAGTTCCAGCCGATGCGGTATCCGAGGAACTCAAGAGGCTCCTCGGGGCATCGGAGGCACCGGGTCTTTTGGGCGTTGACCGGCAGCTTCAGCCTGTCCATGATCCGGTTGACCGCCGCCAGCATCTCCGCCGCCGGGGCCGTTCCGAGCACACAGAAGTCGTCCGCATAGTTCACGATCTCCGCACCGAAGCGCCGGGCATGGCCCTGCGCCTTCCAGCCAAGGATGAACCGCCGCATGTAGATGTTGCTCAGCAACGGTGAGATCGGAGCGCCTTGCGGCGTCCCCTTCCGTTCCCTTCGCGCCCGGTTCGTGCGGCGCGTGCCGCCCTCCCCGTCCTCCTCTACCACCGGCATCTCCAGCCACGCCTTGACGAGTCCAAGCATCCGCCCGTCGCTCACGCGCCGCGCGACGCTCTTCATCAACTCGGCGTGCGGTATCTCGCCGAAGTAGTTGGAGAGGTCCGCATCGACCACTTCGTTGCGGCCACGGTTCACCAAGCGGTGTATCCGCCCGACCGCGTCCTTGGCGCTTCGTCCCGGCCGGTATCCGTACTGCTCCGGCTCCAGGTCCGCCTCGAAGATCGGCCCAAGCACCAACATGGCCGACGTCTGCGCAACCCGATCCCTCAGGCATGGGATGCCCAAGGGACGGAACTTCCCTGGCTGCTTCTTCGGGATGAGCACCTGTCGCACCGGACTCGGCTTGTAGGTGCCTTCCCTCAGTTCCCGCGACAGTTCCCCGATCCAACGCTTCACCCCGTGCGCCCCGACATCCGCGACCGTCACTCCATCCACTCCAGCCGCTCCGCCGTTGCGTCGGACCAGCACCCATGCCGCCAGCAGGAAGTCCTCCCGCCATACCTTGTCGACAAGGGCGTGAAAGCGCCGTCCGGGTTCTTCCTTCGCTTTCGCTTGTAGCACGGTCTGGAGTTTCCGAACGTTCGCCGACCCTGTTAGGCTCGCGCCAGTGGTCATGTCCCCGCCTCCTTTCCGTACCGCTCCCGACTCAGGGTCCCTTCCCTCGACGGGCATTACCCCGCGTCCACGGTAATACGGACCCATCCGCCACCCTGCCGGCCCAGCCTGCCCCTCGCGGGGGTCCGGTTGCCGCGTGCACGGCACCGACAGGGCTTCCCGTGTTGCTCCGCTTTCCACCTTACATGCATGCCGACGCCACTACCCCGGCGGAAACCAGCCGGTTGTTCCGTCGCTTGCTTCCCGGCCAGTCGGTGGCCTTCCCCTTAGTTATAGGAGGGTCGGCTTCCGCAATCAGCCCGTTTCGAGGCCTGCTCAGCGTTCACTTCGCGTTCCGGCCTGCATGGTCGCTGAACCGCCCTTCCGACTTAGCTCCCCCCTTGGCCGTCTCCGCCGTTTCCGGCTTCGTGCCCGTTTAGGGTGTCGCATATCGGTCGCGGTCCTTCTGCCAGAGTGCTTCAACCCATGTCGTTACCTCCATGCATCGCCCTGGCTGCTACCAGCGGCAGCGACAGCCGCTGGGTGGGATTCGCACCCACAAGGAAAACGTGCCTTTCCACGGCACACTATAAC
>CAZRSJ010000104.1:0-2072 GCA_964602805.1 uncultured Chromatiales bacterium | reverse complement strand
GCCTGTCCACGCTGGAACAGGCCGACCGCATCTACGTGCTGCAGGCCGGAAAAGTCGTACAGAGCGGCTCCTTCGACGAACTCATGGAGGTCGACGGGGTATTCAAAGAACTGGTCAAGAGACAGGTCGCCTGACCCGGAATCGCGGGTCGGAAGGTTGGCCCTGTTCCATCATCCGGCAGCCGGGGACCCACATCCGACCACGTCTCGCGCAAATGGAAACCATCCATGAAGAAACCTGCTGACGCAACCGATCGCATTGCTTCACGAGCCGCCGAGGACAGCGACTTTCGCGCACGCCTTGTCAAGAATCCAAAGGAAACGATCGCAAGGGAATTTGGCGTTTCCCTGGCCGAAGACCATGAGATACACGTGCACGAAGAAACCTATTCCGCCACGCACTTGGTGATCCCGCCGCGCAGCAAATTCAGCGAGACCGAGCGGAAGGAAGCGAAAGCCGGCGCAACGTCACTGGCGTTTCTCCGCAGGACGCTCCACGACCCCGCACCGCCCATACGCCCGCCCGCCCCCGAACGGGTGCGCGCCCGCAAGCACGCCGCCACCCCGAAGTCACTTGCCAAAGAGGGCAGGGAATGCATCCTCCGCGGCCTGGCCTTCCTGGAATCCGTGGTCGACGAATCCGGGGCCTGGCACTGCATCAGGTTCAATATCGCCGATCCGGACATTCCGAGGCATTTCGAAAAGCCTCCATTCATTTCGGCCCTTTGCGTGCTTGCCCTGGAAAGCAGCGATGAGACCCGGGCAAAGGCCCTGTGCGACGCCACCAGAAAGTATCTCGTCAGCACCATCGAGTATCCCGGATTGTGGCGCTACTACCGCCATCTTCCCCAGGATCTTGACAGCACCACCGTCTGTTCGCTTGTCATCGGGACCCACCCCTGGATCTTTCTGGGAAGGAATGTCCGGCGAATATTGGCGAACCGCGACGACAACGGCTGTTTCAAAACCTGGATGCTGGAGGAAGACGAACCCGATGTCGTGTCCAGCTTCCGTATCGAAGCCGATCCTGTGGTCAACGCGAATGTCATCGCCTACCTCGGTGACCACCCCGAAACCAGGGACGCCCAACGATGGCTGGAGGCACTGATCATCGAGGACCGGCTCAAGGACTCGTCCAAGTGGTATCCCGACACGGTCACGATCTACTATGCAACAACCCGTGCCATGATGCGCGCCGAACCCGCTCTCGACAGTCTGCGGACGATACTTGCGGATCGAATCCTTGACCTGGGCGGCAGGAATGGGGAATTCGGCAACCTCCTCCAGACCGCACAGGCAGTCTCGGCACTCTATAATATCGACCGCCTTGAAAGTATCGACGTGAAACGTCAGGTGGAAAGGTTCATCGGTTCCCAGCGTGAAGACGGCAGTTGGCCGGAACTGCTCGCGTTTGGCGACCAATCGCTGAGATGGGGCGCGTTCGGACAGATCGGGCACGGCTCTGAATCCGTGACCACCGCATTTTGCATCGAGGCCCTGGAGCGTCTCGTCGGGACCCTGGAAGCCTGAAGGACTTGGACACGCAAGCAAATACGGGAAATGACCGCACGACCGCCGAAGCCGGGGGCATGGAGCCCCGGGCGCAGGACCGGACCCGGCACTGCGCCGGCATGCCTGTGGCGCGGGTGATTGTCCCGGCCATACGCCGTTCCCGGCAGGCCCGGCGTCCGTCGGCATGGGCTGTCCGGGCCCCCGTTCCCTGCAGTCCCGAGGAATAAATATGGATATTGACGAGGCAATCATTCTTACCCAGGACCGTCTTGCCGAAGAAGGCGGCAGCATGGGTGAACTGCTCGGACAGTTCCGGAACCGGGTCTCGCCGATTCTGATCGGAGACCCCGAATGGAAGCGCATCCTCGAATGTGCCGGGAAACTTCCCATCACAATGGGCGCCCTTCCATTCGGCTTTGAACTGCCGCTTCATCTGCACAGCCCGCAAGCGGATTTCGGAGTCTCCATGGCGAGCGGGACCAGGACAGCGGATTTCTTCCATGAACGCGCCCGGACCGACACGAAGGATGAAACCGCCAGGGCGGTCTCGCGGCTGTTCAG
>CAZRSJ010000103.1:0-2172 GCA_964602805.1 uncultured Chromatiales bacterium | reverse complement strand
TCCGCCGGATGAGACCCGATCTCAAATCACCACCGTGAGATATACGGGCTAGGCCCCTGGGACGCGCCCGACCGCCTCCTTGACGCGGGCCACGGGTGCCGATGATGGAGGCGGCCGCGGCCACCCGCCAGACTTCCATCGCCGCGGACCTAGGGCTCTTGGGGCTCAGCGCGGATAGTCTCCGACAGATACCCGCCGGCAGCGTGCTGTCGGCTCAAGGGCTGCCCGTCTGGGCAGCCCTTGCTTCTCTGTGCCGTTACCAAGGAGGAAGAGACCATGCTGACACGAGACGAAATGGCCAGCGCGTTCGCCAAATGGGGCGCCGCCTGGAACGAGCACGACCTCGACGGCGTGATGGACCTGTTTGACGACGAGATCTACTTCGAGAACTGGACCGGAGCCTCGGTCCGCGGCAAGGAGAATCTCCGTGAGGCATGGGCGCCATGGTTCGCCAATCACGGAAACTTCGTGTTCACGACCGAAGAGACCTTCATCGACGAAGTCGAACAGAAGATGCTCTTCCGCTGGCAGCTCGACTCGCCTTCCTTCGAGAAGGGCCAGGGAGACAAACACGAAGCGAGGCGCGGCCTCGATATTCTGCACTTCAGGGACGGCAAGATCGTTCAGAAGCTGACTTACTCCAAGACCACGCTCGAGCTGGACGGGGAACGGGTGCGTCTGACGGCGGCGTGATGCCTGGGCCGAAGATCACCTACGAAGAGAGCGAACTCGTTCACGGAAGCGGGAACGTCTTTCGAGACTTCGGTGACCCCCAGGCCGACCTGAAGCAGGGCCGGGCTGTCCTCGCTGCGCGAGTCATCGCGGTGTTGGACCACCGTGGTCTCGTTGTTTGCGAGGCGGCGAATCTCACCGGGTTCGCTGCGGCGGATTTCTCCCGCATCCGTAACGCCGATCTCGGGCGCTTCACGCTGGATCGGTTGATGAAGATGCTGGCCACTTTGGACAACAGCGCCGGGGTCACCGGCAAGCTCGACCCGTCTGCGTCGGCCCAGAAAGCCGCCTCAAGCTCCGGCTGATCTAGTCGCAGACCGTCTGCGCGGCTTGGCCGGCCGGGACGCCGGCAGTCTTCGTCGCGCTTCCGCAGGCCTCGACCGGAGGCGCCAGGCCAGAGTAACTCTGGTACTTGCCAGGGCTTAGCCTTCCGGCCGACACGACTCGAGTAGGAGGTATAGCGTCAATAGAAATCCGGCCAAGGCTAATAGAAAGCTGGCTGGCGCCATCCATCTGCCGAGCCGCCGGCCGATCCGGGAGCTGAACCACCGTTTGATCTTGTGGCGCAACTTGGGTCGGACGCTTTTCCAAAGGAAAAACCTCCCGCCAGCACGCTTCTGAAGGACCGTCGTTCTCACCATGCCCTCGGTGTTCCTGAGAAGGTCCGGCACGAGGAGGTTGGGGGCTGTTACAGTGAGAGCAACGGGACGCATGCTTAGCCAGCAGGAGCGAAAAGCGACACGGATGCTGGTGGCGTAGTCGTCGTCCGAAGCATCTGGATACGTCTGCACAGACAACCTGAGAAGGTCATAGGCGAGTCCGCTCCGGTAGGCCCTGAAGCTGTCAAATCCGCTGAACGTTGCCCGGCCGTCGCGCCATTCCGCGGTGATTTCTATTCCACTGTCACTCGAGGTCGGAGGCGATGAGGATGCAACCTGGTGTCTGGACGGTCTGGGAGGGGAATTCACTCGAGCGACTGCCATACAGATCTTGTGGAATGTGGCTTCGTCTAGAAGGAATCCGCGCACGGGATACGTCGTGACTGACGTCCGGTCGTTGCTGAACTGCATTACTTCTTTGCGGGGCGGAGGAGAAGGAGGTTGTGGCTTCATGGAGCTACGCCTGGGAGAAGATGTGCCGGGCTGTGGAGCGGCAATCGGCGACTTGGAGGCGGCATCCAACGGATCGAGATTCACGGCTCAGGCTAAAGCGCTCCAGCCTACAACCTCCCAGTAGCCCGCGCCCTCTCCAACACCGGCTCATAGATCCGCAACGTAGCCGCGTCCACCAACTGCCCGCCCTTGCCGCCAGCCCCGGCCCCCTTCGCCACGGACTCGTTGTAGAGATCGACCATCTTCTGTGCCTGCTCGATCTCCCTGGGCGACGGCGCGAAGACGTCGTTGGCGAGCGGAATCTGGTTCGGGTGGATGCACCACTTGC
>CAZRSJ010000102.1:0-2207 GCA_964602805.1 uncultured Chromatiales bacterium | reverse complement strand
GAGCCTCTTGCAATATTCCGGCAGTCGGTCGTTTGATCGCGCGTTGAGTTGGTCAGTGTGAGTTCTGGCCGGCTTTTGATCGGATTTCCGGGTGCTGCAAGGCCGTTTCCAGCGTTTCGGCCTGCCTTCCGGCCCTGATTGGAGCCGGTTGCCGGGCCATCGGCCATAGTCTCCCGGTGCCTCCTGGACGGAGGAGGAGTTCGGCAGGGGTAAGAAGTGGGTTTGGGGTATCAGATCTGCAGTTTCATGAGCTGGCTCACGGTCAGTGCCAGAACTCCAAACGCGAGATGGCACAATGCCTTGGCGTGGCCCCGCACGCGCAGGTGCCGGGCTCCGAACTCGTCCTTGAGCCGCCCATTCGCCCGTTCGACGGTAGAGCGCTCGGCATGGTGCCGTGCCTCGGGATATGTGTAGCCGATGGAACGCCGGGCTTTCGCCTCGCGGATCTTCTCCTGTTTGCGTTCCGCCGAACGGCGCGGGTTGGTATCGATGATCGGCACATGGCCGAGAGAGAGGCTGTGCTCACGGATCTCCTTGGCGTCACAGGCGCTGTCCATCACGTGGTACAGGCTGCCGGCACGCTCCGAGGTCATCGTCGCGAGAGGAATCGCGAACTGGCTGCCATGCACGGAAGCCGAGGTCAGGATGCAACTCACCGGGATGCTTCCGTCGGCGACATCCAGATGCAGCTTGTAGCCGATCCAGAAGGTGCCGTGTCCCTTGGCGTTTCTCTTCCTGCCCACGTCGCAGGCCCTGGGCAAATCGTCCAGCATCTCGCGGAGTTCCATGCCCTGCTGCCGTTCCAGCACACTCGCTTCCTTCGCACGCTCCTCGCCCTTGCGCGGCCGTCCCCGCTTGCGTTTCGGCTTCGCAGCCTTGGCAGGTTTCGGAGCCGGTTTCTCCCGCGCCTCGATCGCAGTCGAATCCCGCGAGATGTGCCCGACCAGATGCTCTCCGAGCGTGCGCTCCACCAACGCCTCATGCAGCCGGGTCGGCAAGGAACTCTCGGCAAACTCCGCGAACGCACGCGAGAAGGTCGCCTCGCTCGGAACCGCCCGCACCGAAGACCAGCCGCAAAGGCGGCGCATCTTCTCGTCAACCTGCAGCCGCTCGATCAGGTCTCGCGTCGAAGAAAGGTCGAAGACCGCCTTGGCCAGAAACGCATGCGCCAGGGAAACACGATGCTTCGCTGGCCGGCCCGGACCAAAGCCAGACCCGATCAGCTTCTCAACACGCACGAACTCGAAGACATCAAGCAGCAGCCGATATCGATCGCTCAGCGACCCGACCGTCTCCTCGACGGCTTCATAGAGTTCCGGTTGAAATCCGCGCCAGTAACGCGATAGAATATCTCTCAGGGACATGGGCGTAGTCTCCGCGGGTCATCATTTGGTCTGCTAACCGCATGATACCCCAAGAGATAGCGCCTGTCCCGAAACTTGCCTCCCTGACATCACCTGCAGAAAAGGCGGCTAAAGTCGTCTTTCTGCAAGAGCCTCGACAATGAGGAATTTGCTGAAGCCTGGGCTGCCGAGGGCGGCGAGGGCGACTGGGCACCGCCGACCACCTGGGCGCAGGTGCAGGCACATTCCCGGTTCCTGAAAGGGAAGGTCGACCCCCTCACCGGGCTTGATGCGCATGGCTATCTGGATCCGCTGAAGGGCTGGGGCGGTTTCGGCTTCTATTTCCTGGAGGATCGGGCTACGGCTTACGCCAAGCATCCGAACGATCCTGCCTGGCTCTTCGACCCGGACACGATGAAGCCCAGGGTGAACAACCCGGCATTTGTTCGTGCGATCCAGGAAGTCCTTGACATCATGGATACGCAGCCGGCCGATCAGATCAACGCGGATCCAGGCACGACGGCGTTCCAGCAGTTCCTGGCCGGCACTGGCGGCATGCTGTCCTGGTGGGGCGACGTCGGTTCCAACGCACGGACATCCGACACGTCCGTAGTTGGTGACGTGGTTGGCTTCGGCATCCTGCCCGGCTCGAACGAGGTGTACAACTCGGGGACCGGAGAATGGGAGCAGATGGCGAACGAGGCACCCAACATGGCCTATATCGGTTGGGGCGTCTACGTCATGGCCACGGTGGACAGTGATTCGACCAGGCGCAAGGCTGCCTGGAGTGCCGCAGCACACCTCGGTGGAAAGGACCTGTCCCTGTGGGCTGCGGCCTATCCGTCGGGATTCCAGCCGTACCGG
>CAZRSJ010000101.1:0-2455 GCA_964602805.1 uncultured Chromatiales bacterium | reverse complement strand
AGGAGCAACAGCCAGATGTCATAGAGCTGTTAGACACTTGCAGGGAAGGAAACTCCGAGAACGAATTCAGCATCCGGGCGCTTCATTTGCCTCGGGTACAGGTGCCGGCGCCCCGGATTTCAGCAGCGCCGAAACCGCGAGTAATTGAGAGCACTGACCTTGGATATGCGCCTGTATTTCGGCTGCTTGCTCTTTTGGAATGGCGTAATGCCTGGCTTCTTCAGCCCACATTGAGACCGCGTCGGATACTTGCTGCATGATCTGTATTGCTGATTTCCGGGGGATGGATACTCTGTATGCCAGTGCAAGGCAATCTTCGCGCGTGAAGTCTCTGCCTTTCCCCTCAATGGTCATGCTGTGATACCCCCGAATACCCAGGTTGTAGGTCAGGTCGTAGGCCGGACTGGCAACCCACATTCCGTTGGGTTGCATAACAAAAGCAAAGTTCTTGGTGTGATCGTCTCGGTTTCCAGTGACCACGTTGAAAACCATACGGCGAAAGAATTCGACCTTTTCCGCATGTGATTTCGTCAATAAGTCGCTGAGCTTGAGCAACTCGAGGTAGTCGAAGTCGGGAACTCGGAAGTCGGCATGGACCAGCCCGGCAACGCTGTGAACATGCAATCGCCGGTTGCCCGGCAAACGATCGAATCGACGTGTCAGGAAGTAGGCGTGGTCCTTTTGCCCGGGAACCAGCCGGGTTTCCGCCATGCGAATGCCGGCCCTGCGGGCCATCTTCGCGAACAGGTGCTCGATCGCGCCGGCGGATCGATCATCAGGTGCATTGCCCGTTGGGAATTTGGCGATCCAATGACTGTAACCATTCGGCAAGTCCTCGGCGCCGGTCACTATCGAGTCGCCGGTATCCGAGAGCCCGATCAGTATTTTCGGCCGGGCGCCACCGGATGGAGCGGCGTGACCAACAAACTCGTCGAGCACTTCGACGGTTTCTCCCTGATATTGCCGGGTGGCTTCCAGGCCGATTGCTGGAAGATCCAGCAAATCGGCAGCCAACGGCCCGGCTTCCGTGTCCGGCACGTAAGAAAGCGCGCCCATCGCGCGGGAGCCAATAAACGCCAGACGATGCAGCGGCGTAATGGCATCGAGATTCATGCCGCGCTGGCGGAAAGTGCGATCCATGAGCAGCTGGCCCCATCCATCCGGCAGAGAGTCCGCGAACAAGCCATGCAAACCCGCAAATGGTCTCAACGAGGCAGCCTGCAGGCCGGTCTCTGGTTTCAGATGAAATGGGGAGAGACCAATGCCAAGCCGGAGAAACTCGGGGTTCATCTCAAAGTGCGTGTAATTGTCCCCCCTGCCATAGCCAAGCCGTCCCAGGAACATGGGATCAGAAGACTCCAGACCGTGGAAATAAACGCGAAGTTCGTTCACGGACTATTACGGTGTGTAGCCAACAGTTCGTCCATGGTGGCTGGCCCGGGTTCCGGCAACAACATATCTGCATGAGCAAGGTCGCCATAAGTCGCACACAACATCAGGAATTGCCGCAGCGATATCTCTCCAGTCGTCTCGAAATGCCGTAGCGTCGGGCTTGGTACACCGCTGAGCTCAGCGGTTTTTTGCCGGCTGTGCTTGCGGGCTTTGCGCCGTTTGCGCAAGGTGGCCGCCAAGTGGTTCTGAACTTCCCGCGGTGAGTTCGAAAAATACAACATATTATCAATTTAAATGACTATGAGGATATTATTGATAATATTATATCAAATTTAATTCATTTTAGAAAACTGCAATATTCCGCAAGAATAATTCTCAGGCAATAAGAATCCCATGAACATTGAAGGCGGTTTCAGCCTTTTCGGTAGGCTTCATGAAATGGCTTGCTGCCGATGCCTGTTCCAGCGCCTGTTCTTCATCCGATGTCAAGGGCCGTCCAGTTCGCTCCCTGTACATTGCTTGTAGAGCTCAAGAAAATCCGGTCATGAAACTCCCGGTCGCTCAGGGCTGACGCGTATATAGGAAAGTGCCGAAACGGTCTGCTCACTATGTCTCCCAAGGGTCGTAGGAGCCGAAGTTCCACAGATGCTTCTCGGGATCGCGGCACGCATAGAAGCGGCCGCCATGGTCCTGGTCCGCGGGCTCGATGACGATCTCCGCGCCGGCCGCGCGGGCACGGTCGCAGTGGGCGTCGACATCCTCGACGATGACGTAGGGCGCCTGGGTCTCGCCGCCGGCCTGCGCCGGCTGGACGATCAGGTCGTCATAGCCGCCGCGTCCGGCCGATCCCAGCATGACCATGGCGCCGGCGAAGGTGAGCTGGGAGTGGGCGATGCAACCGTCCTCGCCGGGCACGACGAGGTGCTTCTCGAACCCGAACGCCTGGCACAGCCAGTCGATGGCGGCGGGCGCGTCGGTGTAGCGCAGGGTCGGGATGATCTTTGTGGACATGCTGCCTCCTGAAGGCGGATCACGGATGGAATACGGATGTTGGATACCTAGT
>CAZRSJ010000100.1:0-2508 GCA_964602805.1 uncultured Chromatiales bacterium | reverse complement strand
ACGCCCCGCTTCCCTCCAGCGGGTCCCGATGGCCACGGTTCCCCGCCTTCAACGGGTCGCGGTAGGAACGCCGGTTGCCCGGCGCCCCCCGCACAGATCCGGACGTGGACGTTAATCCATCCGGCTCCTACCTCGGATAATTGACGGCAAACCGCTCTTCCGGCCATGGGTGGCGTATGTTGGTTCTGGGCCATAGAGGCTCTACCATTCGGTCCAGTTTCCGCCAACTGAAGCTGGCTCTCTGCGACCGTCTGCGAATGGTCTTCATCCATAGTCTGCTTAACCGGTATTTGAATTTCTCCAACCACCTCGACGTCCCGGGCACGGCAAAGTAGTTCAGCCAGCCCTCAAGGACCTTGCCGAGCCACTTGCCTACATCCCAGATGTCCCAGTGCATACGTTTGCGCAATATCTCCCGAATCCGTTTCAGCGTCCTTGCCATCCTACTGTTTGCTGGTTTGCGTCCCAGCCTGAATCCTCCTTCCCGGGTCCTCGTGCAGAAGTGCACGAATCCCAGAAACTCGAATGTCTCCGGCCTTCTCTCTCCGCGAGCCTTCCGGTTGCTTTCCGCGAACCTTCCGAACTCAACGATACGGGTTTTGTCCGGATGCAGTTCGAGGCCGTACTCGGCCAACCGCTCCCGAACATCCCTGAGATACTGCTCTGCATCCTGCCTGTACTGAAATCCGACAACCACATCGTCCGCATAGCGAACCACGATGGCTTCGCCCTTGGGTTTGTTCGGACGCCATTTCTTCTGGAACCACAGGTCGAATACATAGTGCAGGAACACGTTCGCCAGCAAAGGCCCAACGATGGACCCCTGAACGACGCCGATCCCCGTGTCCGACCGGATTCCCTCTTCCATGATCCCGGCGTTCAACCATCGCGCGATCAGGCGGATGACTCGCCTGTCGCCAATGCGGTGTTCCAGCATTCTTATCAACGCATCTCTGGGAATTGTGTCAAAGTATTTTCGGATGTCCGCGTCGCAAATCCAGTTGACCTTCTTCCTTTCGATCCCGTAGGCCAGAGCATCCAGCGCATCGTGCGCCTTCCGCCCCGGTCGGAACCCATAGCTGAATCCGAGAAACTCCACCTCGTATATCGGTGTAAGGATCACGTCCACCATCGCTCTCTGGACGATCTTGTCCTCCAGCGCAGCGATCCCGAGCGGTCGTGTTCCGCCGTCCGGCTTGGGTATGTTGACCCGCCGAACCGGCAGCGCCCGGTACGTTCCCGCATGTACGCGGCGGTGAAGGTCGAGCAGATTCTCTTCCAGCCCCTCCCCATACTCGCTCCACGATTTCCCGTCCACTCCCAGCGCCGCGTCACGCCGCAGGGCGTGGAAGGCGGCCTTCAGGGTCTCGGGCGTGATGTGGTGCAGCAGCGCAGTCAGTCGCTCCTTCCGGTTTCTCTCAGCTGCTTGCCGTATCCGGTCCGCCGCAGGCAGCACGCTTTCCCGGCACTGGGTCCGGCACGTGGTTTGGCTTCCCGGATTCTCCTTGGTTGAGTCCCTTTGCTCCGCCGACTCCGCAAGGGGTTGCCCCCCGTTGTTCGCCGACCTCGACGCTCGTACGGACTCATCCGACTTCTTCATATCGTTCATCATAAGATTCAGTTTTCTCTTTCCTCATGCGGCCCCTCGACGCGGGGCAATATGAAGACCTCCCAGGGTCCCGGCAGAAGGCGTGCGGACGTGCATGGGTTCTTCGACACCGTGGGGCCTCCCGGCCTCTCACCAAAGCGAGACTGGGAATGTTGCCTTCAACCATAGTAAAGGTCTCGGCACCCCAAAATTCGCACTTTCGATGCTCAATAGCCCTGCCCACCCGTACCGCTACCGACACTTCGCCTGCCCCCTCACGGAGACACACGCACGGCTCGCGGAGAGTCGTGGCTGGTTAAGCCTTCAACACGGGGGACTTTCACCCCCTACCTTCTGCCAGTTCGCCTGGCGAACTACTATCAGGGCGCTAAGACCACCTGCATCCCGTCCCTTCGGCTTATTGATTCGCCAGCCGGTACCACCTATATAGCCTGTCTCGTCGTGGTTCGCTTGCGCGCTCCCGGCGACCGCAGACCTGTCGCCGGGCCGGGGCTTTGTACCGGTGCCCCTCAACCGTACTCTCAAGGTGGAGAATGCAGGTTCTCCCAGGTTTCCTGGCAGTCCATCCCGTGGCTTTGCGCCGCTCCAGCGACCCCGGACGGCCCTGCTGTGCCTCGCCATTGCGGCACCGCAGGTGCTGCCCCCAACTTGTCGAAACTGAGGGCACCATCGGAATCCTATATCGGGGCTCAATAACGCCGCTTCACCACCCGCTGTGTACGCTTCGCGACGTGCGTTGCCGCACGCCACGCAACACTCGCTCCCGGTTGGTGGGCTGCACCTTTACCGGGCAGGAGTCGAACCTGCTGGACTGCGGTGAATGGTTTCCGCTATTTCATAACATCCTCCACTATATCGACTACCTGACTATGTCTTGTGATTAGGCTTTGTCACGAGAT
>CAZRSJ010000099.1:0-2592 GCA_964602805.1 uncultured Chromatiales bacterium | reverse complement strand
CCGATCTCACCCATCAGGCCGTTGACGCTGACCAGGGCCTCGAGGCCGTCGCGGACCTTCCGCCGGTCGGCCTGGAGCGTATCGGGCTTGGCCATGATGCCCATCGATTCGACCACCTGCTTGATGATGTGCGCGTTCTCCCAGGCAGCCGCGCTGTGCAGGTCAGCGAATCCGCCGTTGGCCTGGGCAGCAGCCGCAACCGCGGCGGCGGCATCCGTGATCGGCGCGAAGCCGGTCGGGATGTACATGCCTTCCGCGGCGTCGGCACAGCCCTTCAGTGTTTCCGCGCTGGATGAACTGGTGAGTCCCACCAGCACCGCGGGGGTGATCCGCTGGCGCTTCATCTCTTTCAGCATGCCGCAGGTGGTGAACGGGTGCGATGACACGATCAGCATGTCGGCGCCCGACTTCTTGAACGCCCGGGCCTGGACCGAGAAGTTCGTGTCGGCCATCAGCCAGTTCGACGACTTGGAGACCTCCAGCACGTTCTCATAACCGTCCCGCACCTTGCCCGTGACGCCCTCGATGCCCCCGCCGACCCATTCGAAGCCGTGCTTCTTGGCCAGGGGGACGATGACGATGGCAAATGTCAGCTTGGAATGGGCCTGGTCGGTCTCGGTTCCGCCGTAGATCGTCTTGGCGTCGGGATACTGGGTACGGAGCCAGGAGAACAGCTCGTCATACATGGTGATTTCGTTGGGGACGTTGCGGAACGTCCACTGGGACTTCTTGGCCAGGCCGGGGCGGATCGCCGTGTCGGTGAGAATCGGGAACTGGAGCCCGGTGTCGGACGCGTCGTCCACTGATTTCTGGAAGATCCCGTACATGGCCGCCGCAGCGCCGGAGCAGGTCGGGCCGATGCCGATCAGCGCCTCGGTCTGGGATTCGACCTTGCGCGCCACGGAGATGGCCTGGTCGGCATTGCAGGCGGAATCGTAGTAGGTGAATTCCATCTGGGCCATGGTGCCGTCGCCCAGCTTCACGCCGCCCGCGTCGTTGATGGACTTCACTGCCGCGGTCAGCACGGCCTCCGAGTTCACCCCGAAGGAGCGCAATGGCCCGGACTTGGCGCCCCAGCCCGCGATCTTGACGGTGCGTTCCGAGGCCGCGAATGCCGGCTGCCCGAATGCAATCAGGGTGGCCGCGGCCACACCGGCGAGAGTGATGATTGAAATACTGGTCTTGGACATGGTGGAATCCTCTTTTTTGGACATTCCGGGAACCTGGCTGTTGCCGCAAATCGTGGTGAAGCGATCAGGAATCGAACACTGCCCCGTCAGCGCTCCCCGAAATGCGGCCGGTCCTGAATGACAGCCGAGCGAAATTGTTCAGTATATTTTTGATGCAATAATTTCCCATATTTGGATATTTGTCAAGCAAATTAACATTGCATTACTATTACCTCGCCGGACGGCGTGTCCCGCACCCGGAGAAACCTGTATTCGCGCCAGGCAGCTGCGTGCCGATGCGGGCGGATTCCGGACGGGCCAGAAGGTGTTGCGGGCGATTCGGGTGGCCACCCGCAAGCGCCGGCGCGTTGCGGACCGGGTTCCGAGGAACCGGCCTGCGGGACACTTGGGTTGGACGGTTTGTGGGTGGCTACGGTAGACTATGAACGGTTCAGGGGGACCTACATTTACCAAGATGAGAAAAGTGAGCTACGAGCCGCTGATGACGGCGAGCCTCGCGAAGCAGATTGCCGAGCGGATCCGGGAGTCCATTACCGACGGGACACTCAAGGCCGACGATCAGCTGCCGACCGAGGAAGAACTCGCCCGCCAGTTCCGGGTTTCCCGTCCCACCATCCGTGAGGCGCTGAAACGGCTGGCTGCGCAAAGCCTGATCCGGTCGCGTCGCGGTCCGACCGGAGGCACGTTCATCAACCGTCCGAGCCACGAGGAGGTCAGCTCGAGCCTGACGACCGCCACCGCGCTTCTCGTCAGCCTGGGCGAGTTCAAGATTCCGGAGATCCTGGAAGCACGCCAGGAACTGGAGGTTCTGTGCGTGCTTCATGCCGCAGAGCGGTGCAACGAGGCGGAGCTCTCCGAACTGGCCCGTGAAATCGAGATACAAAGACAGGCTTCGGTTTCGGACGAGGCTTTCTGTGCATCGGATGTGCGGTTTCATCGGGCCATTGCCGACGCGACGCACAACTCGGTGCTGAAATTCGTCATGTTCACCGTCATCGAGGCTTTGCAGCCGATCGAGAATATGGTGGTGTTCCGCTTTCGCGAGCGCGAGGTCATCGTCCGGCAGCACGAGGAGATCCTGTCCGCCCTGCGGGCCAAGGACGGCGAAGCCGCGGCGCAGTCGATCAGGGAGCAGATCGCGTATCTGCGCGAACGCTTTGATGCCGCCCAGGCGATGCGTCGCCAGAAGGCCGCCGGAGCTCAGGGGACCGGGCCGCCGCTGCGGAAATCGGGCAGCTAGGCCGGACCGTCATCCACCGCCAGGGGCATCCTTCGTCCCCGCCAGGGGCGGAACGTCAAGGGACACCGCCTTCGCCGGGACTGCCCGGCGGGGCCTGGACGGCCGGATCCCCGGCCATGTGCTTCGCGAGGTACCGGTGGAGATCGCGGCAGGTGCCCTCCA
>CAZRSJ010000098.1:0-2593 GCA_964602805.1 uncultured Chromatiales bacterium | reverse complement strand
TGATAAAGCTCCTCTGGTTTGTAGTAGTGGTTAATGAATTTCTCTATTCACCTGCATGAAACAATAGCAGCAGATTGCTGCATTCAGATTACGCCCTCCGCGGCGAGACTGTCGATATCCAATGGCGAATAGCCGGCCTCCAACATGACAGCCCGGGTATGCTCCCCGAATTCAGGGGGCTCGGACGTCACCGCCGGGCCGTCTTCCGAGCACCTGAACGCGGCAACCGCAGGTTTCATCCTGCCTCGCTTCGCATGCGTCGAATCAAAGCTGCCGACAACAGTCCTGCTCGCGACCTGTTCGCTTGCCAGCGCCTCGCGGATCGGGCGGACCCGGGCCGCCGACAGACCGGCCCCGATGAGGATCGTTTCCCATTCTTCGGCGGTTTTTGTTTTCAGGATGTCTGTCAGGATTGCTTCATCCTGTTCTTTCCGGTCCTCCATATCCGGTGTGCGCAGACCGTTCATCTCCCGGGCGAGGTCTTCCCGCCCCAACGCCCGCCACAGCTTGGCGTACTGGGCCGGTGTGGCCGCGCCAATCATGAGCACGTGGTCCGCCGTCTCGTAACCGCCATAACCGGCATAGGGTTTGCGCGCGTACTGGGATCGACCGGGATTCTTGCCCGTGATCTCGGCATTCATGACGGAGTCCGTCATCAGCATGAGCGCAGCATCGAGCATGGCGATGTCCAGATGTTGCCCCTTGCCGGTGCGTTCACGCCGGAACAGCGCGGCGGCGATGGCGAATGCCGCCTGGGCCCCGGTGCCGAAGTCGAGAACCGGCGCGCCCACCAGGACCGATTCGCCTTCGGCGGGCCCGTTCCGTTCCATGAAACCGGAATAGGCCTGGATCGTGTTGTCAAAGGCTGCATGTCCGCTCTTCGGGCCGGTGTGCCCGAATCCGGAAATGGAACAGTAGACAATGTCGGGCTTGATTGCCCGAATGTCGTCATAGCCGAGACCCAGCTTGTCCAGGGTGCCGGGGCGAAAATTCTCCACCACGACATCAGCGTTCCGGCAGAGCGATTTGAAGATTTCCTGTCCTTTCTCCGATTTCAGGTTTATCGTCATGGCGCGCTTGTTCGCGGCCTGGGACTGGAAATGCGTGCCCATCATGGCTTTGTTCAGGCGACGGACAGCGCCTATCTCGCGGTTCATGTCGAAATTCTCCGGCCCCTCGATCTTGATCACGTCGGCGCCCAGAACCGCCAGTTGATAGGTCGAGAAGGGGCCCGCCAGCACATGCGTCAGGTCAAGTACACGAATGCCGTCGAACGCCTGCATTTTTCTTACTTCTGCATATGTTTGGTGTTTACTCTTCAGTTGCGAAAAATCCACAAAGGAGAAACCGCCCCTGGAACAACGTCGGCATCTGCGTGGATACCGTTTCCCCGGGGGCCGCAGTGTTCTGCGTAAACCAAATCTTATGCTGTATGCCTATTGCCGAGCAGACAAGTGAAAAATATTATCGTCTGGATGAGGTTATTCTCATGTCTGTCTGATTCAGCTTCGTCGAATCGGGTATTGTGATGAGTGCTGTGTACAGGACGAAAAAGCGGAACAGCGGCGGGTTTCAGCGTTCCTTGCCAATGAGAAACATCAGGGGGCGGTTCACTCTATATGCTTGGTCGGATTTTTAGTCATACAATGATGGAAACCGGTGCTTGTGCCTTGATCGTGCCAACCGAGAACTATGCCTACACGCTTGCCAACCATAGCATCGCTTCAGACGTTTGAGACCGTTGCCAGGCATGGCAGCTTTGCCAGTGCATCCAAGGAGCGTTGTGTATCGGCTTCGGCGATCAGTCACCAGATCAGCGATCTTGAGACCTTGCTCGATATAGAGCTGTTTCATCGCGAACCCAATGGAATCAAGCTGACACGCGCCGGAAAATTCTATCTGCGCTATGTTCAGGATCTGTTGAGCAAGCTGTCGATTGCGACATCGACGGTCCGCGGATATGACGATGCCGTTGTTTCAATTCAAACCTATGCGTCAGTGTCGCGGCGAATGCTGATTCCTGACCTTTCGAACTTCAGGACTGCATACCCCAAACTGTCAATTCAATTTCAATCGATTGACTCGCACCTCTACTGTCCCGTGAATGACGCGGTGCTGGAAAATCACAACATTTACATATTGTGTGGCCAGCCAGAGATCGGGGACTATGAATCATACAGATTGGCGGGCTCATCCCTGGTTCTCATTTGCTCCCGTGCCTATGCGAAGAAGGCGCCACCGTTGAAAGCGCCGCGTGATATCGCAGAACACGAACTCACCCGGTATGTTGGAAGCGAAGATGACTGGGAAAGCTGGGTCGCAATGTCGGGAGAGACACCAGCCCTGCTTCCCTCAAACCAGACATTTGCCAACAGGGACATGGCAGTACTTGCAGCTGAAAACAATCTTGGACTGGCATTGGCGCCGGAATTTGTAGCACGCAGACTTGAAGCGGGAGGCGATATGATGATTCCGTTCGATCTGCGACTCCCATACCCCGACCTGTATTTGATACTGCCCACAGTGCTCAAGGATATTCCTCATGTCAGGACGTTTTGTGACTGGCTGCTGACGGAATCCGTGTTTGCAAATT
>CAZRSJ010000097.1:0-2597 GCA_964602805.1 uncultured Chromatiales bacterium | reverse complement strand
CCTCGATCCCCTCCGGCGATCCGAGCTTGAGTTTCAGCGACCGGACTCCCGTGCCTTCCAGGAGGAGGGGCACGCGCTCCTTGAGTACCTCCGGCGGATTGATGCCGACGGTGACGGAGGTCGGCACCTTCGGCCTCGGAAATCCCAGCATCTGGTACAGCGGCTGGGCGTTTTTCCTGGCGAGCCAGTCCCACAGGGCGATATCCAGTCCGGCAATCGCGCAGGCGGGGACCTGCTGCTCCAGCGCCAGGTCATGGATGGCGTCCACGGACAGCGCCTCGAGGTCGTTGTCAGCAGTGAACGACTCCAGCGCGGTCTGGGCCGCTTCCACGCTGTCCGCTCCCTCGGTCCGCCCCGGGGACATTTCACCGAAACCCGTGATGTCCTGCATGGTGATGGCCAGAAAGAGGTTGTCCGTGCCATTGGTCACTCCCCTGCTGATGGCCAGGGCAAAGCGTTTCTTCAGGTGGATGGTCTTGTACTGTATCTGCATCAGGCAATCGGTTGGAATTTCGTGGTTCATGGATAAACAGCCATGGGGAACGGACCGCGAAAATGATGCGGCACCCGGACTTGGCTGGCGGAGGATATCAAGAAAGATCTTTCAGGGGGCGGTGGTGAGCGAACCGGGGCCCGTTCTGGCAACATTTTCCATATCACGCAATGCAGGGATGGATGAACCGAATCCGATTCCGAATAGAGCCCATTGCTGAATAGGTACTACAGATGATTGATTCAAATGTCGGCAACAAAATTATGATCCCTTCTGACCGGAAATTGTTCGACAACAAGGCAATGCAGACCATACAACCGCAGCTGGAGACAAAACGTCTTGTTTTGAGGCAATTCCAATTCTCTGATTGCCAGAACATCCAGGCTTTGGCCAGTGACCATGAGGTCGCCAAAACCACATACAGTATTCCCCATCCTTATACTCTGGAAAACGCACGCAGTTGGGTCATGAGGCAAAAGAACGGCTGGGACGACAGATCGAATGTCTCATTCGGTCTGTTCAATAAGCGATCGCAGGAATTGATTGGATGCACAAGCCTGCAAAACATTTTCAACGATGAATCTCAGTTGGGCTACTGGATCGGACGGTCGTATTGGAACAGGAACTACTGCACTGAGGCGACATCAGCTTTGGTTCAATTCGCACATGCCAGGCTGGGTATTAATAAAATATATTCTGAACACCAGGACGACAACCCTGCATCCGGATCTGTATTGAAAAAGTTGGGATTTGCGTTCGTCGAATCGGTCATGAAACCGGATAGAACCGGCAATCAAACGCTGGTAAATGTTTATTGTATTGATCTCAAATCAAATTGTTTGTGACCGTCAGAAAATCCAACCCGGGATATCCCATTTCCGCGCCCAGGCCCGACGGTGCTGACTGCGGGAGTTTCATCAGGAGCTGTCCGAACGGATACCGATGTAGTACGCATGAGCAACCCTGAAACCAAGAGAATCCGCTTACGATTTTTTACGGTTTCCTGTGTCAATGATTTCAATTTATTGTGTTGATGATAAGTCAATTTATCCGGCACAAACATGGAAAATTGACAGAGTAAGTGGCATGATATACACAATGACAGCCTAATGTACACGCGATGAACACGTTAAATTTCGTGTTGTTGGGCTAGAATAATAATTACAGATTATAAGGTGCGCGCATGCGACCCGGATGCATGCGGTGAAATTTGATTTTCGATTGGCGAATGCATCGGAGGTCCGGCCCTGTCACTGACGAGGGGCCGGCTTCATAGCCGCAACTAAAGATCTAGACGGGGAGGATCAATGAGAAAGACAACCGAACCCCACACCAGCTTCCGACCGCATGCCGAGTGTTTGCCGCAGTCGGGGCGTGCAGCCGGTGGGTCCGGAAATCGCCGCCGGCATGTGCAAGTGGCAATCGCGCCGGCGGTGGGTGCCGTTGCCCTTGGCGGATTCCTGAATGTGCTGCCGGTCCAGGCGTTCGAATTCGGCGACGGCGATTTCCAGGGCAGCCTTAACACCACGGTCTCCCACGGCATGACCTACCGGGTCGAGAAGCGCAGCGACGGACTGGCCGCGGACATCAACGGGAATGACGGGAATCTCAACTACGACCGCGGCGTCGTGAGCAATGTGTCCAAGTTCGTCACCGACCTTGACATCAGCCAGGACAACTACGGCCTGTTCGTCCGCACCACGGGATTCCTCGACTTCGAGAACGAGAACGGGGAACGGGCCCGCACCCCGCTGAGCGACGAGGCGAAGGATCTGGTGGGCAGCAACATCGAAGTGCTCGATGCATACTTCACCGCCGGGTACAACTACGGCGATACGGCCATCGATTTCCGGCTCGGCAAGCATGTGCTGAACTGGGGCGAGAGCACCTTCATCCCGAACGGCATCAACGCCATCAACCCCTTCGACGTGAGCAAGCTCAGGCTGCCGGGCTCGGAGCTGCGCGAAGCGCTGCTGCCCGTCGGGATGGCGTCGGTGACGGTGGAGCCGAACAACAACCTGTCGGTGACCGGCTTCATCCAGTACGACTGGGAGGAAACCCGGATCGATCCGGTGGGCAGCTACTTCTCGAGCACCGACTACGC
>CAZRSJ010000096.1:0-2613 GCA_964602805.1 uncultured Chromatiales bacterium | reverse complement strand
GGTGGCAGTGTCGGGTTGGGTGGACGCTGTCCCGTGCTGCGGTGGATTGACGACCCGTCCGACAAACTAACGGCGTGAGCCGTTGCGAGCGCATTCATGTCGCTACGCACCAACGCGCTCCAACCCGACTATTGCGATCCCGCTGCACAACCCCCATCTGCGTCAACTCTCGGCGCGAATGCGAAGGGAGTCCCGCTGCCGGCGACCCTGTACGATCATCACCTCGAGTGGACGCTGGAGTAGCGTCGCCGGAGGGCCGAATCGTGCACCTCGCGCGAGCGAGAGCACGCGGTGCCGGATGGGTCGCGAAGATAACGGTCTCCGGCATTCCCGGAGCGGTTCAGACGGAGCCGCGAGCAGGGCAAGCGAGGTTCCGGCGCCAACGAATCGGACTCGTCGGCTCGGGAACCGGTCGGGACGTTCCCGCTTGCCGATTGATGCATGCATTGCTCTCTCCGGCACAACTGGATAGTCAACGGCATCACGCCCGAACTGTCGTGGATGGTCAACTCACGGTGAACTGCCCCATCATTCCACGATCCTCATGCTCCAGAATGTGACAGTGATACATATAGGGATACTGATCGGTCGCCGGATGATCGAAGCGAACGATGATTTCCGACCAGTCGTCGTCATCTACCACAACCATATCCTTCCAGCCCTGCTGATCAGGTGACGCCGGTGCGCCTTCCATCCGTTCAATCAGGAACGAGCAGCCGTGCACATGAAACGGATGCGCGCCCAGGTCGGAGCGGATACGCCAGCGTTCCCAGACACCGCGTTCAACCCGTTCATTGATGACGTTCATATCCATCGCCGCACCGTTGATGGCCATGTCCATGGCGGGATGACCGCCGTCTTCATCACCATCACCGTTATCCATGGTGAGCATGAAGTCACGAGTTCGCACTATCTCCCGGGGTCGCGGGCGGACAATGGTGGCCAACCGCTCAGGTAGAGGCTCCGTATTTGCCTCCAGGGAGCGATCGACAATCAACGTCAGTGATGGTGGCGGAGGTGCGCTCTCGGATCGGTCGAACAGATTCGACAAACTGCCGAGAACGCCTTCTTCGTCATCGTCGAATTCATCTTCGAACAGGGTCAGCAATCCGGCGGGCTTGCCATCGGCCATGTCAATGACGATTTCACATCGCTCGCCAGGTGACATTTCCATCGTCGTCAACGGAACCGGTTCCTCCAGTAAACCGCCATCACTGGCGACTTTGTAAAACGTACGGCCATCGGCAAAGGCCACGATATAGAAACGCGCATTGGCACCGTTGAGAATACGCAACCGTACCTTGCCGCCAGGCACGTAGGCCACCGGTGCCACCGCACCGTTGAGGACTACGGTGTCACCCAGCCAGCCATCCTCGTCTGCGTCATGCAGCGAGTAGACCAGGCGGCCCTGCTCATCGAAGGTGCGATCCTGGATTACAATGGGTAAATCATCGACGCCATATCGACGCGGTAGCGGCAGTGAGTCGGCCAACTCGTCATCGATGATGATCAGACCGGCAAGGCCGCGATAGACTTGTTCGCCGGTCTTGCCGTGGGTATGGGAGTGATACCAACAGGTAGCTGCCGGCTGCACGATGGATAGACCGGGTTGCCAGACTGCACCAGGTTCGATTGCCAATTGTGGACCACCATCGACCTCACCTGGCACATGCAAGCCGTGGCCATGGACAGCCACGCTTTCGGTCAGTGTGTTCTGGTAGTGCAAATTGAGCTCGCTGTGTTGCCGGGTCCGAATCGTCGGCCCCAGGTAATCCTGGCTGAACCCCAAGGTTGGAGTTTCAACACCGAACCGGAAATTCCAGGTGCCGCCGCGAATTCGCAGATCGACCGACCTTCCCTGGCTACCATCGACCAGAGGAGGTATCGGTAGCCGAGTCGATGTCGTCTTGCTCCAGATGTCGGGGATGTAGCCCGCACCGAACATAGCGGCGCTACCGGCAAGAAACTGCCGCCGCGATAGTGTTGATGACACTTGAACGATCCTCTGTCTGATTGGGACAATCGGCCCGATTGTTGCATAAATCAGGACTTGTGGCTGTGACGCGGGTGGCAGTGTTCAGCGTCGCGAGTGCATGGCGGTGCCCTCGTTCGAGTCGGTATGGCCACATGGGCCGGAACACACCACGAATACCCGACTGAACCGGGTCTCCAACGGAGACTTTCAGCGATTGACGGGCCAACGCAGGGTCGACACAGGGACAATGGCAAGCCATGGTCCGTCCGTGACTTGCAGGACGCGCATCATGCGGATTCGAGCTCGTCATTGCGATGCAGGAGAACCAGGTTCCGGATGTAAATGATCGTTCCTGTGGCCTGCCCCAGGATGAACACTGGATCACCGCGGTGGAAGGCGTAGGCGAGGAGCGTGATACCGCCCACAAGACTGAGGTACCAGAACGCTCGTGGGATGTGGCTGCGGCCCGCCTGCTCGCTTGCAATCCACTGGTAGAGGAACCGCGAGGCAAACACCGCCTGCCCACCGAACCCGATTGCGAGCCACGCAAGCTCTCCGGCGGGCAATGTTGCCAAAGTCTCAAGCCCGAATTCGACACCTCCTAGATACGAGTCTGGGTATTGTGTAGATAGATCAAT
>CAZRSJ010000095.1:0-2727 GCA_964602805.1 uncultured Chromatiales bacterium | reverse complement strand
GACCGCACCCTCACTGAAATACCGTTTCGGATACGAACGGTCAACCGGCCGGTACACCATCAGCGGGGAAATCGATTTTGGCATTACGCGGGATTTCCGTGCGTTCCTGGAACAGAATCCGGGCGGAAGAACGCTGATCCTGGACAGCCCCGGCGGATCCATCTACGAGGGCCGGGGGCTTCTTCGGATCGTGTCCGACAATGGGCTGGACACGCATGTGGAGGCGGAATGCCTGTCCGCCTGCGTACTGGCGTTCCTCGGCGGCGGACGGCGGACCCTGGCCCCGGACGCGGGACTCGGGTTCCACCAGTACGCGGTGGACTACAGCAAGCTGAAACAGACCATTCCATTCTATGACCCGAAGCGTGAACAGGCCCACGACATCGCGCTGATGCGCGGCATCGGGGTCAGCGAGGATTTTCTCGAGCGGATGTTCCAGCAACCCCACGAAGGCATCTGGATGCCCCCGCACGACGTTCTGGTCGAGGCGGGCATCGTTCAGCCCGGACCCTGAGTGACTACTGTCCCGGAATGACCGGGGAGGTATGCGTCTGCCCAGATTACGTCCCTGCCGGTCTTCCTCCACGCCTATCCGTTGCCTTGCAGGATCGGCAATGTGGCGAGATGACGGTCAATGGCCTTGAGGACATCCCCGCCCATCGGCAGGTGACGCTTCTCCCGAGCCCAGTTCTCCATGAACCGTTCAACGGTTTCATGCGCCGTATCAAGGACCAGTCCGCGGGGAAGTGACGCCCTTGCCGAGAGGTGCAGAAGCTCGTCATCGGTGAAGGCATCGAAGTCCCTGCTGCGGCTGAATGTCAGTGCCGAACTTTCGTTCGGGATGTAGGGGATCGTCGAGACGAGATCGTAGGCGGGGGACAGGCGCGCATTGCGGCCATCGGGATAGATCAGGGACCAGTTCTTCAGGTGCATGTCCCCGTTCCCGATCAGCGTGCTGAACGTCAGGCGCCGAATGAATTCGGCGATGTCGGGGGTGCCGGACTCGGCGGCGATCACCTCCGCTATATTGCGGAAACTGGCCTTCCTGTACTTGTTTGCGGCATAGACATCGAAGACCTGGGCGAAGTCTTCGATATGCACCCCTTCACCGCCCGAACGGTCAAAACGCTCGATTGCAAAGGCCTTGCCTCCCGGGTGGCCGGCATGTTCGGGCAGGTTCCCGATGGAATCCATATCGACGAGGTCGATGGCCGGAACGGAGACGCCGACCATGCGTGCCAGCGTCATCATCGAGAATTCATTTTCCGGTACACCGGGATATTCCCGGGAAGGCAGCTTCACGATCCAGTCACCGCCGACCCCCCTTGCGGGAATCGTCAAACCGTAAACAGAGTCGGCAACGGCGGAGAATTTCAGTTGCACGCCGGCGAGCGAGAATCGAAGAATACCCTGTTCGGCACCCCGACCTCCCATCCCCCCGGTGTCCGCTACCACATCATCCGGTGGCCATGCCGGGCTGTCGGCAGGTCCAATCCTGACCGCACCCGGGAGGTCCTGTCCGAGGGCCCAAAGGAGGAAGAACTCCCGGTCAGGATGGACGCCCGCTTTTTCGGCGAGATATTTGCGCAGATGCCCTTCCGGAAGAAGGTTCGAGAAGAAGGGCATGAGCCTGACCCGGTACGATCGGAATTCCGTGATCAGTTCCCCAAACGTGTCCTTGAAGCGCAGTCCCAGGGTCGGCCTTCCCGGGTCATTGATGTAATCCTCGTTGAATGTGAAGAGGGTGCGTTCGTCGCCGAGACGAATGAGCGTTCCCACTGAGCGCCCTTGCAGCATGATGTCGAGGACCGGGAGATCAGCCATCGTCGTCCCCGTCGAGCGTATACGCGGGGCGCGGCGTACGGTCGTCCCGGCGGTCGACTGTTGCGTGAACCACCGATTTCCGCAAGTCGGTGATTGACTGCATGGCCTTGGCGAGGGCTTCGAACTGGTACCCGGGCTTTTGCGCCCGCTCCAGCAACTTTCGTATTTTCCGCAACTTCCCGGGGTCGATGACTACGTTCCGAAAACCTGCAAGCTCCGCGTATTGACGCTGCAGCTGGGAGATATCCCTGAGGCCGGGCTGGGCAACCTGCAGCGCCCTCAGGGCCTCGCCAGTGCGTGCCAGTTCCTTGTTTGCGGCCCTGATGGCCCGGGAATTCACTTCCGGGGACTGTCGCACGAGGGATTGCACCGCAGGCAGCATTTTGCGTGGCACGAGGACGAGTTCCTGGTCCAGGGCATGGGCGAGTGCCACCAGGCTGGAGATGCGTGGGTCGACCGCACCGGCCTCGATGCGTGATATCTGGGCCTGCGGAACACCCGCGAGGGTGCTCAGTTCGTGCTGACTGAACCCCCTCGCTTCACGCGCCTCGCGCAGTCTTTCCGCAGTTTTGTGTGTTTCATAACGCATTATGATCCCCTTTTATAAATAATTTTCTTATATTATATTTATTAAGTTATCATAATTCAGAAATTTAAACAAATATTGATGTATATTAAGACATCATACATCCTATACGATGTTTTATAGATTTCACTTCGCAGCCTGACTGGATGGATACGAGAGGCATTCGTCCGGGCGGCGACAATCAGGATGAGAAAACCGAAATCGCGCAACTTGGAAGGGAGGGCATAACCAGGCAGGACAATACGCGGCGGCCGGGATCGGAAATGGCCTTCTGTCGTTATTTGTCGCCCGAACGATCCGGATGCTCAGGCAAGAGC
>CAZRSJ010000094.1:0-2745 GCA_964602805.1 uncultured Chromatiales bacterium | reverse complement strand
TCAGGCTTCCCAGCACGAAAGCCCGGTTCAACAGGGCACCGCCTATTACCTTTCTGATCCCCGGGCTATCGCTCCCGCCATGACGAGCCACCAAGAGGTCGTATACCGCCAGCGCCTCACCCGGATCGTTCAGTTGATCTCGCACCAGGTCCGCCTTGTCGGCCAAAGCCTCCACCACGGACAACCGCAATCTCGGTTCGTCACACGCCCCGTATTTCTTCGCTATGTCGTCGTACTTCGTAACTGCGGCCTCAATATCTCCCAGTTTGCTGTGTGCCTTCGCAGCGAGCTTCAACACCAGGGCGACAATGATCTGCCAATCCGAACTATCGTATCTGTCAAACCACTCGACCGTTCTTGCAGCGCAGTCGACTGCTTCCCGGTAGCGCCCAGTTTCATAGTAGGCGGCCACCGTCGTGCTCAGGACCCGTGCCGAGCGATAGAGAATGAAGACATCCCTACTCTCCCGGAACCTGCCCAGGACTTCGCCGCCGATCGGAATCACTTCTTCAAACTCGCCCAATCCGAAATGGGCGTCGGCCCGCAGGTGCGCCAGGTAGACCGCCGTGTGGTCTACCCTGATCTCATTGCGCTTGTCCCAGCCCTCCGCCACATACCGGTCGACTAGTTCCAGTACTTTCCCGTAGGACCTTTCCTCGAACGCGGCGACGATCCCTTCGTCGAGTTCTCTGTCGGCTGCTGCCCGCCGATTGTCCCACGCCTTCCTGGAGGCCTCCTCAAGCCTGTCCCACACGAATTGTGATTGCAGATCCTGATCCATTGGCCTGACCTGCAAGACCCGATCGATTCCGCTGTGCAGCGCCGGCGCGTCTCTCGCTTCGGACCACAGCCGATCGAAAATCGCATACAGCGCGAACCTGTCATAAAAGGCCAGCATGAACTGGATGAGACTCTCGACGACGGCCGCCTCGTCCCGTTCGCGCCGCAGCTTGTAGTAGATGCTGTAAAGCGGCTCTGCCGCGACGTAGCGGCGTCGGCGATTGTCCGTCAACGGCCGTCCGATAACCGCACCCCGGCGGACAAGGCGCCCAAGCATCGTCGAGACGGCTCTCACGTCCATCCGGGCCCGTGCCGCGATCTCTCCGGTGGATGACGGCTGCCAGAGGTCGAGCACCGCGACATAGACTCGCCGCTCGGCTTTGGGCAGCACTTCCAGATGCCCCCTGAAATACTCGGTATGCTCGTCAACCAGGCGAACCAGCTCCTCCATCAGCCGCCGAAGCGAGCGGTGCTCCGAGAAGCCGGCGACCATTGCGAGGAGCCGGCAGTTTCCGCCCGTCAGAATTTCGAGAGGTCTGATATCTCGGGCGCCCACTCGGTCCCCCGTCATCGCTTCCCAGAGATAGCGACACTCATCCGTCGCCAATGGCCCCAGAGACACGATCCGGAACATCTCGAAGAAGGGTTCCCGCGGATCCTCCAGCTCTTCGAACCGACTGGTGGCGGATGCGAGAAGAACAATTCGCGGCTCGGACTGGAGCACTCCACGGAGCTGCCACCCGAAGTCCTGCTCGACGTTCCCGCAGAGCGCCTGCAGGTTCTCGATCATCAGCACCAGCTTCCTGTCTGCCCGTTCGGAAGCGTCCAGAACCGCCGCCCTGGCGCGCTCTCCAATCGACGAATCCTCCCAGCGCGCCGACAGATCTGCATGCGTTCTTGCCAACTCCCGCGCCATCTCGGGAAAGGCTTCTGCCGATTCCCGCGCCAGATGAAACAGGGTCTCCAGCCAGAAGTCGCCGATATCGAATATTTCGTGGCTTTCCTCCATGAACCGGACCGGCAGCAGCGACCGGGATAGACCGTCGTCCGTTCTCATCTCCGCCGCCGCCCGGGCGAGCAGCATCGTCTTCCCCCGGCCGCGCGGCGCGACCACCAGAAGATGCTGACAGGAGGGGGAATCGATGTTTCCCCGCAAGACCTCCATCACCAGTTCGAGTTCGTGTTTCCTGACGACGAACTGCTCGATCAGCTCGCGGTCCGGCTGAAGCGTTCCCGGGTTGAATTTCCGGACCTGGCCGAACGGCCGGTTGCCTCCGCCCTTTTCCCTCACGGCGGGAACCCTTCCGCTTCGCGGCTGGCGAAGCGTACCTCCAGTGGCAGGTGATGGTCGCGAAACCGGGCGGCCCACCAGTCCCGAAGCAGGCGGGAGGCGAAGCTGTAGCCGTCTTCCGTCTGCTCGAGATAGCCGTCATGCACGAGCACATCGAGCGCATCGGAGATCCGTTCGGAGGGGTTTGTCATCAGCTTCGAGTATCCCGACGCCAGCCTCCTCCCGGCACCCTGTGTAAAGGTGCCCACGATCGCCGCTTCCGCCAGGATTTCCATGGCGATCGAATGGCTCTCCTCGTCCAGGGCCTCCTTCAGTCGCGATTCATAGTGGACCAGGTCGTTCTGCCCCGACGGGCCGAGCAGGGCCGTGCGATAGATTTCGCCCACATCTGCGACGCTGACGGTCTCCCGCCCCTGCAGCGTCGCAAAATCCCTCAGCCGGGCGAAAAAGCACTGGATGTGATGCGGTATGCCAACGCCGAGCGCATCGCATACGGCTGCCGCGACTCCGTCCTCGATGCGAAGGTCATGGCTCGTAGCGAGACGGTTGAGGCAATCGATGCCGGTATCCCGGCTCCACGGACCCAGACGAAGCGAGAAAAAATGGTTGATCCGGTCCGAAAGGCCAAGACGCCGAACCAGAGGTTCCAGTCCGATGCTTCCGGAAAAAATCAG
>CAZRSJ010000093.1:0-2858 GCA_964602805.1 uncultured Chromatiales bacterium | reverse complement strand
ACTGGTGCACATAGAACGACCATCCGTCATAGCCGGTAAGCCAGGCCATGTTGGACGGGTCGGAAACGATGATCAGGTCAAGACCCTGCCCGGCCATAGCCTCGCGGGTTTTCCTGATGCGGGCACCGTATTCCTCGCGGGAAAAATGGAGCCTTGGTCCGGTCATGGCAGATACAGGCAAGTGGTCTGAGGGATCGACAGGATAACCCGCACTGGTGATCCGTTCCACCGGGCCGGGAATGGCAGGCGTGGGCGTCGAGATTGGCCGTACGGTGCCCGATTGCAGGGCAGCGGCGGTATTCGGGATTTTTACGGGGACGATGTATTCACTTGCTTATGCCATTGACGAGGGAATCTTCGTGATGGCCCCGGCATCTTTCGGGAGTCAGCTGCAAAAAAGTGATTGAAAATCCTGACACAGATCAGGTGACCCGATGCGATTCCGGAATACGGAAAATGATCCATAATATGGTCATGTCAGGAGGGTCCTATGCAGGTCACGGTCTCACAGGCCAGAGCGAAATTCGCTGAACTCATACGTCGTGCGGAAGCCGGCGAGCCGGTAATCATCACTCGCCGCGGCCGCCCGGTAGCCGCATTGCATGCAACCGACTCTGGAGTCGGTAAACCATTGATCGGCGCGATGAAAGGGAAGATAGAGATCAGCGATGACTTCAACGACCTCCCGCGGAATTTCATGGCTCCATTCCTGGGCTCCAAGGTTCCGGAATGAGACTGCTCGTTGATACATATCCTGTTGTAGACACTGAAAGACGAATCCAGGCCAAAGGGTGCTGCCCGGGAGGTATTGCACGTTGCATGAAGGTTTGTCAGTGCTGAAACCATATGGGGGAATCTCGATCAGGGTGCGCCCGGTAAGCTGAGAATTGAAGGAATCCCGATACAGCATGTGCCGGATGGTGGCCGTGTGCCTCTATTCGTCACATGGTCTCATGGAGATGCCGCCGGTTCATTGCCCCCACATGACGAGGTAACATATAACCACGAGACGACCGGCTGAGTATGAAACCACCACAGGGCGTACCAAGGGAGTTATCGAATAATCTTCCTCCATGCACGAGGCCGCCAATGACCGGTTGTTGGAGAGTATCACTCAACGTGACAAGTGGATGCTTATGGTGGTCCGCGATGATCGCTCTTGCCACAACGTTACTAGGCCTCCTGATCCGTCTGCCATCCTGAAACAAGATCTCCTCAACCCAATAACGAAAACGAATATTATGAAGAGTCGATTTACCGCGATTGTTGAGCGTGAGGGTAGCGGGTACGTCGCCTCATGCCCCGAAGTAGATGTTGCCAGCCAAGGAGATACCGTGGCCGAAGCGCGGGAGAATCTTGCCGAAGCACTCAGCTTGTTCTTTGAGACCGCCCCTCCCGAAGAAATAAATCGGCGACTGCACAACGAAGTCTACGTCACAACCGTAGAAGTTGCTATTGGCTAAATGTCAGTACTTTCGGGACGAGATGTCTGCCGTAATTTTGTGTCCCATGGATTCGTGAAGGTAAGGCAACGTGGCAGCCATATTGTACAAGGAGGCGTGTCAGTTCGAGTCTGACCTGAGGGATTTTCCATTTATCCTATGGTGTTGAATATTAGGGATAAATAGGGATTGTGGGGATGGGCCTTGTAAAAAGTGGGTTATAAATTCGAAGGAATGTCCTGTCCATACCGGGCTTCAGGTCGCCTCATCTCCGTTGTCGTGATCTGATTTCGTGCCTCCATCGGACCACAGATCCCCGAGGCTGAAACTGATGGCTTCGAACGGAGGCAAGGATACGGCATCTTTCTCCGTCAGCGTCTTCAGAATAACCCACTGGCCATCATGCAATTCGAAGACCTCCAGGGTGCGGGAACTTGGGTCTACGAACCAAAGATGGACGACACTCTCCCTGGCATAGAACTCACGCTTCTTTCCCAGGTCCAGACTTCTTGTCGAGGGGGAGACAATCTCGCACGCCCAGTCCGGCGCCAGAGCGAAATATGCCATCTCGGGAACTTCCGGCATCCGTTCCCGGCGCCAGCCAGCCAGGTCGGGCACTAGGATGTCCTCTCCCAGATGCAACTCGGGTTCGTCCAGTATCCACCAGCCACCCGGGCCGCCACGGCCATAGTGATATGGAGGAGAGATGCTCGCCCCGACACCGGAACTGGCCACCGTATGTCTTGGCGTCGGCCTTGGATTCAGGTAAAGGGTGCCCTCGATGACCTCGGCCACCTTGTTTGGCGGTGCATCAAGCACGTCCTGATAGGTCGCCTGCGTTGTCCTGGTTGCCGTTTTCGTGGCCATGATAGCTTCTACTGGAGCCGATGGTTGCCCAGGCGTGCGATGGAGTTGGCCTGGGATTCGTGTAGAGTGTGCCTGAAATGATTTCCGCAACCTTGTGCGGTGGTGCGTCCAGCACATCCTGATAGGTTGCATTTTGCTTTGGCTGCGCTTTTCTGGCGGTCACTGGCATCGAAGTGTCCTGATTCATATTGCTTGGACGTTCTCTGGAGTCAATCCTAACCTGCGTGACCCTCCGGTTCCAGTCAGGCAACCGCAACTCAGACATGCACCGACACTCGAACCATGTCCCCATCTTCATCCCGGAAGAAATAGTTTCTTACATTTCTACTTCGCCGGACTGCTTGCGATTGGTTTGCCGGTGCATCACCGGCACTCAGGGTCTGCCCGTCGCCATGACTGCCACGATCCTGTGGGCAGTGACATAGAAGGCAAGTCCGATAACCGAAAGTCCCACCAGCAGCTGAAGGACCAGGCCGTAGCCGCCGAACTCCCAAAGCAGGGCGCCGACAAAAGGCGCCGATGCGCTGCCGCACAGGTACAGCAGGGCAA
>CAZRSJ010000092.1:0-2883 GCA_964602805.1 uncultured Chromatiales bacterium | reverse complement strand
ATGCTCGTGATCAAGAGCATCCCCGAGCGCATTTTTAAGCGGCTGAAGTTGTGACGCGCCCGCCGTTGTTCAGGAACGGGATGACCGAATACCGCGGTCGGTGATGAAGTTCCGATAGCGGGCAAATGCGGCATTGACTTTCTCTGGGGTGAGGCCGTAGTCGCTCAGGTCGTAGCGGTGCTGCTTCTCCCTCCGGCGTTGCTGTGCCTGCCGCTCCTGCCAGTCTTCCATGGCGTCGATAGCCGCTTGCTCCAAGGTCCAGCCAAAGTGTTTATAGATGCTGCGAACCACACCAAACGGATCCTCGATCAGATCGACGTAGTTGACGTCCATCCAGCGGTGCTCCAGTTCGGGATGAGCTTCCCGGAAGTGCACGGCTCTGTCCATCATGTTGCTCATTAAAGCCAACTGTTCGGCACCGAAGGTTTCTCGCGGTTGTGGCTCATAGACAAGCGAGTGCGCCCGTTCGATTAAACTGTTCCAGGAACCCATGAATTGCGTGGGTTCGCGATGGGTCTGGATGAAAAGGGCATCGGGGTATGTCTCGATGAGGGTCTCCAGCTCCATGAGATGAAAGGGCATCTTGAAAAGCCACTGCGCTTGGTGTTCAGGCTGACGCTGCCGGTGCTGCCATGTGATGTTCTGCATGGTTCGGCGGTGGTGGGCATAGGCACGCTTCGAACCGGAGGCGGCCAGCCAACGTCCGAATTCCGGAATGCGGAATCGAACGATAAGGGTCCACGACCCGAAGGCCATGCTCAGCATGGGGAAATCCTCCACCGGTTCGTCCACGTCGAAATCGTGAACCCCTTCGAAGAGCTCGAGGGCATCTGAAGAGTTGAGCAGATCCTCGACCCACGACCGACGGGGGTCGTCCGGGGTACAACCTATCGTGGCATATTCTTCCTTCGACAGGCGTGGCGCAGTGATCTCGTAGCCGCGCAGGGCCCAAAAACGCTGGTCTCGGGACAGCAGACGGTGCACGTAGGTCGTGCCGGTGCGGTTTATCCCGACAATGAAGACCGGGCGGGTGATATTCTCCTGTTCGATCTCCGGATACCGCTGCCGTTCGCGGGAAAACCCGGCGTTGATAATCAAGAGACGGCTCAGGTCGAAGACGATATCGAAGACACTGCCCTCCAATTGTTTGGCATCGGAGGTTTGAAATGCCCGAACCAGCTGCTGCATGTTTCGACGCATCCACGTGGGATAGGTCTGTTCGAAAGAGACGTTGTAGTCCTCGGCGTAGCGCTCGGCCCGCGCTATCAGGCGGTCGAAGTCCAGACTGCCTTGCGATTCGGGATACGGCCAGTGTTGGTGATTGTCCTGACCCAGCTGGTAGGAGCGCCTGAGCTTGGTCAACACGCCCGCCCACTTGATCGGGTGCGGACAGTCCTCGCGGAAGGCCCGGTCACAAATGGGCAGCCTGTCATCAGGTTTTTCCTTGCTGAACCAGTATTTTCCGAAATGATCGAGCACCGCCCAGCGTCCGTGCAGCGGTGATTTTTCGCCGCGAGCTTGGCAGGCGCGCTTAAATGATTCGAAGGGGACTTCGGGAAAATAGATTCCGAAATCGGCGAGCTCGAGCTCGTAGTAATCGAGCCGCGGTTTGCAGCAGTGGTAGATTGTGAATCGGCGGTCGGGATTCAGGGAAATGGCCGCACAGGCTTGACTCACCGTATCGACCGCCTCGTTGTTGGAGCGAAATGTGAACCCTTCCGGCATGGTTTCGCAATCCATCACCGCGGCC
Source organism: uncultured Chromatiales bacterium (assembly GCA_964602805.1). Classification (GTDB taxonomy): domain Bacteria; phylum Pseudomonadota; class Gammaproteobacteria; order Poriferisulfidales; family Poriferisulfidaceae; genus Poriferisulfidus. Next base: position 1,133 of record CAZRSJ010000092.1, on the reverse strand, counting down.
AGCATCTGCATGGTCAGATCGTCCGGTTGAATATGTCCCGTAGTGGATACAGCCGTTTGCGGTAGCCGGAAAATCGCCAGCGGCATACCGGCCTGCTGGGCAAACAGAAGGACTTGTTCGGCAGTCAGTTTGCTCCAGGGGTAGCCAAGCAGACCGAGCGGGAACGTTTCCTTCATGGTGGCGAGGTCCGGCTGCATCTGGTGGTCGATGCGGCTGTGCTTGAATTCGCGGCCGAATGCAAAGAAATACTGCGGAAACACGGCCATGGTCGAGGTATAGAACAGGTGCTTGAAGCGCTTGCGCAAACACAATTCGAGCACATTGTGAAGGCTGAGCGTATTGAGCTTGCGTATGGCGTTATAGGAAGTGGCGAGACTTATATCGGCAGCTAGATGATAGACTGCGTCGATCCGGTGGCATAGCCCGCTGAAATCCGCGTCGCTCAGACCGAATCGGGCCTGGCCGATGTCGCCGACTACTATGCGGATGCGCGGCGTGAATTCCTCGTCCCAGATTTTGGCATGCTGCAGGGCCTCTCGCAGGCGCTCGAACCCGTGTTCCGCGTGGTCGGCCCGGATGACGCAATGCACTACCAGATCGGCATTCTGCTGCAAAAGATCGCGCAGGAGGAAACGACCGATGAATCCGGTCACTCCGGTCAGCAAGACCTCGCGAAAATCAGCCGGGGACACTGGATCGGCCGGCGATTCTTGACTGACCGCTGTATGGACGAATCGGCGCAGGGTATCGACGTCTCTCTGGCAATGCGGTGGCAAAGATCCAACAAGCGGGGCCACCGCGGTGTCGGCAACGGTTTTTTCGATCATGGTTCCTTTCCTTAAAATCGTGCAAATTCGGATTTATTTGTTACATCGCCGCCAAGTGTTCTGCCTGTGCATTCACGGCGAATCGGAAGGTCGCCAAAGCATGCTCAACTCCATCTTCATTGTAGCGAAATTCATTGGGTATTGATTCGTAACGCGCATGGACTCGCGTGAACAACGCTTGCCTTTGGTTCTTGAATTCTTCCCCATCCTGAACTCGTGCTTGCTTAAACATCTCCAACTCGGCTGACAGGAATTCCTTAAAGCCATAGATAGCATCCTGCTGACTGGTGATTTTTTCAAAGTGGT
>CAZRSJ010000091.1:0-3000 GCA_964602805.1 uncultured Chromatiales bacterium | reverse complement strand
TGACGCTTCCGGAGGGGACGGAGATGGTGATGCCGGGGGACAACGTGTCGATGGAAGTGGCGCTGGGCGCACCGATTGCGATGGAGGAGGGCCTGCGCTTCGCGATTCGGGAAGGCGGTCGCACGGTCGGCGCCGGCGTCGTCACCAAGATCTCCAAGTAACACATTTCGAATGACCGCAGACTGAATCGAACCATGGCCGCTCCAAAGAAAAAAGCCCGCCAACCGAAAACGGAAACTGCGGTATCCGAAGCGGTTTCGGCTGCACCGAAGAAAGGGAAGGGCCGCTACAGCAGCTTGCGGCTGCGGTTGAAGGCGTTCGATCACCGGCTGGTGGACCAGTCGGCGAAAGAGATCGTCGAAACGGCGCGGCGCACCGGGGCCCAGGTGCATGGGCCGATCCCGTTGCCGACCCGGATGGAGCGATTTACCGTGCTGATTTCCCCGCATGTCGACAAGGACGCGCGCGACCAGTACGAAATCCGCACCCACAAACGAATGATCGACATCATCAACCCCTCCGAGAAAACGGTGGACGCGTTGATGAAGCTGGACCTGCCCGCCGGCATCAATGTCCAGCTCAAGTAAGAGGATGGAATCATGGGCCTCGGCATCATCGGAACCAAGATCGGCATGACGCGGCTGTTTCGCGACAGCGGCGAGTCCGTGCCGGTAACGCTGGTTTTGGTGGACGCCAACCGGGTGGTGCGCGTGAAGACCGGGGAGTCGGACGGCTATGCAGCCGTGCAGATGAGCTACGGCACCCGTTCGGCGAAACGGATGCGTCGCCCGCTGGCGGGCGAGATCAAGCAGATCGGGTTGGAGACCGCCCGCGGCCTCAAGGAATTCAGGGTCGATGCGGACGCGGAACTTCCGGAAGTCGGCGCTGAAGTCGGCGCGGACCTGTTCGAAGTCGGACAGAAGGTCAACGTCAGCGGCACCACGATCGGCAAGGGCTTCGCCGGCACGATCAAGCGCCACAACTTCCGCGGCCAGGACCGTTCGCACGGCAATTCGCTGTCGCACCGGGTGATGGGCGCGACCGGGCAGTGCCAGTTCCCGGGGCGCGTGTTCAAGGGCAAGAAGATGCCCGGGCGCATGGGCGGCAAGCAGGTCACCCAGCGCAACCTGGAAGTGGTCCAGGTCAACAGCGAAGAGCAACTGCTTTGGATTCGCGGCGCCGTTCCGGGCGCCACCGGCGGACGGGTGATTGTCCGTCCGGCGCGGTGAGGGCATGGACATGGAACTGAAGACCCGCGATACCCAGGCTGCCGTGACCGTCGCAGACGAGTGCTTTGGCGTGGCATTTCACGAGGCGCTGGTCCACCAGGCGGTGGTGACCTACGCGCAGCGGGGCCGCCAGGGGACATCCGCGCAGAAGAACCGCGCCGCGGTTCGTGGCGGCGGCGCCAAGCCCTGGCGCCAGAAAGGCACCGGGCGAGCCCGGGCCGGAAGCATCCGCTCGCCGATCTGGCGTGGCGGGGGCGTGACGCACCCGGCGACCAATCGCACGTACAACGCCAAGCTGAACAAGAAGATGTATCGCCACGCGATGCGTTCGATCTTCTCCGAACTGCTGCGCCAGGAGCGCCTGCACGTCGTGGAGTCGTTCGATCTGCCGGAGCCGAAGACCCGGCTTGCGCGAGAGAAGCTTGAAGAGCTCGGCCTGACCAGCGTCCTGATCCTGGTCGAGCGCATGGAACAGAACGTGTATCTGGCCGTACGAAATCTGCCGCACTACGATGCCTGCGAGGTGAACGCAGTGGATCCGGTATCGCTGCTGCGATACGAACATGTACTGGTGACCCGGTCGGCGCTGAGCCTTCTGGAACAACGCCTGGGGGGTGCGGCGTCATGAGCATGTTCGGAAAGTTCAAGGGCCTCTTCAAGGGCAAGCCGAAGGAGGCGCCTGCCGAGGAAGTCAAGCAGGTCGAGAAGCCGGAGGCTGAGGCCAAGCCGGCTGCGGCGAAGAAGGTCGCGGCCGTTCCGGCGAAGCCGGCCAAGCCGAAACCCGCCCCGGTCGTTGCCAAGAAGCCCAGCGAAGAACGCCTGAGCCAGGTGATCCTGGGTGCCCGGATGTCCGAGAAATCGGTTCGCCTGGCGGAAAACGAGCAGCATGTCTTCGAGGTGAAGACGGACGCGACCCGCGACGAAGTCAAGCATGCGGTGGAGAAGATGTTCGACGTAAAGGTTGACGGGGTGCGGATGGCCAACGTCCGTGGCAAGGTCAAGCGCCGGGGCCGCCGCAGTGACTGGAGCAAGGCCTATGTGCGGCTTGCGCCCGGGCAGACCATCGAAGGCGCGGAGATCGGGGCATGACCGTCGTCAAGTCCCGCCCGACTTCCCCCGGCCGCCGGTTCCGCACCAGCGTCCGCACGCCGGATTTGCATCGCGGCAGGCCGCATCGGTCACTGGTTTCGGGCCAGTCGAAGACGGGGGGCCGCAACAACCAGGGGCGCATCACCACCCGCCATATCGGCGGCGGCCACAAGCAGCTCTACCGGACCATCGATTTTCGCCGCAACAAGGACGACATCCCGGCCCGGGTGGAGCGGATCGAGTACGACCCGAACCGCAGCGCGCACATTGCCCTGCTGCTGTATGCGGACGGGGAGCGGCGGTACATCATTGCCGCCGAAGGCCTGAAGGCAGGGATGGAAGTGATGTCCGGCGACAAGGCGCCGATCTCTCCGGGTAACTGCCTGCCCTTGCGGAACATGCCGGTCGGCATCATGGTGCATTGCGTGGAACTGCGCCCCGGCGGCGGCGCATGCCTGGCGCGAAGCGCAGGCGCGTATGTCCAGCTGTTGGCCCGTGAAGGCGCCTACGCCACGCTGCGGTTGCGTTCCGGCGAGATGCGCAAGGTGCTGAGCGAGTGCCGCGCGGCGGTCGGCGAAGTGGGCAACGCGGAACATTCCCTGGCCAAGCTCGGCAAGGCCGGCGCGAAGCGCTGGCGCGGGGTGCGCCCGACGGTGCGCGGCGTGGCCATGAACCCGGTCGA
>CAZRSJ010000090.1:0-3052 GCA_964602805.1 uncultured Chromatiales bacterium | reverse complement strand
GTTATTCAGGATCGGGTTCCTGACGCTTCTTTCGTTGGCGTGGCTCATATTCCGCGACTGTTGTCACGATGTCCTGCATGGGAATGTCGGATACGTTGCCGTAGCGTTCAAGCGAACGGTCCAGCAAACCTGCGATGTCTTCGACACGGGTGGTACCGTCGATCAGTTCGGAAAGGCCCAGCAGGCCGCCCGCCTGGACTTTTGCTTCCAGGCGGTGGGGCAGGATGTCAACCGGATTGGGCTGTGACAGCGCGAAACGTGATGCTCGGCGCAAATCGCGGAGCCAGTCGGCGCAGTTCTGGTGTGCTTCGGGGTGGGTGCAGCCGACGCCTTCCCGGTCTGCCAGATTGAACCGCCGCATGTGGCGACAGGTGCAGACCCGGGCATTGATGGTCTTCTCGAAGTGACACCGCCGCTCGTTGACCGAGTGGTAGGTGTCCCGGTACTGGACCTCATCCATGCACTTTGGTCAGGCGGATTGTGGGCAAGCTTGTTAAACGAGAGAGAATTTCAATCCTTTTGAGTTTCCGCAACCGACCGGAACGCCCTCATTTCTCCCATTCCTGCAGGATTGGCGCTTCGCGCCGTTGCCGCAGCAGGCCCTCGGCCAGTTCCTGGGATTCCGCGAAAACCACGCGGACTGTTTCCGGCCCTGTATCAGGCTGTTTCGCCCGCTCTTCCCGGGCAAGCGTACGTGCATCTCGGTAGCTTTCGAAGACCTGCAAAAAATTGATCACCCGGCTTTCCGGGTTGGCGCCTTCGACCTGAAAAACGAAATAAGGCATGATGCTGCCAATGTTAAACTTTGAATCCCAATTATAGGGACTCGCGGGATGAGCGACGAAAAGAAGAGGAAGGCGGCGGAAGCCGCGTTGGATTACGTTCAACCGGGCGAAGTGCTGGGAGTCGGGACGGGTTCGACGGTCAATTTCTTCATCGACGCGCTGGCTTCCGTAAAAAGCAAGATCGACGCCGCCGTATCGTCGTCGCAAGCGAGCACCGAACGACTGCGCCAGATCGGCATCCCGGTGGTGGATCTGAACACGGCCGGGCCCTTGCGCCTGTACGTGGACGGGGCTGATGAAGCGACGCGACACCGCAGCCTTATCAAGGGCGGCGGCGGCGCGCTGACGGGTGAGAAAATCATCGCCGAATGCAGCGAGACCTTCGTCTGCATCATTGACGACGGCAAGCAGGTGGATCGTTTGGGCGCTTTTCCCTTGCCGGTCGAAGTCATTCCGATGGCGCGTTCCATGGTGGCGCGCGAACTGGTCCAGCAGGGCGGCATGCCGGAGTGGCGCGAAGGCTTCGTAACCGACCACGGCAACTGCATCTTGGATGTCCACAACCTCGAAATTTTGGATCCCCCGAAAATGGAAGATACCTTGAACGATATTCCTGGAGTGGTCACGGTCGGATTGTTCGCCCGGCGCGGTGCGGATGTGTTGCTGATCGGGACCGACCAAGGCGTGGAGTCGCTGTCGTGAGCGGCCCGCTGGTTTGCGAGAACGGTTTTCGCCGACGGGCCTGTGCCGGCGAGGTGCTGGTTGGCACGATCATCAGCCTCAACAGCCCTCAGGCCGCAGAGATCTTGAGCGACACCGGGTTCGATTGGCTGTTCATCGATGCCGAGCATGGTACGCATGACCCGCTTGCCGTCGAATCCCTCATTCAGGCGACGGGAGACCGAACGCCTTGCCTGGTCCGAATCCCGGTGCACGAGGAGACTTGGATCGAGAAGATGCTGGATGTCGGGGCGAGTGGAATCATTGCGCCCCAGGTCAACACGGTTGCGCAAGCGGAGCAGGTCGTCAATTACGCCAAGTACCCGCCCCAGGGCGAGCGGGGCGTCGGCATCGCCCGCGCGCATCGTTACGGAGCGGAATTCGAGGCTTACCTGGCTCAGGCAAACGATTCACTACTGACGGTGATCCAGGTCGAACATAAGGACGCAGTGGAAAACGTCCGGGACCTGGCCGCCGTGGAAGGGGTGGACGTGCTGTTCATCGGGCCCTACGACCTGTCTACAAGCATGGGCATCCCGGGCCAGGTGCACGACCCGGCGGTGCAGGAAGCGATTGCCGAAGTCTTGGAGGTCTGCCAGGAAGTAGGCAAGATCCCGGGTATTTTCGGGATTGCGCCGGACGTGGTGTCCCGATACATTGACATGGGATTCACCTTGGTCGGGATCGGGGTGGACACCCTGTTTCTGTCGCAGGCGGCGTCACAGGCGCTTAAAGGAGTCCGGTCGTGAGTCTCAAACACACTCCGGTTTGCGATTTTGGCCAGCCGGCAATCGATTTCACCCTGCCCGGAGTCGATGGCCGCGAATGGTCGCTGGAGGAATGCCGCGGGGAAGCCGGGACCCTGGTGATGTTCATTTGCAATCACTGCCCGTACGTGAAGGCGGTGCGGGAGCGAATCGTGCGGGATGCGGGCGAATTACGTTCTCATGGAATCCAGTCGGTGGGCATTATGTCGAACGATCCGACCGACTACCAGGAAGACTCGTTCGACAACATGGTTGCGGTTGCACGCGAATACGATTTTCCGTTTCCTTATTTGCTGGATGAATCGCAGCAGGTGGCGCAGGCGTACGGTGCGGTGTGCACGCCGGATTTCTTCGGATACAACGCCGAATTGCAATTGCAATACCGCGGACGCTTGGACGAGAGCGGCATGCACCCGGTTCCGGACGCGCGGCGGGATTTGTTCGAAGCAATGGTTCAAGTCGCAAAAACCGGTGAAGGCCCCCGGGAACAAACCCCCAGCATGGGTTGTTCGATCAAGTGGAGCGGAGCCGGGGGCTGAGTTCTGACTGAAAATCGCGGATGAGACGTCCCTCCACTTTCATCCTGCTCACGTTGTTGTGGCTGCCCTTCGGTATGCTTCTGGTGACCGCAGCCAGAGGAATCCCCCTGCTTATAGAACCTCAGGCATGGCTGGGATTAATTTTTCTGGCGCCATTCGGTCTTCCGCTAGGATTGGCCTGCCGGGCGTTGTGGCGCAGGGGGCACGTCGTGTCGGCCTGGGTCACGTTTATCGTGTTAGC
>CAZRSJ010000089.1:0-3061 GCA_964602805.1 uncultured Chromatiales bacterium | reverse complement strand
AATGGCCTTCTGTCGTTATTTGTCGCCCGAACGATCCGGATGCTCAGGCAAGAGCGCTCCGGAGACGGAATCAGTCCGGTACCGATTATCCAGCGGGGGCCACTCAACCCAACATCAAGGTTGGAGATCCGGAGAATCAGCATCTTCGTTTATTGCCTGTACGACGACAGCTCTGGCACCGATGACGCTGGCCGCTGCATGTGCACGGCGAACAGCGTCGATGAGCAGGTCAGTGCCGAGATACCGGCCCTGCCAGGACTCATCGACGGAGAGTTGTCCGAGGAGAATGACCGGGTCAGACGTGCTGTGCCCCACCCGGGTTGACACCTTGTTCCGATGAAATGGGGACAAAGTGAGGTAGTGTTGACAGCGACTGGAGTGTGGAACCCGGGCACGAGATCGCGGCTGCAGATAACATAGGTGGGGCACCGCCCTGGCTTCATTCCGTTGCACCTTGCATCGGAGCCACGCGTCGTCAATGGGCGTCTGAAGAGAACTGCAAGATGTCGTACCGAGGCGCAAGCGGCTCAGGCGGGCCTAGCGCTTCCACTGAGGCTGACGTGCGTAACGCTCCTTCACAACAGGGGCCGGTTCCACCGTCGCGTCGAGTGCGACAACGAAGTCTTCCCAGGTTTCATCGCCCATGGCGATGACGGGGTGCTCGTTAAGAACCTCGATTGCAGCTGCTTCACTGGACCGCAGCATAAACTCGGTCCGGCTGATGCCACAAACCTCGGCTGCACGGTCAATGACATCCAGGCGCTCACTGGGCATGTGGAAACTTACCTGTGGCATGCCAACCTTTTTCAGCGGGGATATATCTGACCGGAAGTATAACAATTGTTAAGAAGGCCGCCGAAAACTCCCGGGAGAACCGCCCCCTGACTCTACCCATCCTTTCTGTCCTCGATCCGAACAATGATTATTCGCATGTCCGAGTCTTCGATACTGGCAATTACCCGATAATCTCCAATGCGGTATTTCCAGTATGAGCCAAGTCGGTCCCCCTTGAGCGCCTCGCCAATGCTGCGTGGATCATCCCGATTTGCTATGCGGTCTTGAATGAAATTCAGGATGCGTCGTGCAATCTGCGGTTCGAGCTTGTCCAGTTCCCGCTCTGCGGCCCTGTCAAACTCAATCCGCCATGCCATAACGCTCCATCACCTCTTCGAGCGGAACAGTCTCGGAACGCCCGGCCCGAAGATCGATCAGGCGCTGTTCTGCAAGATACAGGTCCTCCATGTCTCCGAGGTATTCCAGTATGGCTTTCCGGGCATAGAATGTCTTCGTGCGCCCGGTGGCCTTGGCCAGTGCTGTCAGGCGCTCCTCGATTTCTGCCGGCAGGCGAATCGCAAGCATGGCTCGTTCCATTGGGTGAAAATGAAATACAAGAATATCATCTGTCGAATGCCGTCAACCGGAAAGTCAGGGAGCCGAGGAGTACCGACCGGCATGTTGGCATAAATGCCCGTGTTGGCGGAGTTGGTGGTGAGAGATTTCAGGTTTCCGGATTCCGGTCGCGTAGATGAAGTGAATTGAGGCGGGACGGATAGACAGGAATATAATATCAGTATCTGCCATTATCAGACATTTTGGAGTATCCCAATGCCGAACATACACCTTACCGAACAGATGGAGGATTATATCCAGCGCCAGATCAGGTCGGGATCGTATGCCAATCTGAGCGAAGTCGTGCGTGCAGGCATGCGGCTGCTCATGGAGAGGGACAATGCACGTCAGTTCTATGCTTTGAAAGCGGATCTCGAAGAGGCTTTGCGGGAAGCCGAGTCAGGAAGATTGGAGACGTTCGATCCTCAGGCCTACGAACCGGATGCCTGAACGGGACCATCGTGATGATATGACGATCAGGTTGTCCGGGCCGGCGCGGCGGGACCTGGATGAAATCCGGAGTTTCACGGTTGAGACACGGGGCCGAGAACAGTGGCTGAAGTACTACCGGGGTATGGTGGATGCTTTCGAAGTGATCGCGGCAGACCCAGATGGCGGACGGGGTCGAAGTCTGTTCGCAGCGGGACTTCGCTCGATGAATTACGGGCGACACGTGATATTTTTTGCACGTATGGCCGGAGCCGGCGACGGACCGGTAATCATCCGTATCGTCCGTCAGCGCAGAAATTTGCCCGCATTGGTCTACTACGAAGATATAGGCAGCTGACATCCGTAGCCGATGCCCTTGGATTGCCGATATGAAATTCCGAACTCTTGTTCTTACAATCCCTCGTCCCGGAGTTCACGCAGCAGTTCGGCAACGGGACGCCGCAACCTGGGCATGGCAGCCCGAAATCCGGCCAGATCCTGTAGCGGCAGCGGTTTCCTGGGTACGGCGGCTGCGGACAGTTGTGCAACAACCTTGCCTCGACGGGTGATGAATACCTCCTGGCCCGCCTCCACCATGTCCAGCAGTTCACTTAAGCAAGCTTTTGCCTGAGCCAGATTGACCGTGAGAATGACTACCTCATTTGGTCAAGAAACTGGGCACACTATTTCCCTCTTCGCAATACTTTTGCGCGTCTTTTCCCTTCGAACCGCAAACATGGCCTCGACATCGGCAGCGGGAACCAGATTGCCGGCGTTTGCCGAAGCCATTCCCTGTTTAACGGATTCACGAAATTGGGCATCAATTTCGCTCTGCCTCTTCACAAAGTCGCTCATGAAATCACTGAGAAGTTACTCCGCATTGCATTCTTGGGTTCTGGCAGCCTCAGTAAACCGTTTTTTCAGTTTTTCATCGACCTGAAAGGAGAACGTTGTATCGCTCATGTCATTTTCCCTCGTGTACATCTGAGCCCGAAGTTGAAAATACTCCATCGGAAGGGTTGGGTTCAAGTAAAGCAGCCATGAGGTGGTTTGCACCCCTTTCGGCATCACCCCATCAATGGAGGTATGTAACGAAATGTTACATCCGATGCGGTATGCCGCCGATTTACATATAATCCTGAACGTCTCCGGGCATTGCCCTCAAACTCCTGATTCCATTTCTCTCCCGTTTCCGTTCCATGGCCCGCAATCCCCACATTACCGAACTGTGGCCCGTTTCCGT
>CAZRSJ010000088.1:0-3155 GCA_964602805.1 uncultured Chromatiales bacterium | reverse complement strand
CTCGCCGTCAGGCTCACCGGGCGGGGACGCCAGCGGCCGGTCGTCCGGCAATGCCTCGACGCCTTCGGGGGCCTGAAGAACGAATCCGCGTGCGACTGAACGATTCTTCCACTGTCGGCGGCGGCCGGATCGCTTGAAGAAATACCCTCCTCATTCGTCACTGGCGGTGCCGCAATCCCTGTCGGCGAAGCTGTGACTCGAACGGTCGTGATCAGTAGAGCACAACAACGAGTCAGCGAAGCCAGATAGGGCACACCGATCGGCACGGCCCTCATAGTTGGGGCCGGAATCTCCATGGTGTTCCTTGACCAGACCCACAACCGTTCGGGGCTGCGACGGGGCATAGGCACGATTTGAACGCTTCCCCGGCCATCCCGACACCAATCCTGACGGGCCCAGCTAACAACAGGAGAAGAGCACTATCCCAGGCGAAGAGACATGCCGCCGCCCAAAACCTGTACAACGCGACATTGGTCCGCAGGATGCGGAGTTTCGGGATGGACGATCAGCCCGGGCAACCCGATCAACGTTCCGGACTGTCCGTCAGACTGTCCGTCGGCAATTCATCGTGGAACCGTTCCCTCCACTCCGACAAGGAACTGCGGTCCAGCCCCTCTCGGCGTAGAATTGCTTCATAGTCGTACCGCTGGCTTCGTACTTCTCCTACTCCAGGCGGCGCCATTCTTCAGCGCCATGGATGACAGACTCGGGTTTCTCCGTTCGTGACATCATGTGTCTCCCAACTGATGAAAAGGAGACGCAACGTCATGATCGGGGATCGACGGTGTGAAAGGACATTGCCGAACATCGGTTTCGGCCCTGAGACCGCGCAGCAGCATACACTGGGCGTGCACATCCAGGTTCTCATCGTTCATCACGGCCGGATCACGGCCGAATCACGGCCGGACCAGGGCCATCCACGCTACTGACGCCGGATCAGGATCCCCGGCCAAGGGATCAGCCCCGAACCAGGAAGATTTCCCTTAGCAGCGGCTGCCGGTGCACAGTATCACCCAGTGCTCCACCAGCACCACTGAGAAGAAGAAACACGGATGGAGCGGGATTCACAAGAATGCGATGGCCCCAATCGTGTTCACCCGGTTTCTCGCCAAGGTCCGTTTGGGTTACGCCGTGTGGCAGGTGGGACTGGACTGTATTCAAGCCCCTGGTCGCGATGTCATCCTCGGTCGGGCAGACGGACGGTGCTTCCAGTATGTTGGGGGCGGGCAAAGAAAAAAGGAGCCAAAGACAGGTGCGTCAAACGTACAGTTCAATCTGACAGTAAGATCTGGGAACGGAGATACTTCTGATCGTCACCGTTGACTACTTTCCTCCCACCAGGATACCCGTCTATCACACAGTCGTCGGCAACGTGAATCCAGAGCACGAAATGGACCTGGCAATCATCCCAGTAAACCGTATCAACCAAGAACCTGTAGTTCTATCTGATTGCTGGTGGCACTTGGTCACGAGAATAGTCTAGAGATTTTGGCTGGTCCGATTGCAGTGGTTCGTTCGCCAGGGCCACGAAGGCGTCAAGACACTGGCGGGCGACCGGCCGCAGGCGTCCTCGTTCGGTGAACCTGGCGAAGCAGCCCCGGTCCAGTTCGACGTAGCCGTTGGTGACGGAGACCAGCGCTCCTGATTCAATGTGGTGGTCAACGAAGTAACGCCAGCCGAGGGCAATGCCTTGCCCGGCGATGGCCGCCTCAAGCAGGTACACGTAGTCCTCGATGCCGGTGTACCGGGGCGGCGGCGAAGGATAACCGACGGACTCGAACCAGTCATGCCAGGTCGCCCAGAATGACGGGGCCCGCGCAAGCCAGAGAAACGGCATCGAACTCCACTCCGCAACGGGACGGGCCAGGGTCTGCGCATGGGTTGCGGCGAAGCCGGGCGAGCACACAGGCGTGATGGCCTCGTTGAACACCGCCACCATATCCTTGGATGCGTTGGAAGTCTCATCGAATACCAGCATCAGGTCGACCTCGCCATCGTCAAGGCGGTCGAGCATATCGTAGTCGAGCGTGAGAATACGCAGGCAGATATCCTCCCCAAGGATCCTGCGCAGGGCCTCGAAGCGAGGCATCACGAACAGGTGCGAAGTACCATGGCCGCAGGCGACGACCACCCGCTGGCCCTCCGGGATGCTCGAAGCCGTGAGCATGCCCGCGGCGATGCGCTCCAGACCGTTGGAGACGGAGCGATGATAGACCTCCCCCGCCGGCGTGAGCCTGATGGTGCGGTGACAGCGCTCAAACAGCGGGACCGAGAGCCGGCGTTCCAGATCGGCGATGGTGCGGCTGACTGCCGGTTGCGTGGTGTGGCACTCCACGGCTGCGGCACTGAAGCTCAGGTGCCGGGCGGCGCTATCGAAAATACGCAGGGTGCGTATCGAGGGCAGTGGACCATGGTAGGGAACAGGCATGGCAACTTCATGGAGTATCAATGCGCCTGGTTGACGCCTTTGACTTGACCCTGAAATAACTTCTGTGATTCGTTCTTGTCTGATCGCGTAGGCGAAACGATACCCGGTGTCCAGGAAACCTTCCCTTCAACCGGTTCGGTTTCTTGCGGTGATTGTGAGGCATCAATCGTGGTACCCACGTATTCATGCCGTATCAAGCTGTAGCAGACAGTCGCCAGGCACACTTTCTGCCGCCCTCTTCGATGTCCTTTCGATGAAATTGACCGCGAGCGGAACAGGCCGTGTCAAACTGGGGTCCGAATGACTTGTTCGGTGTTGTTGTTCGGGGTCGGCTGACTGGTTTGGGGTGCATGGATTAGTCGGACTCGCTGGTATAACGTTTTCTTGATTGCACTGAATTCTAAATCTAAGTTTGTGAAATATGTGTGTTGATTTTGTAAATATAATGTTATTTTCATAAATATTATTCGAATTTGACTCCCTTTGATAAAGAATCTCTTATGTATTAGCAAGACCAACGCCATCGTGGCATTCATGGGGAAACGGAAATTTCTGAGAGAATTCACCCGCGGGGGATATTCCACAACAAAGTAACCCGCCATTCCACGATGGGAAGTGGCCCACCCCTTACCCGGGTTTGTCCCACCCAACGGAGCTGAGGGACGCATGTTGACAACGGCTATGGAGTCCTCATTTTCAACGAAAGGGCACCCATGCCAAACATTAA
>CAZRSJ010000087.1:0-3221 GCA_964602805.1 uncultured Chromatiales bacterium | reverse complement strand
GCGTGGAGGACATCTTCAATCTCGTTGCGGTCACCGCGGTGCAATCGATTGCCGGGGAGTGCGATTGACGCGGGTCTGCAGCGCACGATTTCTCACTTACTCCTACCCTTCTCCCTATTCCCTGTTTCTTTTACCGCGACAGGAACGCCGGCCTCCCGGGCCCACACTGAAAATCGCGGATCTCATCGGGATGCCAATACTGCCGGGGCACCGTAATCCGTGCCGGTGGCAGCCGGTATCGTGGTACCAGGCATCGGGGGCTGACCGCCGCCGCCTTTGGTCATGATCGCCATGACGAGTGGTTTGTATCCCCCGTCACGACGTCGCCGTACGCAGAAATTTCTGAATGTCGCCGATCGAGGATATTTTCCACTTGTCTTCGTTCGACGACAGGTGTATATTGTTGTCGTTCGACGACATCTGAAGCATCATGCAAATTCGAACCCCCCTGGAACTCGGTTTGGCAATTCGTGAGCGACGCCGCATGCTCAAGCTGAGCCAAACAGAACTCGCGCGCAAGGTGGGAGTTGGACGGCAATGGATCGTGGCCATGGAGCACGGCAAGCCCAGTGTAGAACTCAGGCTGGCTCTGCGTACCCTGTCAGCACTGGATATCCCATTGACGATCGATCCTTGTGATCGCCTGCCTCCCTCGGGGGACGACCTGTCGCCTGGCGATATCGATGCGATCGTGGAAGCCGCCAGGACGGATCGGAAATGACCGGGATTCTGGTCGTCATCGCCGATCGCCGGATCATGGGCGAAATCCAGCGTGATCGGCGTGGTCGGCTCATGTTCGCCTACGACGACCGCTGGCTGTCCATGAATACCGCCTATCCACTTTCCCTCTCGATGCCGCTCATGGTCGTCCGACATGAGCACGTCAGGATCGAACCCTGGTTATGGGGGCTGCTTCCCGACAACGAAGTCATCCTGGCCCGCTGGGGACAGCGGTTCCATGTATCGTCCCGTAACGCATTTGCCTTGCTCAGTGAGGTCGGCGAGGACTGCCCCGGCGCCATCCAACTGGTACGACCGGACAGAGTCGATGAGGTTCTCCAGGACGATACCCGGCAGGTCGAATGGTTGACCGAAGCCGATATCGCCGAACGCCTGCGTGTCCTGAAACAAGACCAGGCGGCGTGGCGCATGGAGCGCGATACCGGCCAGTTCAGCCTCGCCGGGGCTCAACCGAAGACGGCTCTCCACTTCGACGGCCGGCGCTGGGGCGTGCCTTACGGCCCGGTTCCGACCACCCACATCCTGAAACCGCCAGTGAACGGGCTCGAAGGTCACGCGGAAAATGAACATCTTTGCCTGGCCCTGGCCCGGGCACTCGGATTGGCTGCGGCGCGCTCGGAAGTGCGCAGATTCGAGGATCAACCGGCAATCATTGTGGAGCGGTATGACCGAGTCAGGTCCGCCGGCTCGATCCGGCGCATTCACCAGGAAGACTTGTGCCAGACTCTGGGGCTCCCCCCGGCAAGGAAATACCAGAACGAGGGCGGCCCAGGGTGCGCCGAACTGGGCGAAACGATCCGGACGCATTCGGGAGAGCCGGGTGAAGATGCGAGGACCTTCGCACGCGCCATCATGCTGAACTGGATCATCGGTGGCACCGACGCACACGCAAAGAACTTCTCCATGCTGATTGGCCCGCAAGGCCGCGGGCGTCTCGCGCCGCTCTACGATGTGGCGAGCATGTTGCCCTACGGTGTAAATCCCAGAAAGCTGAAAATGGCTACCAAGATCGGCGGGAAATACCCGCTCAACGAGATCCAGTCGCGCCATTGGGTTAAGTTCGCACGTGAAATGCGCCTGCCCCCCGCCGAAGTCATCGACATGGGAAGAGCCACCTCAGAGATGTTGCCGGACCTGGTTTCCGAAACCGTCAACCACGCCCGTGCCAATGGGATCGATCACCCGATTCTGCAGCGCATGACCGAACTGTTGAGCGCCCGCTCGAAATATTGCGCACGCGTCCTGAACGCAGCGACAACTTGAGCCGCTGCTCGTGTACGCAGAGAAAATAACAAGGTAGCCGTGTTCCTGCAGGGCTTCGACGAGCCGAACGTATTCACCGTCGCCCAACGCGACCGGATCGAGGCCGAGGTCCACGTCTGCGGTGCCGACGTGCTGCATCTCGGCCTCGCCCAGCAGCAGCCAGGGAACAGCGCCGCCGATGATCGCAAACTTGCCTTCGAAGCTGCCGAGGATCTGACCAATTTCGATGAGTACCGACTTGACCGCCGCTGTCGTCCGGTCATCGTAGTCGTCGGCGGCCTGGGGCTCTCTCACAACCATGGAAAACACTTCCCGGCTAGATGGTCGGCGGCCTCACGGTCCCGATCATTACCCGTCCATAGATCGAGGTAAGTGACGACCGGATTGGCACAGAAGATGCCTGGTGCCGGCTCAATGGTGTCTTCGAACAGGGTCTCATCGTTGGGGATACGCAGGATCACGTTGGCTCCCTGTGCAGCATGAGTCAGTTGAAGCGCCTCTTGCAGTATCTGCGCCCCGGGTTCATCTGCATAGAAGCTGTGCGTACCGCCCCGGACATATGGCGCGATCCACTCTGCAGCCGAGTTGGAGGCGCAGATCGCGCATGGAGGTTGCGGTCCCGGATTTAGGCTTCCCGACAGGCGGTTGCGCAGTTGGTTCCCGTGGAGAACCGTGTATCCGCTGATGTGATGACCGGCGGGCTGACGGTAGTTCTCGCGCCAGGACTTCAGTAGCGCATCCGGCTGGACGAGGACGAGACCGTCCTCCCGTATTTCGACCCATTCCCGGTCAAGCAGCGCTTTGCGGACTTTGCTCACATGCCCGAGGCTCGCGTTGGCTGCCTCGGCCAGAGCCGTGACGCGCCATGCGCGGGCCGGGTCACGCAGGAGAACCCGCAGGATTGCGCCCGCCCTCGGAGTGAACAGAGACCGCTGAGCACGGGCTTCCGGCTTCGGTCTGCCCGAAACGAATCGCTCGATATAGACGGGGCCGAATGCCAGGTGGGCGTTACCGTAGAGGTCGAGATAGGCGACATTATGTTCGAGGCAGATGGAGCGCGACTCCGGAGACAGGTAGGGGCTCACCAGCATAGGTATGAACTGCCTGAAGTCGTCCTGGTGTTCGGATCGATGCAAATGCGCGATGTAGCTCTCAAGCTGATAGATCGCGGAACGGGCAAAGCGCGGCGCTCCATTTGACTTGAACTCCATGAGGAG
>CAZRSJ010000086.1:0-3242 GCA_964602805.1 uncultured Chromatiales bacterium | reverse complement strand
CGCAACGCGGGAGAGGCCCTCTCAGACACGCCGGTTGTTCTGATCGTGGGGCCGCGTCGAGCAGGCAAGACCACGCTGGTCCGCAAGATCGGGGGAACGGACCGCGCTTATATCACGCTTGATGATCGAACGACGCTCGATGCTGCACAATCCGATCCGGTCGGATTCATTCGCGGTTTGAATAAGGCAACCATTGATGAGGTCCAGCGTGCCCCCGAGCTTCTTCTGGCGATCAAGAAGTCAGTCGATGAGGACTATCGGCCTGGCAGGTTCCTGCTGACCGGTTCGGCGAATGTGATGACCTTGCCGCGGGTCGCGGACAGCTTGGCAGGACGGATCGAAACCCTTCGGATGCTGCCGTTGGCGCGCGCTGAAATCGCGGGTACCGAACCGGCATTCCTCGACCGGGTTTTTGCAGGAGAACTTGAGAGGACCGGGCAGGCATCCGTCGGTGACGAGCTCATCCGGATTGTGCTGGCAGGCGGATTCCCCGAGGCCCTGGCACGGGCGAGCGAACGGCGGCGGCAGACCTGGGCCCGATCCTGGCTGGAGTCGGTTCTCACGCGCGATCTGAGAGACATCGCGGAGATCGGGAAGCTGACCGAACTGCCGAGATTCGTTCGGTTGCTGGCGGAACATTCCGGAAAGCTGGTCAACTATTCACGGTTCGGTTCCGGCATCGGCGTCAGCCACAAGACGGGCCAGCGATATGTGAGTCTGCTGGAACAGGTCTTTGTCGTTGCCACGTTGCAGCCTTGGTACACGAACGCACTCAAGCGGATCGTGAAGACGCCCAAGCTGCATTTCCTCGACTGCGGTCTGCTTGCCGCGGCACGTGGGCTGACATTCGCCGGGCTGAAGGCGGATCGCGGACAAGTTGGCGAACTCCTCGAGAGCTTCGCGTTCTCGGAAATCCTGAAGCTGATGACGGCATCGGATCTGCAACTGGCACCCTACCACTTCCGTGACCAGCAGATGCACGAAGTGGACATCGTGTTGGAGCGTGATGATGGCATGATCGCCGGAATCGAGATCAAGGCAACTGCCACTGTCAGGTCCGGTGATTTCGCGGGGCTCCGGACCCTGGCTGAAGTGTGCGGGAGGCGTTTCAGCCACGGGGTCGTTCTCTATGACGGCACCGAATTGGTGCCGTTCGGTGATCGAATGGTGGCCGCACCGCTGTCTTGCCTCTGGGCGTGACGGATGTGAACCTGAATTCGGTAGAGGTCCGTTTCATGGCCTGAATGCCCGCTACCCCGGGCACTGCCATAGCAGATCGCCACACGAACCGTCTCGCACGGCTTTCTCAATGATTCCGCGGGTGATGCCCCACGTGAGCGCAGCCGATAGGAAAGGCTGATCCACACGAATGCCACGCTGCGGGTTGCGTTATTCCCGAGACGGTCTCAGGCCTCCCACAGCATCCTGATCGGCATTGCGAACAGCTTTGGGGCTGTCCGTTGTATACGCTCGCCATCGTGAAGGAGGATGCCGCAGGCGAACCTGTTGCCCGAAACCTCCTTGAGGCGCTGCAGGCCCCTGAAGTCCCGGGGATGCGCCGTTGCTCCTGCCTTGACCTCAATTCCCATTACCGTGCCCGGGGAACGCTCCAGAACCAGGTCAACCTCGATACCATCCTTGTCGCGATAGTGACTGACGGTCGTCGTTTCGCCCGACAGGGAAATGGCCTTGGCAATCTCCCCATGCACGAAATTCTCCAGAAGTGGTCCCAATTTCTGGCGGTTCCGGACAATGTCCGCGACTTCCGTTCGCAGGAGGGCCGCGAGCAGGCCGGAGTCCAGGAAATGAAGCTTGGGTGTTTTCACGAGCCGCTTCAACTGGCTGCTGTGCCAGGCACGTATGCGACGAATCAGGAACATATGCTCCAGCAGGACAAGCCAGCGATCCACGGTTTTGCCATCCACGCCGAGGCGGGCACCAAGGCTGGACATGTTGAGCAACTGGCCTGCCGACAGGGCTGCGTGATCGACCAGGCGAACCATTTCGTCGCGTTTCCCGACAGGGGCAATGTCGGAGACATCGCGTTCGACAAGCGCCTTGCTATAGGCGCGCAGCCAAGCACGGCGCCGTGCCGGAACGGGGCGGGCAAGTGCCGCCGGATAACCGCCGGAAACAATCCGCTCGATCATGTCGGCGGTCGGTCCAGTGTCCTCCACATCCGGAAAGTCACCGGCGAACCCCCGATCAAGAAACCGCGGCGGCGCAGCGCCGGCGATTTCGGCCTGGGAAAACGGCAGGAGTTCGACCGTCTCGACGCGCCCGGCCAACGAGTCGGGCGATATCGACCCCCTGAACAGGTCGACGGAGCCCGTAATCAGATAGCGTCCGGGACTAGGGTCTTCATCAACCTTTTTCTTCAGGGCCAGAATGAGGTTTGGCGCGCGTTGGATTTCGTCGATCGCCGCTGTTTGCAGACCCCGTACGAAGCCCACCGGATCCTCCTGGGCGAATCGCCTGAACTGGGCGTCGTCCAGCGAGATGTATGTGCGGCCGTCATCATCGGCAATTCGGCGGGCAAG
This sequence comes from uncultured Chromatiales bacterium, assembly GCA_964602805.1. Lineage (GTDB taxonomy): Bacteria > Pseudomonadota > Gammaproteobacteria > Poriferisulfidales > Poriferisulfidaceae > Poriferisulfidus. Next base: position 702 of record CAZRSJ010000086.1, on the reverse strand, counting down.
CGTGGTCTTGCCCGACTGGCGTGGCCCCACCATGGCGACGATCCGGGTGTCCGTGAGCGCCAGGCGCACCGATTCTTCGGCGTGGCGCCTTACAAAAGTTACTTTCGGGTCTGACGAATTCGGCATATTACTTCGTCTAATTCGGAATTAATTATCGTCTATTTCGGAATATAACATGTTTGTGTCTTGTCCGGGGAATGCGCCGGCTACAAGTTGCCTGCCTCTGGTAACCCCAGGATGCCCCAGTTCTCCCGATATCTGCAATGTGACAATGTATTGGCAACATCGGAAGACATCCCAATGGAAAGGCGATACGCCGGTTATCCGGATTCTCCGTATAATCTGGTTTTCAGTTGTAAACACCATACCTACTTCTCATGCAAACCATGACCGCATCTGTGGCGAGCAAACAGTTTGGCCGATACCTGGATACCGCACAGCGTGGACCGGTGGTTGTAACCAAGAAAAATCGCCCCGTGGTGGTGACAGTTTCCTTTCGAGATTGGGAGGAACTGTCCAAGCTCTTCATCGAGCGTGGCCTTAACCAGGGAATGGAAGACATCGATAACGGACGATTTCAGGAAATGAATGATGCCAGCACCCTTTCGCGCCTCAATAACTTCAGGGAGATGTAAACTTTGAAAAGCTCTTCACAGAACGAACAGTAGGCATCCCAATGGAAACGAGAGCGTACGACGATTA
>CAZRSJ010000085.1:0-3266 GCA_964602805.1 uncultured Chromatiales bacterium | reverse complement strand
CGATCAGGGCGACATATACGCGGCGCTCATTCTTCGGCAGCGACTCCAGATGGCCCCGGAAGTACTCCGTGTGCTCGTCGACCAAACCGACCAGCTCTTCCATCAGTTGGCGAAACGACCGATGCCGCGCGAATGCCGCGATCACCACCAAGAGTCTGGGACTCCCGCCCGTCAGGATTTCGAGCGGCCTGATCTCGCGACCGCTGAGCTCTTGTTCGCTTACGATGGTCCAGAGACGGCGACACTCTTCGGTTTTCAGCGGTTGCAGATTGACGATCCGGAACAGCTCGAAGAAGGGCTCCCCGGCATCATCCAAACCCTCGAAGCGGCTGGTGGAAGAGGCCAGAAGCATAATCTGGGGTTCGGATTGGAGTACCCCACGCAGTTGCCACCCGAAATCCTCGTCCACGGCATCACAGAGCGACTGCAGGTTCTCGACCATGAGCACGAGCCTGCGACCGAGCCGGTCCGCCGCGTCGAGCACCGCTGCGCGGGCGATACCCTCCAGGCCCTCTTCGCGCCACCGGGAGGACAAGGCACTGTGGGTCTCCGACAGCTCCCGCGCAATATCGGGATGATCCGCCGCGACCTCCCTGGCCAGGTGGAACAGCGTCTCCAGCCAGAAGCCGGCAAGATCGTAGACCTCCTGGCTCTCCTCCATGAACCGGACGGGCAGAAGATGCGTGGCAAGTTGCGGGTTCCCTCGAAGTTCCGCCGCCACGCGGGCGAGCAGCATTGTCTTTCCCCGGCCCCTTGGAGCGACGACCAGAACGTGCTGGCACGACGGGGCATCGATGTTGCTTCGCAGCACTTCGCTGACGAATCCGAACTCATGCTGTCGGACCACGAACTGTGCGATCACCTCCTCGTCGGTCTGGAGCAGGCCAGGGTTGAACTTGCGTATGGGGCGCTTTTCGTTCTCCATGGCGACTGCCGTCCCGGTCATTTCGCGTTTCCCACCTCACCGGTGGTTTCAAGACGCCTCGCCAGCGCAACGTGATGGTCCCGGAAGCGGGCAATCCACCAGTCCTTGAGCAAGCGTGATTGAAAACGATACCCGCCCTCCCCAATCTCCAGATAGCCGTCGTGTGCAAGTACCTCCAGCGCATCCGCAATGCGCAAAGACACATCCTCCACCAGCTCACCGTACAACGCCGCCAGACTGCGTTCCGCGCCCGGCGTGAACACCCCCTCGATGGCAGCTTCTGCGACGATTTCCATGGCGAGCGAAAAACCTTCATCGTCGAAGGCTTCCTTGAGCCGCGTCTCGTAGTGCACGAGGTCGCTCTGACCGGACGGGCCGAGAAGCCCGTTGCGATAGACCTCGGCGACGTCTTCCACTGTCACTCGGTCCCGCCCAAGCATGGTGGCGTACTCCCTGAGACGCGCGAAAAAAGACTGGACATGCTGCGGGATGCCCACGCCAAGCGAGTCGTACACCTCGTCTGCCACACCGTCCCCGACCGGCAAACCATGACTGTCTGCCAGACGCATGAAGCAGGCGACGCTGGTTTCCCTGTTCCATGGCCCCAGGCGGAACGGGTCGAGATGGTTGATGCGATCGGGAATGCCGAGTCGGCGCACAAGGGGCTCCAGCCCGATGCTGCCGGACAGGATCAGGACCGGAGATTTCTCCCCGAGTGCCTGGGTCGCGGCACGTAACCAACTCAGGAACTCGTCCACCCGTGCGGCGTTTCCGTCACGCTCCAGCATACGTTTCAGGAAAATCGGCACCTCGTCGATGACCAGCAGGACCGGCTTTTCCTGTTTCGCGCAGTCGCTCAGCAGCCGTTCCCCGTACCGGCGCCAGCTGCCGGCGTCCAGGCCGGCCCTGACCTTCAACCGAAACTGGCTCGCGCTGACCTCTTCAATCCTGTCCGTGAACCAGCGTCTTATGGCTACCGCGAAGCGCGACGCGATGGGTCGATAGGCGTGCGCCGCCTGCGCGATGTCTGCAATCGCATCCTCTGGGCTGACAGCCCCTTCGACATCGACGTACAGGAAAACCCAGCCATCGCACTCCAGTCGACGCCCGAGCTCCCGGAGGATACTCGTCTTGCCCATGCGTCTTTGCCCGGTCAACAAAACATGGTTGCGCCCGCGCACTCGCGTTTCCAGCACTTCCATCTCGCCATGGCGATCAAAGAAGTCGTCGCCGCTCACCCAGCGGCCAGTGGACGATCTCATTACGTACCTCATTCAACAAAACTGTTGAATAATACGACTCCCCGGGTTTTTTATCAACAATTTTGTTGACAACGGAATTGTTGAACATGCTCTGGCAGTGAAACTCGGGCTGCCCTCCGGTACTCCGTGTATCCAGGTTGCTTCCTCCTCAGGTTGGCCTGACTTCCTGATTACACAACCGTCATGCCATGGGAAGCGGCCTTTTCCATCCCCTCGGCGAGATTTTCGGGTCTAACCGTGCCGGGCGCCCGGAGGCACGGCCAGCCCCGTGAACATGGCAATGCCGAACAGCATGATCAGCGATCCCGCCACCCTGCGCACCATGGGCCGGCGCATGGGTCCTCCCTCGCCGCCCAGCAGGCCCACGGCGGCAACCGCCGGCAGCGTGCCGAGGCCGAAGGCGCCCATGGCCACGGCGCCGGCCAGGGGCCTGCCGCTCGCCAGCACCAGCGCCAGGGCCGAATAGACCAGGCCGCAGGGCAGCCAGCCCCAGATCATGCCCGCGGCAAAGGCGCGGCCGTAGCCGTCGACGGGCAGCAGGTGCCTGGTCAGCGGCGAGAGCCGCCGCCACAGCTGCATGCCGATGCGTTCCACCGGCGCCAGTGCGTTCCCCCATCCCGTGAGATACAGGCCGAGGAGGATCATGAACAGACCGCTGACGACCTGCGCCAGGGCGCGGCCGGTCTCCGCACCGAGCATGGCCAGCAGGGTGACGCCCGCCAGCGCGGCAATCGCGCCGGCAACCGCGTAGCTGCCGATCCGTCCGCCGTTGTAGGCCAGCGTCATCAGCCAGCGCCTTCGGGGCATCCGGTTGGCGGGCACGGAAACCGTCGCGGCATGCAGCATGCCGGCGATGCCGCCGCACATGCCCACGCAGTGCAGGGATCCCAGGAGACCGAGCAGGAAGGCGCTGGCGATGATGAGGATGTCCGGTGTCACGGGCTGCCGAGTTCGACGACATCGTCACCGGGCCGTTCCAGGTACCCGGTCACCCGCCAGCGCGCGGTTTCCAGCTGGATCACCCAGCGGCCGGCGGCGGCCCCGTCGAGCTGTCCGCGGTAACGGCCGTCCGGCCCCGC
>CAZRSJ010000084.1:0-3326 GCA_964602805.1 uncultured Chromatiales bacterium | reverse complement strand
GGCTTTCACCAGCAGAAGATCAATTCCCGGTTGAGGAAATTCTGGCCGGGTCTCGGCATCCCCCGTGGCGCCGGCGTGTTCGTGCCGCTGTGCGGGAAGTCCCTGGACATGCTCTGGCTGGCGGAACAGGGCTACCGGGTTGTGGGCATCGAGCTGAGTAGGGCGGCCTGCGAGGCGTTCTTTGTCGAGAACGGTATTGCATACCGTGTTGAAGCGCGGGGGCACTTTACCGGATATGCCGGTGAATCCATCACCTTGTATGCCGGTGATTTTTTTGATCTGTCCGCAGGCAATCTGGACGCCGTGCGGGGCGTATACGACCGGGCTGCGCTGATTGCCCTGCCGCAGGCGATGCGGCCCGGCTATGCCGGACACATGGCGGACATTCTGCCGCCGGGTTGCCGGGGGCTCCTGATCAGCATGACCTACGACGAACAAAAAATGCAGGGACCGCCATTTTCGGTTGGCGAGGAGGAGGTTCGGGAATTGTTTGAGCCGGGCTTTTCGGTGGACCTGGTTTCGGAATCCTCGGGCCCGGATATTGTCGGCAACCTGCGGGAAAGGGGTCTGGATACGCTGGATGAGAAGGTGTACAGGCTGGCAAAGCCGGACCGGTCATATCCATCCCGGTAAGCATGAATATCTGTTTTTAGAATCTTACTTCTGATTAAAATTTCTTTGGACAATTAAGATAATTCAGTTCCACTACCCTTGGAATATCCGCCGATCTGTTGGTGCCTTGAAGTCTAAAGATCTGATCGTAATTGGCATCAAATTCGGATCCCGGAAGAATTCCTTATTCTGGACAAGATAATTATGACAGGAGCAATCAAAGCGATCCGCCCAATAAAGGAACCAATGCCAATGCCTGTCTCGCTGTACAGATCGTTACGTTCTCGACCCTTCCAAGTGAGAGAATGTCCCGTTTGTCTCCGGTAACCAGCAGGTCCGCATCGCCGGTAACGGCTGTCGCCAGAATGATGTCGTCCTTCGGGTCGGGAGAACGGCTCGGGACCGGCATGCCGGAAACGAGAATTGCGCGTCGATAGATGTAAGAAACCATCTTACCAGCGTCGCCCCGATCAGTTCGCTCAAGGATTTTCGGGCGAATCAGAACATCCTTGATTTCATCAATCTGGGCAGTACTGGTTACCAGATCGATCCCACCCCTTAGCCAAGCTTGGAAAAGCTGGTCGGGTGGGGTTCCTTGTGTAATCAGCGCGCTGACAAAGATGTTGGTATCAAGGACGACCCGCACGGACGGCGTCCACTTCGTCGTCGATGAGGTCCATTAGTTCCTGCTGATCCGATGTGCTCGTACGTTCCTTGGTGCGAGCGATGGCAGCCATGGAACTCAGAATACTGAGAACCGCAGTACCGACATCATCTGTAGCTGGACACTCTTTGTCGGGATTCAGCGCAGCTACGCGTGCTTTCTCCAGGCTTGCCAATTTGTCTGCATCCTCCTTGCTCATATGCAACTCGATGGTCACCTCGCTATCCGGCTCGGATCGGGAAGCCATGTGAACTACCCAGCGGTTCGCTTCTGGGTGCTGAACTGAAGCCATGGAAAGCAATCTGTGGTTATTGGTGTGAAAGTATAGTGTATCGGGTGCCATGGGTCGTAGCAACTTCATTGGGAGGGGCTGAACTGGCTTATCCGTCTGCTGCGATTTTGGAAGTGGAATCACTTCGCCGCCTTCGACCTTCAGCCAGTTCTTGGGTGCTACTGCAACCCAGTCAGGAATTCGACGAACTACCTCGGAATACAACCTTCGAATACCTCGACAGGATCTTTGAAGGACTGGTTTCGCTCCGGCCCAAACATCTCACGGCCCTCTTGACGGAATGCCGGAACGTGAAGGTGCGAAGGCTGTTCTTTGTATATGCCGACAAGCACCGGCATGCATGGCGCAAGCACTTGGACACGTCAGGGATCGACTTCGGGTCCGGACCACGAGCTCTGGCAGAGGGTGGCAAGTTCCACCCGATCTACCGTATTTACGTGCCCCAAACGTTCCTGCCAGGAACACCGCAAGCGACGGATGGCGATGGATGACTGGTACATGACACAGGTTCGCTTGCTCATGAATTCGTATCAGGATATCGCCAATGAGACCGTATTTGCACTCAAGGGCGGTACAGCCATCAACCTGATCTACAGGGACATGCCGAGGCTGTCCGTCGAGATTGATCGGACCTACCTGCCAGTGGCGGACCCCCGATCGTCTCTTAAGGAAATCGACAATGCCCCCGGGCGCATAGTCGCGGCTATCACCTGCCGCAACCCGCCTGTCAAGGCGCACCACCCCGGAGGTGAAAAAAATTACGCAAGAACGCTGCCGACATATCTATAATCCCCCTCATTTTTACGGGGCATCTCCTGTACCGGTCATGACTTACGAAACCATCCAGATTTCGTTTGACGGTCCCGTCGCCACCATCAGCCTGAACCGTCCGGACAAGCTGAATGCCATCAACGCCGTCATGCTCCATGAACTGGAGAACGCCCTGGATGACCTGGAAGGCAACGATGCGGTCATGGCCATCGTTCTGCATGGCAACGGCCGTTCATTTTGTGCAGGATTCGACCTGAAGGCATCGGTGGAAAAAGGCCGCAGGGGTGAACGGGAATGGCGCGCGGCCCTGGAGTATGACCTTGCGGTCATCATGCGTTTCTGGCATTGCGAGAAACCGACCATTGCCGCCGTGCATGGGTACGCCCTGGCAGCCGGCTTCGAACTTGCCCTGGCCTGCGATATGACGGTTTGCGGGGCAAGCGCGTTGTTCGGGGAACCGGAAGTTCGATTCGGCAGCAGTATCGTGGCCATGTTGCTGCCCTGGTATGTCAATCCGAAACGGGCCAAGAAAATGCTGCTCACCGGGCAGGATCGGATGACTGCCGACGAGGCGCTGCACCATGGCCTCGTAAACGAAGTGGTACCCGACCAGGAGGTGCTGACCCGCGGCAGAAGCCTTGCCCGTGAAGCAGCTCTCATGGATCCCGACTCGGTCCGGCTGACCAAGAAGGCGATCAACGGATCCTACCGGATCATGGGCATGGACCAGGCCCTGGATGCGGGGCTCGAGATCTCCATCGAAATCGAGACCACCGAGACGGATGTTCGCAGGGAATTCAACCGGATACTCAGGGAACAGGGATTCAAGGCGGCTCTCAGGTGGCGGGAGGAAAGGCTTGGAAAGGGAATTATATAGATCAGTTGACAAGGCGATAAACACAAAGTAATAAACCAGCCTTCATGAGCACACGGACCACATACCGGGGCGTCACCTACCGCCTGTACCCCCGCAGTCAACGGAAGCAC
>CAZRSJ010000083.1:0-3507 GCA_964602805.1 uncultured Chromatiales bacterium | reverse complement strand
CTCGGCTCGGCTCGGCTCGGCTCGGCTCGGCTCGGCTCGGCTCGGCTCGGCAAGAGCCTCTATCCCGACCCGGGCCCTGTCAACCCCACAATCAACCGAAGTCGCCCCAGGGCCGGAATGGGACGCGAAAGGAAAACACGGCGCGGTGGACTTGCCGGCGCCGGACGCCGGTACTTCGGTCGTTGTCGTCTGCATTGTTCTGAACCTCTCTCTCGTATCTCTTGTTCTTGCGGTCTCTCGGGCGGGACGGGGTGGCGCAGGCCTTCCCCCGGTTTTATTCGGTGATCGTGCGTCATCGCCCAACGGGGCGATTGTCTCCCGGATGCCCCCGCGAGGCAATACCCCCGCGGCGCAATACCCCCGCCTGCCTCTTTCCCGCCGGTTGCCCTCCCCTCACGGTGCCGGACTTCGGTCTGCATCCCCTTCCATCCTCCGCGAAAATGACAATCCGTATCGTACTCGTATCGTATTGTGGTGGATCACGCGGTCCCCGGATGGTTATATCAGCCTCAGTTGTGCCTTCGCACCATCGACCACGCCCTCTACTGATCGATGTCCTGAACTGATCAGGCCCGATAGCGTATCGCAACCAGATGAATTCAATACCGGGGCGCCCCAGGAGCACTTACACTCGAAATACACCCGGCGAAACGCATCCCAGTGCGACCTGTCAGGAAACTCAATTCCGCATCAGTGCGACATTGACTGTATTTCCACCATAGTACCGACCGTACAGCATGTCCCCATCCAGCCAGTAGTTGACGTCAACCTGTCCGTTATACAGCTTCATCTTGAGCTTGGAGCCGAGAACCTTGCCCATGATCCGGACCCAGCCTGCCTGCTTGATATTCCATCGCTCCGAGGTACCCCAACTGTAAATCACCTCGGCCTCTCCCTCGGAATCGATGGTTTCGACGACAAGGACGTGGCACAACTCCCCATCCCACTTTCCGGGGCCCCAACGGCCCGAAAATACTGCGTACTTCTCCGGCACATCCGCCGTCGGCGTTCTGACGTTTACATCGTTGGGGAGAGGGGTTTCGCATGACTCCGCCGAAGCGTAGACGACGGATGCGAACAGTACGTAAAAAAAGCCGGGGAAAACGGCAACCAGGGTTCTCATGACTATCCTCATTCTCACAAGATATAAATACGCTAAGGCACTTGGCACAAGACCCAAGGTCTTTCTGGATCGCAAGGATATGGCACAATTGGAGCACCCGGATCAAGTGGGGTCGGTGGAGACAATTCGCTTTCATCTACTATGAGTACGCAGTAGACTTTTCCGTCTTCATCTTTGTCGTTGCACCGAGCGACAAACCACCCTTCCAATTCAGGGATATACATACGAAGAATGCCCCCAGGTAATTCTTCCGTGTAGTATTCGTTTGCATGTGAAAGAAATGTGCTGCATGTGAACCAGATTACTAGTGTGACAAGAACGATTCGGATGCGAGTCATGAGCAGTATCCCTTATCAGCCAGGCCTAACCTTTTAGTTCTTCAATGCAGTTATCAAAATACTCTTTCGGAGAATAAACTTTCATTTGGGGAGAGCCATAAGTTTTGTAGCCGGTTCTAGGCTCGGTTACTTCGACGATTCTTCCATTCTGCTCGTTGTGATACTTTCGGGATTGTTCTATCCTCCAATCTGTTCGCGCCTCGCAGATTTTGACAATGTCATTCATATCGGCACAGTATGGCTTGTATTGAACCTTATCTCCTTTTTCTTCATGGTAATTCTCCCCCTCTTGCTTATGACCATGAATATCTTCAATAAGCCAGTAACATGGTCGGAAATTAGCAATACCATCCTCTACATGGGCATGAGCCATAATGGAAATTCCAACAATGAATGTTAGGAGAGCGACAAGCGCTAAATTTGAACGAATTGTTACTCTCATTGGTCTTGCCCTTCATCTTTCTCTACTCCGAAGGTGCCCCAGATGACCTGTCCGGGAGTGGTGCCGGTGGCTGCCCGACTGCCGTTGAACAGGCCCGCCGCTTCCTCGGCGTTCGGGCCGTAGAAATCACCGACGATGTCACCCGCGAAACCCCGGACACTGGTTTCCGCCGGGTTGCCCGGGTCCGTGTCCCGTCCGGTCCATGTCGTGACGAACCGCCCTCCGGCTATGCTGCCTTCCGATATCGCGATTGAAGTCGTGTCCGGCAATTCCGACCATTCGCCGGGCATGACCTGACCTTCGTCAACCCGTGTCCTGGCAGATTCCATCCAGAGGGTGTCAACGTTCCCACTGACCGTGAGGTCGTCAAGGTCTGCTTCGAGGTGTATCCTGCCCCACAGCGCCCGGCGGTTTCCGGTAGCGCCCGGTCCTAATCGTGCGGGAGGCGTCCAGCTTGGATGCCCGGCGGCTGAATGAAAGCGCCCGAAGAAGTTGCCCGCATAGCTGACCGTTCCCATCGGGAGATCGGCACCTGTCCTGGCCCCGTACACGATTTGCCCTTCATATCCATAGGACAAATCGTCCCCGTTGAAACCCCAATAAGCAAAGCTGTAATAATCCTCGTTCAAGGGATTGTTGTCGGTACTGAGCGAGTCTGCTTCCAGGTTGAATTCAATGCCTCCCTCCACAACCGAGTTTTCAGGCCATCTGCTATTGAATTTTTCCTGTGGCCAATTGATTCGATACTCCTGCCCATCCACCATGAAAACGGCGGTGGCCCCACCATTTGCATGTTCGGTGATGGTGGATACGTGGGCTCTTGTGCTGAGTGAAGTTGTTCCATCATCACTCCCAGGTTGACCGTCGGTATCTATCCATACCCGCCTTATGGCTGTACCGAGAGCCGGGAATAGAGTGCCTTTCATGCTGTCCACCGTGTCAGATGCACTTTGTGCGTACACGGGTGCTGTGGAACCCTCCCTGAAGGTCCCGGGGAGGGCATGTATCGGGGCAGTGTCTCCCCCCATGCTTGAATCATCTATCCGGAAGCTGGCCACCGCCGAATAGGATTCTCCGGGGGTTCCGCCGGACAGCCGGACGATTACATAGTTGCCCTTGTCCAGGATGGCCTGGTTAATGACCACGACCCAGCTTCCGGCCATGCCGGGTATTTCCACGCCGCCGGCGTCGTAAACCCGTATGTCCGGGTCGGCGTTCCCGGACGTGGTGATCGTCAGTGTGCCCTCACTTTCGATGCCCAGCCTGAAATGGTCGACGTCCGTTGCCGAGTCGATTGTTCCCGATATGGCGGAATCGAGCGAAATGGCGGTCGCTCCGTCCGGCGTGTTAGAGTGGTCGTTGTGGCCGTCACCCCCATCATTGTTTCCGCCTGAATCGCCATTGCCGGAGCCGGACATCGGACCGCTGTCGCTGCCACCATGGTTATTGTTGCTTCCTCCGCCACCGCCGCAAGCGGCCAGCAACAGGCTCAGGAACACGGCGGCAAGCACCGCCAGGATTCTTTCTGTTCCCTCGGAAGAACGGGTTGCGGGAGGTTTCTGTTTCATCGTCCTCTTCCTCTCATTGGTTCTGTTAAATCGGTT
>CAZRSJ010000082.1:1934-3568 GCA_964602805.1 uncultured Chromatiales bacterium | reverse complement strand
GCCAGCGACTACGGCATCAGTTATCTGGGCACTGCCGCGAGTATGACGGTCGGGCGAATTGCTTTTCTTCTTGGTTTGGAGGGACCGACGATACCGGTGGAACTCAACTGCGCGTCATCGCTGGTCGCGGTACACCAGGCAGTGATGGGTTTGCGACAGGGCGAAGTAGATATGGCTCTGGTTGGAGGGACACACGCAGTTCTGTCACCTGATTTAACCAGAGAAATGGCGGACCTGGGCATGTTGTCGCGAGAGGGGCAGTGCAGGCCCTTCGATGCCTCTGCAGATGGCTTCACGCGCGGCGAGGGCTGTGGGATGGTCGTCCTCAAACGGCTGAGCGAGGCAGAAGCCGATGGCGACCGAATCTGGGGCGTGATCCGCGGGTCTGCGGTCAACCAGAACGGGGCGAGCGCGGGACCGACCGTGCCAAACGGACCAGCACAGGAGCGGGTGATCGAAGAAGCACTGTCGCGAGCGGGCGTTGCCCCATCAGAAGTAGATTATCTGGAAGCCCACGGGGGTGGATCGGAGTTGGGCGACCCGATCGAAGTTCAGGCAGCGGCCGCAGTTTACGGCAAGGGACGCGAAGCAGACCGCCCGCTTTTGATCGGCTCGGTGAAAACAAATATCGGTCACCTGGAGCCAGCTGCCGGGATTGCGGCTCTGATCAAGGCAGTCCTCGCCATGAAACAGGGGAAGATACCGAAGCACCTGCACTTTGAGGAACCGAGTCCGCATATAGACTGGGACCGATTGCCCGTGCAGGTGGTATCAGCTCTAACGGACTGGCCACGCCATCCTGAACGCCCGCCGCGGGCGGGGGTAAGTGCCTTCGGGATATCGGGCACGAACGCCCATGCTGTCGTAGAAGGATATGACAGCATGGATGCAACGCCTGTGGGTTCCGCACAACCTGTTTCCTTGTCGGGTATGGATCTCCCAAACGAGGAAGAAGCGTTCGCTCCGCGCCAGACGCGACTCCTGCCCCTGTCGGGAAAGACCGATGAAGCACTTCGAGACCTGACAGAGCGATACCTATCGTGGCTCGACGCGCTCGCATCCGAAGATGTGGACCTGCTTGCCGACATGGCGTGGACAGCGAGCCTGGGACGAAGCCATTTCGATCACCGCGCGGGCATCGTATTCCAGGATATCGCGTCTCTACGAGAAAAACTACAGGCACTCGCAGAGACAGGTGAAAGGCAAGAACCGCGCACAGCGACAAAAGTTGCCTTTGCTTACACTGGTCAGAGCGGTCAGTGGATCGACATGGGGAAAGACCTCTACGAAAGCGAGCCGGTAGTCCGCGCAGTTCTGGACCGTTGCGACAAAGTACTTCGGGAAGAGAGAAATACCTCCTTGCTGGACGCGATGTTCGGTCAGACCGGTAATTTATCTGACCTGACACAACCCGCCATTTATGCAACGGAATCCGCGCTTACGGCACTGTGGTCAAGCGTGGGGATTCAGCCCAGCGTGGTGGTCGGGCGCGATATCGGAGAAATTGCAGCGGCACAGGCGGCGGGTGTCTTTAGCCTGGAGGATGGGTTGCGGGTTGCGCTGGAACGGGACACGGACAATCTGGAATCCACCCTCACAGACGTCACAATCGCATCGCCATCTCTGGTCCTTGT
>CAZRSJ010000082.1:0-1834 GCA_964602805.1 uncultured Chromatiales bacterium | reverse complement strand
TTGCCCGATGATCTGAACATCAGCCTCATGGAGGCCGGAATTTCCTCCGTAGATCTCGTCGCGTTCGCGAAAGTAGTCGCACAGGAATTCGACGTTGAATTTACTCTTGAAGATTGTGGTGACGTCAAAAGCGTACGGGAACTGGTCGAACGGCTGGACGCCGACGGCTAAAACCCTCTCCAGCCGGAGAACATACGCTTCTTACAGAACAGGCCCCGGATGGAAATTCGGGGCCTGTTGGTTTATGGGGATTCGATGAAGGTTCCGCTTATTCAACCTTTCACAGTGCGGGCAAAAGATTTTTCGCCCCTTCAAACCTTCATACTTCACTCTTCACAATGAATACCAATAATCCCAGCGGTGACACAGGTATCCGCTACCAGCCTGACGACAGGCTCTCGGCCACGCTCTCCCTCGGCCTTGGCTTCCAAATCGCCGTTCTCAGCATAGCCGGCATCATATTGATTCCAACAGTCGTGATGCGCGCTGCGGGTGCGACCGAAGCCTACCTGTCATGGGCCGTGTTTACCGCTGTCGCAGTCGGCGGCGCAGCCACAATTCTGCAAGCATTTCGCATCGGCCGAATTGGCATGGGTTACATACTCGCTATGGGACCTTCTGCAGCCTTTATCGCGGTCTGCATCACAGCGGTTTCCGAAGGCGGCCCGGCGATGCTCGCCACTCTGGTCGTCATCACATCGCTCGTCCCCCTTGTACTTTCCTATCGGCTTTCGCTGTTCCAGCGGCTCTTGACGCCTACTGTGGCGGGAACAGTCATCATGCTGATACCCATCACGGTGATGCCGGCCATCTTGAACCTGCTGTCAGCCACACCGCCCGGGATCCCGGTCCTATCTGCTCCGCTGAGTGCGCTTGCAACAATCATCATCATCAGCGGCATCGCGCTAAAGGCGACCGGAGCATTGCGTCTGTGGGCACCCGTCATCGGCGTTGTCGTCGGCTCGGTAATTGGCGGCTTCTTCGGTCTATACGACACAGACCGCGTCGCCAATGCTTCGTGGATCGGCATACCAGCGAACGAATGGCCGGGCTTTGATCTCGACTTTGGGCCGATTTTCTGGGCACTTCTTCCTGCATTTTTGCTCGTCGCCGTAATCAATACCATCCGAACGGTCAGCAGTGCCGTCGCCATCCAGCGCATCTCGTGGCGTCAGAGCCGGGCAGTGGATTTTCGGGCGGTGCAGGGTGCGTTATCCGTAGATGGTATGAGCACCCTGATTTCCGGTCTCGTGGGGACAATGCCAAACACAGCCTATACGGTGGGCGTATCGGTAACCGAACTTACCGGGGTCGGTGCCCGCAGCGTCGGGGTTGCCACTGGAGCAGTGTTCATTGCTATGGCGTTTCTTCCGAAAATAATCGCTCTGATCCTGGCGATCCCAGGTCCCGTCATCGCAGCTTATCTCGCCGTACTCCTGGCGGCACTCTTTGTAGTCGGAATAAAGATAATCGTTCAGGATGGAATCGACTATCGCAACGGCATGATCGTCGGCATCGCGTTCTTTGTAGGGATTGGTTTTCAGAGCGGCATGATATTTCCCGAATATATCTCGGAATTTGCAGGCGGTCTTTTAGAGAATGGGATGAGCGCGGGTGGTTTCACAGCCATTCTCATGACGATATTCGTGGAAATAGCAGAGCCTCGCCGCAGTCGGATAGAGATGACATTTGATTTTTCCGTCCTGCCAAAAATCAGAGACTTTCTCGGCGCGTTCGCATCTCGCAACGGCTGGGACGCCGCAATGGCGAATCGCCTGGACGCTGCCGCTGAGGAAACATTGCTGACACTCATCCCTCAAGATGAAGAAGAACA
>CAZRSJ010000081.1:0-3670 GCA_964602805.1 uncultured Chromatiales bacterium | reverse complement strand
TACTGGAGGCTCCGGACGAGTTCTGCATGGCGATTTCCTACAATCCGGGCTACCAAAGCGTCCTCAAGGATCTCAAGCAGAGTACTCGGCAGCGGTTTGTGGCACTAGAATTCGAATACCCTCAAGCGGAAATCGAGCAGAAGATCGTCATCCGGGAGACTTCCGTAGACGCCGAAACAGCAAGGCTTTTGGTCAAATTCGCCGAAATGACCCGCAACCTCAAAGGCAACGGCTTGGACGAGGGTGCCAGTACACGGCTTCTGGTCCATGCAGGGAAGCTTATTCAGTCGGGAGTGGATCCAGTCGCGGCCTGCACCAGTGCAGTTTCACAGGCATTGACGGACGACCCGGAAATGCTCCAGGCCGTCAACGAACTGGGGTCGTCAGTGTTCTGACGGCGCAAGCGTCATTGTGGTCAGCACAGGCCCCGGCAGAAACGGGGTCGGTTTTCCCTCCAGCCAGTCATCGTGCCCAGCGTTGTAGAACGGCGACAAAGGGTGGCCTGACTGCCCGGTGGGCATGTTCATGATGCCGTCTTTTTCCCGACCGGGGGAAACGACCGTGCGATGTGAAGCCCCAAATCCCCGGTGTTCAACACGGGGCAGGTTGAGGTCGCCGGACAGAGGAGAAGGCGGTGCGTCCAGCAATCCTCCAAGAAACGGCAGAACATGGGACAGCGGATGGCGTATCCGGGCATAGTTGCGCGCCCCCCAAGTCGCCTCGGATATGTCTCGACCTCCCATGGTCATGCCTTCGATGGTCAGTTTCAGCGCGAGCGCCAGGAATTCGTCCCAATTCTGCATACCTTTGGGAAGGAAATGCTGAGCTTCGCTGTCCAGAATACGGGTTAGGGGACCGTCTAATTGCCATCGAATATGTCGGACGCGCCGATCCGGCAGCAAGCCCAGCCGGGTCTGGAGCGCCAACAGAAAAAGCTCGTGGGCACGCTTCCGGAATGTCCGGATGATTCGATAGCCGACGCTGTCGGCGTTGCTGTGCCCGTCCCACTCTGTAATCCATTTTCGGATATGGTGGCGTTCTACTAGAGAGGCGATGCTGGCTTCATTCATCGCCCGTTCCAGCCGAGGTCGCCACTCGTCCAGGTAGTCGGCTCGGTTGTCGAGTTGCAAAGCCAACAGATCGGATTCATTGAATACGTTTTTTTCTCTCAGTCGATTCCGGATCTGCTGGGCACGCATACCGGCGGTATAGCGGCCATCGCCCAGCAATGCGTATTGTTTCCCGCCGATGTGGCGGCTATTCGCAGACCAAAGGCGCTGCCCGGGAGGATTGAAGACTATGGGGTATTCGGCCGGAGGTAGCCACTGAGGAACGTGGTCTTCCAGCATGGAGCTCTTGATCGGGATTCGACCGCTAAAACCTTCGCGTCTGAGCAGAGATCCGGCAATCGTCCAACCGATATTGCCCTCGCGGTCTGCAATCAGCACGTTTTGCCACGGGATCGCGGATTGTTGGAACAAGGTCATTGCGGAGCGTATATCTTTGGATGTTTCCAATTGGCTGAAATTAATATGATCTCCTGTCAGCCAATAAGAAGCCCAGCGCAAAGCGCGCTTCCGGTTTTGGGCGTCTTCGCTGACTACAGGTCCCCAAGCGGAGATTTCATATGCAAGCTTCTCGTCTGCACCCAAGCGGACTTCCAATACCTCTTCAACCGTAGACAACGAAGGCTCTTCAGGGTCCAGAACAACCAAGTCCTGGCTGTCAACATTGCTGTTGGTGAATCCCCAGGCGATTTGCCCGTTGCTACCAGCGATCAGCCAAGGGAGCCCCGGGAGAGTCAAACCGCTGGCCATATGTTTCTTCCCGGCGTCGGCCCATTGCCAATGCATTCGGTACCAGATATTCGGCATCAGCAGAACCAAGTGCATATCGTTGGCCAGCAAGGCACCGCTGTGAGAAGTCAGATCGCCGCTGACGGCGAAGGCATTGCTGCCGGGGTTTTCCCACGACATCCGGACGTTCCTGATGTTTTCCGGGTTCAAGGGAGTATCGCGCAGGTCTATTTCATGTGCTTCAGGCACGTGCGGAGCATAAAGCGGTATCGGGGTGTCGTCCAGCGGGGCATCGTAATGGGTGCCGACCGGGGCCAGAAAGTTTGCGACATCAGCACCAAAGGTTTCGTGAAGAAATCCCACTACGGAGTCGTATTTCCAGTGCTCGCCCTGAAGAACCAGATGCATGGCAAAGAGCGACAGGATGCTGTCTTCCGGTTTCCACGGCTCGGGTTGGCTCAAAAACAGAACATAAGGGAATGGTCGGACGGAAAGCGCTTCCAATCCCTGATTGACCCCTTCCGTGTAGGCATGCAGGATGGCATGCTCGGTTTCGGAAAGCCCGGCGACGATTTTCCGTGCCTGTTTGCGAAAACGATGCGGTCGGATTTCGCGATCCTGCTCCAGAACAAAGGGTCCGAGCAAAGTGGCCAATTCGCCTGCGGCGAACCGGCGGCGAGCATCCATGGAGAGGAAGCGTTCTTGGGCATGGATGAATCCCGTTGCCCGGGCGAGGTCCAGCCTGGATCTGGCTTCAACCGTGGTATGGCCTATAGCGTCGCGGGACACGCTGACGGGAGAGTGAAGACCAGAGACCGCCACAGTGCCGGAAATCTGTGGACGGCTGGCATAAAGAACCGTCGCAGCTGCCGATACGAAAATGACAACAACAACCAGCGTAGCCCACAGTGCCACGCGCAGTCGCTTTCGCATTCCCATCAGTGCAGGGCAGGAGAATTCAGTTCGTCCGGATTATGTATTTCTTCCTCGGTCGCATCCCGCACGTTCAGGATGTTGAGGAAAAATTTAAGGGTCTTGCCGGCAAGAGGATGGTTGCCGTCCATAACCAGTTTGTCTCCGTCGATTGAAATTACACGGAATCGATGGACATCACCCACTTCGTTCTCGAAATCCGCTTCGGCGCCGATATGGTGAAATTCCTCCGGAACATCGGACAAATACTGCGTTAATTTTAAATCGGGGTCCAGTTCTCCGAAAGCGTCCTCAGGGTGAATCAGAACTTCAACCGTATCGCCAGCGCGTCGGTTTTCCATAGCAGATTCAATCCGTTGCCATAGGCCGAATTCACTTCCATGGACGTAGGAGACAGGCAGGTCGATTTGCTCTAGGATTTCTCCGCTTTCGTCCAGAATGCGGTAGGTGAATTCGACTAATTTGTTTTGGCAGATGGATTCGCCGGAAATATAGGACGTCATCGGCAACGGTGCTGAGAAGAGTCTTTGTCAAAAACCTGCTATGAGGCCATTTTACTCTACGAGGGAGAAAGGATTATTTCCTGTAGGCAGCTTTTGGACTCAGAAGTTGTTGTTGTAACAAAAAACAGGCGCCCCGAAGGGCGCCTGCTTGTTTGGTGTGCTTAGTCAGACTGAATCAGTCAAACCAGTGCACGATACCTAGTGCGAACATCTCGATCTCCCCACCAGCTGAACCCAGCCCGGTACCGGAGATACCCTGACCGTACGTACCGTTGTCGTCGTTGTCGACTTCGGAATAGGTCATCCGTAGTTCGGTGCCACCTGGCATGGTGTAGAAGATACCCACGTTCCATGCGTCGGCTGCGGTTTCGTCCCAGTCGCCTGAGCAAGCCGAGCAGGAAACCTCGAGGTCATCCGCATCCATGTAGGAGAAGCGGA
>CAZRSJ010000080.1:0-4070 GCA_964602805.1 uncultured Chromatiales bacterium | reverse complement strand
CACCCTTCCCATCTGCCACAACAGGGGCTGGCCCTGGATCTGGCCTGCGGGCGAGGCGGCAACGCGCTGTGGCTGGCACGCCGGGGGCTGACCGTCCATGCCTGGGACTACTCCGAGGCCGCAATCCGGCACCTGCGCGCGGAAATCGAACGACACCGCCTTGCCATTCAGGCCGAAATCCGGGACGTCGTGCTCAAGCCTCCGGAACCGGACCAATACGACCTGCTGGTCGTCAGCCATTTCCTGGACCGGAGCCTGATGCCGGCCCTGCTTGCCGCGGTGCGCCCGGGCGGACTGCTGTATTACCAGACCTTCCTGGTCGGCCACCCGGGGCCGGGGCCCCGCAATCCCGACTTTCTGCTGCGCCCCGGAGAACTGCCGGAATACTGTGCAGATTGGGAGATTCTCCACTCTCTGGAGCGGGACGGACAGGCGCAACTGATTGCGCGCCGATGAACGCCTACGAATACAGGGATTCGGGCTGGATCAGCCGCTTGCGGAAACGCGGATAACTCCACCAGTACTGTGCCACATCCTCGGCGATCGCCGTCTCCACCATGGCGTTGATGCCGGTTGCGGCTTCCACCCGGTCATGGGCATAAACGCGCGGGTCCGCCGCATGGAACGAAACATGGAAACCGCCGCGGCAGCGGCGCGACTGGATCAGAAGCACTATGACATCCTGCCTCCGGGCCAAGCGGGAGACCAGCACACCCGTGTTCGCCGGAATTCCAAAGAATGGCGCCATGACGCCATCCTCTTTCCTGCGCGGAACATGATCCGGCAGGATACCGACCGCATGACGCTCCTGAAGCGCGCGCAGGAGAAGGCGCACGCCGGTCATGTCCGCGGGAGCCAAAATCGCTCCGGTGTGCTGTCGGCCCCGCCGTACAAAATCGTCGATGAGACGGTGCTTCAACGGGCGATACATGCTGTATATGGTGACGTGTCCGGTCAGGTACAGGCCGCTGAATTCCCAACTCCCGAAGTGCGGCGTGACCAGAATGATGCCCTTGCCTTGAACCTTCGCCTGCTCTAGAAGGTCAAGCCCCGATACCCGGACCGCCAAGGACTCGATTTGGCTTGGCGACAGACGCCATAGCCGAGCCATCTCCAGCATGGTGCGGGCTTCATGGATCAGGCTCTTGCGGGCCACGCTCTGGTGCCAAACATCGTCCTTCTCCGGATAGCACAGCCTCAAATTCGTCAGACAGGTCTCGAATCGGCGGCCCGACACGTAGCCGATCCAAAGCCCCACAAGACTACCCAAAAGGCGTAGCAGAGGCAACGGCATCCACGAAAGGAACCGCAGCAGCCACAGGGAAAAACGGGAATCAAGTATGGACATTCGATCGGCCTCACGGCGAAGTATAGAATGAAGTGCGCTTTTGATCGTCCTGATGCTATACCCCGCCATCCGGCCCTACGCGACCCGCCGTTTGCAGGTTGATGCCCGGCATGAACTGCATATCGAGGAATGCGGCAGCCCGGACGGATTGCCCGTGGTATTTTTGCATGGCGGACCCGGCGCCGGTTGCGAGGATTATCACCGTCAGTTTTTCGACCCGGAGAACTACCGGGTGGTTCTGTTCGACCAGCGTGGATCCGGCCGCTCGACTCCTCATGCGGATCTGACCGACAACACGACCGCTCACCTGGTCGACGATATCGAAAAAATCCGCGAGGAACTAGGGATCGATCAATGGCTGGTGTTCGGAGGTTCCTGGGGCTCGACCTTGGGGCTGGCCTATGCCGAGGCCCATCCCAAGCGGGTGCTAGGCCTGATCCTGCGCGGCATCTTCCTGTGCCGACAACACGATCTCTCGTGGTTCTACCAAGAAGGTGCAGACAAGATATTCCCGGATTACTGGCAGGACTTCCTGGAACCCATCCCGGAAGCGGAACGCGACGATCTGATGCAGGCCTACCACAGCCGGCTGACCGGCCCCGACGAATTGATACGTATGAAGGCAGCCAAGGCCTGGTCCATCTGGGAGGCACGTTGCTCAAACCTGCAGCACAACGCCAAAGTCTTGGAAATGTTCAGCGACCCGCACACAGCGCTCAGCCTTGCGCGCATCGAGTGCCACTATTTCGTCAACCAGATTTTCCTGCCGGAGAATTACCTGCTGGAGCAGGTCGGGAAACTGGCCGGAATCCCGGGCATCCTAGTGCATGGCCGTTACGACGTCGTCTGCCCTATCGATCAGGCTTTTGCGTTGCATCATGCTTGGCCGGACTCGCGTCTGGATCTGGTCGCCGAAGCGGGTCATTCGGCGCTGGAGCAAGGCATCACCACTGCTCTGGTTGCCGCGACAAAGGAGATGCACCTGCGCTTGACCAAGGCATAACAAAGAACGCAGCATGCCCTTGTATAATGCGCCCCGCGCCTGCTCGCGGGTTTCCAAGTTCAAGGCCAGGTAGCTCAGTCGGTAGAGCAGGGGACTGAAAATCCCCGTGTCGGCGGTTCGATTCCGTCCCTGGCCACCACACCCTATTCTGGATTCTGAAGATACCGAATATATGTCAGTTTGGATGGCCACTTTCGGCCAAAAGTGATTTTTGTTTCAGACTAAAACCTTTTTGAGAAACTTATTTCAAAATCGTATTGATAGATCTCGATTTCAATCGTTTGCGTCGGATCAAACGGATTCGGGCCCTCTTGTTTTTCTGTCGGGGAATACATCACGGCCATATTGACTTCCCGGTCACCGGACAGTTTCTTAGTCAACCCCAGCGTGTAGTGGTTTTCTACGACAGCCGGAGCCAGTATGTTGAACAACACTTCGCTTCGATCAATGGGATGTTCGGCAAAACTGGCGCCCGCACGCAGTTCCAAGTCTGGAGCAATCGGGTACTGTACGCCGATTCTGTACACTTCCATGTCCTCCCAGCCGAAACCCGCCCCATTACTGCCGCCCAGGCAACTCTCCGGATCGGTTCCGCCCGCCGCAGGACAATCGAATATGTTTGAGATCGGATTGGCGATCGAATCAACTTTGCTGTACCAGATTTTTTGAAAGTCAAACACGAACGTTAAATCATTAGTCGGTTTCAGAGCGAAGCCTGCCGTCATGGAAGGCGGAATATCGAAGTCACCCTCTTCTGCGAACAAATTGTCGTAGTCATCGAACTCGGTCATGAAAATCCGCGATTGATAGGCCAAGCCAATATCTAAATAAGATGTCGGGCTCCAGAGAACCCCAACCCTTGCCCCGTAGCCGAACGAGAAATCCCTGCCATTGTCGGTCAGATCATTGGGGGGCATTTCCCCCTCGCTTCGTACAAATTCCTCGGTATATCCGGCAAATGAAGCCAACCCTTTCACCCGAAAAGCCTGAACGGCCAATACCGGACTGATGCCAACCGAAAGCTGTTCATTGACCTTCCGCGAATAAGTGATCGCCAAGAAAAGCTGGGCCAGGTCGACACCGGAAACTCCCGCTCCATAGGTTCCCGGAAAGGTTTCGGTCGGATTCGGACCGTCTCCATCCGGATCGAAGGTAGAGGACCCCTCGTTCCATACCGTATTCATTCCCCCATTTGCATACAGCGTGATTCCCAAGGAACTTTTCGAGTCGAGTGGATAGTTGTATCCGACGTGGGGAACCGGGAAATAATTGCGGTCGCTTCGAATGTCGTCGGGCCCGAGCGTAAAGGCGCCTCCCGTGCCATTTGCCTGGCTTGCGCTGCTTTCATAGTCTCGTCGCGGGCTGAAGATGGCTAGCCCCCCATCAAATCTTTCTCCAAGATGAACCATCCCCGCCGGATTGGTCGCCGCAGCAATCGTATCTTGCGGCAGGGCGACCCCCGCACCTGCCATGCCTTTGTTTTTTGTTCCATACCCGTGGGCAAAATAACCGTTCGTCGCCATTGCATTTGGTATAACCAATACACAGGTCATGCACACCCAAAAAGCAACAAACCTCTTCACCATGACACCACAAGATTTCCGATACGACACACAGGGCACTTTCAATCTACCAGAACCCCCGTCCCAGTCAAATTCCGCGCAATTCGTCGTGCGAATTGCGCCGCCGAAGCCTACAAAAAGTTTAGGAGAACTTACA
>CAZRSJ010000079.1:0-4446 GCA_964602805.1 uncultured Chromatiales bacterium | reverse complement strand
TGCGATGCCAACGGAGCATGGCCGTACGCAGATGCCGTACGGATTGCCGCCGGAGTACGAAATTTGCCGGTGATCATCGAACAGCCATGCCGAACCCTCGAGGAATGCATCGAATTCCGCAAGCGATGCTGGAATCCGATCAAGCTCGATGAAAGTATCGAAACGATGCAGGACCTGCTCCGTGCCTGGAACGCAGGCGCGATGGACTATTGCACGATCAAAATCAGCCGCGTTGGCGGCCTTAGCAAGGCGCGCAGGATGCGCGATATCTGTGTCGACCTCGGAATCAGTGCCGTGCCGGACGACACCTGGGGCAGTGAGTTCGTCTCGTCGGCGTTGGCACACTTTGCGTGGAGCACACCCGCCAAGTTTCGTTTGAACGCGACCGATCTGACGGACTACGTCGATGTCCGGACCGCGGAAGGTCATGTCTATGCCAGGAACGGTTTGCTGGGCTTCAACGGCTTGCCCGGCCTTGGTGTGACACCGAAAATGGATGTCCTGGGAGAGCCGGTCCATGTCGTCACGTAGGGAGAGTAAGACGTTCGTCAAGGACACGACCGGGTTCATTCGCCTCCCGGGAGCACTGGAAACCCCATTCGAGGATCAGGACGGTTATATCACGCCGAATGACCGCTTCTTTGTATGCAGCGCCGGGTGCACGCCGTGCATCGATATCGATAACTGGGCGTTGACGATTTCGGGCGATGGCGTTGGGAACCCTCTTTGCGCTACCTATGGCGAATTGCTGGCGATGGAGCAGATCCGTGTTCCTGCCTTTCTAGAATGCGCGGGCAATCATCGCCGATTATTCGAAGAGGTTCTCGGCCATACGCTCGACCGTCGCCCCTCGATGGCGGAAGTAAAGTGGGGCCTGGGCGCTATCGGAATGGCCGAGTGGACGGGAGTCCGGCTCCGTGACCTGTTGACGATGGCCAGGATCGAGGAAAGCGCTTATCACGTTTGTCCTGTCGGTCTCGATACCGGTATCGAGGGACATGATGGCATCAAGATTCCGATACCTGTTGACAAAGCAATGCACCCCGACACCTTGATCGCACTGGGTATGAACGGGGAACCGCTGCCACCGGATCACGGTTTTCCAGCGCGCCTGATTGTGCCGGGCTGGGTTGGAGCCTATTCGATCAAATGGCTCGATCGGATCAACGTGACGAAGTCCCACCAGTGGGTTTACCGCAATACCGAACTCTACGTGTTGACCGGCGAAGAATACCCCGAAGAAAAGGGAAGTCCGGCCAGGGGACCCCGAATCACGGAACAGAGCCTGAAGAGCGCTTTGACATTGCCCTGGCCCGCGCGGTTGTCCGCAGGTCGGCATCGGCTGTTCGGGTTCGCCCATTCACCGGATTCGGAGATCGAGTCCGTCGCATGGAGCGACGACGACGGCAAGACATGGAATGCCGCAGACATTGTGTCGGCCAATCGGCGCTGGGCCTGGGTAAGGTTCACATTCGATTGGTTGGCAATCCCCGGACGCCACACGATCAAGACCCGGGCGACGGACCGGTCCGGCCGTGTCCAGCCCGACCATCTGCCGTTCAACGATGGCGGCTACCTGTTTAATCTGGCTCACAATCACCCGATCCATGTTCACGGCCCTGGCGAACCCGTGAAGAGAACTTTTTCATGAACATCACCGCAATCAATCTCTATTGCGTCGATTTGCCCATAAAAGGCGCCGGTTACCAGCTGTCTCGGAATCGTTTGGTAACGCGAACGTCCAACGTGGTTGTCGAGATCGTAACCGATACGGGCGTGACCGGATGGGGCGAAAGCTGCCCCTTCGGTCTCAATTACCTCGAAGGGTTCGGCGGCGGGGCATTTGCCGTGCTGGAGGAACTCTGCCCGCTGCTGATCGGCCGGAATCCACTGGAGACCGACGCCATAAACTGGTTCATGGATACGTCGCTCAGCGGACATGTCTATGCCAAGTCGGCAATCGACATTGCTTGCTGGGATATTCTCGGCAAGGTCACGGGCCTGCCGCTCTACACGTTGCTCGGTGGAATGGCAAACGAAAAGCCACTGGTGAGAACCAGCGTCAACGCCGCCGAAGGTGATTTGGCTGCCGGTATCGAAACAAAACGAGCGCAGGGATTCCGGGTTCTGACGCTCAAGGTCGGTGATGACCCGGCCGCGGACGCTGAACTCACACTGGCGGTCGCCGAACAGGCCAATCCGGGTGATCTTATTACAGCGGATGCGAATGGCGGATGGCTGCTGCACGAAGCCATGA
This sequence comes from uncultured Chromatiales bacterium, assembly GCA_964602805.1. Classification (GTDB taxonomy): domain Bacteria; phylum Pseudomonadota; class Gammaproteobacteria; order Poriferisulfidales; family Poriferisulfidaceae; genus Poriferisulfidus. Next base: position 2,189 of record CAZRSJ010000079.1, on the reverse strand, counting down.
CGTACGCCCACAGTATTCAGGACGCTCCCGGGATTCTGATAGAACAACCATGCGAATCCCTGTCTGATTGCGTTGAACTGGGCAGGCGGACCAATCATCCCATTGTGCTCGACGAGAGCATAGACGACTTGAACGTTCTGTCCGGTATCCTGAGCCTCAAGCAGGTCTCCGCGGTCAATCTCAAGATCGAACGTATCGGCGGGATCACCAAAACTCGTCAGATGCGCGATCTGTGTCTCAAGGCCGGATGCGCGATGTTTGTGCAAGAAGTGGGAGGTGCGGAAATCACTTACGCCGCCACGACCCATCTTGCACACACAATTCCTGAACACTTCCTGCTCGGTGCCACGACGATAAAAGTCGACAGATCACTCGCCAGCGGCGCACCGGTCCTGGAGAAAGGACGTGTCCGCTGTAACGACGGGCCCGGTCTCGGCTTAGAGATTGACAGAGAAGCGTTGGGCGTGCCTGGAGCAACGTTTGAATGACGAATTCCGTCAATCCCTGCGAGGCTGCATGAATAACCTGCCTTCGAGACGGCTACTTATTCCTATCAGCCGCTCCGCTTTTTCGCCAAGCAGTGAGGACGCTTCCGGCGGGCTGCCTTTCCAGTTCAATAAGCCTCTCGGAGTTCCATGAACAGATTACCTGAAACAATGCGTGCCGTCGTTCTGACCGGGCACGGTGGCCTCGACAAACTTGAATACCGCGAGGATTGGCCTACGCCTCAACCGGATCCCGGCGACGTAGTCGTTCGGGTCGGCGCTTGCGGGCTGAACAATACGGATATCAACACCCGTACGGCCTGGTATTCGAAAACCGTCACCGATGGCATCACCGATAGCGGTGGCAAACTGGGATTTGCCGAGGCTGATGAAGGCTCTGCAAGCTGGTCAAACAAGCCGCTTACTTTCCCGCGTATTCAGGGTGCGGACGTTGTGGGGTGTATTGCGGCTGTTGGATCCGATGTCGATCCGTCACGCGTCGGTGAACGGGTAATGATCGATCCCTGGTTGCTGGGTGTCGGCGACTGGATGAACCCTGAGGTATCACCCTACTACGGATCGGAATGTGACGGTGGATTTGCCGAGTACACCAAGGTTCGGACGGAAAATGCATTGGCGCTGAAAAGCGAGTTGAGCGACGCCGAGTTGGCGACATTCCCCTGCGTGCTGCATACCGCAGAAAACCTGATTGCGCGGACGCAGTTGCAACCGGGAGAAACAATCGTCATTGCCGGTGCATCGGGTGGCGTGGGAACAGCCGCAATACAGTTATCCGTTCTTCGTGGCGCCCGGGTTATCGCCATAGCATCCGCTTCGAAAGCCGAACTGCTGACAACTCTCGGCGCATCGGTCGTCATCGATCGCAACGAAGCTGATCTGGAAAAAGCCATACGTGATGCCGCCGGCGGGGCCGTCGATGTCGGAGTGGATGTGGTTGGCGGATCTATGTTCATGCCGATAATCAACGCCTTGCGACAAGGCGGCCGATACTCGTCGTCCGGGGCCATATCAGGCCCGGAAGTAACGTTTGATCTCAGGCAACTGATATACAAGGATCTGCAACTGACCGGTGCGACAATCACGCCACCCGGCACCATGGTCCGAATGGTCAAGCTGATTGAACGCGGCCAGTTAAGACCATTGCTGGCACATCAATTCCCGCTGAAAAACCTGGCTGAGGCACAGGAAACGTTCATGCAGAAGAAGCACGTCGGAAATATCGTTGTGACAATGGAACCGGAATGCAAATAGGCGGGTCATGGCGTGGCGACATGGCCGGTGCTGCGGTCATCATTCCCGCACCGGGCGCAGCTGTGGATTTGCTTGTCGAAGGATGCGGTCTTCGCGAACCTTTGATGATCGAACACCGCCTGGGTGACAGAATTTACCCGGGCGCCTGCCCGAATTGCTTCGCCGTTAAACGGGTTTGGGCGATGCAGTCTCCTGCCGTCGACTTGGCATACGATGCCGGTTGAATGAAACGAGCGAATGCATATTTTCGGAATAAAGAGGAAATGACATGCTGAATTTGGATCAAACCGGCCGGGGTCCTCACGTGGTGCTGATCCACGGTTTTCTCGGCAGTGGAAACACATTCGATCCGCTAACGCGGCATCTGGCAGAAAACTTCTCCGTCACCACCATCGATCTGCCAGGTTTTGCCGGTAGTTACGATATCCCCAT
>CAZRSJ010000078.1:0-4727 GCA_964602805.1 uncultured Chromatiales bacterium | reverse complement strand
ATCGCAAATTACCGGACACTGTAACAGACCAATAACCTGCGAGGTTCCCCTTCGATAACTTGTCGGACCATGCGAGGGAAGAAATCAGCCCCTCAATTCATGTGTTGCCGCAGGTCTTTCAGTAGTTTGGATTCGCGATCCAGGGCTCATAGACCATCTGAACACTCGGCCGCTTGAGAACCGCATCGGCAATGCGCTTGACGTTGGGAAACTCTTCAATGGCCGGATGCCCCTTGGCTGACCGCAGCCAGGTAGTCAGCATGAACAGATAGATGTCCGCGGCGCTGAACCGGTCTCCGAGTACCCAGTCGTTGCCGCTGATCTGGTCGTCTATGACTTTCCAGGTTTCCCGCAGTCGCCGGTTGCCGCGCTGCTGCGCGCCGGGCTCGCCTGCGGGCGTATCGGCGAAACGGTCCGGATAGTACGTGAGCTGATAGGCGTTCTGTATGGAGTTGGAGAAATAGACCAGCGTCTGCAAGTAGAGCGCCCGGGCGGGATCATTGACTGTGGGCGCCAGGTTCGCTTCCGGGTGCCGGTCGCACAGAAACACGGTGATGGCGGCGCATTCGTACATCGCGCCGCCATCCCAGAGCAGCACCGGCACCCATCCGTTGGGATTCACGGCCATTTGTTCCGGCGGGCGCGGCTTGCTCCTGTCGGTCGTCGACTCGATCAGTTCATAGGGAACGTCAAGTTCCTCCAGCATCACCCGGACGCCCATGGATGCGCTTCTTAGCGCGTAGAACAGTTTGTACATTGTCGGGTACTCCAAATTTGGTCCCGGGTCGACTTGGCGGGGAAGGGTTCTGGATCTGCCGGCCTGGCGCGAGACAACTTCAAGTACGCCGGCCGCCAATACAAGTATAAGCGTGTTGCCGAGATCTCGCGCCTGCCAGGAACAAGACGAGGCATGTCAGACAAGAACCCAGCCGGTCGCATGCCGGGCCTGTCTCGCACCTGATGAACATCTGCCGTGCTTTCAACGCAACTTTCCCCTCAGCAGGTCCACACTTCCGTGTAGGGCCTGAGTTCGATCTCGTTGCTCCATGCCGACCTCGGCTGAAGGTGGGTCAACCAGTAGCTTTCCGCGACTTCGTCGGGACTGGCCAGCTTCTCCGGGTCGTACCTGTCACCGTAGAGTTCGCGCATGACCGGAACATCAAGATCGCAGTCAAGCCTGACGTGGACGATATGTACACCGTCCCCGGCGTACGCCTTGGCCAGGCTCTGGGACAGCGCCCGCAATCCGAACTTGCCGATGGCATAGAGCGGATGGGTGCGCGATCCACGATAGGCGGCCGTGGCACTTGAGAAAAACACGGTGCCGCGGGAGCGCCTGATCATGGCTGGCAGAACCGCTTTGGCCGCAGCGAAGGCGCCAATGACCTCAACCCGGAAGACATCCTCAAGCGCGTCGTAAGACATCTCCAACGGCTCGCATGCCGCGAAATCCCCCCTCGCGTTGTAGATGAGGATATCGATCTCGCCCATGTCATGCCGCACGGCGGAAAGCGCAGCGGCGATGGTTTCCGCTTCTGTGGCATCGGCGGAGTAGAAGCGGACATCGGAGGCGCTGTTGCCGTCCTTTGCCGCCTTCATCGCGGCAGCGCTGTTCGCCTCGGACCGCGAGATCAGCGCCAGGTCGAATCCCTTGGACGCGAACTTAGCCGCCAGCGCCCGGCCGAGACCTTCTCCGGCGCCCACAATTGCGCAAACGGCTGGTGGCACCGGGTGTTCCCCGACATCTGCGGAGTCAGGAGAATTACTCATGGATCACCATGCGCCGCAACTTCGATGCACCAGGGATTCGGTGCAGGCTGCGGCCTGATCCCCGAATGTGCATTGAGCGCCGGGATCTGCCGCTTCGGGCACTTGCCATTTGATCGTGCAGGCGTCCCGGCCGAGTCCCTTTGCCTGATCAACGGAGTTTCCGCGCGCGTCTTGTTCGGATCTTCCTCATCCCCCGACCATACCATTAACATCCCGGTATTCCGTCGGTGTCCGCGCCGGCAACAGCCTGGTTGTCGTAGATGGAGTCGGCGCCGGCCTGCCTCGGCAGGGGCAGGCGGACAGGGATCGCCTCCATCCTGCCGGACCGGACCGGCTCGCCCCGGAGAATGCGGCTGTCGAACTCGGCGAGGTCGTAAGTATCGAACACGGGAAAGGCGTCCACCGCCGCATAGCTCAGCAGCAGCAGGGGCCGGGTGGTGTCTGCCGTGCAGTTCGCCGACGCGTGCAGGGTGCGCACGTGGTGGATGCTGACGGACCCCGCCGGCCCGGTCAGGTCCACTGCCCCGGGAATCAGGTCCGCAAGCTGATCGTCCGCAACGGCCCCGGCGAACTGGCCGCGGAAATGGTGGTCGTAGAGGGGGCCGAGATGGCTGCCCGGAATCACCCGCATGGGGCCGCTTTCCGGGGTGCAGTCCTCGATCATGACTCCCACCGCCAGGATATCGTCGTTGGTATGGGGATAGAAGGCCCAGTCCTGGTGCCAGTGGATTTCCGCGCTGGCGTCGGGATGCTTGAAATTCAGCTTGGAGTGGTCGAACCGGACGGTTCCGTTCAGCAGTTGCGCCGCCGGCTCCACGATCATGTCGCTTTCGGCGAGTTCGCGGAACACGGGATCCCTCAGGTGCGGGTCCTTCAGCCGCCGCAGCCTGGGCCACTGCGCCGTGTGCCCCGCGTCAAGGTCAAATTCACGGTTGCTGCAAGTGGCCGACCGGGACTTCTCCACGTATCTGCCGATGGCCTGGCGCAGCCGGATGAGGGTCGACTCGGGGATCACGTTCTGAAGCAGCAGGTAGCCCTGCTCCCGGTACCGGGAAACCTGGTCAGGGGAAAGTTTCATCGTGCTTGCTCTGGCGCGAAATGACGAGGGACGGCCCGGGAGCCGTGACGATGGGAACCTGTGGGTCCGGAGCATAGTCCGTGCCGATTCCGTGTTCTGTTGCCGATACGCCGATTAATGAATCATTTACGCACCGGCCAGAAAAAGAATGTCCGTATTCCGGAACACGGCGGGGCTATCCGGGAAGTGTTCCCGCGACTTCTGCCTGGTGCTTGCACCGGTGAAGACCCGGCTATGCGGGGATGGTGTCCTTCTGCTGGTCCACTCCAATTGGAGGAAACAGTTTCAACAGGGTGAATCGGGGTAGGTTTTTTTTCTAAGGCAGCAGAGAAGGCGATCTCCTGCGCTTGCCTAAAAGCCGGGCTTCAGACCTCAGTTTTCTGAATAGAGCGCTGAAACAACTTTATTTGACATCATCGGTCACGATGGGCACGTTGATCTGAAGTTGTTCTGTCGGACGGTAGAAGCGATGACTATTCAATACCACCTGCTGTCCCCACAATTTCGCGGGATGCCCCATAACTTCATGATTACTCTATGGTATTTCCGATTTTGGCCGTTTTCGACTAGAATCCGGGCCGTCCCGGCGGCATCGTCAAATTCTTTCCGATCAGAAAAGGTATTTGGCCATGTATTCCGGAAAGCTCGTTTTCGCCCAAGTCATGGACCATCTCCCCTGGCCCAGGTTTCAACACTTCGTGAATCATTATGACGGTCACCGGAAGGTCAAGTCATTCAGCTGCGGCGACCAGTACAGTTGCATGGCGTTTGCCCAACTGACATACCGCTCAAGCCTGCGCGACATCGAGGTCTGCTTGCGCGCCCAGTCCAACAAGCTCTACCACATGGGGATTCGGGGCGGCGTGGCGAGAAACACGCTCTCCAATGCCAACAACGTCAGGGACTGGCGGCTCTATGCCTCGTTCGCACAACACCTGATCGCAGAAGCGAGGGACCTGTACAGCAAGGGGACCCACGGGCTGGACATCGACAGCACGGTCTATGCGCTGGATGCCTCCACCATCGACCTGTGCCAGTCCCTCTTCCCATGGGCCCGGTTCCGCAAGACCAAGGCGGCAGTCAAGCTGCACATGCTCCTCGACTTGCGGGGAAACATACCGGCATTCATCCACATCACGGACGGGAAGCTCCACGATGTCAACGTGCTGGACATCGTCGTTCCGGAGCCGGGCGACTTCTGTATCATGGACCGGGCCTATCTCGACTTTGCCCGCCTGCACACGCTTCACCTGCATGGGGCCCATTTCGTGTTGCGCGCGAAGAAGAACATCAGGCTCAGACGCCTTTACTCAGGCGAGGTGGACCGGGCTACGGGGATCATCTGCGAGCAGGTCGTGACGCCGGATGGCAAGATGACATCGCAGGCCTATCCGAACAGGTTGCGCCGCATCAAGTACATCGACAGGGAACGGGACAAGTCCCTGGTGTTTCTGACCAACGACTTCGTCCTGCCGGCCCTGACCATTGCCGAACTGTACCAGGCAAGGTGGCAGGTGGAACTGTTTTTCAAGTGGGTCAAGCAGCACCTGAGGATCAAGTCGTTCTTCGGAACGTCGGAAAATGCGGTGAAGAGTCAGATCTGGATCGCGATCTCCGTCCATGTTCTGGTGGCGATCATCAAAAAACGTCTCAGGATCGATGAAAGTCTCCACGCAATTCTACAGATTTTGAGCCTGACCCCATTCGAGAGAATTCCATTGAATCAATTACTTACCATGGCGGACTACAAAAAGGCTTTCGCCTCTATATAACCAGTTGAATTTATTGGATGCAACGTTGGGACACTAGTGATTAAATACAAAGTTTGTTCCAATTCCCTGCATGCATCATTTGAGCGGCACCATGCGTGACAGCGCGG
>CAZRSJ010000077.1:0-4802 GCA_964602805.1 uncultured Chromatiales bacterium | reverse complement strand
CCGACGTGCATGACCTCTCCCGCGACCCCTGCTGCAGGTGAATTGAAAATGAATTCGCGCATCGCCGGCACATGCTGCCAGATCCAGAAATCCGTGCAGTAGGTGCCGGGCTTGGTTGCCGCCGAATAGTCGACGTACATCGGACCGGGATTCGCTCGTCCCTGTTCGATGGCGTCGGCGGCAACTTCCAGCCAGCGGCGATTGAATACCTTGCGCAAGCACACGACACCGTCCGTTTCATAGGCCCGGCGCATATCGGCGTCGACAATCGTGTGTTCTAGAGTCATGGAAATTCTCCGTAGAACTGCAGGGTCCGGAAGAGAGCGGACGGCTTCTTTGCATCGCAACCGGCGTGCCCTGTCATAATACTGCCCGATAGGGTTACTGGACGTATCAGCCGGTAGTCTCTAGCCAATGTCATGGACTTGGCAAGTCCCAGAGAATCTCTCCCGACTGAATCCGCCTTGATGCATCAATATCAGGTTTGGCACTGAATGGGAGATTCGCGAGGCGTTGAAGAATCCTGGAGGGCAAGACCCGTGAACCGGTTCGCCGCCAGTCCGGCGGCCCTCCAGACGGCGACAGCGAGCGATCTGAACCGAAAACATCAATGGTCGCTTCGATCGCAGCCTGTGCGAACGTATCCTGCACGGCAGCAAAGCCCAGTGCTCCCGGATTGTCAGCGGCATGTTCGGCAAGAGCTTATTCGGGGTGTGCACATGCATCCGCGAATAACTGGCGAATGTACAGTGCATTGGTTCGCAGTTTCCTCCTGTGGACAGGATACTCAAAAGGTCATGACCCCTGTAAAGTAAATTGGAAGAGCCAAATTTATGGATGCACATAACCCAGGACATTCCTATCCCAGAATTCTCACGGGTATATCGGATTTGGAAAGATATTCCGCAAGCATTGAATACCCGGGTCGAGGGCGCTACTCGGAGCGTCCATCGTGATTTTGGATATCGTTCGGCTTTACAAGCCCACACCGTCATGAGTTTTGGGAACTATGACCGGTCCTGGCCGGTGAAACGATCAAGTTGACGTACAACCAGTGAAAGGTGATTGCGCCTGACATAGCCCATTGATTCCAGGTCGCCCGCTGACAGGAAACGTTCGAGTTCCAGGATCTCGCATTTTATTTCCTCGATTTCATAACCCCAGTCGATACTGGAAAGGATAAAGAACCAGAGCCTGACGGTCTGGTAAAACAGCGTATCAAGCTGGTTTTTGAGCACCTGGTTGGCGATAAGCTTCTGCAGGGCAGAGTGCAAACCGATGTTGATTCGGGCGAAGATTCTCAGATCCTGCTTGCCGGCAATCATTTTGCAGGCAGCAATCAGCTCTTGAAAATCCGCGTGCACCTCGTCGGCGTTTTCCAATGAGGCTGAAACGCCGAACATTTCGGCCAGCTTCATCCGCACTAGGTAGATTTCCCGCAGAAGATCGTATTCGATCTCGGTGACGATGGTGCCGTGCCCCTGGCGGCTATAGGTCAATCCACCGAATTCCAGCCGCTGTAAAACCGTGCGGATGGGGGTGCGGCTTACATCAAACTCCTCCGCAAGGTCCCTTTCCCTGAGCGAACTTCCGGGAGGATATTGCAACAGGCAAATGCGTTCTCGGATGATGCGGAAAATCCGCTCGGAACGCTCCCGGCTCTCTGTCCGCTGATACAAGACATTGATCGGTATCTGCTGGGGTTCGCTCATACAGACCTGCGCCATTGCGGGGTGTTCATCCGGCATCAAGCACGGCGTGCAGGAATTGCCGGGTGCGTTCATTTTTCGGATTACCGAACAGTTCGTCAGGTGCACCCTGTTCGGCAATCCTGCCGTTGTAGAAAAAGCAGACCCGATCCGAGATTTCCTTGGCAAAACCCATCTGGTGCGTAACCATGAGCATTGTCAGATCGTGTTCCGAGTGCAGTTCCCGAATCACGTTCAACACCTCCCCGATGACTTCCGGATCCAGGGCTGAGGTCACCTCGTCGAACAGCATCACCTTGGGTCGCATTGCAAGTGCACGTGCTATCGCGACCCTCTGCTGTTGTCCGCCGGACAGGCGCGCCGGGTATTGGTCAACCTTGTCGGCCAACCCGACCATGCCAAGGAGTTCAACGGCGCGCCCGTGCGCTTCCTCCTTGCCAAGTCCAAGGACCTGCACGGGCGCTTCCATACAGTTCTCCACGGCTGTCATATGCGGAAACAGGTTGAAGTGCTGGAATACCATCCCGATGTTCATGCGCATCTTGCGAAGATGCGTCTGGTTGGCACGAACCAGCTGCCGGTTCCGTGACATGTGAGTCAGCGGGGTGCCGTTGACATAGATCACGCCCTCGTCGATTTCCTCCAGCGTCATCAGCATGCGAAGCACGGTTGTCTTTCCAGAGCCCGACGGACCGATGATCGATACCATTTCATTCTGCCCGATATCCAGGTTCAGCGAATCAAGCACGGTCAAGTCCCCATAGCGCTTGGTGACATTCCTGAAACTGACCATGGGAGCATCGTCGGCATCCAGCAAGAGCGGGTAGTCGGATCCGTACATCGTGGGGTCTCTATCGTTCATTCCAGCCCGAGTTTACGCCGAACCCAGCGTTCGAACTGCCGGATCAGATAGGCTGATGGCAGAGAAATGAGCAGAAAGATGACGCCGACCAGTGTATAGGGCTCGAGAAACCGGTAGGTTTCGGAACCGACTGCATTCGCGGTGTGCATCAGTTCGGCAACACCGATGACTGACAACATGGGCGTATCCTTGAAGATCCCGACCAGATAGTTGCCAAACCCGGGGATGCTTGGTGGAATTGCCTGTGGGATGATGATCCTGAAATACGTCCGGTGCGGGCTCAGGTTCAACGCGGTGCAGGCCTCCCACTGTCCTTTAGGCACGTTGTCCAGTCCTGCGCGGTAGACCTCGGACAGATAGGCGGCATAATGGAGGCCGATCGCGATCATTCCCGAGGTCCAGGGCGATAGGCGGATGCCGAACTGGGGCGCGACAAAGAATACGAAGAAGATCTGCAGCACCAGTGGCGTGGTACGCACGAACTCGACGATTTCTCGGATTGTCATTGTCAGCAGCGGGTATCGCGTACGCTGCAGCAACGCAAACACGAGCCCCAGAACCAATGCGATCAGGTAGCCGAAACCCGCGGCCATCAGGGTATTGAGCGTCGCCCACAGCAGCCTCGGCAGAATCTCGAAGGTAAAATCCCATTTCCACTCGAACATGGTGCTACTCCCGGCTCAGTTTCATGGCGAGACGTTTCTCGAGCCAGCGCATGCCCGGGGAGATCATCAGGCGGCCGAGCACGTAATAGATCAGCAGCGCACTGCCGAAGGCCTCCACGGATAGGAAGGTCGACCCGTTGATCTGTTTCGATTCGAACATCAGGTCCGTGACCGATATCAGTGACACCAGTGCGGTGCCCTTGAGCAACTCGATCAGGAGATTTCCCCAAGGCGGCAGCATGTTGAGCAGCGCCTGGGGGAAAATGATACGGACAAATCCCCTGACGGGCGAAATGTTAAGCGCGATGCAGGCCTCGAACTGACCTCTCGGAACGGCGAGAATCCCGCCCCGGACCAGTTCGGCGCCGTAGGCGCCGAGGTTCATGCCGACCGCGATGAAACCGGCTGTAAACGGCTCCAGAGTCAGTCCGAAAAACGGCATGACGAAGAAAATCCAGAAAAGCTGCACCAGCAGGGAAGTCCCCCGAAACAGCTCTATGTAGGCGATCGCGAACCACCGAAGTGAGGTGATGTCCGACATCTTCATCAGGGCCATCGAAAGCGCGATCAGGATCGCCAAAATCGAGGCGAGCAGGGTTTGCTGGACAGTGACGATCGTGCCGTCGACCAGCCGGGGGCCGAACTCCTGCAAGAATTCGAAGTAGGTCAATAACGGCTCAGCTTCAGGGTCATTCTTGACGGAAAAATCCCCCCGTCAGCCAGGGTGGGATCACGGCTGACGGAGGGAAGGAAGGGGTTCATTGAATACCGTCGTTAGCGATTGGCGCAGGCATATTCGGTCGTCGCATCGCCCGGCAGTTGCGCGGGGGTGTACTCGAACGGTGCGACCGCGGCGAGCATTGCATCCGAACCCAGATAACCGGCCTGGGCCTCGTTGAAGGCGTCGCGGAAATCGGAATCCGACTTGCGGAACGCGATCCCGACCCAGTTCTTGGTAAATGCCGGCATCATGGCCGGGTCAGTAACATCCACCGCACCACCGCTTTCCTTGGCCAGATTCTGCGCGGTGAAGAAGGTAACCCCACCCGCATCAGCACGGCCCGCCTTCACCGCCGCAAGGATTTCGGTCGGGCCCGGCACGGTCATGATATTGCCTTCTGCAATTCCTTCCTTCTTGGCCACTTCAACGATGTTGTATCCGGCCCCGGTAACCAGCATGGAGCCTGAATTCTTGATGTCCTCGTAGTTGTTGATGTTTTTCGGATTACCCTTGGCGACGATGAACGCATCACCGAACACGCCCATCGGCTCGGAAAAATTCACGTTCTCGCAGCGCGAGCCGAGAATATACATGCCGCCGGTAATCACGTCGAACCGGTTTGCGTTGAGTCCCGGAATCAATCCTCCCCATTCGGTAACCACGGGTTGGATCTCCTTCACCCCCATGGCCTTCAGGACACCCACGGCGTGGACATTGGCAAACCCGAGGGGTTCGTTGTTTTCGCCCGGGTAGGCCCAGGGTACCTCGTTGGCGAACCCGATACGGATCGGCTCACCGGCATTCAGGCGATCCATCAGTTCCCCGGCGAAGCTCTCTGAAATGCC
>CAZRSJ010000076.1:0-4824 GCA_964602805.1 uncultured Chromatiales bacterium | reverse complement strand
CGCCAAGGGCGGCAAGATCGGCCTGTTCGGCGGCGCCGGCGTCGGCAAGACCGTCAACATGATGGAACTGATCCGCAACATCGCGATCGAGCACAGCGGCTACTCGGTGTTCGCCGGGGTCGGCGAGCGTACCCGCGAGGGCAACGACTTCTACCACGAGATGCGCGAATCCGACGTGCTCGACAAGGTGGCGTTGGTGTACGGCCAGATGAACGAGCCTCCGGGCAACCGCCTGCGGGTCGGGCTGACCGGCCTGACCATGGCCGAATACTTCCGCGACGAAGGCCGGGACGTTCTGATGTTCATCGACAACATCTACCGTTACACGCTGGCCGGCACCGAGGTGTCGGCACTGCTTGGCCGGATGCCTTCGGCGGTCGGCTACCAGCCGACCCTAGCCGAAGAGATGGGCATCCTCCAGGAGCGCATCACGTCCACTTCGACCGGATCGATTACGTCCATCCAGGCGGTGTACGTGCCGGCCGACGACCTGACCGACCCGTCGCCCGCCACCACCTTCGCGCACCTCGACGCCACGGTCGTGCTGTCGCGGCAGGTCGCGGAGCTCGGCATTTACCCGGCGGTGGACCCGCTGGATTCCACCTCCCGCCAGCTGGACCCGCTGATCATCGGCAACGACCACTACGAGACCACCCGCGCGGTCCAGAACACGCTGCAGCGCTACAAGGAACTGAAGGACATCATCGCCATCCTGGGCATGGACGAACTGTCCGAGGAGGACAAGCTGGTGGTGGCCCGGGCACGCAAGATCCAGCGTTTCCTGTCCCAGCCGTTCTTCGTGGCGGAAGTGTTCACCGGGACGGCCGGGAAATACGTCTCGTTGAAGGACACCATCGCAGGCTTCCGTGGAATCGTCGAAGGCGAGCACGACCAGCTTCCGGAGCAGGCGTTCTACATGGTCGGCTCCATCGAAGAAGCCGTGGAGAAGGCGAAGACTCTTTGAGCCGGACATGAGCACCCTGCGAGTCGAGATCGTCAGCGCCGAGCACGAAATCTATTCGGGCGAGGCCCATTGGGTGGTGGCACCGGCCGCCATGGGCGAGGTCGGCATCTATCCCCAGCACACGCCGCTCATCACCCACCTCAAGCCCGGCGAAGTGCGGGTCAGCGCAGTGGAGGAAAACGAGGAACTCTTGTTCTTCGTCTCCGGCGGCATGCTGGAGGTGCAGCCGCACCAGGTCACCGTGCTGTCCGATACCGCCATGCGGGGCGCGGATTTGGACGAGGCGAAGGCCGAGGAGGCCAAGAAACGCGCCGAGCAGGCACTGTCTGACCGCAAGGCTGATTTCGATGAGGCTCGGGCCTTGGCGGAGTTGGCCGAGGCCGCGGCACAGCTGCGGATGATCCAGAAACTGCGCAAGACCGGTCGCAGCTGATTCCCGGGGGCGTAAAATGCCCCCGTTACTGCAATATCGGTTATCTCATGGAAACCGAAGCTGTCATTCTTGCCGGAGGCGTCGGCAAACGCCTAGCGCAAGCCGTACCGAAACCCCTGCTCGATCTGTGCGGGAAGCCCCTGCTCGGGCACGTCATGGAAACGGCCGCGGCCGTGGCGGACAAGATCCACGTCGTGTACGGCCCTCCGTTGGCGGAACCGCTCGCCGGGCTGGAAGAGACATCTTCGATCCCTTTCGCATCTCACCTGCAGCCTGAGCCCCGCGGCACGGCCGACGCGCTCGGCTGCGCTCTCCCGGCGATAGAAGATTCCGCCACCGTGATCGTGCTGTGCGCGGATGTTCCGCTGTTGCAGCCTGACACCCTCGCCCAACTGCTGTCCGCCCGCCCCGAGGCCGGCCTCGCGCTTCTGACCATGCGCCAAAGCGATAACCAGCTTGGGCGGATCGTGCGCGGCAACGACGGGCAGGTCCTCGCCATCCGGGAGCACGCCGACGCCACGGAGGAGGAACGCCGCATCGACGAATGCAACACCGGCGTGATGGCAACAAGCGCGGGACAGTTCCGCGAATGGTGTGCACGCACCACCGACCGCAACGCCCAGGGAGAGTTCTACCTGACCGACTGCATCGCCGAGGCGGTGCAAGACGGAATCCCCATCGAAACCCGGGAATGCAACCCGATCGAGGGCCTCGGCGTCAACACGATGCAGGAGTTCGCCGTAGTGGCAGAACATTGGCAGCAGCAGGCACGTGAGCGGCTGATGGCGCAAGGCGCCCTGATGGAAGCACCCGACACGGTGTGGCTGTCGGCGGGAGTAGCACTGGAAGAAGGCGCGACGGTTCGCATCGGACCGCATGTCGTATTCCGGGGGTCGGTCCAACTGGCCGATGGGGCCGATATCGGACCGTACACGCTACTGAGAAACTGCGGAATCGGTGCCGACACCGAGATCGAGCCTTTCACCGTCATAGAGGAAGCCCAAGTCGGAGCCCGTTGCCGCATCGGGCCCTATGCGCGAATCCGCCCGGAAACCGAACTGGCCGAAGGCGTGCAGATCGGGAATTTCGTCGAAGTCAAGAAGTCCCGGATCGGTGAGCGTACCAAGGTCAATCACCTATCGTACGTCGGCGACAGCGAGGTCGGTCGCGGCGTCAACCTCGGGGCGGGCACCATCACCTGCAACTACGACGGAGCGCAAAAACATGCAACCGTGATCGGGGACGATGTTTTCGTGGGGTCTGGTACCCAGCTGATTGCCCCGGTCACCATTGGTGCGGGCGCGACCATCGGTGCCGGCTCGACCATCACCCGGGATACCCCTTCCGGAGAACTGACCCTGTCACGCAGCGAGCAGAAGACGCTTCAGGGCTGGAAGCGGCCACGGAAAGACTGATGTGCGGAATCGTCGGCGCGGCTGCTCGTCAGGACGTGACATCCGCGTTGCTGGAAGGCCTGAAAAGGTTGGAATACCGGGGTTACGACTCGGCTGGAATCGCGGTGCTCAACGACCACGGCCTGCAACGTCTGCGCTGCAACGGCAAGGTCGCTGAACTGGTGCAGGAAACCGAATCGACCGGCCTGAGCGGACAGGTCGGCATCGCACATACCCGCTGGGCCACCCATGGCGCGCCCTCGGACCGAAACGCGCACCCCCATGTGGCCGGTACGGACGGGCGCATCGCCGTCGTACACAACGGGATTATCGAAAACCATGCCGCCCTGAGAAAGCAGCAGCAGGACCGGGGGATCACGCACGACTCGGACACCGATTCCGAAATCCTGGCTTGCCAGATTGCCGGGCATCTAGGCGTGCAGAACGGCCTGCTCGATGCGGTCCGGGCGGCCGTGGACGAAGTGGAAGGAAGCTTCGCGTTCGGCGTGATCGACCGCGAGGACCCAGAGCGGATCATCGGTGCCCGCCGCGGCAGTCCCCTGGTCGTGGGGCATGGCGACAGCGGTTACTACCTGGCTTCCGACCCGCTGGCGCTGGCGGAAGTTTCATCCCGGTACTGCCTGCTGCAGAACGGCGACATCGTGATGATCAGCGAAGGAGAAGCCGTGATCTGGAACGGGGGCGAGACGGTAGTCCGGGAGTGGCGGGAATTCCAGGACACGGAAGTGCAGAGCGGGCTCGGCGATTACGAGCACCATATGCAGAAGGAAATCTTCGAGCAGCCGGATGCCGTGGCGCAGACGCTGGAAGGAAGAATCGAGACCGGGCGGGTCGACGACGGGATTCTCGGCCCGGATGCCGGCGCCGTCCTCGATGCAACCCGCGCCGTGCAGATCGCCGCCTGCGGAACCAGCTACCACGCTGCACTGGTGGCGCGCCATTGGCTTGAACGGCATGCGGGAATCCACTGCCGAGTCGAGATCGCCAGCGAATTCCGCTACCGCCAGCATGCTCAGGATTCCGGCACCCTGTTCATCGCCATCTCCCAGTCCGGAGAGACGGCGGACACCCTGGCAGCACTGGAGATGGCGAATCAGGACCCGAACTACCATGCAACCCTGGCGATCTGCAACGTCGCGCACAGTTCCATGGTCCAGGAATCCGACCTGACCCTGCTGACCCACGCCGGACCCGAGATCGGAGTAGCCTCCACCAAGGCTTTCGTCACGCAGTTGACTGCGCTGATGCTGGTGGTGATCCTGCTTGGCCGACGCCGGACACTGACTCCCGAGGCGGAATCGGACCTGGTCGCGCAACTGGCCAACCTGCCAACCCGGATCGGCCGGGCGCTCGAACTGGATGCAGGAATCGCAGCCTTGTCGAAACAATTCGCGAACCGGCATCACGCGTTGTTCCTAGGCCGGGGTTCGCACTACCCGATTGCGATGGAAGGCGCCCTGAAACTGAAGGAGATCTCTTATATCCATGCCGAGGCTTATGCCGCCGGCGAGCTCAAGCACGGTCCGCTGGCACTGGTGGACGAGGACATGCCCGTGGTGGCGGTCGCACCGAACAACCGTCTGCTGGAGAAGCTCAAGAGCAACCTGGAAGAAGTGCGCGCGCGGGGCGGACGCTTGTACGTTTTCGCAGACCGGCGTTCAGGGTTCCAGAGTGACGACCTGATGACCGTGTTCGAACTGGATGCACCGGAAAACGCGGTGGCGCCGATACTGTTTACGGTCCCGCTGCAGTTGCTGGCGTACCACTGCGCCAAAATCAAAGGGACCGATATCGACCAGCCCCGCAACCTTGCGAAATCGGTCACGGTTGAATAACCGGCAAGGAAATGCTGGACACCAAAATCCCTCCACCGATTGTCGCCATACTCATTGGCGTCGGCATCTATTTTTCACGAGACTGGCTGCCGCAGTTTAATTCCGACTACCTCTTCTATGCGGGACTAGCCCGCATTTCTCACCAACATAAAAACGGCTGGGATTTTCCGAATTCAT
>CAZRSJ010000075.1:0-4943 GCA_964602805.1 uncultured Chromatiales bacterium | reverse complement strand
GCCCGGGCAACCGCGTGGCTCGGACTGTCCTGATTGTACGCGTACAGCAGCAGGTTGGCGTCTACGAGAATCATCAGGGTTGCACGGGCCCGTCGAGCAGATCGAGCAGTCCGCCGATGTTGTCGAGTTCGATTCCGGGGCGCAGTCCCATGGGCCGGGGCCGAACGCGAAACGGTCTGGCAAGCTCGTCTTCCGTCGGTTGCTCAAGACCGCGCCGCAGGTTTTCGTTGAGCGTCTCCTTGAAGCTCGCCCCCGACCGCGCCATGCGGTCTTTCAGCTTCGCCGCCACATCGTCTTCCAGCGTAATTGTCGTTCTCATGTGATTGACCCTGCATTCTTAACACTGAAACACAATGATGCTAACAAATTGATGCCTGAAGCATCAATGAATTCCAGCGCGTTTTAATAACAGGCACCGCCGGACTGGCGTTGGCTAAGGTTCCGCGGTGTTCGGCAGTTGCAGGGCTCCGGCGTCAAACGTGAACACCGTGCAGGGCTCATCGGAAGCGGCCGCTGCCTTGAGGGCCTTGCATACTATGAGGGCGTCGGCGAAATCCGCGTCCGTTTCGCGGTATGCCTGTAATGCGTTCCAGATAACTTCCGCATCCTCGAAGCGAATGTTCGAGTCCTGCAGCAACCTGTCCACCACCGTGACCAGATCCGATTTCGCCGCGTTGTATCGCTTGCCGCTCAGCGTCCAGAGCGTTTCCGCCAGAACGACATCCGTAATCAGGACTGACCGGTCGCCCATGAAGAGTCGCCGCGACCTCTCGGCCTGGGTTTCGTCATCCCGGAGCAGATAGCGGAGCAGGACATTGGTGTCAACCGCGATCATTGAGTTGAATTTCGCTTTCGTTCGATCACGTCCTGACGCGACTGTTCGTCCGTCACGGCCTCATCCGCGCGCAAGTGCGCCAGACAGCCCCAGGCATCGCCCGGTTCCTGTCGAACGATGGTGATGCGCTTCCCGGCGATAAAACTCCGATACTCGTCTCCGGGTTCAATGCCCGCAATCCGGCACTGGCCCGCGGGCAATGTGATCTGGCGCTTGCTGCTTACTCTAGGCACAACCGGACTCCGGCAGACTTGCGAATGGTCTTGAAACTCTACTATATCGCTTGGATTGTTTCAATTTGTAAAGAGAAATCGAGATTTGTATTTCTGATCGCACAGGTCGGATATGCCTGGAAAACGGGGAAAACTCCCCAAAAAGCAAAACCCCCGGCCGAGGCCGGGGGTTTTGGTTGAGGGCGGCGGTGCCGCCGGGTTAGAGGGTTTGCCGACTAGATGAAGATATCGACACCGGCTCCGTCGCCTTCCCAATCTGTGGCAGCAAAGGCAGTTCCCTGCAGGAAGATTACCATGTCGGTGCCGGCATCGAAATCACCGTTGCCGTCCACATCGAAGAGCAGCCAGATGCCCCCAACCAGCTCCTCATCAGCGCCACTGTTACCAGAACCATCATTCGCCTCCTGCTGGACAACCGCAATGGAATACTTGACGGTGCGCTCAGTGGCGCCAACATCCGTAGCCAGTGCTCCTACGGCAGGCTCCTTGGATTCGAACAATCCGTTGCCATTGCCTATGAAGGCAGCGAGATTCCGGGCGCCACCGTCCGTAGTAGTATCAGTGCTGCCATCGATGTTATAGACAAATTCGTTATCGTCTACGACGCCATTATCATTAGCGTCCTCGAACATCCAGTCATTCCATTCACCAGCAGCGGCGGCGACAGAGTTCTTGATGTTTCCTCTGAGGGCGCTCGACAGTCCCCTGGACAGATCAATCTGGTCCCCGTCCGTGGCGGCAATTGTAAATCCGACGATCGTGTCGTGACCGCCCAACAAAGTGTTGACTCCTTTGACTATGGCGAATCTGGCCTGAGACTCCTCGGCGGCATCGATGATGAAATCGTCAGCACCATCGCCGCCTGTCAGTGTGTCGCCACCGAGACCGCCCGTGATCTCGTCGGCGCCGTCGCCGCCTGTCAGTTTGTCAACGCCGCTGCCTCCAACCAACTCCAGGCTTCGCGTCAGCGCATTCTCGTTGCCGTCGCCATCCGGGTCGTTGGCGTTGAAGGTAACGCCGCCGGAGTTGTCCTGGGCATCCACGAGTTCCAGGTTCGCCAATGTGCTGCCCATTACGGTGAGCTTCGCGTTGCCATCGATAATCAACTCTTCGACGGCGGAGGAAGTCAGGGTGAACTCGTTCACATAGTCGCTCGCCCTGGCTCGCTGGTTGGCTGCGGTTGTATTGCTGCTGTGCGCCGAGGCGCTGGAGTTGATGTTGATCACTTCGATATCGTCGCCAGTGGTCAGCATCAACTTCGCCAGCCCTTTCTGGTCGTCTGACGCTCTCGTGTCATTGCGACCAAGCGCGGTCAGCATCACGTCCAGTTCGCCGCTGGCCCGGGCTTGACCGGATTCCCTTTCCGCAAGTTCATGCGTGATCATCATGGTACTTGTGTCCGTGCTGCGGCCACCTCCACTACCCCGAACGCCACTGACATTGATGCCCATGCCATCCGCCATGTTTTCCAATGTCACATCACCGGTGGTGCTCGCACTGACAAGGACGTCATTCACAATGCCAAGTTGCGCAATGTCGTAATCGCCACTGCCCCCCGCCACGTTCAGGGTCTCGAACCCGGTGTAGATGGATTGGACCTTGTTGTCCGCGTCCCGGTAAGTGGAATTGGCCGTGGTGGTCAGGTGCAGTGTGTCCGTGCCCTCGCCACCGTCGATGCGGCTCTCGCCGTTGCTCCTCCTGCCGGAGTAGACATCGTCGCCGTCGCCCAGATCGACCATGAGGCCGTTGTTTCGGAGCATCCCGGTAACAGTCACCCTATCGTTGCCGTCACCGGTATCGATGTTTTCCAGCTTGCCTGTCACACTGGTTCTCAGCGTAACGGTGTCGTTGCCGGAACCACCCATGACCATGGTCAGCGAATCGAGTTCGTCGGAATCCGCGGCTTGCCGCCCCGCTTGAGATACGAAGCGATTATTGCCTGAGCTTTCGCTGGCATCGATCGTCTTCAAATCTTCCATGCCGGACAATTCGGACATCGTTACGCCCCCGGCGCCCGAAACCGTAATTGACTCAAGCGTCTCCGAGGCGTGTTCCTGATCGAAATCCTCCACGTTCAACACCAGCCTGGCATTGGCGGTGATATTCAGCGTCTTGACTTCGTCGGAGGCCAGGTCAAATGCAGAAGCTCCCGCAACCGTGATATCGATGTTTTCCGCCGAGCCGGCGCCTTTGATGCACAGTTTGCCAGCCTGCTTGACCGCGCCCCAGGGCTGGAAGGAACCGTATTCGTTGACGGTTATCGACAAGTCTTCGGGCATGTCTTTTCCATCAGCCATCTTGGACTCGTTGTTAACCAGCACGATCGCTTCGGTGTTGTGCAAGTGGACTTCCTCAATGGAGTCCGAATGCACCTTGAGGGTGGGCCCTGCGCCAACTCCGGTTTCCGTCTTCATGTCCGCTTCCCTGCCAGGCTCTCTTGAGAAAGTCACGCCCTGAAGCGTTCCTCCGTCCTTCTGCTGGAACTTGCCTGTTTTTGTATTGAATACAATGTTTTCAGGTGTGGACGCACCATCTTGGATTGCAGTAGAGCCGTCGGATTGAAACAGAGGTACAAGTCCATCATCGTCTGCCTCTCCTGCCTTGACCACAGTTATGGGGGTACCGGAGCCAACCGTGATTCCGACAAGCAGTTCCTTGTTCTCATCCAGAAGAAAATCATCACTATCCAGGAACAGGCTGTATGTTCCCGCCGCAACGTCTTCCGTAGTCCCCTCGGCACGCTCTACTCCGTCCACGCTGACGCTTGTGACAGTCATGGATTGAACTTCGTCGCTGTCGCCACTGTCGACGGTAATGCTGGCGCCGCCCTTGACCATGACCGAGCCGGTGTTGCCAGCCGAACCGATATGCACCATGGACGACTCAGAGGCTTCAATATCAACTACTCCTTCAGCGCCAATTATCGTCACATCGCCGTTGAAAGGCCTTTCGGAACTGACCGTGGCGCCATCCACGGTGACATCGACCGTGGTTTCGTCATCCCGGCCGAATCGGTCAAGGGAAACACTTTCAAGCCCTGTCCAATCGTCCAGTTTGGCATCAATGCTACCCACAGTGCTGATGACGACATTCTCGACATTGCTGATGTCTTCCGCGCCGAGGCGAAGCGTATCTCTGGGGTCGACACCGAAAATGTGAATGGTGTCGTTGCCCGCGCCGCCGTCGATGCTGTCGAAGGAATTCAGGGTTGCGTTGAAAAGACCGTCAGCCCCCTGTATGGGTTGGGCTACGAAGGTGTCGTCCGCTTCGCCGCCCGTGAAATCGTCGATCGTCGGCGTGAGGACGTAACGCATGCCCGTCACCGGCTCTTCCGGGGGCGCCGGGGGATTGTCGATGGCTTCGATGGCCATCGTCACGCTGTCGGCGTCGGCAGTGACCCCGTCGAGAACGTCCGAGGAGGGATCCGCCATGCGGGCGTTCAGCGTGTAGTGCTCTGCCACGTCGACCTTGTTGGCGAAAGCCATCGCCGCCATGCCGAGATCGCTGTAGGCGGCATGGCTCTCGCCCGCCATGGCGATGTCGTGCAGGGCGCCGACCACCGCCAGCGCGAGCGCGCCGCGGGTCATGCCGTCGTTCAGAAAGCCGACGACGATGCCTTCGGCCGCGGTCATCACTTCGGCGGACACGTTGTCGCCGAGTACGTTGCCGAGGAAGTCCTCGGCGAACTCCGCGTTGGTTGAAAAGTTCGGGTAGGTCGCCTGGAAGGCGTCGGACGAAGCGATATGATTCGCCAGCTCTTCCAGCGTCATCCCGCCGTCGACGGAAGCGACCCATTCACCGAGTCTCTCGGTGCCCGGGGCCTCGCCGAGCATTGCTACCGACAACGCGATGATGCCGGTTCTGGTTTCAGCAGT
>CAZRSJ010000074.1:0-5055 GCA_964602805.1 uncultured Chromatiales bacterium | reverse complement strand
TGATCCTGCATGCCGTCGAATCCCTGCCTCCGGATGCCAGCACGATGAGCCGTCTCGGCAGGGGCGTGGGGCTGGCATTCCTCATTTACGGCGGGGTCCTGCTGGTGGGGGCCGCGACCGGAGGCGACAGCCTGATGCGGCCTTGGGCGCATTTCACGAATCCCTCGGGATCGGTTCAATCGTCAGTGGAATTCCGCCCCATCAAGACCGTGGCAGATTTGGATCGGGAGCTGGCGAATGCGAGAGGACAGCCGGTGTTGGTTGATTTTTACGCCGACTGGTGCGTCACCTGTCACGAGATCGAGGCGTTCACGTTTTCCGACCCCGAGGTCCAGGCGCGGATGCGCCGCTTCACACTTTTGAAAGCCGACGTCACGGATAACGATGCAGACGACAAGGAATTGCTCGAATCACTGGGTTTGTTCGGGCCGCCCGCGATCCTTTTCTATGCACCTGAAGGAGAGGAATTGCGCGCGTTCAGAACCGTCAGCTACGTTCCTGCAGGGCAGTTTGCTGTCAGGCTGGATGAAATCCTCGGACTCTCGCAATAATAGGGAATTCCCCACAATAGTATCTATTTCGTTATATTTTCGTCTACCGGAGCTTATGGTGACCTGCCTTATTTCAAGCAGGAGCCAGGCTAATCTGTTGGGGGTATAGAGGGATGTGCCATCGTGGCAAAAGCTGCAATCCGATAAAAAATGCATAAAAAATCCGCCGCTCGGTTTCCCGAAGCGGCGGATTTTCAAGGAGTCTCGCCAGGATTCAAGAAACCCCGATATCAGAGACCGATCAGAATGTGTACTGACCTCGCAGCGAGATGGCATTACCATCGTCGTTGTTGCACCTCTTGATACCAAACGTCTTGTCGTGACCATCTGGCACCGCCGTTCCTTGAGGCGCATCGGAGGCAACATCAAATGTCCGAGCAGTCTTGGAACATCCGTCAACTTCCGAATCCATGTAGTTCAGCATAAACTTGACATTCCGGTTGGCGTACCAGTTCACACCGAGAACCAGACGTTCCAAGTCGGCGCTGAGGCTCCTGCCAGGAACATCAACGTCCGCATCTTCATAGCGTGCGATCAGTTCCCAAGCGCCGCCTTTACCCTTAGGCTTAATTCCGGTGAACGCGCCAGAACCCGCCTTGTATCCGCGAGTCTCGCCCGTGAGGGTGTATGCGGCCTGCACATAGAAGCCGTCCATTTCAAGATCACAGGTGTTATCTGGATCGCCAGAATACTTTGCCGTTCTGGGGTTTACAACGGTATGCCCACGAAGCGAATCACCATCCTCTAATGAGTTTAGGTAAGTCTGAATATCAGTCGTAGTAGTATCGTCATCGGTCTCCCAAGGGGCCTGACCAGAGTCGTATGTCGATGCAAATTCGGTCAAACTTAGACGGTTCTCATCCGAATCTTCCAAGTAGGCATTGGCAGTACTATCACCCGGCGTATACGTCCCGGAAGCGCCACAAGCGGCATTGTTCGTGCCGTCAGACTCCACGTTCATGAATTCGCCCTGAAGCGAGAACGGGCCATTCACGTACGCAAGTTCCACGCCAAACTGATCAATATCGTCAGTTTTGTGCTGGTGGGTTTCAAACGGCCGGTAACTTATGTTGTTCACACCCATACGAGAACGCATGCGGTAGTTGTTGCCTTTGTAGTCCACGGTGTAGAACGAAGCACCTGCATGCAGGAAAGAGTTGTCGCCGAACTTCGGCATGATGGAGAAACGGCCACCGATACCGTAAATGTCGTCGCCATCACTCTCTTCGAGTTCATTGTCGAAAACACCAATGGACCCGCTCATGGGCATGTCGCCCTTGGTTCCAAAACCGACTTCGATGCCGCCGAACCTAGGCTTGGCCAGGAAAGCGCTCGCCAACTCGTTCACGATAGAACGCTCGATGGTCACAATCCAATTGCCGCTGGTACGCGCTTCGAGCATGCCCGGGCGCTTGTACTTACCGACCCTCAGGTACAACGGCTTACCCGTATATTTCAAGAAACCGGTGTCAATCCAGTCGCTGGAACCTTCATGGTCGATGTTGGCCGTAAATTTGTAGGACCAGTGCTTGCCGCTCTTGCCGCTCAGGCTAATCCGGGAGCGACGAATCTTGTTTTCTTCCGCATCGTCTCCCCAAAAATCATCGTAGCTATCGTGGTCAAACTGCTGCATGGTGCCGATTTTGAATTCGTTGCCCTTGCTGGACTTAACCTTGATCCCCCCGCCGGTCGTGGAAAGAGTAATGCCCTCTTTCTTGGACTTGACCATGCCGCCTTTCTTGTCGGCGCTTTCAGCCGCTTCCTTGGCCTGCTGTTCCATGGCGTTGGTCTTCATCATGACTTCCTGCAGCTGCTCCTGCATCTGCATCAGCAGTTGCTTCATCTCGGCATTCTCGCGTTTCAGGTGATCGATTTCCTCACTCGATGCCAAAGCGGCCGCCGGCAATGCAATGGCCAGCGTTAGCGCAACAGGAACTGCGATTCTTGATTTCCGCATAACGTGGGAACCTCCTAAATAATGATATCAAGGTAATTTGAAGTTGATTATAGTAAAATTATGACAAAAATATTTCTAAAATTTCACATCTGTTGTTTTTTTTTGACAGACCCCGGTCCAAATTCCGCCCTTCCCTTATGTATAATCGCATACTAAATTCTGTGGCTATTTCAGGAACACCGAACGTGAAATTTTCAAGCTTGTCGTTGCTGCTGGTCGTCGCGTGTGTGGGTTTCGCGCCCATGGCGCAGGCGGATGATGCAGTCGTCGAAGAAGGGAAGCAAATCGCCTTCGACAGGAAAAAGGGGAACTGTCTTTCCTGCCACGCAATTGCAGATGGCCAAGTTCCAGGCACCATCTCGGTGCCACTGGTGGCGATGCAGGCGCGATTCCCCGACAAGGAAGTCTTGAGGCAGAATGTCTGGGATCAGACCCAGTTTCGCCCGCATGCCATGATGCCGCCATTCGGCAAGCATCAGATTTTGACGGAAGAGGATATCGACAAGATTGTCGAATTTCTCTATACCCTGTAACCGGGAGAGGATAAACCATGGATCGAAGAACTTTTTTGACAGCGGGCCTGGGCCTTGGGACGCTCTGCGTAGCGGGTTCCGTGCAAGCCGCTTGGCCCAAGGATGCGTTCGAGGCCAAAGAATCCGACGCATTAATCGACATGCTGGCCAGCAGTGAGCCGGCACCCAGCGACGCCATCACCATTACTGCGCCCGACATCGCGGAAAACGGTGCCGTGGTCCCGATTTCGGTCTCCACGACGCTGGAAGACGTGACCCGGATCAGCATCGTGGTCGAGCAGAACCCTCTGCCGTTGACGTCCACGTATGACTTGACTGCGGACTCGGTTCCGTACGTCTCGACGCGGGTGAAGATGCTCAAGACGTCCAATGTCGTGGCATTGGTCGAGGCGGGCGGCAAGTCGTATTCCGGCGTGCGGGAAGTCAAAGTAACCATTGGCGGCTGCGGCGGCTGAACGAGGAGGAAAAACCATGGCAGGAAGCATGCGTGTACGCGCTAAGGAAAAGGGCGGCATTGTGACCGTGAAGGCCCTGATCACCCATCCGATGGAAACGGGCATACGCAAGGACAAGGATGGGAGCCTTATTCCAGCGCATTTCATTCAAGAGGTCACCGCAACGGTTGGCGGCAAGGTTGTCTTTACCGCGAATTGGGGGACAGGGGTTTCCAAGAACCCGTATCTGTCGTTCAAATACAAGGGCGCCAAGGGCGATGCCATGACTTTGAGCTGGACGGATAATCAGGGCCATTCGGATTCACTGGAGGCGACAGTCAAATGATTACTCGAAAAATTTTGGCATGGTCGGCTTCCCTGTTGATTGCGGGGATGGCGGCCAATGCGGGCGCGGAAAGCCTGGACGCCGATGTGAGCCCGAAGAAAGACCTGGAGGCCATGCAGAAGTTCTTCAAGGAAAAGTTTCCCGAGATCGCTTGGGAAGACTTCGCCAATGGTGCCTATGCCTTGGACAAGGTCTTGTACGACAACTGGCAGCTGATCGAGGAATTCCCGCCTTATGAGATAGCGATTGGCAAGGGGGAGGCAATGTGGAACACCCCGTTCGCCAACGGGAAGTCTTATGCGGATTGCTTTGGCGAGCCGGGTGTGCAGCATCACTATCCGCGGTGGGACAAGGAGCAGGGCCAGGTCGTGACCTTGGCGCTTGCGATCAACCAGTGCCGCGAGGCCAACGGCGAAGAGCCGCTGAAATACAAGAAAGGCGCGATTGTGGATATTCTGGCGTACATGGCGTACGAGTCGCGGGGCCAGATCATCAACGTGGTGGTGCCCGAGGACGACCCTGGTGCACTGGAAGCGTACGAGAAAGGGCGAGAGTTCTATTTCACGCGCCGCGGCCAATTGAATTTCGCTTGCGCACATTGTCATTTCAGCATGGCGGGGCGCACGCTTCGGACCGAATCCCTGAGCCCGGCGCTGGGCCAGGCGACCGGCTGGCCGGTCTACCGGTCGAAGTGGGGTGCGATCGGAACCCTGCACCGCCGCTACACCGGCTGCAACAAGCAGGTGCGCGCCAAGCCGTTCAAGGCCCAGGGCGAGGAATACCGGAACCTGGAATATTTCCACACTCATATGAGCAATGGCTTGCCCCTGAACGGGCCAGCAGCAAGAAAGTGAGGACGCCGTGAAATTAAAAATTCCCGTTTTTATGGCTTTGACCTTGTGCTTAGGTTCGACGGTTACGTTGGCAGCCGGTCAGGCAGACTTCGAGAAAGCGTATGAAGCGGCAGTCGCTGCGCAACAGAAGGCGGCTTCGGTCAGTGGCGAATGGCGTGATACCGCGAAGATGCTGAAGCAGGCCAAGAAGAAAGCCGAGGAAGGTGATTTCGAAGGGGCCATCAAGTTGGCGAAGCAAGCGGAGCACCAGGGACACCGGGGCTACGAGCAGATGACTTCGCAGGCCGGCAAAGTCGGGCTCGACCCTTTCGTTCAATAAGACTCCATGCACCTGAACCGACGCGAATTTCTGTCGGTGATGGTGGCGGCTTCGGCGGCAG
>CAZRSJ010000073.1:0-5116 GCA_964602805.1 uncultured Chromatiales bacterium | reverse complement strand
TCGGTTCACCCGAGGATGCAGCGAACGCGATCTATCTGATGTGTGTTCCTGAATCCGACTGGATTACTGGCGAAGTGATTCTCGCCAGTGGTGGTGTGCGGTCCTAGCATAAGGCGTAGCTGCTGCACCTAGCTTCTACCGTAAACGGCCATGTTGGCCAGCTTATCTAGGTGCGGATCGGTGCTCGCTCGACGGGAGGATAGTTGTTGTTGTGCGGGCGAACGCGCGCTTCAACGTCGTTGAGTTCAATCGGTTCTCCGCATTCGGAACACGCGATGTATGTCTGATAGTCGTGGCCACAGGTCTTGTGGTGGCGGAGAATGGGTGGACCTGCCGGATCTGAATAGTATTTGTCACCCCACGTGAGTAAGGTCGATATCACTGGAAACAGGTCTCGACCTTTCTCAGTCAGTATGTACTCATATCGAGGCGGCTTCTGCTCGTACTGGCGCCGTGCCAATATGTCGTGTTGTTCCAACAACTTCAGTCGCGTTGTCAGCGATGTACGCGATACGTTCAGTCGCGACTGAAACTCTTCGAAACGGCGCACGCCCAAAAAGCAGTCGCTCAATAATGTGAGCGTCCAGGGATCCCCTAGCACGGTTGATGACCTTGCGACTGAGCACTGTTGATTTCCGAGTTGGTTTCTTTTCATTGACTGCCTTTCCGTCTATCCGTCGAATTTTCTGTAGGCGTTTTGGAACTTTAGCACGTCAAGACTAGCATAGTCCATAATTTGAACGAAGAATAATGAGGATGTTCGGCATATCGATGTGGTGCGTGGGCAGCATCAAAGCGGGTAGTCGAGGGGATTCGTAGATCTCAGAATTTGGTGTGTGACCGTAAGAACAGTCATCTCACGGGGAAAGTATAGGATGACTGGTGATGGCGTAAGGTCCGGGACCTTCTTCGTCCAGCCACCAGGCCACGCCGGGCTTGTTCGGACATCGTCAGATCGAATAGATCTGGGTTTTCTAGTGCAATTTCTGTCATGTTCCCTCCGACGAAAGTCGGTAGAAGATCGGTCGATTTTTCTGTCAGCGCCTTGCAAATCTAGCGCGCCATGACTAGCATAGTCCATAATTTGAACTAAGTCGTATCTTACGAGGCTAGACAAAGTTAAGTCGCTGAAAAGTTCATGATCCCGAGGAGGGACAATATGGGAAGGGAAAAAATGTTCACGCGCGTATCTGTACACACTTGGCTTGTTGCGGTCATCAGCGTCAGCCTCCCGGGCCTGGCATGGGCTGAATCCGGAACTTCACTGATCACAGACAAAGACATCGCGGATTCTTCCAACACCGCGGACTGGCTGGCTTACGGGCGCAATCACAACGAACAGCGTTTCAGCCCGTTAGCACAGATCAGCGACAGCAATGTTGGCAAACTGGGGGTCGCCTGGTTTATGGATCTTCCGGGCGAAATTGCTCTCGTGTCCACACCGCTGGTGGCTGACGGGGTGATGTACTTCACCGGCAACATGAATGTCATACGCGCTGTGGATGCAACGTCCGGAAAACTGTTGTGGTCGTATGATCCCCAGGTGGCCAGGGAGGTTGCCGGTCATAAAAGGCTGGGATGGGTGCAGAACCGCGGGATCACCCTGTACGGTGACAAACTGTTCGCCGGCACCTGGGACGGGCGGCTATTTGCGCTTGCGCGAGCGACAGGCGAACTCGTCTGGTCCACGCGCACGTTTCCGCTGGACGAGCCGCGCTACATTACGGGTCCCCCAAAAGCGTTTAAAGGCAAAGTGCTGATTGGCCATGGCGGCACGGAAATTGGCCGGGACCGGGGTTATGTCACCGCGTACGACGCAGAAAGTGGCAAACAGGCCTGGCGGTTCTACATGGTGCCGGGAAATCCAGCGGACGGGTTCGAAAACGAAGCGATGGCAATGGCCGCAAAAACGTGGACGGGTGAATGGTGGCGCCATGGTGGTGGCGGCCACGCATGGCATGCCCTGACCTACGATCCTGAGCTCAACTCGGTGTATATCGGCACCGGCAACGGCGCGCCCTGGAATCGGCGTGTACGCAGCCCCGAAGGTGGAGACAACTTGTTTCTGTGTTCCATTCTGGCACTCGATCCGGACACCGGTGAGTACAAATGGCACTACCAGACCACCCCGGGTGACACCTGGGACTACACCTCGAGCATGGACATTGTCCTGGCTGACCTGGACATTGAAGGCAGGGCGGTCAAAGCCATCATGCATGCCCCCAAGAACGGTTTTTTCTACGTCATCGACCGCACCAACGGCAAACTCATCTCAGCGGAGAAGTTTGCGGACGTGAACTGGGCGAGCCACGTGGATATCAAAACCGGGCGGCCGGTTGAAATTGCAGGTGCCCGATACGAGGACGGGCGCAAGACCATCATGCCGTCTTCCTACGGCGCTCACACCTGGCACGCAATGTCCTACAGTCCCCTGACCGGTCTTGTGTACCTGCCAACCCTGCACTGGTCGTGGGAATTTGACGACACCGAGATCGACATTGAGAACTTCCGCAACGAACCGTTCGAGGCCGGTGTTGGCGTGGGATTTGCCATACCGGATGAATCGCCTCGTGAATACGGAGGCTCCCTGCAGGCCTGGGATCCGGTGAAACAGGAAGCAGTGTGGGAGGTCGAGCAGAAGGTCGGCTGGGGTGCCGGTACACTGGTCACCGCAGGCAACCTGGTTTTTCAGGGTGAGCCCACAGGCATCTTCAGCGCTTACAACGCTGCCAGCGGCGACCGGCTGTGGCAATACGATGCGGGCCTGGGCATTTCAGCACCGCCCATCACCTATCGGCTGGGCGGCAAACAGTACGTTTCGGTGCTGGTGGGCTTTGGCGGTGCTTATGCCGCGGGCACCCGGAAAGAGGCTGCTGAACTCGGCTGGGCGTACGGGGTGCACACCCGACGCCTCCTGACGTTTGCCCTGGATGGTGAGGCTGAGCCACCGGCGCAACGGCCACCATTCGTGCCGGAGCCGGTGCTGGAAGCCTTTTTTGAGATCGATCCGGAACTTGCTGCCCTGGGTGCGCAATTGTTTGGAGTTCACAGTTGTGCGAACTGTCATGGATTGGATGCGAAAGCCGCGGGTATGACGCCGGACCTGCGGGCATCAGCGATACCGCTGTCTGAGATGGAAAGCCTGTTTGCAGCGGTTGTCCGCGATGGTGATCAGGTGGGTCGCGGTATGCCGGGATTTCCGGATCTGACGGACACCGAACTGGAAGCTTTACGCCACTACATCCGTGACATGGCGCACGCAAGTCTCGAGGATCAGCCGCTGGTGGACTGATGAGCGAGGCCTCCGCGACATCACCTGCCGTCTGCTCACGCCGCATGGGTGTGTGAGGCAGGTCTTCACTGACATATCTGCACTGGCCAATCCCGAGAAACCACTCCCGCGGGTATAGGAAGTTCCGCGACGGCGATGCGCCAACGTTGTTAACAAGGATATCAGCACCGCCAGCGGCTTCGACTGCATTCAAAAAGTCGTTCGTCGAATCTGAGTTTCCCATATCGGCGGATAAACCTGTGACTTTGTCACTGTAAGCCGAGAGGGCGTCGACTGCTTCCTGGTTTCTTGCGCAGAAAATGACTTCAGCGCCCAGATCGGCAAGTTCTTTAACCGCAGCCTCGCCGATACCAAGACTGGCACCCGTGACCACGGCTCGTTTTCCCTGGTGCGTGGGCATGTGGATAGACGAATTCTGACACCAGTTTTGTTCAGGCGAGACGAAGCGTTTTCTTATCCGTACTGGCTTATCCGCACTGGAAGTCAGAATCACGGTATGTAGCAGCCTGTTGAAAAAGTATTTTAGGGCTTGGCGAACAGAGCTTCACAACCGGTGCCTTCGAGGCAGTCCCGGGCATCCCGTGACTCGAACAGGGCCTTCAAAGCAACGCCAGAGATTTCTGGTACATCAAATCCAGACTCTTCCAGGGACACGCCGTCGGCCCTACCACCAGCCGGGGTCAAACAAGTTTATTTTGTAGTGTTGAGAACAAATAAATTGTCCGGTCCTGTAACACGTGAACTGTCCGGTTTCAGATTGTCCCGAACTTCATCGGTTCGGGGGCGGTCATGGGCATTGTTCAAGTCAACCAGGACAGGAGGATGGCGGTGTTCGAGGACGCGTACACGCTGTGGACGGAGAGGCGGCTGACGCAGGCGGAGGCGGCGCCGGTTGACGAGGTGATGCGGATGGTGGACCGCTACCGGACGCGGCATGCGGGGTGGAACGTCCGCCACTACTATTCGTTCTGCCGCCGGTAGGGCGGCACCCGCAGCTACAACTGGGTCCGGGCCCAACTGCAGGCGCACGGCGCGGTCGAGCGCGGCAAGGGCAGGGGGACGCACCGCCGGCGGCGGGAGCCGGCGCCGTGGCCGGGGATGCTGCTGCACCAGGACGGCAGCACCCACGAGTGGGTTCCCGGCGCGGTGTGGGACCTGATCGTGACGATGGACGACGCGACCAACGAGCACTACTCGATGTTCCTGTGCGAGGAGGAGGGGACCATGAGCAGCTTCCGGGGCGTGCGGGACGTGGTCGTGTCGAAGGGACAACTGCGTGCGGTTCGACCGCCTGACGCTGCAGATCGAGCCGGACGGGGAGCGGCCGCACTACGTGAAGGCGAAGGTGAAGGTGCGCCGGCACATGGACGGGAGCCTGTCGGTGTGGCACGGGCCGCGGCTTCTGCAGCGCTGCGAAGGGGACGGGACGCCGCGCCCGAAGCCCCTGGCGGAGGCCGCCTAGGTGGGCCGGAACCCGGATCGGGGAACCGGACAGTTTATTTGTTCTAGAACCGGACATATCTATTTGTTGCCAGCAACAAGTTTATTTTGTAGTTTACATGGTCCACAAAATGGACTATGTTGATTCATAATGCGGACCTAGGGGAGCGAACTGGCAGTTTGTGAGTTGATTGCAGGACAGAGGTCGCCTCAAATTGCGAAAGCCCGAGAACTCGGGAGGGGAGTGAAGACATGAAAAAAGTAATGACGAAGCGTTTTAACATAGCGCTCAGCGTGTTAACGCTGTTGGGCGTGTCTTTTTCAAGTTATGCCGTCGCGCAGAGCGGTGAAGAGAGCGTCATCGAAGAGGTTGTGGTCACTGCA
>CAZRSJ010000072.1:0-5124 GCA_964602805.1 uncultured Chromatiales bacterium | reverse complement strand
CATTCCCGGTGGAGGTTCAAACGCTTGGGCAAGACGCCCCACCACCATCCCTGACTGGTTCAGCAATTCCCAGGAGCCAGTTTTGGCAATCTGCGTCTCTATCGGATCGCCCGGCGACAGGGCAGCTATTGCACGATGCACAGGATGGTTGGTGTAGTGACGCCCTGCGAATCCCAGATTGACCTCGCGCAGACTGGGCCGCCGATATTGACGTGCGAGTTCCAGGGTTTCCGGCTGTGAGTCATCGGATGTGCGGTGCAGAACCGAGCCGTTGTTTGGAAAGGCATACGGTAGCGAGTGCAAGCGTCCGTAAACCGGAGGTTCAGACTCCATTACGAAATCTGGTCGTGTACCTCCTGCTGGGCGCGATCCTTGAAAACGCACGAGCGCGAGAGTCTGTCGGGCGCGCGTCATGGCCACGTAGTAGAGTCTGCGCGGTGCGTCCGGATCTTCACCTTTATTGACTTTGTCCCAGCCTCCGTCGAGTACCGCTATATGATCAAACTCCAATCCCTTGGCGCGGTGTGCGGTCAACAGCAAAAGCCCGCGCTGGCGGCGGCGTATATCTCGTCCCCACTCGGCCAGCCACTCGATGAAGTGGTCCACCGGTACTTCTGCGCCACCGGTTTCCAGGGTGTGTTCCTCCAGGGCCTGGTGTAGTAGCTCGATCCAGGGTCCCGGAGGATGTGCATCTACCCAATCGATCAGATCCGCACTTTCTATTAGGCGGGTATCTCGTCCACGCAGCCATTCAACAAGTTCTCGGGTCTCCCGCAGGTGCCAGAAGCTTGGAATTTCTTCGTTTCCCATCTGTACCGGGATACGGTGGACTTCGCAAAACGCTTGTACCGGATCCAGATATTTCCACTCGCGTGCGATTACCGCACATGTGGACCAATCCCAATTCGGAGAGAGTCTGGCGAGGCGCTGTAACTCTGTCATGGCGACCTGCGCTTGGGAGATCGGATCGCGCCAGGCGGACAGAATCTGGACTCGACCGCGAGAGATCGGGTCCAGCACATCCCAGTCGCCACCGAGCGGATTTTTCGCACGCGCCCGGTCAATGCGGATGGGATGTCCAGTTTTCATCCGTTGTCGCGCCGGGTTGATTAGCGCGTTGGCCGTTGCGATGATGTGGCCAGTGGAACGGTAGTTGTCAATCAGGTAGGTGGGCTTCGGCCCGTAATCCGCTTCGAAACGACGGATGAATTCTACCGAAGCACCGTTGAAGGCGTAGATGTTCTGATCGTCGTCGCCTACTGCGAAGAGGGTGAGTTTGCGATCCTCATCTTGCAGGGTCCGTCCAGCAAGAGCAGATATCAACTCGTATTGATCTGCGCCAATGTCCTGGTATTCATCTACCAGGATCCAGCGGAAACCCGCGAGGAGCCGTTCTCGCTGATCATCCGCTTCTTCTGGCTCCAGACCCTCGCCACGTAGCAGTGCCGTTGCCTGGCGCAATACCTCCCGGAACGCTTCTTCGTCGAGCAGCCGTCGTTCTCGCTCTTGAAAGCTGACACCGACCAATCGCATGGCCAGCGCGTGACAGGTGAGTACGGTTATTCCTCGTGCGTCGTCACCGATTAAATCTATGAGGCGTCGCCGGATCTCAACCGCCGCGTGCCGGTTGTAGGCCAGCGCGAGAATGCCGCGGGGATTCTCGCGCCTTGCGCGTATGAGGTAGGCGATGCGATGCACCAGCACTCGTGTTTTACCCGAGCCTGGACCGGCGAGCACCAGCACATTCGTCTGCTCCCGATCATCCGCGACGATGCGTTGCTGGATGGGATTCTTCAGGCTTTCGACAATGGCTCGCCACGATTCGGGCGTGGTTTCCCGCGCAATCTCTTTGTCCCGATCTGGTAGCCAACGGCGAAGGAAATCCTCCTGCTTAAGACTGAAGTAGTCAATGGCTAAACTCAGAGCGTCGGCCATATCGTCGAGGCCCCGTTGCGCAAATTCTACCATTACATGGATCTGTAGCACCTGCCCTTTGTAGTGGAAATCGAGCGGTGCAAAGTCGGCGGTGGCAAAACCGCGCCTTTCTTCCTCCAGCCGGATGGTCATGGCCGGACGGAATACCGCCAGGCCCTTGTTGAGACGAATGACCTCTTGATCGTGCAGCCATAGCAGGGCGTGATGTAGCAATTTCTCGGGGTTTCTACTTTTCTCTATAAACAGGTCGGACGTAATCGCTTCCAATAGTTTGCCAAGGGTGGTCTCTGCCAGTAGATCCGTGCCTCGACTCCCGGGCGGCAGACAGGCGAGCAAGTGCTCCAGCAGACGCTTTGCCCCCTCGCGCCGCCGCGACGCGAGTTCCTCCAAATCCGACCATTCGCGTCGCAATGTTACCTGCACTGTCTCTGCATCTCGTCGTCGTACCCCGAGGCTGCCAGCGTCGCCCCCTTCTCCGCGCCCGTCGTTGGCGATGCTGCGGAGAATACGCCACAGCCGTTCCGGTAGGGGATCGGTTACTCCCTCATCCCTCAGGGTTTGCGCGGAGACGCGCAAATGCAGGATTGAGGTGTCTTCTTTGCCCATATCCGGTGCTGCTTCGCGCATCTGCGCGATCAGGGCGGTCTCCAACTCTGCCGCCTCATCAAAGCGCTTGCGCGAGTTACGTGCCACTCCTGCGTGGACAAAGGCGGTCAGTGCCGTATCGTTGCTGGCGATGCCCAGCCGCTCCAGGTCGTACAGAGCACTGCGTACACCCTCGGCACTCAGTCCGGATACACCCATCAGTTCGTCGGTGGAGATACCTTCGTCGGGATCGGCATCGATCAGTGTCTCGGCGATTCTGAGTAGTCGTCTCCGGTGGTTGTTGGTCATAGGTGCCTTCGCCAACCGGCTGCGTGCTTCCTCTACCGAATCCACCCGGAGAGATGCAGGAAACACCTGCACCCGGTTTTCATCTCGGCTCAACAATACCGCTTCCTCAAGCCAGGAGATAGCGGTTCGTACGCGGGTATCGTCAGTGGCGGAGTCCCTTTCGAACGTCTTTTCGTCGTCTTCGCTGAGAATTTCGCCTGCAGTGGCCACGACCTCGCCATCCAGACGTTTTTTTCGGTCCAGGTTGCGCAGCGCTCTCAGGACGCCGTGAATCTCTCGCCGGGTGAGCCGCGAACGCGCCGACAAGCCGAACTGTCTCTCCACATCGTCCGTCGCATAGAGTAGTACGCAACGTGCCATCTGCCGGTCTCGTCCGGCGCGACCCGCCTCCTGCAGATAGTTCTCCAGCGACCCAGGGATGTCGGCGTGGATTACCAGCCGCACATCCGATTTGTCGATGCCCATGCCAAAGGCATTGGTGGCTGCGATCACGCGTAGCTCGCCGCTGATGAAGCACTGCTGCACATTTTTCTTGGTCTCGGGCTGTAGCCCGGCGTGGAAGTAGTCTGCCGTGATCTCTTTGTCCTGCAGGAACTCCGCGACTTCTTCGGTCTGTCGGCGTGTAGCACAATAGACGATGGCACCTCCGGGCATGTCCGGTGGCAAGTCAGCCATTAGAATCTGATGGATGTGTGAGAATTTCTCGCCCCCGGTCGTCGGTACTACTATGAACTCCAGATTGGTGCGACGGGTACCGCCATCGAAAACCTTCAGTCTTGCATCGAGTTCATCCTGAAAATGTTGTTTGATATCCGCCACTACATCGGGCTTGGCTGTCGCTGTCAGACACAGCACTGGCGGGATCGGGTCCTGTCCCGCCTTTTCGCGGATGCAGCGTCCCACGTAGCGATAATCGGGTCGGAAGTCGTGCCCCCACTTTGAGAGGCAATGGGCCTCGTCCAGCACCCAGGCTCCGATCTTGCGTTGATCCAGTACTCTGTGTAGAGATCGATTGCGGAGTTGTTCCGGCGAGATGATGAGGATGCCCGCGTCCCCCAAGCGTACCCGATCCAGCGCATCGGCTCGCTCGGGCATGGACAGCAACCCGTTGATAGCCACGCACGAGCCAATTCCATGAGCCTCCAGCCCTGCCACTTGATCCGCCATGAGCGCGACCAGAGGCGAAATTACAACGGTGAGAGCACCGGTTTTGTCATAGCGGGATAAAGCCGGGATCTGGTAGCAGAGCGATTTGCCGGTGCCAGTGGGCAAAATTCCCAGAACGTGCTCCCCAGCCATCGCTGCCTCTACAATGGTCTGCTGCATGGGCCGTCCGTCCTCGTCCATCGGTTCCGAGCGAAAATCGTCAAATCCAAACCAGCGTTTAAGCTCTTTGCGCGGATCGTGTCTTTCTTGGCACCAATCGCAGTTCGACCCGCCGCAGGACATGTCCCGTAGTTGCCAGACCAGTTTATTGGCTTCTGGGAACTGATGTCGTACCCATGGTGGCATTACGGAATTACCGCCGGAAACTGATAGCCAGGCCAGCGTGTAAGCCAGTGGCCAGCCGCTTTGGGTGGTATTTTTGAGAATATCCTGACCGCGATTCTGGCAGGCGATGCCCGCAAGTCGCTCGTGAATCGCTGCATTGGCTGCTGCTTCGGTTGGTCGAGGCGCGTACCGTATGGAGGCGAATACGGCGTCGAACCCCGCGCGGTCGGGTCCTGTTCCGGTCAGCCAATGCCACGCAGCGAGCAAGCTAAGAGGCGTGTCGCGTAATGCGGTTTGCTGGCTGTTGAAGACATCCAGCGCGAGACGGGCGTCGAGTTCCGGGTCGTTCAATCGCCCGCGTTTGAGCTGTCCATCCTGATAGTGCTTGACGAGGTGGTGATAGGGATTGCGGGGAAAGGCGAGGGGGTTGAGCCACAACGTATCCACTGCCGGCAGGTTCAACATCCGTAGATCGGACTTCGCGGCTTTCAGATGTGGTAGATCAAAATTGATCAGGTTGTGACCGAGCAGGAAGTCCGCGCCAGCAGCGAAGTCGTCGAGTTTTGCCAACGCCGCTGCCAGGTCGCCGCCCTGGAAGACCAGTGGTTGATCAACGTCCGTACGCACTGCGGCAAATGCGCGAATGCGATGATCTTTTTTGCCGACTTCGAGGTCCAGAGAGAGAAAGTGGGGAGATATACTTGGGACCATAGCGATGTCCACATTTTCACTTCTGCGTTGCCATGACACATTCTGCCAGTTTGGGTATGCCTTCTCGGATTTGTGCGAGTGTTGCGTAGCCAA
>CAZRSJ010000071.1:0-5207 GCA_964602805.1 uncultured Chromatiales bacterium | reverse complement strand
GAGCCTTTTCGAAGGGTTTTCAAGACTGTCGAAAGTAAAAAATACCATTTCTAATCGCTTTGGCGCTGGCGGTGGCTCCGTTTGCCGCGCAGGCCGAAACATGGAACATATATGGTTGGCAGAATCATTCTTGGGAGTTTGTGGATATCGACGGTGGACGCAGCTTTGACCGCATCCAGTCGAACGCCGGCAACATTGGCTTCGCGGCCAGTATGGACGCCGGCAACGGCATCTCGGTCAACGTTCAATGCGAACAGTTCACCTACTACAACCACTTTGGCGGCGGCACCGGCTGGTGCAACCGTAACTCCAAGATTGGCTTGTCTCATCCCCAGATGGGTGAGATCATGTTCGCCACCTGGCTGCTGCCCTACAACGAGGGCGTAGCGCAGTGGGTGGACCCGTTCTATGACGCTGGCGCGGACTCGCATACCAGCATCATGGGTTCGGTCGGTGCCAACACCATCTTCTACAACACCGGTGACTTTGATATCCAGGCTTCTGGCTCAGGTCCGGGCACCGGCTTCAGCGGTGCTGAGTTCAACTACGCGGGCGGAGGTTACGACACAGGCTTCAACCGTCGCCAGGAGAACATCATTCAGTACTGGTCCCCGAACTGGAACGGCTTTGTGTTTCGCTTCGCATGGACGGCTGGCTACCGTGACGAGACTGATGCTCCCAATGGAGGCGGCAAGATCGACCCGATCATCCGCTCCAGCAGTCTGGCCTACACCAACGGCCCGTTCTGGGGCGCGGTGACCTGGCAGGACCATGAGGACTGGACCGCGGCTTCCGTCGGCCAGATGGGATCTTCGGATGCCGAGAGCATCCGTGTTGCCGGTCGCTACATCATGGACATGGGCGACGGCATGAGCGTCCAGATCTCGGCCATGTACGAGGACCTGGAGTACGAGTTCAACAACGTCACCAGCGTGACTGCTGCGATGGGCGCGTTCGGATTCGGCGGATTCGATGGTTCCGGCAACATGGCGGCCCCCGGTGAGGATGCAATCAAGGGTCAGAAGACCATCAACCTCCTGAGGGAATTGTTCCCTGCATGTTGGGGCGGCGCTGAGGGTGCACCTCAAGCTGGCGACAATGCCAACGGGTGTCCGGCGTCATTCAGTACGGCGCTGGTTCCTGCCTATGTCGCGCCAACACCGGACAATCCCGCCACTGCGGACGACGAAAGTGAGGATGCTCCCGGGAATGGAGGCCTAAGCGTTAATGATGCTACGCCTGACGACACCAGCGATACTAACGCTGCCGACACGCTCATGGCTTCTATAATGGCGCTGCAAACTCTTGCTACGAGTGAGCTTGCTGCCGACGCCGATGAGGCTACTACAACTGCCCATGCCAATGCAGTGCATCAGTACGAAATGCTGGTCGATGCAGCAACAGCCAGGGCGAGAGCAGAACAAGGCGCGGGCGACAACGTCAAGGTCGAGCGGGAAGCCTGGATGGTGTCCGGTAAGATCAAGTTCGGTGGTCCCTTGGACTTCCGCTTCTCCTACATGGATGCGGATGACCTCGAGGTTTCCTGCTCGGCTTGCTCCGGCGACTGGGAAGAAACCGCGGCCGACGCATGGAACGTGGGTCTCTTCTACACCATGCCGGGCGGCACGGAACTGCGTCTGACCTACTCCGAAGTCGACAACGACGACAACGGAACCTACGGCCAGGGCATCTCCGGTACCGGACTGGGTACAGCCGGTGCGGAAATCGAGATGTTCGCATTGGGTATCGTGCACTGGTTTGACTAATTCAGTCTGACTAAGCACATCAAACAAACAGGCGCCCTTCGGGGCGCCTGTTTTTTTGTCACGACAAGTCAAATACAAAATCCCCTACAGTATTCTCCGAAATCTTTGGGATCCTTTGCGGCTCCCATTTATAATGAGATTGTGCTGGAAAGAGCCTGCATCGTGGGACGACTATCCACACCTGAATAAAAGCGATTTTTCCCGCTGACCGACAGACCTGGAACCAAGCGGCTACCTGGAGAAACGGAGAAGTGAAGCCCCAAATCATCAGTCGGATTTTGCCGAAAATGGTGGAAGCCATCGTGACCGAAGTCGACCCCGAGCAGGTGATCCTGTTCGGTTCACACGCACGCGGCGATGCGTCGGAAGACTCGGATGTCGACCTGATCGTTGTGGAATCGGAACCGTTCGGCGAGAATCGCGACCGAGGCAGCGAGGCAGTGCGCCTATGGCGGGCACTCGCCAACTTCGAAGTCTCCAAGGATATTTTGGTCTACAGCCGCGACGAAGTTGAATATTGGCGCGATTCTCTCAACCATGTGCTGGCGCGTGCCTTGAGGGAAGGCGAAGTTCTTTATGAGCGATCCTAAACTGGCCCGCGTGCTTCTGGCAGCAGCAGAGCGAGACATTACCGCCCTTCGCGGCATGGGAGACTCTAATGTTTTCGCGAACGAGATTTTTGGATTTCATGTGCAACAGGCTGCCGAGAAGCTCTTCAAAGCCAATCTCGCCTTGCTGGAAGAACCCTACCCGGCAACTCATGACCTGACACGATTGCTGGAGCTTCTGAAAGCGCACCAGCCGGAAACAGAAAACCGTTTCGGTGAATTGATCGCGTATAACCCCTACGCCGTTCAGTTTCGCTACAGCACTGGTGATCCCGGCCTCAAACCTCCAGACCGAAATGCGGCCGTACAGATTCTGGAGGCGTTTTTGGCATGGAGTCGTAAAAACTCGGCAGAAACAAAGTAGCCCGATTTTCCCTCCTGCCATTCAAATGACTTACCAACCTCCTACCTTAATCCGGCCGCAACCCGGCCGGCCCAGCCCCGCGTGACCCTGAACGAGATTCGTGCGCTGGTCGCTGACGACCTCGCCGCGGTGGACCGTTTGTTGTCCAAGCAATCGCGCTCCGAGGTTGATCTGGCGAACCAGGTTGCCCGCTATATCGTGGAGGCGGGCGGCAAGCGAATCCGCGCCGTGCTGGTGCTTCTGTGCGGACGCGTGCTGGGCGGCCTGCGTCATCCGGAGGCCTCTTTCATGCTGGCCGCGGTCATCGAATTCATCCATACCGCCACCCTGCTGCACGACGATGTGATCGACGACTCGGAGATCCGGCGTGGCCGGGCAACCGCGAACAAGGTCTGGGGCAACGAGGCCAGCGTGCTTGGCGGAGACTTCTTCTATTCGCGCGCATTCAGCATGATCGCCGAAATCAACCAGTCCGAAGTCACCCGGATCCTCGCCGACGCGGCCAACGCGATCGTGGAAGGCGAATTGCTGGAACTCATGCATGCCCGGCAGGTGGAACTGGATGAAGACCAGTACCTGACGATCATCGAAGGCAAGACGGCCAAACTGTTCGAGGCTTCCTGCGAAGCCGCCGCCCGCATCGAAGGGGCAAACAATGAACACACCCGGGAGTTGGCTCACTTCGGCCGGCTGCTTGGCGCAGCATTCCAGATCGCGGACGACGCGATCGACTACTTGGAAGACAACCCGGAAGCGGACAAGAGTGTCGGCGATGATCTGGCCGGCGGTCGCCTGACCCTGCCGTACATCTACGCCCTTCGCGAGGCTCCGAAAGAAGACCAAGAATTCCTCCACCACGCGATCCAGTCTGGCCAACGCGAACACATCGGAGAAGTCTGCGCGATCATGCACCGGTCCGGAGCGATCGACTACGCCTGGAAACGGGCCCGGGAGTTCGCACAGCGAGCCCAAAGCCATTTGAGTGCGCTGGATGCCTCTTCATGGCGGGACGCACTGGAAGAGGTGATCGAATTTTCAGTTTCCCGAAGATATTGACCAGAATCAAAGACCGAACGACCCCGACTTCCAGCCGCATCCGATCCCAAGGCAAGCACCACGAGAGCTAATAAAAACCGAGAACTAGAATTTCACTCGGTACCGTCTTCGTCGGGCACTCCGGCTTCAGCAACCGTCGGCATGTCATCGCCCCCGAATAAGGCAATAATCTCGTCAGCGTACAGGTGATCGAAATCATCCGGAACCTTGATCTGCCCATTCATAAAACCCACTTGCCGTTTTGTTTTTGGCTTCGACGTAGTCACTAGATCACTCCCTCGATTCCGGTGGCACCAGCGGCTCAATCATTGCCAACAATCGCGGGATGCTTTCCTGCACCGTATCCCAAATGATGGTCATGTCCACATCGTCATAACGGTGGATCATCCGATTTCGCATTGCCTTAATCTGATCCCAAGGAATTTCTGGGTTCCTTTCCCGAAATTGGGGTGAAATCCGCCCCACTGCTTCTCCGATAATCTCCAAGACGCCGAATCACCGAATCCTGTAACTTCCCGTCCTGCAGGATTCATGGTGGGAGACGCCTTCGACATAAGTCTTCGCTATACGTGCTGAGGCAAGGATATCCAGGAGGCTTTCGACATCACGGCCCATAGATGAGCTCCGCGGACTCCAGTATCGCCTTGCGACGCAAATAGTTAGGGCTCCTCTCAATGCCCCGCCGATTGACCAGATCAACCTCGCGCCCGAGCATCGCCTCCAATTCCTTCTCCATCCGAATCAGGTCGAACAGGGTGTGGTGAGCCCCTTCCTTAAAAGTGACCAGTAGGTCGATATCACTCTCCGGGCCGAAGTCATCGCGCAAGGCGGACCCGAAGATGGATAACTCCGTGATGCTGTTCGAGCGACAGAATTCAGCGAGACGATCTCGGGGAATGCGTACATCAGAATTCATAGTCGGAAAGCTACGGTCATTGCCTCAAACCAGAAATAATCAGCGCAGGATCGCTGACGATAGCCCTGCTCTTCCGGCACCGCGCCACCGTCCTGCAGGACTAGTGCGAAGCATACCATGAAAGCAGCGACCCAATTTCACGTAATCCCCGCCGCAGTCTTCCGTAAAACCCCATTTCATACGGCTTAACGCCATAGCTATAATTCCCTATCCTACATAAGCCTTTCAATCATGGTGCAAATTCAATATTAAATGTGGAATTCTCACCACAGTCATCAATCTAACGCATAAACATATATTTATGCTGGTGCAAATTTTCGAAATAGAAAAATCTTGCTCTCACCCGCACCTCGTCTTTATGCCTGCTCCTGGCATCGCGTCACTGTCATATTTCACAATTTCTTTATATTCGGACAAGTATACTAATTCGCTGTTAGAGTAGGCAGCATGGCTGATAAGAAAGACTTAATCCAGCGCTATAACTGTCGCGAAATCTC
>CAZRSJ010000070.1:0-5678 GCA_964602805.1 uncultured Chromatiales bacterium | reverse complement strand
TTTGGTTTTGGCAGGGGCTGCCCCTGTCGACGCATCAGTTCCCACATCGCCGGCGAGAAATCGTGCTCCCCCCGAACCAGGCAAGACGGCGAATCGGTCAGGCGTGAAGAACGACGTACTGCCTCCACCTCGTCGCCCAGAGCCTCTTGAATCTGCGTACACAACGGATCCTCGTCGGTGTCTTCTTTGGGTTCCTCTTCCGTGTCGGCCCCCGGCAGGTCCAACTCGCCCTTGGCAACCGACTGGAAGGATTTGCCCTCATATTCCCGAACCCAGTCCATCACCCATTCGTCGACCGGGTCCGTCATCAGCAGCACCTCGATGCCCCGCTGTCTGAAGACCTCCAGATGCGGGCTGTGCCGGGCGGCGGCCAGGCTGTCGATCGTGAGGAAATAGATTTTCTCCTGTCCCTCCTGCATGCGCCCGATGTAGTCGTCCAGAGTCACTTTCGGCGCGTTTTCATCATTTTGCGTCGAGTGGAAACGCAGCAATTTGAGAATTCGAGCCTGATTGCCGATGTCTTCAATCGTGCCTTCTTTCAGCACATGCCCGAATTCTGTCCAGAATTCCTCGTAAGTCCCTTCCTGGTTGGCGCTCAAATCCTCCAGCAGGTCCAACACCCTTCGCACGCAAGCACTTCGGATGGTGTCCAAGGTGCGATTGTTCTGCAGCAGTTCCCGGGAAATATTCAGCGGCAGGTCGTTCGAGTCGACAATGCCGCGCACGAAGCGCAGGTAGCGCGGCATGAGCTTATCCGGCTCGTCCAGGATGAATACCCGCTGCACATACAGCTTGACGCCGTGCTGCGGGTTCGGGTCCGCCAGGTCGAACGGGGCCTTGCTCGGCAGGTACAGCAGCAGGCTGTATTCGTTGCGCCCTTCCACCTGGTGATGAGTCCAGGCCAGCGGCGGGTTCGGGTCATGCGCGACGTGCGGGTAGAACTCTTGGTAGTCTTCGTCGCCCAACTCCTTCTTCGGGCGGGTCCAGAGCGCCTTCGCCTGATTGACCGTGTCCCAGTCGTCCGTGGGCTGCCCCTTGTCGTCGCGCGACTGCAGGCAGATCGGGAACGGCGTGTGATCCGAATAGCGCTTGACGATCTCGCGCAGGCGGTAGTCTTCCAGGAACTCCGATTCGTCCTCCTTCAGGTGCAGGGTGACCGAGGTGCCGCGTGCGGCCGAATTGACCCGGGACAGGTCGTAGCCGCCGCGCCCGTCGGACTCCCAGCACGTGCCCTGCTTGCCGCCGGCGCGACGGGTGGCCAAGGTCACCCGGTCGGCCACGATGAATGCCGAATAGAAACCGACCCCGAACTGGCCGATCTGGCTGACCTCGCCCTGCTTCTCTTCGCCGAGCGACTTCAGGAATGCGCGTGTGCCGGATCGGGCGATGGTGCCGATGTTGCTGGTCACCTCCGAGCGGCTCATGCCGATCCCGTTGTCGGAGATGGTCAGCGTCCGGGCCTGCTCGTCCACCTCGATGCGGATGCCCAGATCGCTGTCTCCTTCATAGAGGCTGTCGTCCGACAGTGCTTCAAAGCGAAGCCGGTCCAGTGCGTCCGCCGCGTTGGAGATCAGTTCGCGCAGGAAGATTTCCTTGTGCGAGTACAGGGAATGGGCGACCAGATGCAATAACTGATCGACTTCCGCCTCGAAGGCGTGGTGCTGTTTCTTCGGTTCGGACACGAAATTTAGCCTGAATGTTTCGACAGGGCTTAAATTGCGGTGCTAAAGGCCTTTTTTCAAGTCATCGGCAGACAGGGAATGAAACTGAAAGACCACAAGTGCCTCGTCAAGACTTGAGGACGACCCGTCGTCGCCGTACACTTCGTTGAGGCGCTCCGTCACCCGGTCTCCAGAGCATTGCTCGACGAACCCAGCAACGGCTCGCGTATAAAGCTCGCTTCGGGAAATGCCCAGATATTCGGCCGTGCGCTCGGCAGCCTCGAAAATATCGTCACGAATGGAAATGGTGGTTTTCATTCTCCCGACATGGCAAAAGTTGTACCAAGTGACCAGACATGCCGCCCTATAATAGTAGAAGGTTCACGACGGACCACCTATATGACAGGAATTTCCGCACCTGCGGTCGCTTTTGACTACCCCGAAACCCGGGTCATCGAGGCTGGGCTGGGCGGCTACACTCGTACGGAACGGGCACAATTGATGGATCAGGCGCGCGAACTCTTGGAA
Organism: uncultured Chromatiales bacterium; assembly: GCA_964602805.1. Lineage (GTDB taxonomy): Bacteria > Pseudomonadota > Gammaproteobacteria > Poriferisulfidales > Poriferisulfidaceae > Poriferisulfidus. The sequence continues at coordinate 3,489 of CAZRSJ010000070.1, read as the reverse complement.
CGTGAGGACGCGATCCTGGTCGCCCACTACTACACCCATCCAGACCTGCAGGAATTGGCAGACAGCAGCGGCGGTCTGGTTGCCGATTCCCTGGAGATGGCTCGCTTCGGAACGACCCAGCCCGCCCAAACCCTGGTCGTGGCCGGCGTTCGCTTCATGGGCGAGACCGCGAAGATCCTGAATCCTGAAAAACGTGTCCTGATGCCTTCGCTGGAGGCCGAATGTTCGTTAGATCTTGGTTGCCCAATCGAGCCGTTCTCCGCATTCTGCGACGAACACCCGGACCGGACCGTCGTGGTCTACGCCAACACCTCCGCAGCCGTCAAGGCACGCGCCGACTGGGTGGTCACTTCAAGTTGCGCGGTACGGATCATCTCGCACTTGATGGATCAGGGGGAAAAGATCCTGTGGGCGCCCGACCGGCATCTCGGCCATTACCTGCAACGCGTCACCGGAGCCGACATGGCGCTGTGGCAAGGCCACTGCGTAGTGCACGACGAATTCAAGTCTCGCAAACTCGGCGAACTGGTTTCAAAACACCCGGAAGCGGCCGTATTGGTTCACCCGGAATCTCCCGAGGATGTCATCGATATGGCCGACGTGGTCGGCTCCACGACGGCCCTGATCCAAGCCTGCCAGGAACTGCCCCACCCGACCTTCATTGTCGCCACCGACCGCCAGATCTTCCACAAGATGCAGCAGGCTGCCCCCGGACGAAACTTCATCGAGGCGCCGACCGGCGGCGAAGGCGCCACCTGTAAAAGCTGCGCACATTGCCCCTGGATGGCCATGAATGATCTCAGCCGGCTCATCGAAACTCTGGAAACTGGAAGCAACGAAATTCATGTCGAAGAGGATATCCGCCGCCGAGCATTGCGCTCGACCCGGCGGATGGTCGAGTTCACCGCGCACTAATCAGGCGATATCCAGCGGATCCACGTCCAGTGTCCAGTTCGCCCGGGCCTTTCCCGGATCCTGAATCCAGTTTTCCAAGCAGCGTTCCAGCGCCTTCCGGGAAGTTGCCTGCAGCAAGAGCTGCGCGCGCCAAACACCGGCACGCTTCGGCATCATGGCCGGTGCCGGCCCCCGTACGAGCACACCTGAAGCCCCCTTGATCCGGCGGCGAACCTCCATCAAGAAAGCTTCCGCTTTTTGGTAATCCTTGTGCTGCGCCCGCAGCACCGCCCAATGGCTGTAGGGCGGCAACCCCAGTTCTTGGCGCCGGGCCGACAGGCGTTCCAACCAGTCTTCATAACTCTCGTTCAACAGCTGCTGCAGCATTGGATGCCTTGGCAGGCAGGTCTGGAGCAGGACCCTTCCGGGTTTGACCCGGCGGCCCGCCCGACCTGAAACCTGGACCAGCATTTGCGCCATCCGCTCCGGTGCCCGCAAGCGGGGACTGAACAGTTGGGAGTCGATGTTGATGACCCCGACCAGCGTGACTTCGGGAAAATCGTGCCCCTTGCACAGCATCTGGGTGCCGATCACGATCCGGTAATCACCACGACGGGTTTTCTCGAGGCTTCGCTCCAGTTCCCCACGCCCGCGGATATGGTCCCGGTCCAGACGCAGGATCGGGCAGTCCGGGAATTCGGCGCGCAGCCGATCTTCGACCCGCTGCGTTCCTTCTCCCAGAAGGATTGCTCCCTGCTCAACTTCCTGTTCGCCCGACTGGCGGTATCCGCAGTGATGACACACCAGTTGCCGGCGCGGCTGGTGATACGTCAGGCAAACCTGGCAGTCGGGGCAAATCACCGGCTCGCCGGTTTGGGGCGAGAACAGAACCGGGGCGAAACCGCGCCGATTCAGGAACAACAGGGCCTGATCCCCACCATCCAACGTCTCGCGCAAGGCCTCCAGGAGCGGCTCCGACAAGCCGTCCGTCATCGGGTACTGGTTGAGGTCGATCAGTTCCGTGTTCGGCAAGACGGCCGGGCCGGCACGCGTCGGCAGGCGCAGGTGCCGGTATTTCCCTACCTGCACGTTGCGCCAGGTTTCGATCGATGGCGTGGCCGTGCCGAGGATGACCGGGATTCCGGCTTGGTGCGCCCGGTAGACCGCGACATCGCGGGCATGGTAACGGAATCCTTCCTGCTGCTTCAGCGAGGGATCATGCTCTTCGTCGACCACGATCAACTGCAGATCCCGAAACGGCAGGAATACCGCCGAACGGGTCCCCACCACGATATCCGCCTGCCCGCTTTGCGCCAGAAGCCAGGCCAGGTATTGTTCGCGTTCCGTGCATTCGGAATGGTAGACCGCCACGCAGGTTCGCGCATCTCGCGCCAGCCGGTCGCGCAATTGGGGGGCGAGACCGATCTCCGGAGCAATCACCAGAACCTGTCCGCCGCGTTCCAGCACCGGGCGGATCACGGCGCGATACACCTCGGTCTTGCCGCTCCCGGTGACTCCGTGCAGCAACGTACAGCTGAACGCACCCAGACCCTCCTGCAGGGCCTGTACGGCTTCGCGCTGGTGAGGATTGTGCGGCACATCTCTCGGGACCACCGGGAGGGGCGGAGCCGGCAGTTTGAATTCGGCTTCAACCAGCCCCTGCCCGATCAACGCCTTGAGCGGGGCGGCGGGATTGCGGCACAGTTTCCGCAACTGTTCCCCGGTCAGGCCTTCCTCACAGTCCTGGAAGGCTCGCAGCAATGCCTGACGGACCGGTGCGCGACGATGCTCCTCGGGGTCGGCCCCTCGCCCGTCTTCCGTCAACCGCCACACGGTCGTCCCGGCAAGCTCGGCCGACTCGCCCTTTCTCAGGCGGACCGGCAACGCCGCATTGATGACCTTCCCGATCGGATGCTGATAGTATCGAGCCGCCCAAGTCATCAACTCCAACACTCCGGGTTCGATGACCGGGGCCTCGTCCAGCACGGCCCCCACTCGTTTGAGTTCCGGCCCTCCGGTCGGGCGCGGCCGAACCTCCAGGACCACGCCGACCTGTCTGCGGGGGCCGAACGGCACCCGCACCCGCACACCCGGTGGCGGCACCGCGGCCTGAGCCGGCGGCAGATAGTCGTATCCGTGACGGATCGGCGCGTTGACGGCTACACGCAGGCAGAGTTCAGTCATGCGGTATTTCCGAGGCATCCGGATTGTGGATAACTTTGGGGATAACACTGGGTAGAAAACCGGATAAGCCTGTAAATAAAGGGTTTTCTGGAAATTGTCCCTCTGCTATGCAAGGATTCAGTAATATTTTTGTTTTTCATATACTTAGGGTATTTCCGCGACAAATTTCCCTTGCTTCGGCAGAAATATACGGACAGACACACAATTTTCATAATTAAATGTTGGCAATTGTGGATTTTTCAGGCACATTCTGACGCATTCCCGAATCCGATTCAGCTAATGTCTTTGCACACAACTCCCGTATTCTTAGACTATTCTGCCATCTATAAGAGATAGGTGCCCAAAGTAGGAAAAACTGGCTCTTCACGGAATTGTGTGGAAAGGCGGTCTGGGATAGAGGTCCAATCCGCC
>CAZRSJ010000069.1:0-5798 GCA_964602805.1 uncultured Chromatiales bacterium | reverse complement strand
GAGGCAAGGCAGCAAGATCAGGGGGAATCTGGAAAGTCGCATCATGTTTCCTGCAGGGTAGTCGTTCTCGTAACGCCGTCACGGCATCCGTTCCCGATGACGGTCATTTTAGCGGATTGCGGGCGGATTCGTTACGTCGCGGCCCGAAATATGTCGGTTGGGCAACCGGCGACTGTAACGAGGTGTTGGCGGCTGCTCATCGTTCGCCGCAGGCGCTGTCTCCGTGCGTGTCAATTCAGGCGCGACACCGGGAAAGCGTGCTGTCGACAGGGTTTTCCGACCGGATTGCGGTACAATCCGCTGCTCCTAGTTTTCGAGCCGAAATGCCCTAGCGATCATGTTCCTGGAATTCGCCATGGAGAACTGGTACCTGTTCGTCATGCTCACGGCGATACTGCTGTTGCTGGCGTTCGATCCAGTCGGCCGGACAGCGGGGGGTGCGACCAAAATCTCAGCAGGACAGCTGCCCCAGATCCAGGCCAGAAAATCCGCCGTCCTGGTGGATATCCGCAGCAATGCAGAATACAGCAAGGGACATATCGAGCAGTCCCTGAACCTCCCCCTGGAAAGCCTGGAATCCAATCTCAAGAAGCTCAACAAGCACCGCGGCAAACCCCTGATCCTGGTATGCCAGAGCGGCATGAGGTCCGGCAAGGCGGCCGGGATCCTGAAGAAGAACCAGTTCAGCGAACTGTATGTTCTGGATGGCGGCGTAGCCTCCTGGAGCAAGGAAAACCTGCCACTCATCAAGGGCTGAGTCCATACGCCCAGTGAAAGAGACCTGATATGGCCGAAAAAAAACCACCCCGCCTGAACGTCCGCAAGATCTACCTCAAGGATGCCTCCTTCGAATCTCCTGGCAGCCCCGGGATTTTCCTGCAGGCGGCGATGCAGCCGCATATCGAACTGAGCATCGACGTGAGCCATCGGCAGATTGACGACGACGGAAAGTTCTACGAAGTGACCCTGCAGGTGACCACCACCGCGACCAAGGACGAACAAACCCTGTTTCTCGCCGAGATCCACCAAGCGGGTATCTTCGAAATCAATGCCGACGACGATGACCACCAGGAACTCCTGCTCCGGGTCGGGTGCCCCAACATGTTGCTGCCGTTCGCGCGCGAGGAAATCTCAAGCCTCGTGACCAAGGGGGGCTTTCCGCAGCTCCTGATCGCCCCGATCAACTTCGAATCGGTTTATCGGCAGGAGCGTGCCGCCAAGGCCGAAGAAGCCTCCCCCACGATCCAGTAGGGATTCCACCCTGCAGCCGTTCGCGTGTCAGAGCGTCACGAAGACAGGCTCAACATTATCGGCTCCGGGTCCTGGGGCACCGCCCTTGCAGTGCTCACGAGCGCCAACTTCTCCGAGACCTACCTGTGGGGCCGCGATGGTTCCGCCGCGCTGCGTGCGGACGGCCAGAACCGCCGGTATCTCCCCGGGATACCCCTGCCGGCCAACCTCAACGCGACAGAGGATTTCTCCGAGCTGATCGAGCCTGGCCTGCGGTTTCTCGTGGTGGTTCCGAGCCATGCCTTCCGGGAAATCTCGGAGAAACTGCACGGTGCCATACTCGAGGCGGGACTGGACCCCGCCGATGCCACGGTGATCTGGGGCACCAAGGGCTTCGATCCGGACACGGGCGATTTGCCCGGCGACGTGCTCAACGGCATTTTTCCCGCCAAGACCGCCAGGGGCGTGCTTTCCGGCCCGAGCTTCGCACGTGAAACCGCAACCGGGTCACCCACCGCGCTCACACTCGCATGCTACCAGGCAGGCCAGGCGAAAGCCCTTGCACGGTGGTTCCGGACACCCACCATGCGCATCTATTTCAGCGATGACCCCGTCGGCGTGCAGCTCGGGGCGGCGATCAAGAATGTCATGGCCATCGCCACCGGAATCAGTGACGGACTGGGTTATGGCCCCAATGCCCGGGCGGCGCTGATTACCAGGGGACTGGCGGAGATGATCCGCCTCGGCACCGCCCTCGGCGGGCGAATGGAGACCTTCAACGGGCTGACCGGCGTGGGTGACCTGGTGCTGACCTGCACCGACGACCAGTCACGCAACCGCCGCTTCGGTATCGGTGTTGGCGCCGGCAGGAACCCGGCAGCCGTGGCCAGGGAGATCGACCAGGAAATCGAGGGCATTCAAACTGCCCACGAGCTGCACCGGAAGGCCACCGGCCTTGGGGTGGAAATGCCGATCACGGAGCATGTATACCGCGTGCTCTACGAGGACCTGGCGCCGGATGACGCGGTACGGAGCCTGCTTGGGCGGGACCCCCGACCGGAACACCATTAGCCTGCGGCGGGCAGAGGATGGCCCGAGATCAGACGCCCGGCTTCAGAACCGCCAGAAGGACAATGGCGATCAGGCCGAATACCGGCAATTCGTTCATCACCCTGTAGTACACATGGCCGCGTGTGTTGCGGTCATCCTGAAAGGACCGCATGACGACAAGGCACCAGCCGTGGTAGACCAGGAGCAACATCACGACCAGCAGTTTCCACATCAGCCACTGCCCCGAAAACCCGTAGTCCAGCCACAACCACAGCCCGAAGACAATGGTCAGCACGCCACCCGGTGTCATGATGCCGAAAAAGAGCTTCCGCTCCATGGTTTTGAAGCGGGCGTTTCCCGCCTCGTCCGTGCACATGGCATGATAGACAAACAGGCGTGGCAGGTAGAACATTCCGGCGAACCAGGTCACCATGAAGATGATGTGGAATGCCTTGATCCAGAGCATCGGGATTTTTTGGTTGGTCGACCACGGGAGTTTATCCCGAAGCCCCGGGAGATGTTTAGCCTCGTATCAGGACAAGCCGGCGGAGCAGGGACGATAGGGCCGCCTCGAATCACTTCGGAAGCAAGCCCTTTCATGACAGTTCTGCAGCGGCCCGTGTTCCTGGGTTCGTTTGAGTACGAAGATAGGGATTACGCTCTTGGTCAAGGGCCGGGCTGTTCAAGTTCGGCTGGTTGGAAGATTGTTTCGAAGCATCCTCCACGTCGCATGATCGCGTTGGTGGAGGTCGGTCGCAAGTGCCCTTTCCGCAGGATCAAGCTCCGCGAGGAAGGCATATCCCTGCAGGCAGGCAGCAGTAATCCGGTCAGGTTGGATTGCTTGGGTTTGGCGGACCAGTTGCCGGAGATCTTCCCAATCGAAGTCGTTGATATCGGCAAATTTCGCCAGGAATGCTTCAGGAACGAACGCGTCGTGCGCCTGCCAGAGTTTGAGCACGACAAGCCGGCGAATGAGCGGTTGGTCCAAGGGACGCGTGGCGAAGACACTGAGGTCATAGATGTCGCGGGCCTTGCTACGCTGGTAGCAGGCCCGGATCCTCCCGGCGATGATCTCAGGCAGAGCCAGACAGGTAATGTCGATCGGAGTGAAGGGCAGGTGGCGGAAATAGTTCTGTGGGCATTGAGCATTCCGTGACAGGGGAAGGGTAGGAAATTCCCGGCGGCTGACCTGGAGCCGAATTTCGCTTTGCCCACCCGGGTTCCAGCTGTGGGCGCAGGTCGGATTTACACCCCAAGACAAACCGTCCTGTGTCTGATAGTAACCATCGTCACGAATGCTGAACTGGATGCCGTGAAACGGATGCTCGAAAGCCTCCAGCATGTCGAGGATTATTTCTTCATGGTCGTGCTCTTCGAGCCGCGTGAAATCCAGGTCGGTCGAAAAGCGTCCTCCGCTTCCGATGAACATCTTGCGAAGGCAGGTGCCGCCCTTGAAGGCGAGCTTGTCCAGAATGCCTCGCTCGGCCAATAGCTGAAGCAGGTAGGTGAGCACGATCTCGTTCTCAGCGATCGTGTGTCACGCAGCCCGGATTCGGCTGAGTAGCGCTGGACTTGTGGTTGGGTCAGAATCGCTCAGCCCCCCGAAGCGAACATCGCCGCGCGATACCGGCACTGTCGCTCAAGTCCTGGTTGGCGATGTTGACGGTGAGCTGCCAACTGTCCTGATAGCCGATTGCTCCGGGTCTGGGAGTTCTCGGGCCGAAAAACGCTTTGCCGGGTCCCTGCGCAAGTTCTTGGAGATGGGTGCGTACATCCCCCGGGATCGTGGCGCCGGCACGTTCCGCCAGCCACCCGAAACGTCGCGTGAGAGTTTTGGAGGACATCCGCTCCAGATAACTGGCCGCCTTGTGCCAATCGATGCGGCGGCAGGCCGTCGCCAAGACGGTTGCAGCCTCTCCTTCGCCGCCGGCAAGGTCAGAACGGTCGATGCAGTCGATGACGGTCTTTTCACGGTCGGACATCATGACGGTATGGCCGAGCACGTCGATCGGGCCGAATCCGAAAAATTTCCTTGGGACCGGATTGACGATGCGGACTTCCGTGTCGTGTACACGTCGGTGTCGTGTACGCACCGGCGTCACCAGTCGAATGACCTGGCGATGCTGTGTCGTGAAGCCGTAGTATGTTGCGGCCGTGGTATAGCCGAAGTAGTACGGTTCGGCGATGCGGCTTGCGAGAGCCAGGACGTTGCTTTCTCCGAAAGCATCGGGACCCATATCGGGGGGTACCAGCAGGTAGCGGCCCCAGCTTGCGCGCTCCAGCCATCCCTTGCGGCGCAACGAGCGGATCACGTGGTCGGCAGCCTGCGGGCTGACGCCGAGCATGTCGATGATTTCCCGGCGATCGATTTCCCTGCTGCCGTCCTCTGTCATGCTGAGGACGACGCGACTCTCCTGGGGCGAGAGCGAACGGGTGACGAAGGTCATGACCATATCTGGCACAGAACTTTACGATTACCTTTGTTTTGATTAATAAAATTTCAAAAAAGAGCGCCGTAGTCAAGCTAATACTGTAACAAAACAAAGAACTTCGCGAGAGCTCTCCACCTGTGATCGAATCGGGAGTTCCTACCCCAAATGTAGTGTGGCAACTCAACTCAGCTCAACATAAAGCTCTGCTTGAGAGCGTAGGCCCCACGCTGCCTTATCCTCTAGTTTAGCGGTCCTCCAAGGCATGCCAGACCCGGATGATGATGACTTCATCATCAACGTAACGGTATCGAACTACGTAGCCGCGTGCTCCGAACCGTACCGGCAACTCGCGGAATTCCATTTCCAAATCCCAGGGCCGCCCTATTTCCGGAAATTCGGCGAGCCTACCGGTGGCCTCGATTAGCGTACCGACGGCGCGTTTGGCGGCAGCCGGGCTATGCGGCTTTATGAACGCATGAAGTCGTTTGAGGTCATTCAGTGCTTCCGGTAGCCATCTTACGACCGCCATCAACGGGATTCGGTCCCGGCGTCCAGACCTGCCGCCCAGGCTTCCACGTCCTCATGATCCACCGTTTCGCCAGTCAGTTCATACTTTTCCCAACGGGATTTGACCAGCTGGCGCTCAGCTTCCAGGGCTTCTTCTATGTCCAAAAACCGCTCAATGGCTGCTTTCATCAGGTAGTGAGGTGTTCGATCTCTGGCTTTGCCCAGGACTTCAAGGCGATGCTGAATTTCTTCGCTCAGGCGCACGCCCATCGTTGTATTTGCCATGATTTTCCCGGCTTCACAGTTATAGTTACACAAAGTATAACATTGTTGCGCAATTTTCAGTTCAAATCGAATTCAGTTGGGGCTTGTCCTGCGGGCCGTGCTCTGCAACTGCGCCGTGGAGCCTGCAGTCTCCGCCATTCGGTAACGATCACCAAGCCGTCCGGGTCGCTGGCGGACGAGATGTTCAGGCTGGATGGAGCAGGCATCAAAGCGCTCCTGCGCAGTGGAAAATTCAGCGGGGTGATTTGCGATGGTTAGGGTATACAGGAGCGAGGCACTTGCGGCGGTTCATGA
>CAZRSJ010000068.1:0-5817 GCA_964602805.1 uncultured Chromatiales bacterium | reverse complement strand
ACAGACCCACTGATGGGAAACGCTGGAGGAAACCCTGAGTTCCACCAACACGTACACGAAACAGCAGTGGATAGCCGAACAGGCGAGGGGGCATCCGGACCGGGTGTTCACGTCCCTGCACCACCTCATCGACGGCGAGTGGATGCGCGAGGCGTACCGCCGCACGCGCAAGGATGGGGCGACAGGCATCGACGGCGTGACGGCCGCCGACTACGAAAAGGACCTGGAGGCCAATCTTGACGACCTCCTGGACCGGATGAAGTCGGGCCGCTACTTCGCGCCGCCGGTCCGGCGCCACTACATCCCCAAGGCGGACGGCACGAAACGCCCACTCGGCATCCCGACGTTCGAAGACAAGGTGGCGCAGCGGGCGATCCTGATGCTGCTGGAGCCGATCTACGAGACGGACTTTCTCCCGTGCTCCTACGGCTTCCGGCCCAAGCGGTCGGCTCACGATGCCCTCAACGCTCTTCGCGCTGGCATCATCGAGCAGCGCCAACGGTGGGTGATCGACGCGGATTTGAAATCCTACTTCGACTCGATCTCGCACACCCACCTGCGGTCATTCCTCGACCTGCGGATCAAGGACGGCGTCGTAAGGCGCATGATCGACAAATGGCTGAAAGCGGGGGTGCTCGAAGAGGGCACCGTGCACAGGCCGGTCGCTGGCACGCCCCAGGGTGGGGTGATCTCGCCGATTCTCTCCAACATTTTCCTGCACCACGTGCTGGACAAGTGGTTCGAGGACGAGGCGAGGCCGCGCTTGCGCGGCAACTGCCAGCTGGTGAGATTCGCCGACGACTTTGTCATTGCCCTCGAAGACCGCCACAGCGGCAAGCGGCTGCTTGACGTGCTGGGCAAACGTCTCGGTCGATACGGGCTCACGCTCCATGAGACCAAGACGCGCTATGTGGACTTCCGCCGGAGGCGCCCCCACGGGCGTCACTGGATGGCATCGGCCACGACGTTCGACTTCCTCGGCTTCACCCACGTCTGGGGGCGGTCGATGCAAGGCAAGGACGTCGTTCGCCAGATCACGGCGAAAGGCCGTTTCGCCCGTGCGCTGAAATCGGTACACGACTGGTGCAAGACTAATCGGCACCTGCCGATCGAGGCGCAGCATGACTATCTCGCTCGGGCGATCCGGGGCCACTGCGCATACTATGGTCTGACGGGGAACGGCAAACGTCTGGAGTGGTTCCGCTACCAGGTCGCCCGCACTTGGCGGAAGTGGCTCGCACGCCGCAGCCGTCGCAGGTGCCTGAACTGGGACCGGATGAACGAGATTCTCAAGCGCTACCCCCTGCCGTCGGTCAAGCTCGCGCGCTCCTGGCAATCCGTCGAGAGCGAACCTGTCAGGTGAGGAACCGAGTGCGTCAGTCGCGCACGCTCGGGTCTGTGGGGGGCGGGGCTCGGCAACGACCCCGCCTACCCGGCCCACAGTATCAGGGCGTTGTATGTGTTCGATCAGCGGGTGATGGAGCGGAACCGTACCGCCGCCGATGTGGTGGAAGCGCTGGGTCAACAGGGCTCATTCAGGATGCTGATCGCCATCGACTCCGATTCCCGCTCGGTGACCGAACGAAAACGGGCGTTTGCCGCGCGGCTTCCCATCGGTTCGGAGTGAGCGCGGCCAGCGTCAGCCAACCGAACCGGTGGGCCGCAGAGCAGGGCGACCCCTGTCCCAAGGCGCCGAATTCCTGTTTCCTGCTGCGCAAGGCGAACGAGCGTACCGGCTAAAGCCTCTGGAACGCCATCGGACGTATTCTCAACTTCTTCTCACCTACCTAATGCCGCAACTACTTCAGGCTCGTCGGGTATGATCCAAGCTGATCCAATTACACCCTGCCCGGGCCAGCGGGGAAGGGAACTCCGCTTAATCCAAGATCCGACTGGTAAGTTCTTGATGGCCTGCGGAAAGGAGGGTCATGCTTGGCAGTGCGACGCGTGGCTGCGGATCATCGACACCCTCGGGGCCGGCACCATCCGGGGCGCCGGGGCGCAGCATCTCACGTGGGTCAATCCGACACATCTGCGCCGCTGGTGATAGCAGGCGCCCGCTGACCGGGACGGACACACCATGCTGACCTTCACCGAAGAGCTGGTGCTGTTGCTGAACGACGAAGACGGCGTGCCGCTGCTAATTCGGCCGGACATCGCGGCGTGTGCGCTGGCGGGCGCCGTGCTGATGGATCTTGCTTTCGATTACAGGATTGACACGGATCTTGACGCACTCGTCGTTCACGACCAGACACCGACCGGCAATGCCGTGCTCGACCGTCTGCTGGCGAAGATCGCGGCCCGTGCCGAGGTTTGCAATACCAAAATGTGGATCGGCGTGTTGTCGGCCGAGGAGGCCCCGGCTGTTCACGAGGAGGTCCTGGCGAGACTCGTCGAACGGAGCGTCCTTACCGTCCGGACCGGTAGAATCCCGTGGTTGGAGTCCCGACGGTATCTGTGTGGCGACGGCGAGACGGCGCAGAAGATCCGCCAACGTATCGCGGACGTGCTGTATTCCCACGATATTCCCGACCCTCGGGACGTCGCCCTGATCTCACTCCTGGATGCCTGCGAGATCCTCCCCGAGATCCTTCCAACGCAAGAGCTAGCGGACCTGCGTCCCCGCATCACGTTGCTGCGGAAAATGGACCTGATCGGGCGCGAGGTGGCCGCGGCAATCGCCGACATCGAGCGCTCGATCATTCAAGCGGTACGGGATCGGGCAGCGCAGTTCCGGAAATTGCTGCTGATCTTCTCGGCTGTTGCCGGAAGCACGGCAGGCGCGACGCTCGTACTCCCGCGCGTCCCCGTAGCCGATAGTTTCGGCGCCGACCTCCGCATGCACCTGTGGTTCGACAGCGGCTGGCAGTTGTGGACCGGCTATGCCCTGCTCGCACTGGCGTCAGCAGGCATTCTCGCGGTCGTGCTCATGAAGGTGCGGCGAATCGCCCGGTTCGGTGGTCACAATTGGTGGCGGCTCGCCCATGCCGGGCTTGGTGTTGCCTGCGTTCTCGCCCTCTTCGCGCACACCGGCTTTCGTCTGGGAGCCAATCTCAACGCGGCGCTGATGGTCTGTTTCCTGACGGTGTTGATCCTTGGCGGCATCGCCGGGGTTTGCAACAACGCTGCAGGCGAACTGCGGCGGATGGGGGTACCACCCAGGGTGCGCATCATCCCGATGCGCCTGCACACGGTTGCGCTCTGGCCTCTTCCGGCCCTCGTGATCATCCACGTGCTTGCCGTCTACCTGTATTGAAGAGGGTGCCGCATGTCGCGCAAGGCGTTCTTCCGGGCCGGTTGGGTGCTGATGACCCTGGCAGCGGTGGGCGTGGCGCTGCTGTGGATGACGGTTGGCGGCACCCGCAGGATTTTCCTGATCGGCGAGACGACCGTCGCCCACCATCAGATCGAGCTGGCATGCGAGAGCTGCCATACCGCGCCGGTCTTCGCCGCCGAGGCGACAGCGGAGAAGGCGCTGAACAAGGCTTGCCGGAACTGCCATGAGGATGAACTGGCCAAAGCCGACGACAGCCATCCCAGGAAGATGTTCCGCAACCCGCGGATGGCCGTCTACTGGGGCAAGCTAGATGCGCGGCTCTGCACGACCTGCCACGCGGAGCATCGGCCCGAGATCACGCGGAAAGGAGCGGTTTCCGTGGCTGCGGACTTTTGCCGGGCGTGCCACAGCGAGGGCGACCAGGACGTTCGCACGGACCGACCCAGTCACGCCGGATTAGCCTTTGATACCTGTGCGTCAGCAGGCTGCCACAACTACCACGACAATCGTGCGCTCTACGCGGACTTCCTCGCGAAGCACGCGGACCAACCCTGGTTGTCGGCCGCCCCCGTGCACGCCCTGTCGGCCCGGGACCGCACCCCGACACCCGCCGGGGAAAATGCGCTCGAGCGAGGTGACGCCCTAGCTCCTGTGGCGGCGCTCACCGATCCGACGGCCCTTGATCAGTGGACGGGTTCGGGTCATGCAGCGGCGGGCGTGAACTGCACCGGTTGCCACGCCCCGGAAGTGGCACCGGACGCTTCAACCGTTGAAGTCGAGGCGCGATGGATCGCCACCCCGCCGCTCACGGTCTGCAAGGACTGCCACAAGACGGAGGCAAACACGTTCGCACGCGGCCGGCACGGCATGCGCCAGCACCCCATGATTGCGCCGCCGCGTGACGCAGCGAAGACGGCCATCGGCGCCGTCCTTCCAGAGACGATCGTGCGGTGGCTCGCGGATGCCCCGCATCCCACCCGGATGACCGTGCGCGAGGCGCGCCTCCCGATGCGCGCCGCTGCCGCCCACAAGGTGCTCGATTGCGGGACCTGTCACCAGCCCCACGCGGTCGATGTCGGACAAGCTGCGGTGGAGGCCTGCGTGTCCTGTCATGACGACCCCCACAGCCGGGCCTATGTCGGCAGTCCTCATCACGTGCTCTGGCAGGCCGAGCAGTCCGGCGCCGCGGCGCCCGGGACCGGGGTGAGTTGCGCTACCTGCCATATGCTGAAATCCGAGCGCCGCGGCGTAATCGCCACCAGCCACCACCAGAACGATGGCCTGCGTCCCAACACAAAGATGATCCGACCTGTTTGCCTCGATTGCCACGGGCTCGGCTTTGCGATCAACGCGCTCGCGGACTCCGGGCTCGTAGCGCGAAACTTCAGGGGACGGCCGGCGGTTCATGTCCAAAGCATCGATTGGGCAGTGCGGCACGCCGCTTCGGAAACCGAGAACACCGGGCGTTGAGCGCGCGCCCGCGTGCTCAACCCAGCCAAGGAAGAAAGGGGAACCGCCATGCAGTCAAGATCAGGCCGACTCATCGTGTTGACGGTGGGTGTTGCCGCCATGGTTGCGGCGGCGAGCGCAGCCGCAGACGGCATTCCGTACCGACAGGTCGCCGACATGCTGTATCAGGTCATGTCCGCAGACCGCGAGGTCTACACGAAGATGGTGATTCAGCGCCTCACGGTGGACGATGAGGTCATCTCCGCGTCGGAACACTTCGAGGACGACGTCGCCTTGCCGTTGCCCGCGCAGATGTTCCGCTTCGGCGCGGAACGGGTGGCGGATGAAACGGAGGACTTCTCGTACGCGTTGCTCTCGCTCCAGCCGATCAACAAGAAGAACGGCCCCGGGACCGGACTGGAGAAGGAAGGCCTGGAGTTCGTCGTCGACAACGAGGGGGAGAACTTCTACGGGGAAGAGGAACTTGGCGGGCAGCGCTACTTCACCGCCGTGTATCCCGATTATGCCGTCAGCGAAGCCTGCATCCGGTGCCACAACGAGCACAGGGATTCGCCACGTACCGACATCAAGGTGGGTGACGTGATGGGCGGTGTCGTGATTCGCTTTCCGGTGGACTGAAGGTGGCCACAGTCAGCGCGACTGCTGCGTCGAGACCGTGAGGCGAACAGGTCCTGCGGCTGAACCCAGGGTTGACGACCGTCCTGAAGTCGCCGTTCGTTCGGCCTGGCGCCAACTCCGTTACCGAGTTGATGTCGAGCGGGGGCCAGTCGCAGTGCAGAATACCCCTCCAGACAGGCCTATTCTGCAAACGCGCAGGCGTTTCTGTCGTTCCTGCCGAGGCCTCGATTGAACGGGTCGCTACGCTGGTGGAGTTCTCCCCAACGTTTCGGATAGGGGCATACAAAGAAAGGTTGACAGCCCCCTTTCTGAAGTTCGTCCACCCGGAAACCGCTCAGGACATTGACCCGCTTCGTTTCGTCGCTCTCATAACCTGAAGGTCGCAGGTTCAAATCCTGCCCCCGCAACCAAAAAAGCCCCTGAAAACATTGAAGTTTTCGGGGGCTTTTCGA
>CAZRSJ010000067.1:0-5894 GCA_964602805.1 uncultured Chromatiales bacterium | reverse complement strand
TCGGCCGAGGACTGGTGGCTGAAGTCCTTGCGGATCTCCGCCGCCTTGCGCTTCGCCTTCGCCGCGCGCTGTTGCAACCGCTGGCGCCGGTTCGAGGCCACCTTGACCACCCGGCCCGACTTCGTGCGCACCGGCGCCCCGTCGGCGTCCTTCAGTTCGATCCGCTCCCGGTGGCTCGCCCGCCACTGGTAGTGCCGCGCCCGTGCCTCGTACTTCCCGATCCGTTCATACGGAATCTCGATAAGCTTCCGCCCTCCGCACCAGGCTCCCGCGATGTTCTCCGAGTTGCGGTCGATCCCGCAGACCCCACCATGCCAGCGCCAGTCCGGGTCCTCCACCTCCCACAGCACCGACACGTACCACTTGCCCAGTTCCCGGCACACCACCGCGACCCTAGCCTCGCCGCCGTCCCAGGGGTCGGCCCCGCGCGCGTGCGACTGCGCCTTGCGGTTCATCCGGATCCAGCCGACCTTCGGCACCCAAAGTCGCTTGCTCCGAATCTTCACGGCCTCCGGGATCGTGAACGACTCCCGGCTGACGCCCTTGGCCTTGAAACGGGGAAACCCGGCCTGCTTGCCGCACTGGCCCTCCCGAATCCGCCGGGAGAAGTGGGAGAACGCCGACCCCAGCGGGAATGCCCCCGTGCCGCGCACGACGACAGCCGACAACTCCCGCAGCCACTCGTGGCCTTCCTGCGTCTTCAGGCGCGCATAGCGCCTCCCGAAATCAAATTCGGAGGTGCCCGGCCAGTCTCTCTCGCCAGCCTCGAAACGCTTGTATTCCCGGATCTGGTCGGCCAGCAGTTCGTTGTAGACGAACCGCCCGGCCCCGCACAACTGCGCGAACTGCCGTTCCTGCGCCTGGTTCGGATACAGGCGGTAGCGGGAGGCTCGGTGCATGATGATTTACTCTAGCACGGATTCCACACAAAACCTCAAAGAGCCTACGGCATCCGCGTCCGGGATGCTGGGGGTGGACGGGTACAATGACCCGTAAATTCGATGCCCGAAAGAAAATCGAGTGCTTCCTCCATTAGCCGGAGATTCCCACGACGTGGAATCGACGGAATTTCCTAAGCTCATTCGCATGCTTCGGGCTGTCTCTCGCAATGGGCCGGATTCTTGCCGTGACTTCGCGTAAACCTGAAGAATTGCCCTGCTGGAGCTACTGCGGGAGTGAGGGCCCGGACCAATGGGGACACCTGCACCCGGATTGGAAAGCATGCTCCGAGGGCCAGGAGCAGTCCCCAATTGTCTTGTCGGGGGAAGAAGCAGAGCCGACGGCCGAACGCCTTGCGTTCCACTATCAGCCGACAATCGGACGGCTGAGCGACAACGCGTATGCCGTGCGGGTGGATATGGAGCCGGGCTCCCGGCTGCTCCTCGGGGATCGAACCTTTTCCTTGAGGCAATTCCACTTCCATACTCCGAGCGAGCACTTGTGGTCGGACGGCGCGGATGCGGGAGAACTTCACCTGGTGCATACGACCGATTCGGGAGAGATCGCCGTGCTTGGGGTCCCGCTGCGCGCCGATGCAGCGCAGGCTTTTCCAGACTCTTTCTGGGATTGGCTGCAGGCCGCCAAGACCGGTGAGCCGCTGACTTTCGACCCGAGCGGACTGATTCCCCGGCAGAGCCGTTTTGTGGGCTATCGAGGATCTTTGACGATGCCGCCGTGCACCGAGGGGGTGAATTGGCTGCTGGCGATGGAGCCGATGGCCCTGGGGTCGGCGGAACAGCGTTGGCTGGAACAACAAAGAGGACAGAATGCCCGGCCCGTGCAGCCGCTCGGCAGCCGAACTGTGCATACCGTCTTGCAGGAAAGGCCATGAGTACGCGAACTTTCGGCTTGGACGACGTGGTGCATCAGTACTTGCTGGATGTGTCGGTCGACGAGGACCCGGTGGCTTGCGCCCTGCGTGCCCGAACGGCCACGCTGGAGGAGCACTACATGCAGATCAGTCCCGAGCAGGGGCAATTCTTCAAGCTGCTGCTCAAACTGATGAATGCGCAGCAGGTCATCGAGGTCGGCACCTATACCGGTTACAGTGCTTTGTGCATGGCGCAGGCGGTCGGGGCTCGCGGGCGAGTCGTATGCTGCGACATCAGCGAGGAATGGACCGCGATCGGGCGGGAGTTCTGGGAGCAGGCCGAAGTGGCGGAGCGCATTGACCTGCGGCTGGCCCCGGCGCTCGAAACCTTGGCAGAGATGCGCGAGGCCGGAGAGGCCGGACGCTTCGATTTCGCCTTCATCGATGCCGATAAAGGGAACTATCAGGCTTACTACGAACACCTGCTGGATTTGGTCCGGCCCGGCGGGGTAATCGCGGTGGACAACACCCTGTGGTCCGGGCGGGTGGCGGATCCTGCCGAACAGGAATCCGACACGGTTGCCATCCGGGAATTCAACCGGATGCTGGCGAAAGATTCCCGGGTCATGGTCAGCCTGGTGCCGATCGGAGACGGCCTGACTTTGGCGCGCAAGTATTGAGTCTAAAATGGGCAGGCAAACCCTTCAGTAATGAAAGCGTCTGACCTGTTTGTCCGTTGCCTTGAGGCCGAAGGCATCGAGTATGTATTCGGCGTTCCCGGAGAAGAGAACGCGGACTTCGTCATGTCCCTGTCGAAGTCGGACAAGATTGAATTCATCCTGACCCGGCACGAACAGGGGGCGGCATTCATGGCCGATGTGTACGGCCGATTGACCGGGCAGCCGGCAGGCTGCCTAGGCACCTTGGGTCCGGGCGCCACCAACCTGGTGACAGGCGTGGCGAACGCCAACATGGACCGGTCGCCGATGCTGGTATTGACTGGTCAGGGCTCCACCGCCCGCCAGCACAAGGAATCCCACCAGATCATGGATGCCGTG
Organism: uncultured Chromatiales bacterium; assembly: GCA_964602805.1. Taxonomy (GTDB): domain Bacteria; phylum Pseudomonadota; class Gammaproteobacteria; order Poriferisulfidales; family Poriferisulfidaceae; genus Poriferisulfidus. The sequence goes on along the minus strand of CAZRSJ010000067.1, from coordinate 3,026 downwards.
AGCATGTTCCAGGCGGTGACGAAATGGTCGACTAGCATTATCCAGCCGAATAGCCTTCCGGAAATCGTGCGCAAGGCGATTCGCATCGCGCGCAGCGAAAAGCCTGGCGCCGTCCACCTTGAGTTGCCGGAGGACATTGCAAAACAAGACACTGACGTGGAGCCGATCGCCCCAGTCCGCTTCCGTCGGCCGATTCCAGCCGAGGAGCAAGTCGACCGAGCCTTCGAAATGCTGCGCCGGGCGCGGCGTCCGGTGATTCTTGCCGGAAATGGCTGCATCCGCACCCGGGCCAGCCAGCAGTTGCGCATGTTCTGCGAACAGAACAACATCGGCGTGATTAGCACGTTCATGGCGAAGGGTTGTGTGGACATGGACGAGGACTACTGCCTGTTCACGATCGGCTTGGGGGCCAAGGACCTGGTAGCTTGCGCGATCGATGCGGCGGATGTGGTGCTGGCGCTCGGATACGACATGGTCGAGTATCACCCGCACCTTTGGAATCCGGAGGGCCTCAAAACCATCATCCATGCAGATTTCCAACCGGCCGAGATTGATTTCAACTACCATCCCGAGGTGGAACTGGTCGGCGATCTAGCCCAGACTCTGGCCATGCTCAACGAGCGGGCGCGGACGAACGGGGAGATGGATTGGGACTTGTCCCGGGAAAAAAGGGTCCGGGAAGAGATGCTGGGCGAGTTCGCCACCTACAAGGATGACGATACGGAAGGCAGATTACGTCCCCAGAAAGTACTCTGGGATGTACGTGAGGTCATGGGTCCGTCGGACATCCTGCTGTCTGATGTCGGCGCGCACAAGATGTGGATCGCCCGCCACTACCACTGCCACGAGCCCAATACCTGCTTGATTCCTAACGGATTTTGCTCGATGGGATTTGCGCTACCCGGAGCAATTGCGGCGAGTCTCGTGCATCCGAGCCGCAGAGTCCTGGCGATCTGTGGCGACGGGGGATTCCTGATGAACGTGCAGGAGATGGAGACCGCTCGCCGCCTGAACGTGCCCATTGTCGTGATGGTGTGGGAGGATGGCGGCTATGGGCTGATTTCCTGGAAGCAGGAGCAGCAGTTCAACCGTCACACGGAACTGGAGTTCACGAATCCGGATTGGCTGAACCTGGCCCGGGCGTTCGGCTGGCACGGACACGTGGTCACGGCCAGCCGGGATCTTGAGGCGACGCTGGAGGCCGCGTTCGAGGAAGCAGGGCCGTCCCTGATCGTGGTGCCGATCGACTATAACGAGAACATGCGCCTGAGCAAGCACCTCGGCGAGATCGTCTGCCCGATCTGAGGGGGTGGCGCCCCCAGGTGGATTCGAACCACCAGTCCGGGATTAGGAATCCCGTGGTTTATCCGCTTAACCGATGGGGGCGGAGCGTACTGAAATTCTAGCAGGCGGCGACCTGTTCGGAGTCGCCGGAGCAAAGTGTAGCCGGGAGTGGTGGGCGATGCTGGGATTGAACCAGCGACCTCTGCCGTGTGAAGGCAGCGCTCTCCCCCTGAGCTAATCGCCCATCCGGGAAGCAGTCTATCAGGAGCGACCGCTTTATCCAACTGGTTTGTCCCTTTTTCAGGGTCAGCCAGTACAATCATTCGAATCAGCCGTGGAAAAATCATGTCAAGGGAAACCATACAAATCGTGATTATCGGCGGAGGCGCCGGGGGGCTTGAGCTTGCAACAAAATTGGGTCGCCACTACCGACGAAATTCTGATATCGACATCCTTCTCATCGACCCTTATCGCACTCATATTTGGAAGCCCCTGTTGCACGAGGTCGCAGCTGGCTCGCTTGATGCCAACCTTGATGAAATCGGGTACGGGGCGCACGGGCACCGCTGGGGTTTTCGGTTTTTCCTTGGCACTCTGGAAGACATTGACAGGGCACGACGTGAAATCATTCTCGCGCCCATGCGGGATGACGACGGCACGGAGTTGCTGTCCAGACAACGAATTTCCTACGATTACCTAGTCATGGCAGTCGGTTCGGTCTCAAACGATTTCGGCATCCACGGAGTGAATTCCCACTGCGTGTTTCTGGATCGGCGGGAGGATGCGGAACGATTCCGTCAGCGCCTGCTGAATCACTGCCTGCGAGTTTCGCGGAGCCCTACGACCTACGAGACAGTCGGCACGCAAGTCGAAATCGTGATTGTCGGCGGTGGTGCAACCGGGGTGGAACTTGCTGCCGAACTGCACGATGCCGCTACTGCCTTGCGCCAGTACGGTCTTGATGGCTTTGATGAAAGCCGACTTCAAACCACATTGCTCGAAGCCGGGCCGCGAATTCTTCCCGCGTTACCGGAGAAATTGGCTGCAGCGGCTCACGAAGAACTTGAGAGTTTGGGCGTACAAATCCGGATTGACACGCGGGTAGCCGAAGTCAATCAGGCGGGAGTGCGCACGGATCAGGGGGTAATCATCCCGGCAGATATCCGGGTCTGGGCTGCGGGAGTTCGCGGAGCGGATTTTCTGGACGGAATCGGAGGCTTGGAGACGACTCGGGTCCATCAATTGGTCGTCACCTCCACCCTGCAGACCACACAGGATGAACGCATATTCGCGCTGGGGGATTGTTGCGCCTGTTCCCAGCCGAACAGCGACCAGCTGGTCCCGCCTCGCGCACAAGCCGCGCACCAGATGGCTGATGCCGTATTCCACAATCTCTGTCGGATTCTGGCCGGCAAATCACCGACCTCCTATATTTACAAGAATTATGGCTCTTTGGTATCACTCAGCCGGTTCTCGACAGTGGGCAGCCTCATGGGTAACCTGATTGGAGGCCGCATGGCTGTCGAGGGCCATCTCGCGCGTTTTGTGTACGTTTCGCTGTATCGCATGCACCTAATCGCGGTTCATGGCTGGTTTCGTGGACTGCTGGTCATCGCGATCGGACGCGTCAACAGAGTCGTGCGACCTCGCCTCAAACTGCATTAACTTTATAGTTAGAATGTGCACATGCTGATCAAGACCACCCGCGCCCGGCAGGCGGATCTTCAGAATGCCCTGCTGGA
>CAZRSJ010000066.1:0-5931 GCA_964602805.1 uncultured Chromatiales bacterium | reverse complement strand
ATTAGAAATTATATTGACTTACTTCGTCAGGGGGGTAGTCTGTAATATTAAGGTCGATAGTCTTTGATTGTTTCCGCGACTCTACCCTCTTGCATAAAAACTCGGTCTGGGGAAAGCCACTCAGTTGTGGTGGGCAAAACAACCGGGCGCCGGTAGTTGGCGCTGGCGTCCGAGCAAAAGGGATACAGAGGTTCAGTCTGGCGCGTCAGTAACGGCGCCTTCCGAGGCCGAGCGAACGCTGCGCGCATATTTCGCAAGCACGCCGGTGCGGTAGCGCGGACGGCGCGGCTTCAAAGCCTTCTGGCGTCGATCCAGTTCCCTCTTCGGCACTTTCAGCGTGATCTCCCGGCGCGAGGCGTCGATAGCGATGCGGTCGCCGTTCTTCACCAGGGCCAATGGGCCGCCAACGGCGGCCTCTGGAGTGATGTGCCCGATCACGAATCCATGCGAACCGCCGGAGAAGCGCCCATCGGTTATCAAGGCTACGTCGTTGCCGAGCCCTTGGCCCATGATGGCGGAGGTCGGAGCAAGCATCTCGCGCATGCCGGGTCCGCCGCGGGGGCCTTCGTAACGGATTACCACCACGTCGCCGGCACGGATGGAGCCGTCAAGGATGGCGCGCAGAGCCCGTTCCTCGGAGTCGAATACGCGGGCTCGTCCGGCGAAGGTAGAACCCTCCTTGCCGGTGATCTTGGCCACGGCACCCTCGGGTGCCAGATTCCCGCGCAGGATGACTAGATGGCCGTCCGGTTTGATCGGGTCGGAAAACGGGAGAATGATCTTCTGGTTTTCCGGATAGTCCGGCGTTTTGTCGAGATCTTCGGCCATGGTGCGCCCGGTGACCGTCTGGCATTCCCCGTGCAGGAGTCCGGCATCCAGCAGGCGCTTCATCAGGGGGCGAATCCCTCCGATCCGGACCAGTTCCGACATCATGTAGCGGCCGGATGGGCGCAGGTCCGCGACCACGGGCACCTTGCGGCCGACCCGCGTGAAGTCGTCCAGTGAAAGCCGCACGCCCATGGAGCGGGCCATGGCCAGCAGATGCAGGACGACATTGGTGGAGCCGCCCAGGGCGGTCGCTACGGCGATGGCGTTGAGGAAAGCCTTGCGAGTCATGATGTCGCGCGGAGTGATGCCGAGTTTCAGCAACTGGACTGCCATTTCGCCAGCCTGGCGGCAGTCTTCCCGCTTGGCCTTGGAGGTCGCCATTTGCGCTGAACTGCCAGGCAGACTCATGCCCAGCGCTTCGATTGCCGAGGCCATGGTGTTGGCGGTGTACATGCCACCACATGAACCAGCCCCGGGAATGGCGCAAGATTCAATCGTGGTCAATTCCTTCCCGGAAATCTGGCCCTTGGCGCGTTCCCCGACCGCTTCGAACACCGAGACAATGTCGACGTTCTTTCCACGGTGCCGCCCGGGGGCGATAGTCCCGCCATAAACGAATACGGCTGGGCGGTTGAGCCGGGCGATCGCCATCAGGCAGCCCGGCATGTTCTTGTCGCAGCCGCCGATCGCCACCAGTGCGTCGAAACCTTCTCCGGCGGTTACTGCTTCAATGCTGTCGGCGATCAGTTCCCGGGAAACCAGGGAATATTTCATGCCCTCGGTGCCCATGGAAATGCCATCGGATATGGTGATGGTGTTGAAGGTGACGGATTTGCCGCCAGCCTGGTTGACGCCTGCGGCCGCTTGACGAGCCAACCGGTCGATGTGCATGTTGCAGGGCGTCACCTCGCTCCAGGTGGAAGCGACGCCGATTTGGGGCCGGCGGAAGTCGCCGTCGCTGAAACCAACGGCACGAAGCATGGAGCGGGCAGGAGCCCGTTCCAGTCCGTCGACGATCACGCTGGAATGCGGGCGTGGCAGGCGGGGCATGTTGGATTCGGAGTGGGCAACTTTGTTGCGCTGCTGATTATAAAGACTAGAGTGTCGTGGACTTTTTTTGTTTTCGTCGAACTAATTTCTATATTAGCTTTGGCTCAACGCTCGTAAAGTTCTTTTCTCGTCCACTTGTTATTGCCGCGTCGCGACTGGCTGGACCGCGACAAGGCCAACAATCGTTCGCAAGCTTCAGCACGATGTTGGCCAGATCCACCGTATTCTTCCAGATATTTTTGGATCAGCATATTCACGGACGTATTCTCTCGATTCGCCCGAGCACGGACTCGTTCAAGAATCTCGTTATCGATGGCGATAGTAAGCTTCATGTCTGCCTCTGTACCAGCAGCATATAGTTTACCTTGCGACTCGCTTCCGCCCGGAAGTAACCCGGAGCATTTTCATTGTGATTCTGATTTTTTGGGCTACAATATAGCCACATATTTGGCGAGAGAGGAATAGGCCATGTCTGCAAATGCTGTTGTTCGCGCTCGCATCAACGAGGAGATCAAGAATGAGGCCGTAATCGTATTGGCCAGCATGGGCCTGACGGTTTCTGATGCTTTCCGGATGATGTTGACCCGTGTGGCGGTTGAAAAAGCGTTGCCGTTTGATCCATTGGTGCCCAATGCGGAGACTATTGCCGCTATGCGTGATGTTCTACAAGGCAAAGTGGAGTCTTTCAAAAGTATCGAGGCGTTAATGGAAGACCTGAATGCGCCGGATTGAACGCGCCAAGAAATTCAAACTGGACTACAAGCGGGAACGTAAAGGTCGGCATCGTGCTGTGCTTGACACTGCTCTGACTGAAGCACTGTTCCTGCTTGCTAATGACCAGGCCCTGGATGAGCGTTACCGCGATCATGCTTTGGCGGGGCAGTGGCAGGGTCATCGAGATTGTCATCTAATGCCTGACCTGGTACTCATCTATCGAAAGCCTAACCCGGAGACTTTGCAATTGGCCCGCTTGGGCTCTCACAGTGAATTAAGCCTGTGATCCGGAGCTCGGCTACGGAGACCGGTCCATCTGTAGAACTATGCGGCTTTTGCGGTAGTCAGGGCATGTTGGTGCATTTCTAGCAGCACGCCTTCCCGGATTGCTCCTCGGGCTGGTTTCAAGTCGCGAACATCCAGCAGTTCGAAAATGGCGTGCAGGATCGCGAGCCCGCCTAGGAAAACCTGTACGCGGTAACGGTCCAGGTGTTTGAAGTGAGAGCCGATGCGGATGTTCAGCAGGCTTTGGACCAGCTCTTCCACTGCCTCGGCATCAATGGTCCCGGTGTTGTTGATGCCCAGCTTGATCAGGGTGTTGCTGATGGCGCGGATGGCCCCGGAAGCACCGTACATCGTCTCAATGCCAGGCAGATGAATGCGGCCCTTGCCGGCCAGCGTCATGGTTTCATCCGCGTAATCGACCGCAGCCTGCCAGTTGGCGGGGCGCAGTGTGCGGGTGTCGAAAAAGCGTTCAGTCAGAATGGCGCTGCCGAGCTGCCAGCTCAGGATGCAACTGGCGCGGGCACCGCTGCCGAGGATGAATTCGGTGCTGCTGCCGCCGATGTCGAGGATGCAGTGGTCTTGACCGGACAGGGGGGTGGTCTGTACCACGCCCCGGTAGATGTAGTCGCCTTCCTCCTCGCTGCTCAGGACACGGATCGGGCGTCCCAGCGCGCGTTCGCACAGATTCTTGAAATAGTCGTCTTTCTGGCAGCGGAAGGCATTGGTCGCGACTGCGGAGAAATAGTCAGGTTGCTGCCGACGGATCACCTTGGAGGCTTCCCGGAGGCAGTTGACGGCGGCATGCTGGTAACGCTCCCGGATCTCGCCGTTTTGCTTGAGGCCGGCTCCGAGTGAGACGTACTGCTTGAACTTGTCGAGAATAGCGATTCTCCCGTCTTCCTCTACACGGGCATAGATCATGTGGAAACTGTTGGACCCGAGGTCCAGAACGCTATAGGTGGGACTCATCAATCTCTCCGTGCATGATCATCAGCGCTTCCTGCGCGGCGAACCGCTTGTGTCCGCGGCCGATGGGGGTCTTGGTGTAGGTGCCGTCGGGCTCCATCTGCCAGCTCTGGCAGTTGTCCGCAAAGTAAGTCTCGAAAATCTCCCGCATGATTCGTTTCTTGATGCTCTCGTCCAGTACCGGGAACATGGTTTCCACGCGGCGGTGGATGTTCCGGGTCATCCAGTCGGCGCTGGAGAGGTACATTTCCTCGTCTTCGCCGGTGCGGAAGTAGAACACCCGGGTATGTTCTAGGAAACGTCCGACGATGGAGCGGACGCGGATGTTGTCCGAGAGGCCCTTGACGCCGGGGCGCAGCCGGCATTCGCCGCGCACCAGGAGGTCGATGGTGACCCCGGCTTGGGAAGCCTCGTAGAGGGCGTCGACGATCCCGTATTCGGTCAACGCATTCATCTTGGCGTAGATGATCGCCGTTTCCCCCTTGCGGGCCTGTTCGGCGGCTGCCAGGATCTTCTTGATGAGTCCCTGGCCCAAGGTCAGCGGCGACTGGTACATCAGGCTGAGCTTGGGCGCGCGTCCGAGGCTGGCCACCTGGAGGAAGATCTTGTGCACGTCCTCGCATAGGTCCTGGTTGGATGTCAACAGGGCGTAGTCGGTATACAGGCGGGTCGTGACCGGATGGTAGTTGCCCGTACCGAGGTGCGCATAACGGCGCAAGCCGTCGTCGCTGCGGCGGACCACCAGCATCATCTTGGCATGGGTCTTGTGGCCGACCACGCCGTACAGTACCTGTGCCCCGGCCTGTTCCAGCCGCTGGGCCAGTTGGATATTGGCTTCTTCATCGAAACGTGCGCTCAGTTCGATGATTACGGTGACTTCCTTGCCTGACCGGGCCGCCGACTCCAGGATATCCGTCAGATCGGACTCCAGCCCGGTCCGGTAAATCGTTTGCTTGATGGCGACCACCTTGGAGTCTGCCGCGGCTTCGCGCAGGAACCGGATCGTCCACTTGAATGAATTGAACGGGTGATGCAGCAGGACGTCCTGCCGGTCGAGGAGATCGAACAGGCCTCCCGAGGATGGCAGGAGCTTGAATACCTGGGGCGTCTTTGGGCGGTAGGGCGGATAGCGCAGGTCTGGACGATCGATCAGTTCCGGGAAATTCATCAAGCGGTACAGGTTGACCGGCCCGTTGACTTCGTAGACGCTGTCGGCATCGAGCTGATACTGCTCGCGCAGGAAGCGGATGATGTCGCGCGGGCAGTCGTTGACGACTTCCAGGCGCACGGCTTCGCCGTACTGGCGTTCCGGCAGCACGCCAGCCAGGACATCGCGCAGGCTTTCCACCTCTTCCTCGTCGTAGAACAGGTTGCTGTCCATGGTGACCCGGAACTGGTGGCAGCCCTTGATCTTGAGTCCGGGGAACAGGTCCCCGAGGTTGTCGTGGATGATCGAGGAGAGGAAGACGTAGCTGTCGCGCTTGTTGCCGACCTCGTCCGGCAGGCGCACGATGCGGGGCAGGGAGCGCGGCGCGGTGACGACCGCGTATTCGGTGCTTCGGCCGTAGGCGTCCTTTCCGGCGAGCTTGACCATGAAGTTGAGGCTCTTGTTCTGCACGCGCGGGAACGGGTGGCGGCTGTCCAGTCCGAGCGGGGAGAGGATGGGCAGGATGTTTCGCCGGAAGTACTGGCGGATCCATTGCCGCTGGGCCTTGTCCCATTCGTGGCGGCGCAGGAAGGAGATGTCGCGTTTCCGCAGCGCGGTTAGCACGCTTCTCTGCAGCAGGCGGTATTGGAGCTTGACGATGGAGTGGGCTTGCTTGGAGATTTCGGCGAGGATCTCCTGGGCAGTCAGGCCTTCGCCGCTTTGTGCCTCGGTGCCGTACTTGACCAGTTGGTGCAGGGCGGCGACCCGCACCTCGAAGAACTCGTCCAGGTTGCGGCTCGCGATGCACAGGAAACGCAGGCGCTCCAGTACCGGAGTGCTCTTGTCCGCCCCCTGCATGACGACCCGCAGGTTGAACTGTAATTGCGAGATTTCGCGACAGTTATAGCGCTGGATTAAGTCTTTCTTATCAGCCATGCTGC
>CAZRSJ010000065.1:0-6246 GCA_964602805.1 uncultured Chromatiales bacterium | reverse complement strand
TGCATTATCCGGGTTAGGAGTCTTAGCAGTCGTGGGGCATGCCTCCGGTCCCCCCGACCCGGTGGATGTCACCAAGGATTTGGCGTTGCGGGAATCGATTTTCATCACGCGGCCGGGAGTAACGTACTCCATCAAGGGGCGCACTGATCTGGAACAATCAGTAAATTCGTTGTTTGAAGCAATCCGCCAGGGAATCTTTACCCCCAAGGTCAATTACGAGATTCCGCTGAAGGACGCCCCCGAAGCCCATCGCGCCTTGGAGAATGGACTGACTTCGGGCGCCACGGTGTTGTTGCCTTAGGCCGGCCCTTCCGCGCCGCCGGGCGCCGGCGGGGTTCGGTTCGAGCCCGCAGCGGCTACAGCAGCGTCCAGGCAAGCTCCCTGGCATCCTTCTGCGTTTCCACCAACCGATCCTGGGGGATCCGGTCGAGGACGCCGAAGGCGTAAAGCGTCCTTCGGATACGGTCCGTCACACCGCAGGCAACGATTTCGGTGCTGGTCTGTTTCGCTCGGTCGAGGAGCAGGGCAAGCAGATGTGCCGAGCTGTCATCGACATGCGTGGTGTCGGAAAGGTCGAAAATGACGACTTCGTGATCGCGGATGTCCTGGCTGATGGACTGGACCAGCTTGCGCGAGGACGACACCGTGAATGTGCCGCGGAAGGCCAGCAGCCCGATCCGCGCTTCATAGTCGTCCGTGTGGACACCGAAGGTGGAGTCGAGGAGGGGTGTCGAAATCACGCTGTCGAGCTCGAGGATTTCGAGCCGCGCGGAATTGACGACGTTAGCGGCGATGACCCCGAACAGGATCGCCAGGAGCGGATCGATGAAAACAGTCACGCCCATGGTCACCAGCATGACCGTGGAATGGCGGATGTCCACGTCGCGAATCTTCAACAGGAAGGAGAAGTCGACTAGATGCCAGCCTACGAGCATGACGATCGCGGAAAGCACCGCCAGTGGCAGCGGCGCAACGTAGCTGGCGAAGTACAGAATGAGTCCCGCGACGATGATCTGGCAGATAATGCCCGCGACGACGGTCTTGCCGCCGAAGCGGCGGGAAGTCATGGTGGCGATGTTCGCGCTGCCGGGCAGTACACCGACAATACCCGCAGCGACGTTCCCCAGACCAAGGCCGAACAGCTCACGGTTCGGGTTGTGCTGCGATCCGGTAAAGGTGTCGGCGGTCAGCGACCACATCAGACTGTAGACCGAACTGATGAGGGCAACGATCAACGCCGGCCCGACCGCCTTTTCCAGGAACCCAAGAGGTGGAGCCACCAGAACAGGGGTAGGCAGTCCGGTCGGGACGGGCCCCAGCGGATCGACGCCCGAAATGAACAGCGACATGAGCCAGCCGAGCGCGATGACCGCGAGTGCCGGCGGCATGTACCTGCCCACCCTGGCCGGCCACACGGCCAGCAATGCCACCCCGCAACCGCCGACAACGAGGTCGCTTATGCCGAGCTGGAACAGCTTTTGCACCTGCGTCCAGAGAAGCAGTACCCCGATGCCGGACATGAACCCCGTGAGCACGATATGCGGGATGTAGGAGACGAAGCGCCCGACCCCGACGAGTCCGAGGGCAATCTGGATTACCCCCGCCATGACGATGACGACAGCGAGCTCCGGAAGGGAGAAGTCGTTGCCCACGACCAATGTGGCGGTGACAACCGCCAGCGCTGCGCTGGGGCCGCTCACCAAGGCACGTGTACCGCCGCACAGCGCCGCTATGATCCCGACGAACACGCCGCACCAGAGTCCCGCGAGGGGGCCCACGCCGGAGATGTACCCGAGTGCCATGGCGGTCGGGATATACGACGCCGACAGCGTGATGCCGGCCCTCAGATCCGCCCAAAAGGTTGCCTTTGCATACGGCGGCCGGGGCGCGTTCCGCAAGGTGTTCAGCATCCGCGGTTTCCGGTGAGAACCCGCGCGCGATTAAAGCATCGCAAGAAAAGCACAGGGATATCCACGATTCGCTCCGTGAAGCGAACGGCTACCTCGCTTGGCACGAGACCTGTTTGCGGGTCGTTTCGTCCATGTTCCGGAAGCGATTCGTGAATGGAAAGACGGGCCGGCCTCGGCGTCAACCGGTGGGCTCCACGGCCACGGAGCCTAACCGAGGGCAGACCAGGAGACGGGAAGCAGGAGTTCAACCCGTGCGTCCTCCACGTACTGTGTGATCTCCTTGTGAATGCGCGACCACTCGGCGTCGGCGATCATTGCCGACCTTTGCTCTTCGCGCGCGCTCATCGACGGGTATGCGACCATGTGGGTAAACTCGTCCAACGAATCGATCTCGGTGATCCACATACCGATGTCATGGACGTAACTCGCGCGGGTGGGCATTGCCTCGGTCATGAGTTCCGCGAGCCTGGACGCGTTCGCTATGGTCGTGCGGTAGTATCTGTACTCGTACACGTTGCCGGTGTCTTCCGGCGCCTTCAGTGGCGTTGTCGGGGCCATGACGCGCGAGTCCCGACGCAGAATTAAGGAGGCAAGGCGGGGCAGGTGTTGTTCCGTCCACCGGGAGTCCTTCGCCAGCGCTTCCCACATCTCCTGCCGCTGGTTCTAATCCTGGAAGGACCATAGATTCCAGACGCGATTCAGCGCGCCGACCTCGCTAATCCAAGAGCCCTCCAGCGTGCCATGGTACGGGCGTGCTATCTCCAGTGCCGACTGATTCTCGGTGAGCATTTCCGCCAGAGCGCCGGATTTCACGGCGTAGGTCTGAAGTTCGTGGATCATGGAGTCTTTCCTAATGGGTCGACGTTCGTTTATGCGGCCGAACTGTTGGCACCGCCGCTGCCATCTGAGTGTTGCGCAAGCCCCGCATCGTGCCACAGCGCCCGCCAACCGGTCAACTTTCAGTCTTGTCCAACGGGAAGTGAGCCCGAACGAAGAGCGTTGATCCAACGGGACCGCCGCCGTCGGGGTCAGGGGATGCCGATCGGGCCAATCTGATGGACGGGGAGTCGCGCATCTTGCCGGTTTCGGACGGATTCGATCAGGCCGGCATCGCCGCGGGACGCGATACCACCGGGCGCCCAGAATCGAGGAAATTTCCGCCGGCCGCGCTGACATGGGATATGATTGGCGGGCGCTCGGTGGGCGACCTTAAATCCCGAAGCCGGCAGGCTCCTGGAGGGATTTCGCATGAACAAAACAAGTATTCTAACCACTTCGTTTCTGCTGATACTTGTTGCTTCGGCCATCGTACTTTCCGGTTGCCACAAGGCCGTCACGGTAATGCCCGATGACGAAGTGCCACGGACTAAGGGCCAAGAGATTCCCATCGGTGTAGTCGTAGCACTGACAGGACATCACGCCGAACCGTATGGGCTGCCAATGCAACGCGGCTTTGAATTGGCACGAGAAGAGATCAACAACCTCGGTGATGTAAGACTCAGGTTTATCACCGTGGACGATATGAGCACTCCAGACGGGGCGAAGGCGGCAGTACGGTACCTGGTGAACCAGAAAGTACCTGCCATAGTCGGGCTTGCCATCTCTACACACCTCAAGGAGGCTGCTCCAATTGCGCAAGAGAACGGGGTCATCGCTTTCAGTTCCGTCTCCTCCGCTGCAGGATTGGGCGGGATCGGGGATTTTGTCTTCCGCAGCAGTCTCGTCACGGATATCAGCATTCCCAACGGTGTGCTGGCGACCCGGGAGAAGCTCGGCTATGAGAAAGTAGCGACCATTTACGATGGGACGGATCTCTATTCCACAAGCAGCAACGACGTATTAAGGACAGTGCTTGGGGAGAACTGGGTCGAGATCCTGACTGAGGAAGCGTTCAAAACCGGTGACACGGATTTCTCCCGGCAGTTGACGCGGATCATGGCGACGGACCCGGATGCACTGTTTGTCTCGGCACTCTCACAGGAAATAGCCGGGATTCTCTCCCAAACAGCCGAGCCGCGGTTTCCCGACACCATTCAGGTCATAGCGCCGGATTTGACCATGACTGAAGTCCAGGAGGCAGGTTACGGTGCCGAAGGCGCAATCGGCTTTATCGGATGGTCCAGCAAGTCTGACGCCCCTGGAAACCAGGCCTTTGTTCGGAAATACCGTGCACAATACGGAAGTGATCCTGAACCCTGGGCGGCTCAGTCGTATGCGACTCTCCATGTCCTCGCCAATGCGATCAAGACAGCTCAATCGGCGGATCCCGCCGCCATCCGGGATGCCCTCGCACAGACGACGGATTATCCAACCATTTTGGGCAGGTTGGACCATTTCTCCTTCAATTCTGACGGGGACGCTCTATATGACCAGATTCTGGTAGTCGTCAAGGACGGAGAAATTGAGTTTCTTGAATGAGCAATGTTGCCGGAAAGAGGAATCACATCTCCGATCTACTGATTGCGATTCTGTTGCTCCACAGCCGCACGGATAGGGAATAGTATCGGGGAGGAACTGGATCTTTCCGATAGGCCTCAAGGCTCGTTGACTTGGAACTGCCTTCGATTACCAGATCATTTGAAAGGCTTCCGGGTCAGTGCGGCGCAGCTTCTCCAGCTCTTCGTCGGTTCGTTCTCTATGGTTTTTATGGAACTTCCTTTTCGGAAGTCAGATTGTCCTGGATCAGTTTGGCCAGTTTGTCGCTGTCGCCATAGAATGACTCGATCGAGCCCCTGGTTTTATCCTCGCGGCTGATCTTACTCCACTCTATTTCAAAACCAGCCTCACGGGCGACCTGGCCAATGAAGGCCCGCTGACAACGGCCGTTGCCTTCCCGGAAAGGGTGCAAGGCGTTGATTTCACCAAGATAGTGACCGGCGCGTTCGCTGAATTTTTTTGCATCCAGCCCCTTCAGGTGATTTTCATCGGCCAGCCGCTTGAACAGTTTGCCTGCCTCCTTCTCGATATGGACATGATGGGCAAAGAGGTCATTGCCCCTGCCAATATCGATTCGGCGAATCTCGCCGGCCCAGGGATAAACATCACCAAACAGGTGCTTATGAATTTTCCGTAGGTGGTCCAGGTCGAAATTTCCCGGCAAGGGAGAGGTTTCGAGCTCCTGAGCCCGCAGGTAGGACAGATTGGCTTCGGCTTTGTCAAGATCCGGCGTGTTCCTGATGCCAAGGATGTTTTTCAGAACACCATTGGGATCAATATAGGGATCAGATTCCGCATCATACGGCCCGGCGTCCGGATCACGCTGATACGGCATAATTCCGTTTCATTGCCTCTACGGCGTCGGCACTGGTCATCTCGCCCTTGGCGACTTTGGCCGCAAGGTTCTTGGCATCCTGGCTGGGCTCCAGACCTTCCAGACGGACAGTGGCCAGTGCGGTACGCATGGCGTAGTCACGGCGTTTTTGGCTGATTTTCTCTTTTTTCATTGCTGTCACCAGTGACAACGATTTTATCATAAAACATCCACTTAAACCCCTGTTTTACTGTTCTTTTTGAGGCTCCAGCAGGCTCCCAAAATGGTTAAATCCCTTCACCCCGGCGATAAAATCACTATAGGCATATAGCTCATAGACCATGGCAGCAATCTTGCGGCATTCCTTGACCGGTTCCGCCCTGAAATCGCCAACGCAGCAGCCGCCCGGCGACTGCCGGAGTATCTTCAGCAAGTCGGAGAAATCCACTGATTTATTGGCCAGGGGCTTTGCGTTGCACAATGCAAAACCCGTATTTCTTGCATAGCTAACCAAGTCCGGCCTGCGAGTGCGGGCAGTCTGTGTCAACACCAAGGATGATGTGCGCGGCCACCTGATCCTGTGCATGCCGACCTGTAACCTGGAGCGGCAAATGCGTCGGCAGCTTGCCCGCTGCTGTTTGAGGAGGACGACCGTGAAGGGGCCCGCGGGCGCCGGGACCACCACAGTGCTTCGCCCCACCACACCAGTCAGAAGTCGGGGTCGATGACCTGCGCTTGCCGAAAGACCTCGCCGGCATCCTCGAATTCTACGTGGCGAGCGCCGCCGACAGTCGTGGGTCGAGATCGCCGGTCTCGCTCATGGCGTCGCACAGTCCGGCCCGCAGACTCTCGAGCCGGATGCGATGCTCCGGGTCATCCGCGAGATTGCACATCTCGTGCGGATCCGCATCCAGATCGTAGAGCTCTGTGAATCCGTCCTCCTGAACCACCAGCTTCCAGTCGTCCGCGTACCAACAGCGCTGCGGCGCCGGTTCGTGCAGCCCGTAGTGCTGGGCCATGAAACCCGTTCGCCACGGTGCCCGGGGCTCGCCCACCAGCTCTGCGAGGTTCCGCCCGTGCATGCGA
>CAZRSJ010000064.1:0-6292 GCA_964602805.1 uncultured Chromatiales bacterium | reverse complement strand
ATTCGTCGTGCGAATTGCGCCGCCGAAGCCTACAAAAAGTTTAGGAGAACTTACAGGTTTTAATTGTGCCGCTCGCGTAGGACGTACTGCCCGTCATAAAATCCGCTGAAAATCTGATCGGCCAACGGGTGCCGAATCGGGCGTGGCTCTTCGTCCGGTTCCAGATTGCGTTCCGCCACGTAGGTCTCAAGCGGCTGGCCGTCGACCAGCACCCGGTACCAAGGCCGGTCCCGGGGCGGCCTGGATTTGGCATTGCGTTCGTACCACTCGTCACTCCCCTGAAATACCGGATCCACATCGAAGACTACGCCTCGATATCCGAACAAGCGATGCGTGACCAACTGCCCTAGAGCAAATCGTGCCTGGCTTTCACTCACGTTCAAACCCTTCTCTAGGCTTGTATACTGGCAGGAGGCTCTGGGTGCATTGCATATGGAACGTACCGTCGAACAGCGAATTCTCGTGGTAATGCGCAAGATTCTGGCACAGATCGTGCGGGAAGTCACGCCGCCTCCCGGGATGAAAAGCCCCTTGTCCCCACAAACTTTGCAGGACATACGGGAGGCATTCGAGTTGATTTCCACTAGAGAACGGGAGTTGATGGAAGCTGCAGGAAAAACCGCTCCTGAACGACCCCGATATGCGGATGAACCCAAGACCACCCAAGCCGTGCAAATGCCCACCGCTAAACGCAAGCTGGATTCATGAGTTCCCCGTCGGAGGAGTCACGAGCAAGAATGGCACGTCAAACCATGGCAGTTCTTGATCAGTGGCAACTCAATACGGACGAAATCGTGACCCTCTTGGCATTGCCGAAAAAGACCCGCAGCACACAACTCGAACGTTTTCGTCGTGGTGAAGCCTTGCCGGACGACCCTCCCCTGATCGTACGGGCAGAACATATCGTTGGCATCGCCGACGCCCTGCGCACTTCATTCCCGCGCAACAGCCGTATCGGGGCGCGCTGGCTGGTCACGCCGCACCGCCGATTCCGGAAACGGACACCCTTGTCGCTGATGCTGGAGGACGGCGTCAACGGTCTGTGCCGGGTACGAGCCGAACTGGATTGCTCTTTCTCCTGGAGGCGGTCACAGGAGGACAATTGATGCCGGAATCCATTGCCATCCCGGTAGTCGCCAAAGGCGTCAAGATGACCCCGGAGAACAAGTGCGACTTCTGCACCAACTCCCTGTGTTGCCATTACGTCACGCAGGAAATCGACACGCCCCGCTCAAAATACGACTACGAGCACCTGCTCTGGCAGGTCTCCCACGATCAGGTCAGCGCATACAAGGATTCCGATGGCTGGACCCTGATGTTCGAGACTACCTGCAAACACCTGCAGAAGGACGGACGTTGCGGAATTTATGAAATCCGTCCGCAAATCTGCCGCGACCACAGCAACGACTTCTGCGAATACGATCAGCCGCCCGAAGAGGGATTCGACCTTTATTTCCCGGATTACGACAGTCTGCTCAAGTACTGCAAAAAACGCTTCAAGCGGTGGGAACGGGGCTAGGCGGCATGATGTCGGAAAAATCCCGGATCGCCGGGTACGCCAACTGTTCCCGCTCCGGCTGACCACTGTCGGGCTGCCGGACCGTCAGCAGGCAGCCAATGCCCGCAGCTTCCGCATGCTTCAGGACATTCGGGTCGTCGTCCACCATGAGCGTCCGGGCAGGTTCGTGTTCCACCTCGTCATGTAAGGCTCTCCAGAATTCCGGGCTTTCCTTGGGCACCTGAAACTCATGGGAGCTGACAACTTTCTGGAAGTAGGGTCGGATCTGGGATTCCTCCAACTTGATGTCGATGAACTTGGGGTGGGCATTGGTCACCAAGAAACAAGGCCTGCCGCTGTCGTTGACCCGAACCAGGAATTCCTCGACATGGGGCATGCGCGTCACGCGATGGCGGATTTCATGCTTGAGCGCGGCGACGTCTAAGCCCAACTCCTCGCTCCAATAATCTGCGCAATACCACTGCAAAGTGCCACGCATCTCGCGGTAGCGAGCGGTCAAGTCTGCTTTGGCCTCCGAGAATTCCAGCCCGTAAGTCTCTGCGAAACGCTGCGGCAGATGGTGGTACCAGAAATGGGAGTCGAACCGCAGGTCCAACAACGTCCCGTCCATGTCCAGGAAGACGGTATCAATAACGTTCCAGTTGATCATGTTGCTGCTTGAACCCGAATAAATTGAATTTTACACTCCCCTTTTCCGCTAATTTGTTAGGATGGCGCATCCCGCCACGCCCCTGATGGACTCCGAACAACTTGCCCGACTCCTGCCCGAAGTACGGCAGATCGCCATCGATGCCGGGGCAAGCATTCTGGAAGTCCGTCGCGCGGGCTACGAAGTCTACGAGAAAACCGACCGCTCTCCGGTTACCACGGCCGACTTGGCTGCACACCAGTGCATTTTCGAACGGCTGGAGGCATTGGATGAGTGCTGGCCGGTATTGTCGGAAGAAAACCCTGCTCCGACCCCTTGGGAGACCCGGCGAAGCTGGGACACCTATTGGCTGGTCGATCCCCTGGACGGCACGCGCGAACTGCTCAGGCAGAGCGATGAATTCACTGTCAACATCGCCCTGATTCACCGCCAACAGCCCGTGCTGGGCACCATCGGAGCCCCCGCCCTAGATCTCCTCTACTATGCGCACCGCGGCGGTGGCGCTTGGCGAGTACAAGGAGAAAAACCGCCCACTGCCATACACAGCCGTTCCTATCCCACTGATGGAACCTCAGTCGTGGCAGTCAGTTTCAGCCACGCGCGACCCGAGGTGCAGCGATTCCTAAGGCGACTCGGACCACACCAGGAAAAACGGGTCGGAAGTTCACTCAAGAGCTGCCAGGTGGCCGAAGGGAGCCTGGACCTGTATCCGCGTTGCGGTTCGACTCACGAATGGGACACGGCGGCTGCCCAATGCATCGTGGAAGAAGCGGGCGGGCAACTTGTCGACTGGGCACTGCGACCGCTTCGCTACAACCTCAGGGAAAATCTGATCAACCCTCCCTTCCTGGTGATTGGCGATCCCGAATACGGCTGGGCCCCGCTACTGGAAGAGTTTTCAGAACGCTAAGTGGCTATTTTGATGGCGCAAACGCATCAGGCCTGGCCGCTGCCGTCAAGCCACTCGATCAAATAGTACAAGTATTGTCCTTCGGAGGATTTTGACGGCCCTAGAACCTGGGCCGCGTGGCAATTGGCCTCGGCTTTCGCCTGCCGGACTGCCGCGTCGGAATCCTCCACGATCCGGACGATCCCGGCCGGAAAGCGTCGCCGGTTCCGGTTTGGGGCCTGAATGACCGCGTAATGAGTGCCTGAGACGGAAGTCTCTGGATCCGGCGGCACGAACCCCCGCATCACTCCTCGGCCGCAGCCGCGCGATTCTCAAGGAAATGGATATTCACGCCACCCTCCTGAAACTGTGGATCCTCCAGCAGTTCTTGATGGAGCGGGACATTGGTGCGGATGCCCTCGACCACCAGCTCCGCCAAGGCACGGTTCATTCGGCGCAAGGCCACGGTGCGATCCCGTGCATGCGCAACAACTTTGCCGATCATGGAATCGTAGTTCGGCGGCACGTTGTAGCCGGTGTACAGGTGCGTATCCATGCGCACGCCGGGGCCACCGGGACTGTGGAAGTGCGTGACCTTGCCGGGCTGCGGCAGGAAAGTCTTCGGATCTTCCGCATTGATCCGACATTCCACGGCATGTCCGCGCAGGCGCACTTCGGACTGCCGGATAGACAAGGGCTCGCCCTGTGCAACCAGTAACTGGTGGCGCACCAAGTCAATGCCAGTGACCATCTCAGTCACCGGATGCTCGACCTGAATCCGAGTGTTCATTTCTATGAAGTAGAACTCCCCGTCCTGATACAGGAATTCGAATGTTCCTACGCTTCGATAATTCATTTTCTTGCAGGCCGCGGTCACCCGCTCACCCAGTTCCATGCGCTGCTCTTCCGTGATGCCGGGTGCCGGAGATTCCTCGATAACCTTCTGGTGTCTGCGCTGCACCGAGCAATCGCGTTCGGCAAGATGAATGGCTTCGCCATGGGCATCGGCCAGGACCTGAAATTCGATATGCCGAGGGTGATCCAGGAATTTCTCCAGATAGACCGCCCCGTTCCCGAAAGCCGCCTGTGCCTCGGTCCGGGTTAATTCCAGAGATTCTTCCAATTCCGCTTCCTCCCGAACCACGCGCATGCCGCGCCCGCCTCCACCTGCAGTCGCCTTGATCAGGACCGGGTAACCCACTTCGCGGGCCTGTGCCTTGCTGTCTTCGAGGGAGTCGGTCAGTTCCCCATCACTACCCGGCACACACGGGAGACCGGCTGCCGAAGCCGCCTTCCTGGCCGCCGCCTTGTCGCCCATTTCGCGAATGTTCTGCGCCTGCGGGCCAACGAAGATAAAACCGCTGGACTCCACGCGCTCGGCGAAATCTGCATTTTCCGAAAGAAAACCGTAGCCAGGATGGATAGCATCGGCATTCGTGACCTCAGCCGCCGAAATGATCGCGGGGATATTCAGGTAGCTCTGCTGGGAATCTGCAGGACCGATGCACACCGACTCATCCGCCAGCCGCACATGCAGGAGGTCGCGATCCACTTCGGAGTGCACTGCCACGGTTCGAACTCCAAGATCCCGGCAGGCCCGCAGGACACGCAGGGCGATTTCCCCGCGGTTGGCGATCAGGACTTTTTGCAGCACCGCCTTTCAGCCGATGATGAACAGTGCCTGCCCATATTCCACAGGCGTCGCGTTTTCGACCAGGATGGCCCGAACCGCTCCCCCCTTGTCGGCCTCGATCCGGTTCAGCATCTTCATGGCCTCCACGATGCACAAGGTGTCGCCTTCTGCGACCTGATCTCCCACGTTGACAAAAGGCTTCGCGCCCGGAGAAGGAGCGGAATAGAACGTCCCGACCATCGGCGACACAACCCGGTGTCCTGCCGGAAGATCATCCCCGGGCGGTTCCTCCTCGGTATCAGGGAGAGACTCGGTGGACGCGGGCGCAGTCGCCGGTGCCGCCGCAGGAGCTGGAACATGAACCTGGGGCACGGGAACGGCGGTCGAACTGGTACGACTGATGCGAACCGATTCCTCGCCTTCGGAGATCTCGATCTCCGCAACATCGGATTCCTCCAGCAACTGGATCAGGCTCTTGATCTTTCGCAGATCCATCAGGCGTTCTTCTCCAGCCAAGCCACAGCTGCCTGCAGCGCCAACACATAACCTTGTGCCCCAAGGCCGGAAATCACGCCGATTGCGATATCGGACAGGTAGGACACCTGCCGGAAATCCTCGCGCGCGAACACATTGGACAAGTGGACTTCGATGAATGGGATCGAAGTCCCCAGCAACGCGTCCCGAAGTGCAATGCTGGTGTGCGTCAGCGCCCCCGGATTGAACAGGATGAATTCCACCTTGTCCTCGCGCGCCTGGTGAATCCGGTTCACCAGTTCGCTTTCGGAATTGGACTGCAGGGTTTCAATGGTGCAATCATGGTGCACCGCATATGCCCCGACCTCTTCCATGATCTCTTCCAAGGAAGCCGAACCATAGATCTCCGGTTCGCGAGTTCCTAGGAGGTTGAGGTTGGGACCGTTGAGAACCAGAATGCGCGACATAAGGAACCTAAATTGATTGCCTGAACGGGCACAAGTTTACCATAAAACAAAGAAACGGACTTTTACGGTAATTTTGGCGTTAAATAGTGAAAAATATCGATAAATAAGGACTACTCGGAAAACTCGAGCACTTCATCAAGCATCATGGCGAACTGGGGTGCGGGGACATAGCTAACGGTTCTGAACGCGCGCAACTCCTCTCCTTCAGATGCATAAAAAAGGATCGCGGGCGGTCCGAACAGGCCCAGTGATCCGAGCAATTCCTTGTCGTCTGCATCGTTGGCCGTGACGTCGGCTTTCAAAAATGTGAAGCGGCGCATCCGTGCCTGAACCTCGGAGTCGGAAAACGTGAATGCATCGATCTCGTGACAGGTGACGCACCAGTCGGCATAAAAATAAACCAGTGCCGGCTGTCCTTTTGCACCCGCCAACCCCCGATCCAAGTCTGCCACGGTCTTGACGGGATGGAATTCCACTGACGACTCGACCGATCCCGAGGGATTCGTGAAATGCGCCCAGGGCCGCATCAGGCTGTCGCCTCCGGTCGCAGCCCCCACCAGCAGGACCCCACCGTAAATGAGGAATGCCAGCCCCACGCCTCTGCCAAGACGGCTCATCGTGCTGGCATCCGGAGGCAGGGATTCGACGGCATGCAGGATCA
>CAZRSJ010000063.1:0-6819 GCA_964602805.1 uncultured Chromatiales bacterium | reverse complement strand
CGATATCGACCAGCGAGCGTGACTCCACGACGCCCCAATGGACCTGGTCGACGCCGAGGCGCCATTCCCATTCATCGTCGCCGATATCGCCGTACGACAGCAGATAGGCCTCCCGGATCTCCACCTGAGAGCGTGCGGAATCCCCGGCGTCCTCCCGGATAAAGGGTGTAAACGTAATGCTTCTGCCGGCATCGTCTTCCATGTAGACCGTTGTCTCCAGGGCAAGTCCGCCCGCGTACGAACGCTGGTCGGGATACGTGGCACTGTCGGGATAGTGCCAGGCTTCCGTGGTGATGCGCCCGGAATACTCGACCCAGTCGGTGAATCCGCCTTCGGCGGATGCCGTGGCTGCGAACTGTGAAACAAACGCCCCCAGCAACGCCGGGACAATGGCGGGAAGGCGCCGAGCGGCAGCCCCGCCGCCGGATCCGCAATCCCGGGAGGGCGCATCCTCCCTAGCCAGGCATCGCGCCGGTTCGGGAAACATCCTCCAGGATTCGGTCTGAGCGGTCATGGTCACCGGGCGGAAAACCGCCGAATTGAGGGCCGGGGGGACCTGAGCACCACTCCAGGGCATTCTCTTGTCATGGAAACTCCTGGCGTCCCGTTCGGGAAGCCGTGCGTATTCTACCCAACTCGATCGATGAAATTCGACAGGCTACCACACACTTTCCTGATTTCCCTGTCCTGCCCACCAACCCGGACGATCGGACTGTATCCGGACTTCCAATATCCGGACTTCTCTGGACATCAATCGGAATTATGCTAGGATTTGCCAGGAGATACCAGCGAAGGTGCACATGATGACTTGATCGGACCGTTGTCGGGCCCACCGCCGGATTCATGCTTACCCCACCCTATCCGATGACCGCCCACAGGAAGAAGCGAAAATGCGTGTCACCCTCCCCCGCCAGATGCCTGTACTAAACGGGATACTTGCTGCCGTTCTTTCCTTGGCAATCGCACCGCCCATCGGTCTCGCCGAAAACGCGGAGGAAGCCGGTCTCAGGATCGCGACTGAAGCCCGGGAACGCCAGAAGGGATTCAGCAACTTCACCGCGAACCTGAACATGATCCTGCGCAACAAGCGGGGGCAGGAAAGCAAGCGCGAGCTCCACCTCAAGGTCATCGAGGTCGACGGAGACGGAGACCGGACCCTGTTCGTGTTCGACCGTCCGCGGGACGTCAAGGGAACCGCCTTTCTCGTACACGCCCACAAGAACAAGCCGGACGACCAATGGCTCTATCTTCCGGCCCTGAAGCGGGTCAAGGGCATCAGCGCATCGAAACAGTCGGGCTCCTTCATGGGAAGCGAATTCTCCTACGAAGACATGGGCGCCGTTGAAGTCGAAAAATTCACGCACCGGTACCTGCGGGAAGAGCCCTGCGGCGATTTCGAATGCGTCGTTCTGGAACGCGTCCCCCTGAGCAAGGATTCGGGGTACTCCCGCCAGCTGGTCTGGCTCGACCGGGAAGAACTCCGCACCATGCAGATCCATTACTACGACCGCAGGGAGGAGCATTTGAAGACCATGACCGTGGAGGGCTACCAGCAGTACCTCGACCGCTTCTGGCGGTCCAGCGCGATCACGATGACCAACCATCTCACGGGAAAGAGCACCGTGCTGCTCTGGTCAGACTATGAATTCGGCACGGACCTGGACGCTGGCGATTTCACCCGCACGGCACTGAAACGGGTACGGTAGGGCCTGACGGGGAGGCAGCGCCTCTACCCATGGTATCGTAGACGGGCAACCGGCCCGGTTAGTGGTGACGAAAGTCATTAAGTATGGCCGGAGTGGTGGATATATCCGGGTCCTACCGGGTGGTGGCGAGATCAACCATTGAAATTGAGTGAGAAATGGAACCG
Source organism: uncultured Chromatiales bacterium (assembly GCA_964602805.1). Lineage (GTDB taxonomy): Bacteria > Pseudomonadota > Gammaproteobacteria > Poriferisulfidales > Poriferisulfidaceae > Poriferisulfidus. The sequence continues at coordinate 4,949 of CAZRSJ010000063.1, read as the reverse complement.
GCCGTATCGGGCCCGTCGGGTCCGGTCGATCTTGACTTTAGCTGGCCGGAGAAATATCGTGCCCAAGGTGCACCTGAGGGTGACGTGTCCGTCACCGGCCAATTCGCCTCCTGTCACCCCGGATGCATGTGTCTGCTTCCCGGTTGACCGGATTCATCGAGAAAGCCTGGCAGATATTCAGAACACGGCTGCTGCGAACCACGTTCCATGCGGTAATCCATTGTCAGGGCAGGAGTATTGGCCGTGGAAGGCGAACAGCTTGTGCTACATCTGAATCCCGTATTGAACTCATCAGTCGGCTTGGTGGTATGAAACTAGAACCTTTCGTAACAAACGTCATGGGCCACCGATGGCTGACCATTTTCCTCTCTGCCCTAGTTATTCTGGTCCTTTCCACGGGTGTCAGGCACTTAACCATGGTGGACGTGGACGTTCGCAATCATTTTAGCAAGGATGATCCGCACATCGTTGCCCTGGAACAACTCGAAGAAACCTACGCCCTTTCCGACGTAGCACTTGTTGCCGTCGCACCAAAAGGCGGCACAGTCTTCTCGCGGGAGACGCTCGTCGCGATTGAAGAACTGACCGAGCAATTGTGGCGAACGCCTTATGCCACGCGCGTGGACTCGATCACGAACTATACGCACAGTGAAGGCCTCGAAGATACCTTGATTGTCGAGCCGCTGATCGACGAAGCCAGCTCCCTGAGCGATGCCGATATCAAACGGATCATGGAGGTCGCGCTCGGTACCGAGGAAATCGCCGGGCGTTTCATTTCCCGCAATGGGCGCGTTGCCGGGTTGGTTGTCAGCGTTACACTTCCCGAGAATCGGGAATTGGGCAAACAGGAGGTAACCGACTACCTGTACAGGACTGTCATCGATGCCCGGGAGAAACATACCGCCATTGATTACCATCTGACCGGTGAAATTGTCCTCAACCGTGTCATGCGTGATGGGATTGACGATGAAATGGCCATCCTCGCGCCAATCGCTCTTGGGACAATGCTGCTTGTGGCCCTGCTCCTGCTGCGCTCTCTGTGGGGAACTCTTGCGATCGTCTTGATGCTGGTCGCAGTCATTCCGTCCGCATTGGGCTTTGCGGGGTTTGCCGGCTTGAAACTGTTCGGCGAGAGTGCCGCTGCACTGTTCGTGTTAATGGCGGTCACCGTCGCGCATTCAGTGCACATCATCGAGGGAATGGCGGCGTGTATGCGTCAAGGCATGGACCGGATACAGGCGGCGATGCAGGCCGTGCGGGTGAATATGTGGCCCGTGTTCCTCACCTCGTTCACAACCGCAATCGGTTTCTTGAGCCTCAATTTCGCAGACATGCCGCCGTTTAGGGTCATGGGAAACATCGTCGCGTTCGGCGCAATGTGCGCCTTTGCCTACTCGGTGACACTCCTGCCTGCCTTCCTGTCAGTACTGCCCTTGCGTGCCTGGCAGAAACACGAAGCGAGAACGGATCTTTTCGATCGTCTCGCTCGGTTTGTCATTTCCCACCGCATGATTCTGCTGTGTTCCTTTGGTGTCATGACCGTTGTGCTCATTGCCGGCATCTCGCGGATTGAGCTCAGAGAGAACTGGCTGGAGCTTCTCGATGAAAGCTACGAGTTTCGGCAATCCACGGATTTTCTGAGTGAGAATTTCAAAGGTGTGGAAACGTACGAATATTCCCTCGACTCCGGCCGGGAAGGTGGCATCACGGATATCGACTATCTGAGCAAGGTCGATTCGTTTGCACAGTGGTATCGGACGCAACCAGAAGTAGCCCACGTCTTTTCCATTGCCGACATCATGAAGCGCCTGAACAAGAATCTGCATGGCGAAGATCCCAACTTCTACATTCTCCCGAACGATCCCGAGCTCGCCGCACAGTATCTGCTGCTTTACGAATTCTCACTGCCGGTCGGCCGCGACCTGAACAATCTCATTGACTATGACCGGGCAGCAACACGCGTTACGGTGGCACTGAGCAGCCTGTCCAGCAAAGAGAAGATTGAACTGGACGACCGCGCGCGCGCGTGGCTGCAGGACAATGCCCCCGATCTGGAAACCACGGCCACCGGTGTATCGATTGTGGGCGCGCGTTCGATTCAGAGGAACATAGAGGGTATGCTGCTTGGCACCATTGTGGCGATGGGTATAGTCTCCCTGCTGCTGTTCGCCGTGTTCAGAAGTGTCCGCCTCGGCCTGATCAGCTTGATCCCAAATTTCATTCCGGCCGCCATGGCGATAGGTCTGTGGGGATACGTTGTAGGAGAAGTCGGAGTCGCAGCGTCGGTGGTCACCGCGATAGCGTTCGGCATCATTGTAGACGACACGATTCATTTCATGACCAAATACGTCGATGCCCGAAAGAGAGGGGAGCTACCGTCAGAATCCGTTCAATCGGCCTTTCACTCGGTTGGCAGAGCGCTGTTCACGACCACCCTGGTGTTCGGGTTGGGCTTCATGGTGTTCGGAGCGTCGGGGATGTCAACCAACCAGGCGCTCGGACTGCTGGTGGGAATAACCGTTATCATTGCTCTGCTGGCTGATTTCTTTTTCCTTCCCCCGCTGCTCATGGCTCTTGACGGGACCAAGGAAACCAACGAAGAGATTAGAGAACGGCTGAGACAAACCGGGACATAGTCAGGGAGATGCGGCGCATGGATCGTAGCAATACTGCAGCCGAGACAATGACAGGGGTGCGCATCTTTGCCGGACCCGAACCGGACGAGGACCCCCTCGGGATCGATAACGCCGGGCGCGATCGACCGGGCCCAGCAGCCGTCGTGCTCTGCCGGATGATCGAAGGTGTGTTGCAGGTGAATGCCGCAACCACGCTTTCCACCGCTGTCGTCTCGCTGAGCGGCGAACTTCTCTCCGTCGAAAGGCGGCACGACCGCGTAACGGCCCCGACCAGCCCGTGGCCCGCCGCCATGTAATTCGCCGGGCAGCCGACTGCATTCCGACCCAAACAGGAAGGAGCCCGCGATGGCCGGGCAGGGCGTCGAGAAGCTACGCGCGCAGTATCGGGAATGCTACCACCTGAAGGCCGCCACGCGCCGTGCTGTGGGACTCTGCGCCAAGTGTGGAAGCCCCGCTTTCAGCGGCCTCACTTATTGCGGCCCCTGCACCGACAACCACAACGCCCGGCGCCCGCTGGAACTCAAGAACGCCCAGTCCCGGCGCCGTGCCAGACCGAAGGCCGCCGGCTTCTTCACCGACTGCGGTGCACCTGCACGGGGGGCCGAGCGTTGCGCTCCGTGCGCTGAGCGTTTGTATCACCACTCGGACATTTTCAAGGGCATCCCGGTGTGGGATCCGACATGCAGCGTAGCGAATCTCGTCGTGCCCAGACGCGGCAAGAGCATTTCAGCAGCCTGTTACCGCCCGCCAGATATTATTGTGTATAATTACATTTATAATATTTCCCCCGTGCGAATGGGAGCACAACTGTTCCATTGGTGATTCACGAAACAGCAGTTGGAACGTGCCAAGGGACGTCCGCACTGAGCCTGCCGGAAGAGTTTCTGCTGGTGCTGCTGGACGAAGAGAGGGGATATTTTCGTCAGGTACCCGGCTGGAATTTGCACTGCGCCATGGCCGGCGCAGTACTGGGTGAACTGTCGCTGCTTGGTCGCATCGACACCGATTTGGAGTCGTTGACCCTATTGGATGCCACCGACACCGGTCTCCACCTGCTCGACCAGATGTTGCGGGAGATCGCCACCGAAACGGAACAGCACGATGCCCGCTACTGGATTGAGCGGCTTGCTCCACAGTCCGAATCGGTGATCACTCAGGCGCTGGACAGGCTGGTTTCGCAACAGATTCTCAGCGCCCACTCGGGCGGCTTCTACACCTTCGCCAGGCGCCAGCGGCCGGGCGAAACATCTTCAGGAGAAGGCTTCCTAACGGGCGAATTCGTAAAGGCACAGCTGAATAGGATCATCTTCACGGACGAGATTCCGAGTTCGCGCGACGTGATTATCGCCGGCCTCGTCAATGCCTGCCATGTATTCCAACTGATGTATCAGATCGACGAGGAGGTGGAAGAACGGATTCAGCTTGTCTGCCAGATGGACCTCATTGGCCGGGCGATTGCGGCAGCGGTGAGCCAGAGTATCCTCGCACCCGCGCTTCGCCGGCCCGCGCTGACCAAGCCGATTCCAACCGTTTCCCTGCGCGATCTGGTGTTCAACCGCGAACTGCGAGAGGGCAGGCTGCCGGCAGGGTTCGCCAATTTGGCCGCCAAGTACGGTCCTGTGTTCGAGGTTCGGATCCCTTTCCGCCAGAACGTGATTTTCCTGGCAGGGTTGAATACGAATAAATGGGCCCATCGCATGGGGCGGTTGTACTTGAGGTCGAAGGAATACTTCGAGGGCGTTGACAAGGCATATGGCGTGTCGCGCTCGGTGCACTCGATTGACGGTGCCGATCACTTTCGCTTTCGCAAGTCGTTGCATACCGCCTACTCTCGAAGGACTTTGACCAAGCGTCTGAACGAAGTCTATGACTTGGCCCGCACGCACATGGCGAGTTGGGACGTCGGCACCACGATGCCGGTGCAGGCGATGCTGCGACCGTTTATGAACGCGCAGACATCGCCACTACTGGCCAACATTGACACTCAAGCCGAGATTGACGAGGCGCTCGAATTCAAGGTACGGGTGCTCAATATAGGCATCATCAAGATGTTGCCGCGTTTCATGCTGAAGACCCCGGGCATGCGTCGCCGGGCAAAGGCCATGAACCAGATCTTAGACCGTATGCAAAGGACGCATACGGCCGGACAGCGGGTTGGGATGCATGAGGACGTAGTGGACGCGTATCTGTCGCTGCATGCGTCCGATCCCCAATTCCTGCCCGAATCGGACCTGTCGCTGCCGCTGGGAGCGATCTTGATGACCGCCATGTACATGGGCGATCAGGTTGGCTTCGCCCTCTATTGGTTAGCGC
>CAZRSJ010000062.1:0-6837 GCA_964602805.1 uncultured Chromatiales bacterium | reverse complement strand
TGACCAGCTTGGTCCCGTCGGGGAAGGTCGCCTCGACCTGGATGTCGTGGATCATGTCCGCAACGCCGTCCATGACGTCGTCGCGGCCGAGCACCTTGGCGCCGTCACGCATCAGTTCGGCGACGCTGCGTCCGTCACGCGCGCCCTCGACTACGAAATCGCTAATCAGCGCAATGGCTTCCGGGTGATTGAGCTTGACGCCTCGTGCCTGCCTGCGGCGCGCCACCTCGGCGGCCATGGCGATGAGCAGCTTGTCCTTCTCGCGCGGCGTCAGATTCATGGCATTTCCCCTGTCAAGCCTGCCATAACCTTGGCATTATAGGTGGGTAGCCGGCCAGGTGGTGACGAAATGCCGCCCAGAATCGGCCGTAGGCGTCGCGCAGTTGCAGGCTGTCCCGGTCGAGCCAGCGGATGACCAGGACTTTCCCCATGCAGCTTGCGGCTACCCGCAGGGAATCTTCCATGGTCTCGTCGATCAGGGTTCGAGCCGAATCGAGGTGCTCGCCGGCATCGTCGCCGACGTAGAGGATGCTGGCGCAGGCGCGTGCGCCGTCCAGGCCCGCAGGGGCGTCGCTGACGCGTTCGAAACCGGAATTCAGGTGCAGGGCGTCCGCCCAGACCAGGCGGTCGTCCCAGTAGACCTCCCAGGCCTCGTGCAGCAGGCCCTGGCACATGCGTTCGCCCATGGCGGTGCGCCCGAGCACGACCATTTCCCCGCACAGCATTCGCGCGCCGGGGACGGCCCGGATTTCGGTCGAGCGCCGCAGCCGCGACGAATCGAACAGGATGGTCTCCTGCGGAAGCCACTCCAGCCAGGAACCCGCTTCCGCCTGCAGCCGGATCTTTATGCGCGAATCCGCCCCGGTGGAACGATAGATTTTTTCAGCCGCCTGCGCCAGCACTCGCCCGGCCGCCCCCTCGCCGCTCGAGACGCGGACCTGGAGCCGGTCGCCCCCGACCAGCCCCCCGGACGTGGTGACCAGGACGCCGGTGAGCGGCTCGCCCGCCACGTGACGGGGAAACAGCAGGCGCAGCGGGTCGTGCTGGTACAGTTCGCCGATCGCCGTGCCGTCGCGAGCCGCCTTGAAGCTCAGGGTGGCGGAGCCGTCGGCGACGGGGGAGGGGTTCATACGGTGAGGTGTTTGCGGATTTCGGCTTCTTCGAAGTCGCCGATCGGGCCGGACAGCAGGATGCGCCCGCGATCCATGACCGCGACGTCGTCGGCCAGGTCGCAGGCCAGTTCGTAGTACTGCTCGACCAGCAGCACGGCCATGTCGCCGCGTTTGCCGAGCAGCCGGATGACCTTTTCGATGTCCTTGATGATCGAGGGCTGGATGCCTTCGGTGGGTTCGTCCAGCAGCAGCAGGCGGGGGCGGGTGACCAGTGCGCGTCCGATCGCGAGTTGCTGTTGCTGGCCGCCGGAGAGGTCGCCGCCGCGCCGGCCCAGCATGTCGGCTAGGACCGGGAACAGCTCGAACACTTCCGGCGGGACGCGCGCGTCGCTGCGTGAAAGGCAGTTGAAGCCGGTCATCAGGTTTTCTTCGACCGTCAAGCGGGGGAAGATGTCCCGGCCCTGCGGCACGTAGGCGATGCCGCGGTGGGCGCGGCTGTGCGCGGGCAGGTGGGTGATGTCCTCGCCGTCCCACAGGACCTGGCCGCTGCGCACCGGGATCTGCCCGGTCAGGCCGCGAAGGAAGCTAGTCTTGCCGACGCCGTTGCGCCCGAGCAGGCAGGTGATGCGGCCCCGTTCGGCCGCAATGTGGGCATCGCGCAGGATATGGCTCGCGCCGTAGTAAAGGTTGATGTCGGTCGCGGCAAGCATCTTTATCGCCCCAGGTAGACCTCGATCACGCGGGGGTCCGACTGGATCGCGTCCATTGGGCCTTCGGCAATGACCTGGCCCTCGTCGAGCACCGTGACCCGGCAGTCCAGGTCGCGCACGAAGTTCATGTCGTGCTCCACCACGACCAGCGAGTGCGTGCTTGAGATTTCGTGCAGCAGTTCCACGGTCTGTTCGGTCTCCGCGTCCGTCATGCCGGCCACCGGTTCGTCCAGCAGCATTAAATCAGGCTCCTGCACCAGCAACATGCCGATCTCGAGCCACTGCTTCTGCCCGTGCGATAGGGAACCTGCCGCCCGGTCGCGCTGCGCGGTCAGCCGGATGGTCTCGAGGGCCTGCTCGATGCGCCCGATCTGTTCGGCGCTGATCCCGGCGAACAGCGTGGTCAGGATGCGGCGGTCGGCCTTCAGGGCGAGCGACAGGTTCTCGAACACGGTCAGGTTCTCGAACACGGTCGGCTTCTGGAACTTGCGGCCAATGCCGAGGTTGGCGATCTCCGTCTCGTTGAGCGCGGTCAGGTCGATGCGGTCGGCAAACAACACCTCGCCCTGGTCCGGCCGGGTGCGGCCCGTAACCACGTCCATCATGGTGGTCTTGCCGGCCCCGTTGGGGCCGATGATGGCGCGCATCTCGCCGCGGTCGATGATCAAGCTCAGGGAGTTGAGCGCCTGGAAGCCGTCGAAGCTGACCGAGACGCCGTCCAGGTAGAGCAGGGTCTCCGGCGCGATGTGGTGCGGCTCGGGGAGCTCGGGCGCGACGGTGGTGTCAGGCGGAGGCATGGGAATCCGAATGCGAGGTTTTCGCGATGGCGCGGCGTTCGCGCCACTGCCGCACCACGCCGACCAGGCCGCGCGGCATCAGCAGGGTGACGAGGATGAACAGGGCGCCGAGGAAGAACAGCCAGATCTCCGGCGCGATGCCGGTCAGCAGGCTTTTCGCGCCGTTCACCGCGACCGCGCCTGCGGCAGCGCCGAACAGGGTCCCGCGGCCGCCGACCGCGACCCAGACCGCGATTTCGATCGACTTGGCCGGGGTGAACTCCCCGGGGTTGATGATGCCGACCTGCGGCACGTACAGCGCCCCGGCGATGCCGGCCAGCACTGCCGACAGCGTAAACACGAACAGTTTGGCCCGAGTTACCGAATAGCCCAGGAAGCGCACGCGGCTCTCGGCATCGCGCACCGCGATCAGCACCCGGCCGAGCTTCGAGGTGACCACGTAGCGGCACAGCAGGTAGACCAGGCCGAGCATCAGCGCCGAAGCCATGTACAGCCCGACCTTGGTCGAGTTGGCCGACAGGTCGAACCCGAGCAGGTCCTTGAAGTCGGTCAGCCCGTTGTTGCCGCCGAAGCCCATCTCGTTGCGGAAGAACGCGAGCATCATGGCGAACACCATGGCCTGGCTGATGATGGAGAAGTACACGCCGGTGATGCGCGAGCGGAAGGCCAGCCAGCCGAACACGAAGGCAAGTGCGCCTGGCACCAGCATGGCCATCAGCACGGCGAAGGCGAAACTATCGAAGCCGTACCAGTACCAGGGCAGCTCCTTCCAGTTCAGGAACACCATGAAGTCGGGCAGTTCCGGGTGGCCGTACACGCCGCGCTCGCCGATCTGGCGCATCAGGTACATGCCCATGGCGTAGCCGCCGAGCCCGAAGAACGCGCCGTGCCCCAGGCTCAGGATGCCCGCATAGCCCCAGATCAGATCCAGCGCCAGCGCCAGCATCGCGAAGCACAGGAACTTGCCGAGCGTGGTGACCCAGAAGGTCGGCACATGTAGCCAGGCATCTTCCGGCACGACCAGGTTCAGGACCGGCACGACCAGCATCAGCACGGCGGCGAGACCCATGAACACGGTCCAGCCGCGGTGCGACTCCAAGGCAAACAGGCGTGAGGAAAGCGGACCCATGGCCTAGTCCCCGGCGGCGCGCCCCTTCAGCGCGAACAGGCCGCGCGGGCGCATCTGGATGAACAGGATGATGAAGACCAGGACGACGATCTTGCCGAGGATGGCGCCGGAGACGGGCTCCAGGAACTTGTTGACGATGCCGAGGCTGAAGGCGCCGACGATGGTGCCCCACAGGCTGCCCACGCCGCCGAACACCACCACCATGAAGCTGTCGACGATGAAATTCTGGCCGAGGTTCGGGCTGACGTTGGAGATCTGGCTCAGCGCCATGCCGGCGACGCCGGCGATGCCGGATCCCAGCGCGAAGGTCAGGGCGTCGACCTGGCCGGTGCGAATGCCCATGGAGGAGGCCATCGAGCGGTTCTGGGTGACTGCGCGCATGTTCAGGCCGAAGCGCGAATAGCGGATAAACGCGGCCAGCGCCGCGACCACCGCCAGGCAGAACAGGATGATGCACAGGCGATTGAGCGTGACCGTCACGCCGCCGGCGATCTCGACCGCACCGGAAATCCATTCGGGGTTGGCCACCTCCCGGTTGTTGGCGCCGAAAATCGAGCGCACCAGCTGCTGCAGGATCAGGCTGATGCCCCAGGTGGCGAGCAGGGTCTCAAGCGGCCGCCCGTACAGGAAGCGGATGACCCCGCGTTCGATCAGCACGCCCATGGCGGCGGACATCAGGAAGGCGGCGGGCAGGGCGGCGAGCAGGTAGAAGCCGAACAGCTCCGGCGGGACCACGCTGCGGAAGATCTCCTGCACCATGAACGTGGAGTAGGCGCCCAGCATGATCATTTCGCCGTGCGCCATGTTGATGACGCCCATCACGCCGAAGGTGATGGCCAGCCCGATTGCGGCCAGCAGCAGCACCGAGCCGAGGCTGATGCCGAACAGGAGGTTCTCGGCGATGCCGAACAGCCACAGCTTCCGGTCGATGGCTTCGATTGCACTGTGCAGGGCTTCGCGGATCTCGGGGTTCGGCTCGGCGTCCGCCTGCAGGCGACGCTTCAACAGCGAGCGGATGTCCGGGTCGGAGATCTCAGCCAGCGTGGTGGCGGCCGCCAGGCGCAGGGCCGGGTCGTCCGCTTCCAGCTCCAGCACGGCGATGCCGACTTCCAGCTTGGCCCGGACCGCGTCGTCGGTCTCCCGGTCCCGCGCCTGACGGAACAGGGGCAGGACCCGGGGGTCGGGGTTCTTGGTGAGGTTGTCGGCGGCTTCAAGCCGCTTTCCCGGGTCGTCGCTGAATAGCGCCAACCGGCCGGTGACGTCGCGGATCAGCCGGCGCAGCCGGTTGTTGACCTTGATTTTCTTTAATTCCTTTTTGCCGGCCTCGGGTTCAGGCCGCCCGCTGGTCGCGTCCTGGACGAGGTACTTTTTCCCGGAACGTTCCGCGATGACGATGCGGCCGTCGCCCTTGCGCACGTGCAGCCGGCCCTTGGCGAGGGCCTCCAGCACTTCGAGGACGCGGGGGCCGCCGAGGGTTCCCAGGTGCTCGATAGCCTGGGATTTCTGCTTGAATTTCTTGGTGTCGAGGGCCTGCAGCGCAGTGTGGAAGTCGGCCTCGGACGGCTCGCCTGCGGCGGGTGCCGCGGCCAGCAGCAGGGCTGCGCCGAGCGCGGCGGCCCCGAGGATTCGGTTCCCGGACAGATCGCGGTCTTTCCAATCGATCATTGTCATGATGCCCGATTGCATTATCCGCTATCGGCGGATTTCGGCCAGGCCGGCGGCGGGGCCGCCGGCCTGTGCCAGAGAAGTTACGAGCTGGGTTTCTCGCAGTTGCCGCAAGAGAACGGCTCGGTCCAGTCGGACATCAGCTTGGCGCTTTCCGGGATGAAGTCGGACCAGGCGTCGCCAGGGACCACGCCGTCGGTCTCCCAGACCACGTCAAACTGCCCGTCGTCCTGGATCTCGCCGATCAGAACCGGTTTCGACAGGTGGTGATTGACGTTCATGACTGCCGTGCCGCCGGTCAGGTTCGGGGCGGTCTGGCCGTACATGGCAGAACGTACCGCGTCGATGTCGGTGGTGCCGGCCTTCTCGATCGCCTGCACCCACATCTGGAAGCCGATGTAGTGGGCCTCCATCGGGTCGTTGAACACGCGGTCCTCGTCGCCGATGAACGCGTGCCATTTCTCGATGACATCGGAGTTCTTGTCGCTCTCGACGCTCATGAAGTAGTTCCAGGCGGCCAGGTGCCCGACCAGCGGGCCGGTGTCGATGCCGGCGAGTTCTTCCTCGCCGACCGAAAAGGCCACGACCGGAATGTCTTCAGCCGCGATGCCCTGGTTGCCCAGTTCCTTGTAGAACGGCACGTTGGCGTCGCCGTTGATGGTCGACACCACGGCGGTCTTCTTGCCGGCCGAAGCGAACTTCTTGATATCCGACACGATCGTCTGCCAGTCGGAATGCCCGAACGGCGTGTAATTGATCATGATGTCTTCTTCCGCCACGCCCTTGGCCTTGAGGAAGGCCTCAAGGATCTTGTTGGTGGTACGCGGATAGACATAGTCGGTACCGGCCAGGACCCAGCGCTCGACGGATCCGCCTTCTTCGCTCATCAGGTACTCCACTGCCGGGATCGCCTGCTGATTCGGCGCGGCGCCGGTGTAGAAGATGTTGCGGGAAGACTCTTCGCCTTCATACTGGACTGGATAGAACAGCATGCCGTTGAGTTCCTCGAAGACCGGGAGCACGGACTTGCGGGACACCGAAGTCCAACAGCCGAACACAACGTCGACTTCGTGCTGTTCGATCAGTTCGCGGGCCTTCTCCGCGAACAGCGGCCAGTCCGAGGCAGGGTCGACGACCACCGCTTCGAGTTTCCGGCCGAGCACGCCACCCTTGGCGTTCTGCTCGCTGATCAGGAATTCCATCACGTCCTTCAGCGCGGTTTCGCTGATGGCCATGGTTCCGGACAAGGAGTGCAGGACTCCGACCTTGATCGGTTCGTCAGCCCGCACGCCCTCTGAAGTTGCGAACACGCCTGCAAATAGGCATAGCGCAGCCATAAGCTTGCTAACAGTTTTCATAATTTCCCCTGTTTTGCTTGTTGAAAAAAGCAAGAGAACCTTACCGGGTCCGGGAGCCCATCCCGG
>CAZRSJ010000061.1:0-7319 GCA_964602805.1 uncultured Chromatiales bacterium | reverse complement strand
ATTACGCGGCAATCGTCAAGCAGGGCCTGTTCTCACATGTCCTGAACCCGCGCAGATTGAAGTCTAATTTAAAAAATTTTGTATAATTAAAAATCCGACCCCAACAACAATAACGCAGGATTCAAAAAATATGTTCACCAGCAATCCTTTTGCTGAGCTCTCGGCGTACATCGATGTTGCAGTGATGCAGACTTTCGTTGTAGTCATGTTTGCTCTGGTCATGGTGGGTACGTTGTTTGACGTCATACATAAGAAAAGCGCCAAGTATTTTTTCGAAGATTGGAAGAAATCCAAGACTACAGGAACCAACCAAGTCGGGGGCGGACAAGTCATGTCCATGGCGGTCCAGACCCTGGCCAGCGAGGTCTTGACGTCATCGGAATTTTGCTCCACTCAAAGACGAGTCGCCCATCTGCTGACGATGTACGGCTTCGTCGGGTATGTCGTCGCAACCGCCGTCATGGTGTTTTGCTATTCAACCTCAGCCGGCCCCACGATCTGGCCGATGATGTGGCACATCGGGGCGTTGATGGTTTGCGTCGGCGGCTATTGGTTCTGGTTCTTCATCCGGGTTGACGTTGCGGCCGAGGGCAATTCGCCTTTCAGCATTTCGCAGGCCGACCTGTTCATCCTTTCGTTGCTTGCGAGCTCGACGTTGGCCCTGGTGTGGTCGTGGCTGGGGACATCGATGATCGGATGGCTGGCTTTCGGGCTGTACGTGCTTTCGAGCGCAGTACTGTTCGGATCCATCCCTTGGTCCAAGTTTGCGCACATGTTTTTCAAGCCTTCTGCCGCCTTGCAGAAGAGAGTGGCGGAAGCGGCCGGTTCGAGAAGCAACTTGCCGGCACCGGCAGACAAGCCTGAAACCTTTGGTTCGGCGCGCGGGGCGCCGACGAATTATTAACTCGCCTGGTCGTTTTTGATTAGGTCATTCACCCTCGAGAAAGAACAATTGTTCACTCAACGATAGGAGAGGACGGAACAGCATGCCTACTTTCGTTTATATGACGCGCTGTGACGGTTGCGGTCACTGCGTCGACATCTGTCCCTCGGACATCATGCACATCGATAAGACCTATCGGCGTGCCTACAACATTGAGCCCAACATGTGCTGGGAGTGTTACTCCTGCGTGAAGGCGTGTCCGCAAAATGCAATCGATGCGCGCGGCTATGCCGACTTCGCGCCGCTCGGCCACAGCGTCAGAGCGCTTCGCGAAGAAGAAAAGGGCACGATCTCCTGGAAGATTCTGTTCCAGGATGGTCGGGAAAAGAATTTCGAATCGCCGATTCGTACTACCGAATGGGGCACCATTCCGTCACCGGCTGATCTGGACGCGCCCAGTGCGGAAGCGTTCAAATCTCAAGAACTCGCACACGAACCGGACGCGCTCAACATTGATGGTGGGCTGCCCACATTGAAGCCGGCCACTTAAGCAAGGAGCAGACTAATGGGATTGTTTAATCGAAGAAAAACCGTTGTTGTCGATTCCGACGTTCTCGTCGTCGGCGGCGGCATGGCCGGTTGTGGCGCCACGTACGAATCCAGGTACTGGGGGCGCGACCTGAAGGTGGTCTGCGTCGAGAAGGCCAATATCGAACGAAGCGGAGCAGTTGCGCAGGGTCTGTATGCGATCAACTGCTACATGGGCATGCAGTGGGGCGAGAATCAGCCGGAGGATCATGTCCGCTACGCGCGCAACGACCTCATGGGGCTGGTGCGAGAGGATCTGGGCTACGACATCGCCCGGCACGTCGACGCCACCGTGCACAAGTTCGAAGAATGGGGCCTGCCTATGATGCGGGACCCGGAAACGGGGCGCTATCAGCGCGAAGGCAAATGGCAGATCATGATTCACGGCGAAAGCTACAAGCCGATCGTCGCCGAAGCCGCCCGCAAGGCCGCCAACGAAGTCTATAACCGGATCATGGTGACCCACCTGCTGATGGACGAGTCGAAACCGAACCGGGTGGCCGGTGCCGTCGGCTTCAACGTCCGGACCGGAGATTTCTATGTGTTCCGCGCCAAGGCCGTGATCGTTTGCGCCGGGGGTGCCTCGCATATTTACAAGCCCCGCTCCGTGGGAGAGGGCATGGGACGCACCTGGTATGCGCCGTGGAGTAGTGCCTCAGCCTATGCGCTGCCGATTCTCGCCGGCGCCAAGATGACGCAGATGGAGAATCGGATTGTCCTGGCCCGTTTCAAGGATGGCTACGGTCCGGTCGGTGCCTATTTCCTGCACCTCAAGACCTACACCCAGAACGGGTACGGCGAAGAATACGAGTCCAAGTGGTATGAGCACACGAAGGAAATGGTCGGAGAATACATCGATCACCATCCGACCCCGACCTGTCTGCGCAACCACGCTTTTCTTGAAGAAGTGAAGGCAGGCAGGGGCCCCATCCGCATGGTGACCAAAGAGGCCTTCCAGGATCCGCACAAGGAAACCGTGGGTTGGGAGAACTTCCTCGGCATGACCATCGGCCAAGCGGTGGTCTGGGCAGCACAGAACATTGATCCCAAGCACATCAATCCGGAACTGACGACTTCCGAGCCCTACGTTATGGGTTCTCATGCCACCTGCTCGGGAGCCTGGGCGAGTGGCCCTGAGGATGTCGCGCCTTCTGACTATCAGTGGGGCTACAACCGGATGATGACCGTTGAAGGGTTGTTCGGCGCCGGCGACACGATTGGCGGCAGTGCGCACAAGTTCTCGTCGGGCTCCTACACGGAAGGCCGAATCGCAGCCAAGGCGGCGGTCAATTACATCAATGACCTGAAAAATGAAAAACTTCAAGTCAGCGAAAAACAGTGTCAGGATCTGAAGGAGACGATCTACCAGCCCTTGGAGAACTACGAGGTCGGTCGCAACGAGATCGTGGCGGGAACCGTCTCGCCGAGTTACATCCTGCCGATCCATGGCCTGCAACGTCTCGAAAAGATCATGGACGAATACGTCGGCGGAATCAGCACGAACTACATGACGAACGAGCCCCTGCTCACCCGCGGCTTGGAGTTGCTGGACATGCTGAAGAAGGACCTCAACAATATCGGGGCCGAAGACCTTCACCAGCTGCAAAGAACATGGGAGCTTCATCATCGGTTCTTGGCTTCGCAGTCAGTCGCGCATCACACGCTGTTCCGTAAGGAGACGCGTTGGCCCGGCTACTACTACCGGGGCGATTTCCCGAAACTCGACGATCAGGACTGGCATTGCCTCACCCTGTCCCGCTATGATCAGGAATCCGATGAGTGGGAGATGGAGAAGGCGCCCGTTCACCACATCATCGACTAAGCGTACGGATCAAGTCTGGCAAGGCGTTTTCCTGCTAGATAAAACCGGAAACTTTAGCCTGCAGCAGGGCTTTGAGTAGCCCTGCGACTGGGCGCATTTAGGCGCAATCAAGCACTTATTGACATATGTTGTCAATCATGACAACATATGTTCATGAGACGTGACACGAGGCCGATTTCATGGATTCGAGCGGCACGGAAAGTGTACGAGAAGTTCCCGCCAACAGTTCAGGATCGTGTCAATACTGCGCTCACAATTGCCGCCGAAGGAACAAAGGCGGACATAGCCAAGCCATTGAAAGGTCTTGGGTCAGGTGTCATGGAGATAGCGATACGTTACAGAACGGATGCGTACCGTGTCATCTATGCCGTTGAGATTTCGGGGAGGCTATGGGTGATTCATGCGTTCCAGAAAAAATCCAAGATGGGAATTCGGACCCCGAAAGCTGAAATCGACCTTATCCGGAAGCGGATAAGGTTTCTGAAGGAGTATAACGATGGGTAAAGACGAATTTGAGGTAACTCATGGGAGCGGAAACGTTTTTCGCGATCTTGGTGATCCTTATGCAGACCTGAAGCAGGCCAAGGCGATTCTTGCAGCTCAGATTATTTCGGTTCTGGACGAAAGTAGCCTGACAGTGCGCAAAGCCGCAAGCATGACCAGGTTTGCCGCGGCAGACTTCTCCCGTATCCGAAACGCAGACTTGAGCCGTTTTACTCTAGACCGGTTGATGAGGATGCTTGTGGCCTTGGACAGCCAGGCTGAAGTCACCGTTCATGTCAACAGAAAGACAGCCGGAAAAGTGCCTGTCCCTGACCCGGTTCAATGACAGGAATGTGAACCCGCTGAAACAGAGTTTTCGGTTCCCTCTTGTGCTATAATTCGCCGCCAGTTTTGGCGGGCCAGCATCCGACCACGGACGCTGGCCTGTTTTTATAAATGAACGCCAATTCATTGATGACACGATGGCAACAATTAACCAGTTGGTGCGCAAGCCGCGCAAACGCCCTACGAGCAAAAGCAACGTGCCGGCGCTCGCCCGTTGCCCGCAACGACGCGGGGTCTGCACTCGTGTCTATACCACCACTCCAAAGAAGCCTAATTCCGCACTTCGCAAGGTCGCCCGCGTCCGTCTGACCAACGGCTTCGAAGTCACCAGTTACATCGGTGGCGAAGGGCACAATCTCCAAGAACATTCAGTCGTCCTGATCCGCGGTGGTCGCGTCAAGGACCTGCCGGGCGTGCGCTACCACACGGTGCGCGGCAGCCTCGACACCCAAGGGGTGGCAGATCGCCGGCAAGGCCGTTCCAAGTACGGAACCAAGCGCCCCAAAAATTAAAGGGCCTTCGGGAGAGATACCATGCCACGCCGTCGCGATGTCCCGGAACGCCCGATCGACCCGGATCCCAAATACGGCAAGAAACTGCTGACCCGCTTCGTCAACGCCTTGATGCGTGACGGCAAGAAGTCGGTGGCGGAACGCATCCTGTATAACGCCCTGGATGAAATCGGCCGGGTACGCGGAGGCGAATCGGTCGAGATACTCGAGCAGGCCCTGGAGAACGTCCGCCCGCCGGTCGAGGTCAAGTCCCGCCGGGTCGGCGGCGCGACCTACCAGGTGCCGGTGGAAGTGCGCCCGCAGCGCCAGGAAGCGCTGGCGATCCGCTGGATCATCGAATCCTCGCGCAAGCGTTCCGAAACTTCCATGATGCGCCGGCTGGCCGGCGAACTGATGGATGCCGCCGACCAGAAGGGCATCGCCATCAAGAAACGTGAAGACACCCTGAGCATGGCGGAGTCCAACCGCGCCTTCTCGCACTACCGCTGGTAAGGCCATGGCTCGCAAAACCCCCCTGCAGCGTTATCGGAATATCGGCATCATGGCGCACATCGATGCCGGCAAGACCACGACGACCGAACGCATCCTGTTCTACACCGGCATTTCGCACAAGATCGGCGAGGTGCACGACGGCGCGGCGGTCATGGACTGGATGGAGCAGGAACAGGAGCGGGGCATCACCATCACGTCGGCTGCGACGACCTGTTTCTGGAACGGGATGGCGCGCGACATGGACACGCACCGCATCAACATCATCGACACGCCCGGCCACGTCGACTTCACGATCGAAGTCGAACGTTCGCTGCGGGTGCTGGACGGGACCTGCGCGGTGTTCTGTGCGGTCGGCGGCGTCGAGCCGCAGTCCGAGACGGTCTGGCGGCAGGCCAACCGCTACGGTGTGCCGCGCCTAGCGTTCGTCAACAAGATGGATCGGGCCGGTGCGGATTTCGGGCGCGTCGTGGATCAGATCCGAGACCGCCTGCGCGCGGTTCCGGTTCCGGTGCAGTTGCCGATCGGGGCCTCGGAGGATTTCGTCGGAGTGGTCGACCTGATCGAACAGAAGGCGATCTACTGGAGCGAGAACGACATGGGTGCGACCTTCGAGCTGAAGGACATTCCAGAGGACATGACTGCGGCGTGCCATGAAGCGCGCGAGCACATGATCGAGGCTGCTGCCGAAGGCGACGACGAGTTGATGGAGCAATACCTGGACGCGGGCGAACTGTCCCCGGACGGCATCCGCAGGGGACTGAGATTACGCACGCTGCGCAACGAGATCGTGCCGGTGCTGTGCGGTTCCGCCTTCAAGAACAAGGGCGTGCAGGCCATGCTGGACGCAGTGGTGCACTACCTGCCGTCGCCGCTGGAAGTCCCCCCCATCAAGGGGCACTTGGACGACGGCGAAGAGGATGTGCGCGAGTCGGACGACGAGGCGCCGTTCTCGGCGTTGGCCTTCAAGGTTGCCACGGACCCGTTCGTCGGCACGTTGACGTTCTTCCGCGTGTATTCCGGCGTCCTGAATTCCGGCGACTCCCTGTTCAATCCGCGCAAGCACGGCAAGGAGCGCATCGGGCGCATTCTGCAGATGCATTCCAACCACCGCGAAGAGATCAAGGAAGTGTGCGCCGGGGACATCGCGGCGGCAGTGGGCCTCAAGAACGTGGTAACTGGAGACACGCTGTGTGCGGTGAACTCCCCGATCACGCTGGAGCGCATGGAGTTCCCGGAGCCGGTGATCTCCGTGGCGGTCGAGCCCAAGACCAAGGTCGACCAGGAAAAGATGGGCGTGGCGCTGCAGAAGCTGGCGCAGGAAGACCCGTCGTTCCGGGTGTCGACGGACGAGGAGTCCGGGCAGACCATCATCTCGGGGATGGGCGAATTGCACCTTGAGATCATCGTCGACCGGATGCGCCGGGAATTCAGCGTCGAGGCCAACGTAGGCGCTCCGCAGGTCAACTACCGCGAGACCATCCGCAGGCCGATCGAGCAGGAAGGCCGGTTCGTCCGCCAGACCGGCGGCCGCGGCCAGTACGGCCATGTCTGGCTGAAGATCGAGCCGCAGGAACCCGGCAAGGGTTATGTCTTCGAGAGCAAGATCGTCGGCGGCGTGGTGCCCAAGGAATACATCCCGGCGGTCGGCAAGGGTGTCCAGGAACAGATGCAGAACGGCGTCATCGCCGGCTATCCGGTGGTGGACGTCCGGGTGACCCTGTACGACGGGTCCTACCACGAGGTGGATTCCTCCGAGACCGCATTCAAGGTGGCGGGCTCGATGGCCTTCCGCGAAGGCGCCCAGAACGCCGACCCGGTACTGCTGGAGCCGATGATGAAGGTGGAAGTGGTGACGCCGGAAGACTACATGGGCGACGTGGTCGGTGACCTCAATCGCCGCCGCGGCATTGTCGGCGGCATGGAAGACTCGCCGAGCGGCAAGGTGATCCGTGCCGAAGTGCCGCTCAAGGAAATGTTCGGTTACGCGACCGACCTGCGTGGCGCGACCCAGGGCCGGGCCACCTACACCATGGAATTTGCGAAATACGCGGAAGTCCCCGGCAGCCTCGCCGAGGACGTTATTTCGCGCAGCCAAACCTAACCACGAGGAGAAAGACGATGGCGAAGGAGAAATTCGAACGCACGAAGCCGCACGTGAACGTGGGGACGATCGGGCACGTGGACCATGGCAAGA
>CAZRSJ010000060.1:0-7415 GCA_964602805.1 uncultured Chromatiales bacterium | reverse complement strand
TTTCAAGGTGCGGGTAGAGTTCCCGGAACACCGGCAGATTCTCCCAGTGGATGGTGCAGCGGTAACCATCCAGCAGTCCGGCCCTGGCCAACACGAAACTGCCGGAGCTTGCACTGCCGAGCAGGGCACCCCTGCGGTCCAGCGTCCACAGGTTTCTGAACGTCTGCTCATCCGCGAAGTACTGGGTTTCATTGGTGGCCACCAGCAGTATCCGGTCACAGCCGGCGACGTCCTCAAGCGGGCCTTCGACCGTCACCTTGACCCCGCTGCTGGAACATACATTCTGTCCGTCCGGGGACACCAGATGCCAGCGATAGGCATGATTCGCGGTGAACCGGTTGGCGGTCCGCATGCAGTCCACCAGGCAGCTGAACGGAATCAGGGGAAAACGTTCGAAGAGGAGGAGGACAACGTCCCGGGTCTTGACGGGCGGGGGCGTACGCTCCCTGGAACGCGGTAACGATGACGACACTTCAGTGACCGATGATAGGTATGCACAATATAACCATGATCGCTGGGTTTCGACAATGCCGGCTATACTTCCGGACATACATGGTCAGCCCCCCGGGTCGTGCAGCATGAACCAAGGTCCTTTCGACATACTGATTACAGGGGGAACGGGATTGATCGGCCAGGCGCTGATCCCCGTTCTCGAAGCCGGGGGACACCGGATTTCCGTGCTGACGCGGCAGCCGGACCGATACCCCGGCAAAGCCAGCCGCCCCCGGCTCTTCGCCGCCTTGCGGGATATCCCGGGGGATCACCCGGTGGATGCTGTCATCAACCTGGCGGGGGCGCGCATCATCGGCCGGCGCTGGAGCGTCCGCCGCAAACAGGTCCTTCGGGACAGCCGGATTGCACTGACCCGGGAACTGGTGGGGTGGATGTCCCAACGCCCGGTGCCGCCGGCCGTGCTGATCAGTGGTTCAGCGGTGGGGTATTACGGCGACCGCCAGGGCGAACCCCTCGGAGAGGATCAGCCATGCGGCGGGGACTTCGGTGCCCTGCTGTGCCGGGACTGGGAGCACGAGGCCATGGAAGCCACCGCGCTGGGAACCCGCGTAGCGGTCATCCGCACCGGTCTTGTATTGAGCGGCAAGGGCGGCATGCTGCCCCCCATGCTCCGGAGCTTCGGATGGGGACTGGGAGCGCGCATCGGGAACGGCAGTCAATGGATGAGCTGGATCCACATCGATGACGAGGTCGCCGCCATTGCCCACCTGCTTGCCAACCAGGATTCCGCCGGAGCCTATAACCTGACGGCACCGGAACCCGTGACCAATACCGGGTTCAGCGACTGTCTTGCACGCGTTCTGCGCCGCCCGCGCCTACTTGCGGTTCCGGCGCCGGTGCTGCACCTGGGGCTCGGTGAAGCTGCGGGACTATTGCTCGGTGGGCAGCGCGCGATACCGGAGAAGCTCCAGCAGGAAGGCTTCGGCTTTGCCTACCCTTCCCTGGAAGGCGCCTTCCGGGCCATTACCCGCCCCTGACCGGGACCATGACATTGATGTCCCGGCCGCGCAGCGTAGCCATCCGTGAACGGGAATGCGGCAAAACCGAAGGAGCGCTTCGGCAGCGGCCAACCGGTGGGCCACATGCGAAGACCCTGCTTGGTCATCCGGAACCTGAACCGATATGCCGCCACCGATGAACGCCTCCGGTATCGCGAATGGGATCACGCCTTGTACTTTCGGGCACACAAACCCGGTCTTCAAGCCGGAGCGGTCTTCTGGTTCCTGTCCGGGTCAGGTTCAGGCGCAGCCGAGCATGGAATCCTCCGCATCGAATGACCCCGGCAGCTGCCCCGGCCTCCAACAATCGGTTGGCCCGGGCAGCACCGACACCCTTTCGCCTCCGATCCGTCCGTGACACCCCGTGAGACCGTAACCGACCTCCGGCGCCGCCTTGAGGCCGTCGCCGAGCCGGCCACGAAAGCATGGTTCGAAAACTATCTGAAGCATGCTGTCTCCTACCGCGGCGTGAAGACCCCCCAGGTCAGCCGTATACTCGCTGACTGGCGGCGTGTTCACGACCTCGGCCAGTGGCCCGACAAGGACCAGCTCGCCCTCGCCAGGTCACTGATTGAAGGACGTTACGCGGAGGACAAGTTCGCCGGCACACTCTACATCCAGAAATACCTGCTGCGGCAGATGGACCCGGTGCAGATCCTGGACGCTGCGGAAAACCTCTTCGTCTCGGGCGCGTTCTTCGACTGGTCGACCACGGACTGGTTCAGCGTGCGGGTACTGGGCCCCATGATTGCACGTCACGACATGCCGGTCGCGCACCGGGTGGCCGGGTGGCGGGGCGCCGAGAACCTCTGGCAACGGCGCTCCTCGATCGTCCCGTTCCGGACTGTCGTGCGTGATGAAGCCTACCACCCCGTCATCGAGGCAACGGTCGAAGCGCTCGTCCCGGAGCGCGACCGGTTCATACAGACCGGGATCGGCTGGGTAATCAGCGACCTGTCGAAAGTGCATCCGAAGGTTGCTGAAGCATTGGTCGAGCGGCACTTCGCGGACTTTTCCCCGGAGGTCATCCGGCGGCACACGCGGCATCTTCCTGGGCATGCGGAATATAAAAGACGTGCATCAGTGAACCGCAGAAGGGGCAATCCCTAGGCATCCAGGCCAAGAAGGACAACGGGTTTTACGATTGTGATGATGGAATAGCCCCAAGTCGACAGACGATCCCATTCAGTCAACACTGTTACGGCCAAATGCCGGCGCGCCCCGCACCCTGGGCGATCCACGAACCCCGTGACCGGCGGGAGACCGGGTGATGCCGGCGGTGGCCAGGGTCGTTGCCATCGGGTCGCAGGCCATGCGGACTCCAGTCCGGACAGGTTTGGGGAGACCCCTTCGGGCCAGATTCTCCGTTGCCGCCTCCGCTCGCAAGTCCGCTACGCGCGTGCGAACCAATACTCCTACTTTGGACGACATGCTTCCGGTGAACACGGGCCAGAACGGTCCATGTATTTCCGTATCCATCCGTGGCCGTAGACGATTTCTCAAGCGTTGTATTATGATAGATTTATTTCTATATTTCTGACATTTCCGAATGAAGAAACGTAACATAGGCAGCCTTTCCCATCGCATCATGGAGCACGCCACGACGCTTCCCGAAGCCACGCCGTTGTGTCCGGCAGCCCTGCTTCACCTCGGCAACCGGGCGGCCGTCGACCAGGCGTTATCGCGTCTCGCACGATCCGGCGACCTCATGCGAATCTGCCAGGGTGTCTACATGCGCCCGGTCGAAACCCGCTTCGGCCCTCGGTCTCCCCGTATTGACAAGGCGCTCTCCGCGCTATCGAAGTTGTGGGTCGAAACGATCGTTCCGTGCGGCGGCGCGGCGGCAAACCGCCTCGGCCTGACCACGCAGAATCCGGTACGTATGGTCTATCTCACCTCCGGTCCCAACCGACGACTCCACTTCGGCCCGTCAACCGTCGACCTGCGTCACGCACCGCGCTGGCAACTGGCGGCCCCCCACCAAAAAGCGGGAGACGTCATACGAGCCCTGGCATGGCTGGGCCCCGCCGAGGTCGAGGACGGCCTCGAAGCGGTCCTGCCGACGCTTTCCGAATCGGATCGGGACGAGCTTGCGGCCGCGCGGGCCGTGATGCCCAACTGGCTGGCGGAACCGGTAAGTGCCCACCTTGCGAATGGCTGAAACGCGTTTTCACCATCTCTCGCTCGACGACAGGCGCGATGCTCTGGAAGTGGCAGAGCGGAACAGCAGCCACAAGGCACATCTTCTGGAGAAGGACGTCTGGGTCGTCGCGACCCTCGGCGTGCTGTTCGACACTCCGTTCGCCGGGAATCTGATCTTCAAGGGCGGCACTTCGCTGTCGAAGGTGTGGCGTAAGATACGTCGCTTCTCGGAAGACATTGATATCACCTACGACATTCGGGCCTTCGCACCGGACCTGGTTTCCGGCACCGGGGAAGAGGCGCTTCCGCCCACGCGCAGTCAGGAGAAGCGCTGGACACGGGCCATTTGTGCCCGTCTTGCAGAATGGGTCCGGGATCAGGCCCACGGGATACTCGAAGCAGGGCTCTCCCGCGCCGGATTCGAGGCACGGATCCGGGCGGAAGGGGATCGGCTCTACATCGGTTACGAATCTCTGTTCGAGGAAAGCGGCATCGTTCGCCCTGAAGTCATGGTCGAGTTTGGCGCCCGATCAACAGGTGAACCGCACTCGAACCGACCTATCGTATGCGATGCAGCGGCTTGTCTTCCCGATCTGACGTTTCCCGAGGCGCACCCGACCGTGATGCTGGCGGAGCGGACGTTTTGGAGAAGGCGACCGCCATCCACGTCTTCTGCCGCCAAGAGCGGCACCGAGGCGAGCGCCTCTCGCGGCATTGGCACGATCTCGTTCGCCCCGACGAGGCGGGGATTGCGGCGAATGCCCTGGCGGATCACGCGCTCGCTCTCTCGGTTGCTCGCCACAAGGCCATGTTCTTCGCCGAGATCGATGCCCACGGCGGCAGGATCGACTATGAGGCAGCGGTCTCCGGCGTCCTCCAGCTCGTTCCCTCCGGCACCGCGCATGCAGTGCTCGCCGACGACTACGCGAGGATGCTGGCAGACGGAATGCTGCTCGACGAAAACGAGCCCTTCGACACGCTGATGGAGCGATGCGCGGCAATCGAAGCGCGAGTCAACACTTCGCCGTTGGAGGGAAACTGATGATGGTTCTCCGACACCTCAGGGCCTTCCGTTCTCTCACCAGTGTGAGGCCGCGAGCGTTGGGTACGACACACAAGATAGTCTCGTCACCTGAACAGCTTTTTTCAATGCTCAATAGTTCTGTCCACCTGTACCGCTGCCGACGTTCGCCTGCCCTTCGCGAAGGCTTGCGGACGGAACCCGGGATTTTCCGGAATCCGTGAGGCTTCCAGACTGTCAACCAGGTACGGCACCCAAAAAATGACCCTCGGGGTGAGGGTCTGCAATGAACACCACTGGAGGAGTAACACGCAATCTACGCTGCGTCTTTGATTCTTGGCGAAATCAACAATGGTTCAATCCTTGCGATTCCTGGTTGAGTCTGTGACCGCGGCTGTGGTTGAGACTGCGGGCAGGCACTGCCATACTGCACCACACCTTCCATGATTTCGTGCCGCTCAATCCCGATGTCCCGAAGCAGGTGATCCGGCATTGCCTGCAGTACCCGAATTGCCTGACGGCGCCGGCGCCAGGCACGCAGTCCGCCGATCATGCGATCAAAGACGGATAAAATGGAAATTATGCTCTTTTTCATGTCCGCTCCTTCCTGTAATTGGTTCCCGACAAGCATATTTCGAGGATTCCATTGTCTCCGGAACGATGAAAAAACGGCGTAAACAAGGTGTAAACTTTCTGTAAAGAATCGGTCCCGGCACCAGCTCCGATCAGCGGATAGCAGGAGATGCACGGGATAGACCGCCTTGCGGTTCTCCAGACTTGCCTGTCCATTCTTGCAAGGCGCCGGACCCGGGCAATTTATACCGCACAGGACCGTACGCCCCGGGAATCCTTGCCATGATCCACCCGAACCGACGACGCGCTTTACCGGCGCCGTCAAGGGACTCGCCGGCGGGAACATTCTTCCCGGAAGACGGACAACCGGCCTGTGCCTATAGTTCCGGCATCAGTTGATTTGCCCCGAAAATTGACCCATCCTTCGGATGATCCCTTACACCTGTTCGTGGAGTGTCCGGAATGAGGATTCTCACCCTTTTCTGCGTGGCGATGCTGTCGGTCCCCATGATCGGCACCGCGTTCGCCGGAGACTTCAGGCCCGCAGTGGTCTATGACACCGACAACAAGTTCGACAAGGGCTTCAACGAGGGCGTCTGGAATGGTCTGCGGAAGTTCTCCGACGAGACGGGCGTCCGGGTCGAAGAGTTGCTGATACCCGACAGGACCCGGCGCGAGCAGGCGATACAGGAACTGGTGGAAAGCGGGGCAACCATGGTGATTGCGGTGGGTTTCGCCCAGGCGGACGCAATCGACGCAGTGGCGGCCGATTATCCCGACCGGCAATTCGCGATCATCGACGTCTCCTGGCTGGACCGTCCCAATCTGCGCCAGTACGCTTTCAGGGAGCATGAAGGCAGTTATCTGGTAGGCGTCGCGGCGGCCCTCGCGAGCCGGACCGGAAAGATCGGCTTCGTGGGCGGCATGGATATCCCCCTCATCCACAGGTTCCATTGCGGCTATCTGCAGGGTGCGAAGGCCACCAGGAGCGACATCGAGGTCCTGCAGGGCATGATCGGAACGACACCCGCCGCCTGGAGAGATCCTGCGAGGGCCGCGGAACTTGCACAGGGCCAGATCGAGCGGGGCGCCGATGTCATCTATCATGCTGCCGGCGGAAGCGGTATCGGCGTCATCCAAGCCGCAGCCGAAGCCGGCAGGCTTGCCATCGGCGTCGACTCGAACCAGAACGGGCTGGCGCCCGGGTCGGTGCTGACCTCGATGCTGAAGCGAGTCGATGTGGCTGCCTACCAGACGCTCAGTGACGGGCTGAACGGCAACTTCACTGCCGGTGTCATCAGCCTGGGCCTGGCCGAGGGCGGTGTCGACTGGGCGCAGGACGAGCACAATGCCGGCCTGCTCCCGGACAGCCTGAAGGCCGCCGTCGAGCAGGCCAGGGCAGACATCGTAATGGAAAAGATCAAGGTACACGACTACATGCAGGATTCCCGCTGTCCCGGCTGAGTCCCCTTTATGGCCGCACAGCTTCAGGGCAGAACGGTTGCCGTGGAAATCCGGTCATCCGGCGAGTCGCTGATCGGCCGATTCCGGGTAGTCCAGAAGCCTCGCCGTCCTGACGGTCCTGTTACACCGCGGAAACGGTTTCTCCGGAAAATCCAGACCGCCCGGTTCCTGCCCTGCCTCCCGGCGGGGCAATGTCATGGACACGCAGCCACCGATGCTGAATCAGGGGAACAGGCGGATTCCGGTACGATACGCGAAAGCCGTACCGACCGGGGATGTCAGACATCCTTGGGGGTATCTTCCTGCAGGCTTTCCGACGGATAGCGAAAGGAACCGAACCGGATCACCAGTGTGGCCAGCGCCAGGATCAGGATTGCGGAGGAGATGTAGATCAGGGGCAGGACCGGCAGCTCCCCGATCGGTATTTCCTCCACCAGGTGATGGTCCACCTGGATGATGCCCACCAGCATGCGGGTGAGGGCCGTAATGGCCACGTAGATCAGGAAACGCACGGGCATGCGCTTGGTCTTGAAGTAGATGCCGACCATGGCGCCCAGTTCAAGGTAGATGAACAGCAGCAGGATATCCTCGATGGATGCCGAGCGCTTGCTGGCCATCAGGTGCAGGAACTCCGCCCCGGCGGACCAGACCACCATGCTGCCGATCACGAACAGGGCCAGGTAATGGAACACATCCGTCAGGAA
>CAZRSJ010000059.1:0-7677 GCA_964602805.1 uncultured Chromatiales bacterium | reverse complement strand
CTGCTCGCCGAGGATTTCGACCTCATCATCTTCGACCTCAGGAACCACGGCTGGAATACCATTGGCCCACGTGCAAATCACAATGTTCCAACGCTGGTCCGCGACCATCTCTGTATTTTTGAAGCCATTGATCAACACTACGGAAACAAACCAAAAACCGGTATATTTCACTCTGCTTCCGCACTGATAACACTCCTATCATTAACGACTATGGCAGACCTCGGGCCATCCGACCAAAGCAACCACTTATCCACGATGATACTATTCGATCCCCCCTTGTGCAAGCCCGGAAATAGCCAGATAGAATTTGATGAGGCTGCCGAATACGCAGCCGAAGTTACCCGTCGCCGCGGGTATCTGTTCCAAACAGAAGAGGATTTTTCAGAACTCCTCAGCTTTCTGCCCGGCTTCTCGCGCGTCGTTCCCGGGGTTCGGGAACTCATGGCCAGAACAACGCTTCGAAAGGCCGCCGATGGACAGGGTTACGAGCTTCGGTGTCCTCGCGATTACGAAGCGCAGATCGTTGATTATATGAGAAGCTTTTCCGCATTGATGGATTTTGAAACACTCCCTTGCCCGACAAAAGTCATCGGATCCGATCCCACCTTGCCTTATACATTCCTGCCGACCATTGACCTCGGTGACATTCTGACCGTAGATTACGATTTTGTGCCTGAAACAACGCACTTTCTCCAATTGGAAAAACCAGAGGAATGCATTGAGATGGTCCGGGAATTTATCGAGAGTAACCACCTGCAGTAAAACCGATACAAACAGAGGAAATTGTAGGGGCGGTGTCCCCGTGCCCGCCCGTCTTGGAAAAACCCGTCCGAACATGGAGGATTAAATCATGAAACCGGACAAATCTTTCGGTCCTTCCGTATCAGACCAACCGATAGCGATCATAGGTATGGCCTGCCGATTTCCCGGCGCGCCGGACATCTCTGCCTTCTGGCGACTGCTCGAAGCCGGCGGGAATGCCGTCAGCGAAGGAATCCCGGGCTCAGGCATAGGGCGCTGGGGCCTGCTCTTTCCCGACGACACAGTGCAGAGCGAAGGTTGCCGTTTCGGCGCCTTCGTTGACGACATTGACCAGTTCGACGACGCCTTCTTCCGAATTTCCCCGGTGGAAGCAGAACTGCTGGATCCGCAGCAGCGAATGATGCTGGAGACGAGCTGGGTGGCTCTTGAGGACGCGGGAATCGATCCGGAAGGCTTGAGAGACAGCCGCACCGGTGTGTACACCGGGATCAGCAACGACGAATACCGAATGCTGGTCGTGGAATCGAGCAAACCCGCCGAGGCTGCCAGTTGTCTCTACGCCCTCAGCGGCACCAACCTGAATGGCACCAGCGGGCGGGTCTCTTTCGTGCTGGGGCTAAGGGGACCGGCAAAGGCCGTAGATGCCGCGTGTGCATCATCCATGGTATCAGTCCACGACGCGGTGGCAGACCTGCAGCAGGGCAAGGCGGATCTGGCCATTGCAGGCGGCGTACAGGCGATCCTGAACGGTCGCATCTACGAACTGCGCGCAGATGCGATGATGCTATCTCCCGATGGACAGTGCAAAACCTTTGACGCGTCCGCGAACGGTTACGTGCGCGGTGAAGGCTGCGGGGTCGTCATCCTCAAGCGGCTCGATGAGGCAGAGGCGGACGGCGATCGGATCTGGGCAGTAATCCGGGGCGCGGCGGTGAACCACGGCGGAGCCAGTACGGGGCTAACGGTGCCGAACACACCCGCGCTGGAAGAGGTGATCGAGACCGCGCTATCCGACGCGAGAATCCCCCCATCGGACGTAGATTACCTGGAGGCGCACGGAACCGGAACAACGGTAGGTGATCCGATCGAGATCAACGCTGTGGCCAATGTCTATGGCAGGGGACGATCCGCCGATCGGCCCCTTCTCGTTGGTTCCGTGAAGACCAATGTCGGCCATCTGGAGTCGGCCGCAGGCGTAGCCGGACTAATCAAAGCGGCGCTGGTACTGAAGCGGGGAGTGATTCCAAAACACCTCCATTTCCATAATCCCAACCCGAGTCTCGACTGGGACCGGCTACCATTACAGGTGACATCGTCTATGATGGACTTGCCGCCCCGTACTGAGCGCCCGCGACTCGCAGGGGTGAACTCCTTCGGGATATCCGGGACGAATGCCCACATTGTAATGGAGGAATACCGTGTCTCAGACGGTGCATCTACTGCTGTTGGCTCCGCGAAGCCAGTGGTAGTCTCACTGCCAGCGCCCCTTGGGGATCTGCCGCTGCCGGAACAGGAGATCCAGCCGCGCCAGACCCGTCTCCTTCCGCTGTCGGGAAAATCCGATGGGGCACTTCGGGACCTGGGAGGGCGGTACCTTTCATGGCTCGATGAACACGCTTCCGAAGATGAGGCCATACTTGCGGACATGGCGTGGACAGCGGGCGTGGGCCGGAGCCACTTCGATCACCGCACGGGCATCGTCTTCCACGACGCGGAATCGCTGCGAGAGCGCCTCCGTGAACTGGCGGAAACAGATGGGGGCGCGGCGTCGCGAACACCGACCCGGGTGGCGTTTGCTTACACCGGACAGGGAAGCCAATGGGTCGGCATGGGACAAGGACTCTACGAAAGCGAGCCAGTGGCGCGGGCAGTTCTGGACCGCTGTGAGGCGGTCCTTCTTCAGGAGAGAGGCATCTCGCTGCTGGACGTGATGTTCGGTCGGTCCGAAGGCGAAGAGGACCTCGGCGACACGGCTTGGGAGCAGCCTGCCCTCTACGCGCTGGAGTGCGCACTGACAGCGCTCTGGTCGAGCGTCGGCATCCGTCCTGATGTGGTCGTCGGACACAGCATTGGGGAACTCGCGGCATCGCAGGCGGCAGGCGTGTTCAGCCTTGAGGATGGGATGCGGTTTGCCTCTGTACGAGGCGCGCTGATGTCGCAGATGGAAGAAGGTGGCATGGCCGCGGTCTTCGCACCGGCCGATCGCGTGGCGGTGGAAGTGGAGACGGTAAACGCAGCCTCCTCTGGCGCAGGGTTGAGCATCTCGGGATACAACGGTACCCACCAGGTGGTCAGCGGCCCGATTGCGGAAATTGAAGCGATCTCAAAGCGATTTGAACAGGAAGGCATACGGGTCAGGCGGCTGAACACAACCAAGGCGTTCCACAGCGCCCTTGTTGAACCCATCCTGGACGAACTGGAAGCGTCCCTCAACGA
This sequence comes from uncultured Chromatiales bacterium, assembly GCA_964602805.1. Lineage (GTDB taxonomy): Bacteria > Pseudomonadota > Gammaproteobacteria > Poriferisulfidales > Poriferisulfidaceae > Poriferisulfidus. Next base: position 4,479 of record CAZRSJ010000059.1, on the reverse strand, counting down.
CGTGGCGATCCAGCCGCCTTCCCTCACCGTGGTCAGCAACCTGACAGGCCGAGCTGTAGAACCGGGACAGGTGCAGGACGGAGCCTACTGGAGGCGGCATGCCCGGGAGCCGGTAGCATTCGCTCAGGGGGTGAAAACATTATCGGATCTCGGGGTAGATGTGGTGCTGGAGATTGGCCCGCGGTCCGTGCTGGCTCCAATGGCGACCTCCGCCTGGCCGGAGTCGCCGCAGACACCGGCAGTGCTGTCGAGCCTCTCCCCGCCGTCGGACAACGCAGAGAAATCTGGAAGTGCTGACGGTTTCGTGGGATCGGTCGCAGAAGCGTACCAGGCGGGACTCCCGATTCGTTTCGCGGGACTCTTCGCAGGGGAGACGCGGCGGCGTATCTCGCTGCCCAGCTATCCGTTCCAGCGCAGACACCATTGGCTTGAGCCACCAAAGCGTCAGCGCCGGAGTTCCGACCACCCGCTACTGGGTGCCCGGCACGAATCAGCCCGCGGAGAAATTACCTTTGAGACGGAAGTGTTCCCCTCGGATCCGTCCTATCTGAACGACCACAAGGTGTTCGACCGAATCGTGGCACCTGGCGCCCTCTACGGAGCCATGGCGTGCGCGACGGCATTCCTCGAAGAGAGCGGATCAGTGGTCGTGGAGGATTTCCAGTTGCACAACGCGATGGTCTTCGAAGAGGAGGACGGGACGGATGAAGAGGGCCGAAAGATGCAGGTCGTGCTCGACGCCTCTGAGCAGGCGTCGCGCGGCGTCCAGATCTTCAGCAAGGGGAGTGAAGGGGAATGGACAGTACACGTGGAAGGCCGCGTGTCGTCAGGTGTTCCTATACCGGAAGCAGGGGGGAGGATCGATCTGGAAAGTCTCAAAGCCGAGCTCTCTCCAGTAGATGTGGCGGGCTACTACCGCCACAGGGCGAGTACCGGGGTCGCTCTCGGTCCATTCTTCCGCACGCTGGGGAAGGTCTGGTCCCGCCCGGGCGAGGCATTGGGTGAAGTGTCTTTGCCGGAAACTCTGACCAGGCACGGGCTGGACATCCATCCGCTCGTCCTGGACGGTTGTTTTCAGGTCGTGGGCACGGCGCGCAACCGGGAGGGAACCGGGAGCGAAACCACATATCTGCCGTTTGGCTGGGATCGGCTGTGGCTGACGGGACGGCTACCGGATCGGGTCGTCTGTCACGTGCGCTTGAGCGAAGCGTCTCAGGGACCGGAAACGGACGAACCTCCGGAAGTCCTGAGCGGTGAACTGAACATCTACGACCTGAACGGCGTTCCGCTCGGTGGCTTGAGCGGGTACACGGTGAAGCGGGCAACACAGGAAGCACTGCTCTCAGCAGTCGAAGGGGTGAAGGACCTCCTGTACGAGGTGGCGTGGCGCGATCGCGACCTTTCACCTGGAATAACGCCCGCGGACTTCTTCCCGGGTCCGGCAACTGTTGCCGCCCGCTCGCAGTTGTTCTCCCAATACCTGATAGATGCAGGCGTCGATCCCGAAGGCAGGAACGCTCTGCTCGCGGATCTGGAACGGTGGTCCCGGTCCCGCGCACTCGCGACCCTGAAAGAACTGGGTTGGCAGCGCAAGACGGGCGAGACCGTCGATCCCGAAGACTTGCGGCAACGCCTGCAAGTCACCGAGGAGCACAAGCGCCTCTTCCGCCGAATGCTCGAAATGCTCGCCAAATCGGGAGTTTTGGAAGAGACGGGAGACGGCTTCGTCGTGGTCATAGGACCCGAAGATCCGCTGCCAAAAGAAATGCCGGGCGATCTTGAGGAATTCGCCTCCCGAATGACCGACCTGCACCCCCACGGCCTGACCGAGATCGGCCTGTTTCAGCGCTCTGGCCGCGCTCTGGCAGAAGTGCTTCGCGGTCGCGAAGATCCGCTGACACTTCTGTTCAGCAGCGGAGAACCGACCGCGGCCGATCTGTATCTGAAGGCACCTGTGGCACGCGCGGCGAACCGCATGCTGGGCGATGCGGTGCGATCTCTTGTAGCCGCATTGCCGGATGGCCGGCGCCTCAGAGTGATCGAGGTCGGTGCGGGTACGGGTTCGGCAACCGCGTCCGTATTGACAGAACTTCCGGACGGACGATTCGACTACATGTACACGGATATATCGGCGGGCTTCTTTGCGGAAGCCGAAGCGCGGTTCGGAGACGAGGCTATCGAATACCGTCCGCTGGATATTGAGAAGGATCCCGTGGCACAGGGCTTTGACGCCCATAGCTATGATTTACTGATCGCGTCCAATGTGCTACACGCCACGCGATACCTGGAGGAAACGCTCGCGCACTGTCGTGACCTTCTCGCGCCATCGGGGCAGTTAATCGCTCTCGAGAACCTCAGTGGTCTGGGTTGGATGGATCTGACTTTCGGACAACTGGATGGCTGGTGGCGATTTGCCGACAGCTACCGCCCGCACCACGCCCTCGCCGAGCCTTCGGTATGGCGACAAGCGCTCGGCAACGTGGGTTTCGAGGGAGTAGAAGTCCTGGGAGTAAATGAGTCCGACGCCACCAGGGTGCTGGATAAAGGCGTAATCGTGGCGCAGGGACCGGCGAAGGTGACAGAGCAGGGAGGCGCGTGGGTTCTGGCGGCAGACCAGGGAAGAGCCGCAGAGGAGCTCGCGGCAGAACTCGCGGCGCGGAACCAGATGGTCGTGCTGGCCTGCAGCGATGGTCCGCATGAAAAGGACAACTCAGGCGTTATCAGAAAAACCATAGACATGGAGCAACGCGAGGCGTGGCAAACACTCCTGAAGGAGCTGCCGGACAATGTGCCACTCAGCGGCATTGTGCACCTCGCGTCACTGGAAGGCCATGGGACAGAGGCAACGACCGGGGAAATGGCGGCGGATGTAAGACGAGTGGGAGCGAGTGCCCTCGCGCTGGTGCAGGCCGTTGCCGACTCCGATATGACACCTGAAAAGGGCGTGTGGTTTATCACGCGGGGGGCACAGGTATTGGAGCGAGAGCGCGGCGGAGAACTCGCCGGCGCAGCACTCTGGGGCTTCGGCAAAGCAGTAGCCCGAGAAGCGGCGCATCTGCAGCCGAGGATGATCGATCTGGACCCCGGAGAGATGGCACCGGCACCCGACCTCGTCAATGAACTCCTGTATCCCGATTCCGAAAATCACATCGCGTACCGCGGGGATGCCCGCCGCGTAGCCCGCCTGATTCGGATGGGCGCCGGAGTAGAGCGCCTGACCTTGCCGGAGAATCCGGAATGGGTGCTGGCTCCGGATCCGGACGGCGTGTTCGAGAGACCGTATGTCCACCCGCTACCGGCGCAACCCCTCGAACCACGCGAAGTTCGCGTCTCAGTCGAGGCCTCCGGGCTCAACTTCTGGGATGTGTTTCGTTCACTCGGCTTTATTGAGGAGGGCAATCTGGGTAGAGAGATGTGCGGTTATATCCTCGAGGTGGGTTCCGATGTCTCGACCATTTCCGTCGGCGACCATGTGGTTGGATTGGGATTTGGAGCATTCGGGGCGCAAATGGTTACGCGGGAGGAGTTGGTAGCACCTGCGCCATCGGGCTTCTCGGTCACTGGACTTGCCACAGTGCCGAGTGCATTCGTATCCGCCGCGCTGTCTTTCGAACTCTCGGGACTGGAGGCCGGCGATCGGGTACTGATTCACGCGGGTTCGGGCGGTGTGGGATTGGCAGCAATCCAATTGGTACAAGCCGCGGGCGCAGAGGTCTTTGCCACCGCGAGCGCGCCAAAGCAGGCCTATCTCCGATCACTGGGCGTGGAACACATATTCGACAGCCGCCAGACAGCGTTTGGAAAAGAGATCCTCGAAACTACAAATGGAGAGGGCATCGATGTGGTGCTGAACAGCCTGACAGGGGAGGGCTTCATCGACGCGAGTCTGTCCTGTCTCAAGAACGGCGGCCGGTTCGTGGAACTGGCCAGACGAGACATCTTGAGCGAGGAAGAGATGGCGGCTGTGCGTCCGGATGTGGCCTACGACATCCTGGAATTAGATGTTCTGAAAAAAACCGACCCGGCGTGGGTGGGAAGAGTCCTGCGGGACGTGATGGCGCGCCTTTCGTCGGGAGAACTGAAAACAATCACCCACAGCAGGTGGCCGCTCGCCGAAGCCGGAGCCGCGCTGAGCTTCATGCGCGCCGCCCGACACATAGGAAAGATCGTCGTAACGACGCCACCAACCCTGAAAGGCAGGCTGCGGCAGGACCGTACCTATCTGGTAACGGGTGGTCTGGGCGGAATCGGATGCGCCGTAGCAGACTGGTTGGCGGATCGCGGTGCGGGCGCAATCGCGCTAAACGGGCGCCGAGCACCGGACCCTGAAGCTGAGGAGGTGATCCGCAGGCTGCGGGAACGCGGCGTGAAAGTGCAGGTAGAACTCGCAGACGTGACAGATGCCGACGCAATAGACGAGATGCTGGCGCGGATAGATGAGACACTACCGCCGCTCGGAGGCGTGATCCACAGCGTGGG
>CAZRSJ010000058.1:5296-7743 GCA_964602805.1 uncultured Chromatiales bacterium | reverse complement strand
GGGAGAAACCGGTGGACCTCGGGCAGCCGTGCCGACAGGGACGCCTCGGTGAGGGTGACCCCTTCGCGGCCCAGCATGGGGTTCAGCCACAGGATCTGGCGGCAGTTGAGGCGGATCCGCGACAGTTCGGTCCGGAGCATTTCGGGATCGTCGGTGTCGAAACCGTCGCTGATGATGAGGACATGGGAGTCGGACCGAAGCAGGGTCCCGGCGTGGCGCCGGTTGAATTCGGCCAGGGAGCGGGCGATGCAGGTTCCGCCAAGCCAGAGGTTTTCCCCGGCGTCCAGCCGGGCCAGCATCCGCTCCAGGCTGCGCTCCCGGAAAAACGGGGTCACCTCGAACAGTCGGGTATGAAAGGCGAACGCCGCCGAACCCCGGAAACTCTGCATCAGGCCGCGCACGAAACGGAAGAGCAGGGGATTGTTCCAGGTCATGGAGTGGGACACGTCATGGAGGATCACGAGGTGCAGCGGCACGGGCCTTGGCCGGCTCCAGACCAGTTTCAGCGGCAGCCCGCCCGTTGCCAGGCTGCGCCGGAGGGACCTGCGCATGTCCAGGTGCCCGCCCCTCGGTGAGATTTCCCGCCGCTTGCCGAGCCGGCGGCGCAGCTGCTGCCCGAGCCTGTCCACCAGGGATTCCACCTCGTGCATGGCGGTGCGGTCGCGCAGGAAACGGAAATCGGCCTTGCCCAGGGTGCGCTGCCGGCCGGCTCCGCTGCCTTCGATGTCGCTTTGTCCGTGGGTGCTGTCCGGTTCCCGGTCGCTGGTGCCCGCCAGGCCCACCAGCGTCTGTCCCGGCGAATCCGGAAGGCCGCCCGGAACGGGTTCCGGTGCTGCCTGTTCGCTTTCCACGGGAAACCAGAAGCGGTTGAAATGGCGATCGAATTCGCGCCATTCGTCGTGCGTGCGGCAGCACAGCGCGCGCAGCCCCCGGCGGGTGAGCACCGGATCCCGCGCTCCCCTGTCCACCAGCCGGAATAGGTCGGGCAGTTCCCCGACGCCGATCCGGTAGCCGTGCCGGCGCAGGTAGCCGGCGAATTCCAGCATGCGGCTGGCGGGCGGGGCGGGGGAGAGGGAGCCGCTCACGCGATCTGCCGGACGATGTCCGCCAGTTCATCGGCCCCGACGGCGTCGAAATCCTCCCGGTTCTTGAGCACGCAGCCGCGGGTCGCGGCCAGCAGCTCTCCGTCGGCGGGCAGGCTGTCCACGGACGCGGCCATCAGCGCCGAACACCAGTCCAGCATTTCCGCGATGCCCGGGGACTTTGCCAGGTTGCGTCCGCGCAGGATCTGCACCACGCGGGTTACCTGGTCCGCCAGCCGGTGGCTGATGCCGGGCAGCCTGGCTTCCACGATGGCCAGTTCCCTGGCATGGTCGGGGTAGTCGAGGTAATGGTAGAGGCAGCGGCGGCGCAGGGCGTCGCTGAGGTCCCGGGATCCGTTCGAGGTGAGGATCACCGTCGGCAGGGAGCGGGCGCTGAGCGTGCCGAGTTCCGGGATGGTCACCTGGAAGTCCGACAGCAGTTCCAGCAGGTACGCCTCGAAGGCCTCGTCCGCGCGGTCGATTTCATCGATGAGGAGCACGGGGGGCTCCGGCTGGCGAATCGACTGGAGCAGGGGGCGCTCCAGCAGGAATTCGGGCGCGAAGATGTCCAGGGACTCCTGCGCGGCCCCGGCCTCCTGCAGCTGGATGGAAAGCAGCTGGCGGCTGTAGTTCCACTCGTACACCGCCGCATTGGTGTCGAGGCCCTCGTAGCACTGCAGGCGGATGAGCCGCCGGTCTTCCACGGTGGCCAGGGTTCGGGCGATTTCGGTCTTGCCGACCCCGGCCTCGCCTTCCACCAGCAACGGGCGGCCGAGACGGTGCATCAGCACCAGCACCGTGGCCAGTTCGGTCTCGGCGATGTAGCCCGCCGCGGCGAACCGGTCCATGAGGGTTTCGGGATCGGGCATCTCCATCGTGATTGGGGAGGATTGTGCTGACGGTTTCGCGGAGTATAGCCGAAGGCGGGGACCGGCCCCGCAGGCAACCGCCGGCGGTAGTGCCCCGGCGACTATCGCTGCACGCAGGGCGCCACCGGTGACCAGGGGTGCGCGGGCTCTGGTACACTCGCCGGCCCAACAGAATCTGACCGGATCCACCAATGAAACTCTACGGCAGCGTGACCTCTCCGTACGTGCGCCACGTGCGGGTCGCCCTCGCCCAGTCGGGCTTTGACTACACCTTTGTCGAGGCGGATTACGCCATGAGCGCCGAGCGCTCCCCGACGGCGAAGGTGCCGTTTTTTGAAGACGGGGAACTGACGCTCACGGATTCGACCTCGATCCTGAAGCATGTGCGGGAGAAATCCGGCATGGGCTTCCTCGAGGATCTCGAGGACTGCGAGCTCTATTTCATGGCGGACACCCTCACGGATGCGGGCATCAACCAGTTCATGATGGAGAAGGA
>CAZRSJ010000058.1:0-5196 GCA_964602805.1 uncultured Chromatiales bacterium | reverse complement strand
TCATGGCGGACACCCTCACGGATGCGGGCATCAACCAGTTCATGATGGAGAAGGAGGGCGCCACGGCGGACAGGTTCCCCTATCTCGGCCGCCAGCAGTACCGGGTGCTCAAGGGGCTCGAAGAGCTGAACCGGCGCCTTGACCCGGGCGACGGAATCGGCAGGGACGGCGCGCTGCGCACTGCCTGCCTGATCGGCTGGGGGCTGTTCCGGAACCGCTTTTCCCTGGACGGGCTGGACAACCTGCGCGGGCTGATGGAAACCGCCGGGCGGGATCCCGCGTTCGTGGAGACGGCGCCCCGGGACTGAACGGGGTGCCGCGGCTTCCCGGGGCCCGGGCCCGGGGATGCCTCATCTAAGCACCACGCCGCCCGCGAGGTAGGTCCAGAGCAGCACCAGGAAAACACCCAGCGGGACCAGGCTGGTCCCGAGCGCCGCACGGAGCCTGTCCCGTCTCAGCAGCCGGACGGAAAGCCAGAGGCAGGCGGCCAGGGCCACCGGGTAGGCCAGCATCAGGGTGCGCAGCAGGTACTCGTGAAAGAACCCGGGGACCCGGCCCTCGCCATCGATCAGGAGAAACGTGAACGGCAACAGCGGCACCACCAGGGCCGCCGGGATGGCGGACAGGATGTTGCCGGCGTAGACCAGTTTTCTCATGCGGGTTCCCGGACCGGATCAGGCGAGCACGCTTTCCCGGTGGTCCGATTGCGCCAGCCAGTCCGGGTGCACCTCCGCCCCCCAGCCCGGGGCGTCGGGCACCGTTGCCATGCCGTCCCTGATGCCGTAGGGGGAGTCGAGGAACAGCCCGTACTGCCAGGGGTAGTAATCCGCCTCCTCGATGGCGAATTCCAGGTACCGGCCGGCATTGGGAATGGCGCGCAGGAGGTGCATGGTGAACAGGGTCACCATGGACAGGTTGGCGCAGTGGGGCGTCACGGGGATGCCGGCGGCCCCGGCCATGCGGGCCACCCGGAGGGTCCGGCTGAGTCCGCCGAGATAGCAGACGTCCGGCTGCACGATGTCCACCACCCGCCCGTCGATCATCTGCCGCCAATTCTGCAGCTCGCAGTCCTGCTCCCCGCCCGTCACGTCCAGGGACAGGGCCTCGGTGACCTGCCTGGTCTGGTCGTATTCCCAGTAGGGGCAGGGCTCCTCGAAATGAACCACGCCGTGGTCTTCCAGCATCCGGCCGACCGCGATGGCCCGGCCCGGCGAGAAACCGGAATTGCCGTCCACCAGCAGCGAGACTTCGTCGCCCAGCACGCTGTGCACGGCCGGAACAATGGCCTCGGTCCGGCCCGGCCACTCGTCGATGTCATGGCCGCATTCCGCGCCGACGCGGAACTTGAACGCATCGAATCCGTACCGGTCGCGCAGTCCGGCGAACCGTGCCGCCTCATCCTCCGGGGTGATGTCCCTTTTCATGGAAGAGGCATAGGCGCGGACCGGACCCGGGCTGCCGCCGATCAGTTCACAGACGCTCTTTCCCTCGCGCCTGCCCCGGCAGTCCCACAGGGCGGTGTCCACCCCCCCGAACGCGCGCCGCAGGTACGATCCCGGAAACTTGTGCTCCTTCTCCATCACGCGGTCGCCGAGGGCGTCGATGTCGGTGCCGTCCCTGCCGAGGATCCAGGGGGCCACCTGGCGGTGCACCACCTGTGCGGTGATGTCGGCGTGATAGGGGGCGGTCTGGCCCCAGCCCTGGCTGCCGTCCTCCAGGGTGACCCGGACGAAGCAGACGAACTCGTCGGAGAAGGTCTCGATGCGCTGGATGTTCATCATTTCCGTTGGGATCGGGGGCCACCGAGTATTCCCGGTTTTTACCGGCAATTCCAGCATAAACTACATACTGCTCTATCGTCATCCGGGCCGGTGCATCTTGTAGAGACATTTTTACATTCACCGTTGGTTGGTGCAGTACAGTTCCGGTAAAAGTGGCAGTAGCGTATGTCACAGTGTCAATAATGTACTGACTTTGGGAGGCGTGCGTCGTTGAAATGTCCGAGCAGTTGATGACTATTGAACCAGATATCACGATAGCCCCTGCTCACGAACCCCACGAATCCGCACGGGAAAAATCAAATAAGGGGCCTTCGGCATTGCCTAGAGGCGGGGTTTGTCGTGGCAGAACCCCTATTGAGACATTGGAGGACGGCAGGAAAATCTGGCGGGAGAAGTTTGTGAACTTGACTTCAACTGACAGTCGCCCCATCAAACCGTAACTGTCAGATCAAGTGCTGATTTCTACAATTCAACTTTCGTCTGTAACCGCTGGATGCGTCTCCATAACGCATTGCGCGATTAGGTCTCCTATCAATAAAGCGTCGTCGGAGTCCCCTGCCGGCAAGCCCACCATTTCTGCGTGTGAGGGATCTGCGTCAAAACATTCCGTGGCGGCTAGTGGAGAAGAAACGATACGTAACACGTCTAACTCCTCGGCGACATTACACATCACTGCGCCAATATTCATTTCGGCAAAACGTCCAGATGGTTTCTGAGTCAATCGACACAAGCGCCTCACTTCGGCTAATTGCGTACATTTTTCAGACCCGAAAGCTTCGAGCCAATTGACTGACAACCCTGTTTCATCCGGTAGGGAGGGGCGCAAACAAAAGTCGGATCCGTCTACTGTCCCATCCTCATGGATCATAGTTGGTTTAACGTATCGAACGATGTGGTCGTCGATAGGTAAATCGTTTCCCCTCATTCGTAAATCAGAGAGCAAAGTTCAAATCCCACGATTTGCCCTTTCAATCCCTCGAAGGTGTCTCGCCCAGCGACGCGCGAGAACGGATCATTCTTCCGTCGCTGTTTAAAGATCACATACTGCACCATTCCGTTTCCAAGAAACTGGAGGCCCAAATGTGTTCCGATTTCATCCTTCCATACAGCGCGCAGATTGCCGTTGTCCATCAACACTAAATTGCTTCGAATAAGGTTGGGTTCCGAATCAATAAAGGCGTGGAAATCGTTTACGGAGGATGCGTTTAAAGAGATTTCATCTTCGGATGCCGCGATCTGTAAGGCGTTTATTCTTTCCTTATAGGCATCGTGTGGGCTGTGTTTCAGACTAATTTGCTCACCACAAATATCGGCAGGGGTAGTACTGAAACCGTAAAAATCAACGTCACCGAGGGACACCCAACCTTTGAGTTTCACCACGGAACTCATGTCTCGGTTCTCACGCTTTCGTTCGAAATTTTCGCCAGATGGCGTACGACCAGATTTCGGTCTTTGTACTAAATATCTCAAGCCGATGCTGCCAGTTGAAGCCGGCAAAAAATCACGCATGCTCAAGGAGATCTGATAGTCTCTATCAAATGCGGCACTATTCCATTCTTCGGCTACGGCGTCGGAACTCATTCAAATCTTTCCTCAGGTATCCAGAGATTTTGTTGCACTTCTTTGTTCGTAGCTTCTAGAAACGAATTGAGAATAATGTCGTGGGCTTTAACGTACCAGGCATCGGTATGAGATTTTGACACTCCGCCCAAAATTCCAATTGCCTTAAATTCAATGATCAGTCGAGGCTCGTTTGGTTCAGTGACCGTTTCCGCAGTCCGTAATGTTATGGTTAACTGCAAGTCTGACTCGAGTGCATATCGGTACACACAAGAGAACGATGGCTCTGTATCACAGTTATGCCACCATTTCGGCATCGTGAAAGATGGGATGAGTTTCGGTGTATCTTGCGGACTTCTCCAATAATCACATGGCTCAATCAAATCAACATATGTGAGTTCACAGTGGTTAATTCTAAGACCAGATTCCCAGCCTACATCTTTCTGTAGAAACTCCTCAAATACTGCAAAATACCTATCGAAACTCGGTTTCAATTGTTCGTTGAAATGCGGGTAGTCAGATTCTCGCTTCCTCCAATTGAGAAGAAAGGCATCTTTTTGGACTTGAATCAAGTAGGTTTCGTCTTCCGAGACAAACCAGAACCGTGGCATGAGAAAAAATTCATCACTCGGTGCAGGTGGCCTGATAACCATGGGCTCCTTTTGCTCTACCTTAGGGAACTCCTCGCGAAATTTCGACCACAACAAGCCAATATGCTCGCTTCGGAGTGTGGATAAAGGTGGATCAAAATAGGCGCCGATGATCAACTCATTGATCGGCGGATGCTTGAATTGCACCTTCATAATCTCTTTCTCATATTCAAGAGGCTCTTCCTGTGTCCTCGCCCGGAGAGATGGGCCAAGGAAAGAAGCTTCTCACAATCCGCATTGTCAGTTATGTGGGGGTTCCGAATAGACAATTCAGTGGCGAATCCGACGTGCGATGATACGCCGATCGTTCGGCAAAACCAAACTTCAGCAAGGCAGCTGTATTTCTCAACCGTAATTTGTCATATTCTCGAGTATAACCGGTCAGAATTGGAGGTCTAGCCGCAACCGATTCTAAATTGACCCAACTATAACTGTCGATAGATACTCGCCCGACTCAGCCCGTACTGTTCCGTCAGTTCCCGGATTCGGACGCCGGCGGTGCGCTTGCGGCGCAACTCGGCAATCGGGTCTTTGGTCAGTTTCGGCGGAGGACCGCACCGCACCCCCTCGATCCGGGCTCTCGAGATCCCTTCCGCCTGGCGCTCTTTCCGGAGGTGCGTCTCGAACTCGGCGACTGAGGCCAGGATCTTGAACACGAGCTTGCCGGCCGAGGTCGTGGTGTCGATGGCCTGGTCCAGCACGACGAAGCCGACGTCGTTTTCCTGCAGTTGCTCAAGGATCCGGTGCAGGTCTAGGGTAGAGCGCGCCAGGTGGTCGAGGTGGGTGATCACCAGGATATCGCTGCGGCGGACGTACCGGAGACATTCCTTAAGCGCCGGCCGGGCCGCGGTCCGTCCGGAGCGTTTCTCCTGGAAAACCTCATCGCAGCCGTATTCCCGGAGTTTCTCAAGCTGAAGATCCAGGTTCTGCCCGATGGAGCTGACCCGGGCATATCCCACTGTGGCCATGTCTCATATTGCCTTGAGGAATTGAGACAGTAATTATAAGAATCATAAATTTGTCGTTTTCGGTTTCATTTTCCGTTGGAGCATTTAAGGGATGCGTCGGCGGGCTTCGCTGATACAATCCCCGCTTTTCCCTTGCCGTTTCAGCCATGACCACCATCCTCAAGAGTCTGCCCGTGGGTGAACGGGTCGGCATTGCCTTTTCCGGCGGTCTCGACACCAGCGCCGCCATCCACTGGA
>CAZRSJ010000057.1:0-7774 GCA_964602805.1 uncultured Chromatiales bacterium | reverse complement strand
TCCAGCAGGGCATTCTGAAGATCCGCCTGCCGGGCGCGGGTGGTCTTGATCAGCAGCAGGATCTCCGGTTCCTCTTCCACCGCCCCCTTCCAACTGTAAGTGGAAGCGACACGGACCTGGTTGATGCAGGCAGCCAGACGGCTCTCAACCAACTGCCGCGCAAGATCCCGCGCCTGCGGCTCATCGGAAACCGTCGTCAGGGCAAGGATGCATTCGGTGGAACTCATACGCACATTCTATTATGGTCGCCGCCCTCCCCATCGCCGCGTTTCCCGGAAAAGCGTCAGCGTACGACTTTGACCGCCTCTCCGGGAATCGGTTCACCCGACGGATACGCCGCATTGAAAAGCCTCAATTGATCTTCGGGGTACGGGTCCCATTCGGCACCCTCGGCATAGGCGGCATAGGTGTCCCCGGCCTTGGCCTCGACGATCTTCAACTGGGGCGGCCGCGCCGCATCGTATTCGGCCTTCGTCATCGGCCTCAGGCTCTGGAATGTCTCTTGCACCGCCCCGGCATAGCGCCGGAATGCCTCCGGTCGGTCCGATTGTGCGGCCACGATCAGGAAAATCTCGGAAGAATGCTCCAGAACCAGGATGTCCGCCGCGGACCGGCTATCCCATACCCGTGCCTGGCATCCCGAAAACCCTTCCGTCGCACGAACCCTCAACTGGGCCAGGTTCTCGAACCGCCGGCGCAGAAAGTCGCAGGAAGGCTGCCGGGCATTCCGTTCGATCAAGGTCAATCGGATCTGCATGTCTTGGCCCGGCGCCTGCGCGATCAAGCGGTCCGGGAAGTTCCTGGCCTCCCATCCTTCCGGGAACGCGAGGGTGAAGTGATAGCTTCGATGGTAGAAATAGCGCCCGCGCAACAGGCCCTCGGACTCGGCGGGACCGATCGCCATGCCGTCGATATGGCGCAGGTATTCCCCGCGCCGCACCCGCACTTCCGAATCGGAACGGTGCTGGTTCGCCTCCCGGATCACTTCCTGCAAGCGGTCATCGTTGTCAGGGTGCGTGGCGAAGAGGCCGTGATAGACCTGCGGCTTGCGCCCCTCCTGCCTCGCCATCTTGATTTCGTGGGATTCCTGATCCTTCAGGATGCGGATGACCTCGAGCAGCGCTTCGGGGTCGTACCCGGCCAGCGCCGCATAGCGTGCGCCCAGCCGGTCCGCTTCCAGTTCATTCTCGCGCCCGTAGCCGCGAAGATGCGCCTCTCCCAGAATATTCGCCGCATTGTCAACCAGCGCGCTGTCGGCCGCCACGTCCAGCACCAGTCTGATAATGTCGACCGCCTGCTGTTGCCCGATCCTCTGGGCCGTGTGCCGCGCCGTAATGTGCGCCAGCTCGTGCCCCAGCACGCCGGCCAGCTCCGCCTCGGAATTGAGCAGGGCCAGCATGCCTCGCGTGATGTAGACGTAGCCGGGCGTGGCCAATGCATTGACCATCGGGCTGTCGAGCACCGTGAAACGGTAGTCCAGTTCCGGGCGGTGCGTGTGGGGGACCAGCGCCTGGCCGACTTGCGAGACGTACTCCTGGAGCCTGGGGTTGTCGTAGTAGCCGTACAGGTTGAGGATTGCCGGGTGGGCCTCATGCCCGAGTTCCAGTTCCCGCTTCTCGTCGACCCCCGTCCAGTCCCGTTCTCCGGTGACCGGGTTCGTAGCGCCCACGCAGGCGCTGACTGACGCACCCAGCGCCAGCGTCAACAGAGAAGTTCGAAAAAAAGAAAGGGGCGGGAGCTGGCGAGGCTCAGCTGCCATAACGCTTGCGGAATTTGTCGACCTGTTTCGCAGTTTCCAGGATTTTCTGTTTCCCGGTGTAGAACGGGTGGCACTGCGAGCAGATTTCCACGTGCAGTTCGTCCCCGGCATAGGTCGAGCGCGTCTGAAAGCGATTGCCGCAGGCGCAGGTGACCATAATGTCGTGATAGTTGTAGTCTTGGACTGCCATGCTCGTAAAACCGGGGTGAACCGGGGCGCGTAGTATATCAGGAAGTAGCGAAATTCAGGCTCATGCACAGGCGGGACCCGGTCGCCGTGCGGCTTGCGCACCGCTGTCCCCTCACCTATCATGGCACTGCTTGCCGCCACTCCGGAAACTCGTATCGTGGTCACGCTCGCCGAAGAAATCGTCCTGCTGCTGCTGGACGAGCAGAACGAATCTTTCTTGCCGATCCAGGAAGCCGCCTTCAAATGCGCCCTGACCGGTGCCGTCCTGATGGAACTGGCCTTCGCCAACCGGATCGACACCGACCTGCAGACGCTCATGGTCATCGACCGGACCCCGACCGGCAACCCCATGCTCGACCGCATCCTGGAGAGGATTTCCGGACATGCGGAGGCTTCCGACACCCATCAATGGGTCGAAGCGCTCTCCTCGGAGGAAGCGATCACGATCCGGGAGCAGGCAGTGGCAAGCCTCGTGGAGCGCGGCATCCTGAAGCGGGAGAGGCGATTTCCGGGAATCCTCCGCACCCATCGCTATGCCAAGGTCGACGGCGCGGCCGAGCGCGAGATCAAGCAGCACATCCGGGGCATCCTGGAGTCCGACGACATCCCCGACCCCCGGGACGTCGCCCTGATCTGCCTGGTGGATGCGTGCAACATCCTCACCGACATCTTCCCCCGCCGGGAGGTCGAGCGCGCCGGGCCCCGGATCGAGCAACTCCACGTGATGGACCTGATCGGCCGCGAGGTGGCCAGCACGATCGCCGAGACGAAGCAGGCCATCATTTCCGCCGTGCGCGCCCGGGCGGCCCGTTTCGAGAGGCGCCTCCTGGCCTTCGCCATCGCCGGCAGCCTCGCGGCCGGCGCGACTCTCGTCCTCCCGCGCGTCCCCATACCGGATCGGTTCGGCCCCGGCGTGCTCGAGCTTCTGTGGTCCGATGAAACATGGCAGCAATGGAGCGGCTATACGCTGCTGGGGCTCAGCGCGGCGGCGCTGCTGGTCGGGGGCTTCATGAAAACGCGACTGGCGGTCGGGCTGAAGGGCCACGACTGGTGGCCGCTGATCCACGTGGGCCTCGGGGTTTCCTGCGTGCTGGTCCTGTTCGCGCATACGGGCTTCCGCTTCGGGGCCAACCTCAACGCGGCGCTGATGGGAAACTACCTGGCCCTGCTGCTGCTCGGCGCACTGGCGGGGGTCCTGATCAACAAGGACCCCCGCATCCAACGCCTGGGAATCAGCGGAAGGCTGCGCCGCCTCCCGGCCCGGCTGCACCTCCTCGTGCTTCTCCCCCTGCCGGCCCTCCTGGCCATCCACATCCTTCTCGTCTACCTGTACTGAGGCGGGACGCGCATGCTGAAGAAAACCTTTTTCTGGATTCTCGGCACTGCGGGAACCCTGGCCGCCGTCGCCGGGGTGGTGGCCTGGATGACCATCGGCGGCGACCGGGAGATCCTGCTGGTCGGCGAAACCACCGATGCCCATCACCAGATCGAGATGGCCTGCGAGACCTGCCATGCCGCCCCGCCCTTCGCCAGCCCGGCGAAGGCCCTCAGGGCCCTGAACAAGACCTGCCGGGGTTGCCACGAAGCAGAACTGAAGGCCGCCAGGGACAGCCACCCGCCCGGAAAATTCCGCAACCCGAGGATGGCCGCCTACTGGGAGAAGCTGGACGCGCGCTTCTGCACCGCCTGCCATGTCGAGCACCGCCCCGAAGTCACGCGAACCAGTGCGGTCACGGCCCCCTCGGACTTCTGCGTGGCCTGCCATTCCGAGGGGGAACAGGACGTGCGCGTGAACCGGCCGAGCCACGCCGGCCTGTCCTTCGACACCTGCGCCTCTTCCGGCTGCCACAACTACCACGACAACCAGGCGCTCTACGCGGATTTCCTGGTCCAGCATGCCGGCCGGCCCTGGCTCGCCCCGGAGCCGGTGCACCGTCTCTCCGCACAGGCCCGCGTCGGAGGCCCCGGGACGGATGCCGGACTTGGACGAGACGAAGCCGTGGCACCGGGAAGCGCGCTTCGGGATCCTGCCGTGCTCGACGCGTGGGCCGGATCCGGGCACGCCGCGGCCGGGGAGAACTGCACGGCCTGCCACGCACCGGACGCAGGGGAGGCCGCCACTGCAACCGAACTGGAGGCACACTGGACCGAGGCGCCGGATGCGGCGGTCTGCGAAGATTGCCACCGATGGCAGGCGAGGACCTTCGCCCAGGGCCGGCACGGCATGCGCCGGCATCCTCGCCTCGCAAAACCCCGGGATCCCCGCCGGGGGCTGAAGGCGTTGGGGCTGGACGGGTGGCTGCCGTCGGCCGCCGTGGCCGGGTTCACCGACCCCGCCCCGCCCCGGCGCATGTCGGTCGGCGAGGCGCGCCCGCCGATGCGCGCCGAAGCCGCCCATCAGGCCCTGCACTGCGGCTCCTGCCACTCGCCCCATTCGGCCGACCGCGTGGAAGCGGCGGTCGAAGCCTGTGCGTCCTGCCACGACGACCCCCATACCCAAGCCTATTTCGGGAGCCCGCATCACGCGCTGTGGGAAGCCGAGGTCGCAGGCGAAGCCGCACCGGGGACCGGGGTGAGCTGCGCGACCTGCCACCTGGAAAAAATCGAGCGGCGCGGGAAAATCCGGGTCAGCCACAACCAGAACGATCTCCTGCGGCCGAACTCGAAAATGATTCGCCCCGTTTGCCTGGACTGCCACGGCCTCGGCTTTTCGCTCAATGCCCTGGCGGACCCCGGCCAGATCAGCCGGAATTTCGAGGGACGACCCGGGACTCATGTCGAAGGCATTGCGTGGGCGCTCCGGCACGCGGCGGACAATCCGGAAGAAGAGGAATGAATGGATTTCGAATACAATTCCCCCCGGAGGAACGGCCAATGAACAGAAAACCAGTCCGACGGGCGGGCATTGCGCTCTGTGCCGCGGCAACCCTGGCGGCGAGCGGGGTCGCGGCCGAGGGGGTTCCGTACCGGCAAGTCGCCGACATGCTGTACACCCTGATGTCGGCGGACCGGGAAGTCTACACGCACAGGGTGATCCAGCGTCTCACCGAAGACCAGAAGGTCATCGCCGCCTCGGAGCACTTCGAAGACGACATGGCCCTGCCGTTGCCCGCGCAGATGTTCCGCTTCGGCGCGGAGAAAGTGGAGGAGCAGACCGAGGATTTTTCCTACGCCCTGCTTTCGCTGTGGCCGATCAACAAGCAGAATGGCCCGGCGACGGACCTGGAACGGGAAGGGCTCGAGCGGGTCGCCGAGAATCCGGATGAGAATTTCTACGGAGAGGAGGAACTCGGCGGCCAGCGCTATTTCGCGGCGGTGTACCCCGACATTGCGACCACCGAAGCCTGCGCATCCTGCCACAACAGCCACAAGGACTCCCCGCGCACCGACATCGAGGTCGGCGACGTGCTCGGTGGCGTGGTCATCCGCATTCCGCTGGACTGATCCGAACCTTCTCCGGAAGGAACAACTCGCACAGGTCGTCCAGGTAGCGCCAGCCGCGAGCGCTGGCGCGCAGGCCCTGCGGCGATTCGTCGAGCAGGCCGGAGGTCCGGGCTTTCGCCAGCATCCCGGACGCCGCCACCCTTGATTGCCCGGTCCGCGCCTCGAACAGGCTCCAAGCCACGCCCGCCTTCAGGCGAAGCGCGCCCAGCATGAATTCGAAGATCCGGCTTTCGGCACCCCGGTGCCGCCGTTCGGTTTCCGCCCCTTTCCTCTGCGCCGCTTCCATCCAATCGCCTGGGTTGTATGCCTGCACCGTGCGGAACACTTCCCCTGCCGCATCCGTCAGTTTGCCGTGCGCACCGGCCCCTACACCCAGGTAGTCTCCGTACTCCCAGTAGTTCACGTTATGCCGGCAGACCGCATCATCCCGGCACCAGGCGGATACTTCATATTGGGCGTAGCCTGCGCGTTCCAGTATCCCGGCGCCCTCCGCGGACATCTCCCACAAGCGGTCTTCGTCCGGGAGCGGAGGGGGGTTGACGGCAAACGGCGTGCCTGGCTCCAGCGTCAACTGATACCAGGACAGGTGCTCCGGCTCGAAAGCCAGGGCCGTCTCAAGGTCAGCACACGCTTGCTCTGCCTGCTGATTCGGCAGACCGTACATTAGATCCAGATTGAGGCGTGAAAAGCCTGCCTGCCTCGCGAAATCAATGGCTGCATGGGCATCCGTCCGGTCATGGGCTCGGCCGAGTCGGCGCAGGCAACCGTCGTCAAAACTCTGTACGCCAATCGACAGGCGGTTGACACCCGCTTCCCGATAACCCGCGAAATGGCCCCGGTCGGCCGATTGCGGGTTGGCCTCCAGCGTCACTTCCAGCGAAGGGCTGCAAGCAAATTCCGCCCGAATCGCGTCCAGCACGTGCCGGATCGCCTCCGGAGAGAACCGGCTGGGCGTGCCACCGCCAAAAAACACGCTTTCGATGGCTCTCCCTTGGGCAGATCCCGCCACTCGCCCGAATTCCCTAATCAGGCATTCCACGTATCGCGTTTCCTCGAACGTCGAAGCCGCATGGGCATTGAAATCGCAGTATGGGCAGCGCGAGACGCACCAAGGAAAGTGCACGTACAGGGACAGCGGGATCATGCGTCAGCTTGCAGGCGTTCAACCAAGGCGCGCAACGCAGCACCGCGGTGGCTAAGGGCGTTCTTGACGTCCGGCTCCAGTTCAGCCGAGGCACAGCCATGCGTCGGCACGTAGAACAAGGGATCGTAGCCAAAACCGTTGTGACCCTGCGGCGCTTCGAGGATCCGGCCCTCCCAGGCACCGCGGGCAATCAGCGGGTCAGGATCTTCAGCCGTGCGCACTAGGGCGATGACACATTGGTAGCGAGCACCGCGCTGTTCTTCCGGCACTCCTTCAAGCTCTTGCAGCAGGAGCCGATTGTTGGCCTCGTCATCGCATTGCGAGCCCGCGTAGCGAGCCGAATAAACGCCCGGGCGCCCATCCAGGGCATCCACTTCGATCCCCGAGTCGTCCGCAAGTGCAGCCAAGCCGGTACAGGCCGCCGCATGACGGGCTTTAAGCAGCGCGTTCGCTTCGAAGGTTGTTCCTGTCTCTTCCGCTTCCGGAACTCCGAGGTCGCCCTGCGCAACCAGTTCCCAGCCCATCGGACGGAGCACAGCGTCCAACTCACGCAACTTTCCCGGATTGTTGCTGGCCAGCACGACTTTCACTGTACGCGAACCTGCCTCTGCTGCTGCATGATCTCCCGGATGCCGGCTTCCGCAAGGTCGAGCATGGCGTCCAATTCCTTTCGCTGGAACGCATGCCCTTCCGCCGTGCCCTGGATTTCGATAATCGAGCCCGCGTTGTTCATCACGACGTTCATGTCGGTCTCCGCTGTGGAATCTTCCGCATAGTCCAGATCCAGCCGGGCTTCGCCATCGACGATCCCGACGGATACCGCTGCAATCTGTCCATGCACCGGGTCTGTCTGCAGTACACCTTTCTCGCGCAAGGCATCCACTGCGTCCTGCAATGCCATGAATGCACCGTTGATGGCGGCCGTACGCGTCCCTCCATCCGCCTGAAGCACGTCGCAATCCAAGGTCAGAGTGTTCTCATCCAGCGCCTCGAGGTCAAGCACGGCACGCAAGGAACGGCCGATCAGGCGCTGAATTTCCATGGTGCGCCCGCCCTGTCCGCCGCTGCGGGCCTCGCGCCGGGTGCGCTCGCTGGTGGCGCGCGGCAGCATGCCGTACTCGGCGGTCACCCAGCCGCTCCCCGTTCCCTTGAGCCAGCGCGGCACTCCCGCTTCGAATGTTGCCGTGCACAGCACGCGGGTGGCGCCCTGTTCGTACAGGACGGAGCCCTCGGCATGC
>CAZRSJ010000056.1:0-7880 GCA_964602805.1 uncultured Chromatiales bacterium | reverse complement strand
CCACGGCTCCCGTCGTTTTCTCCACCGCCTTCTCCACCCGTTCGGTGTTCGCGACCACGGCTCCCGTCGTTTTCTCCACCGCCTTCTCCACCCGTTCGGTGTTCGCCGCTGCCGCTCTCGCAGTTTCCTTTATCGCGGCAAGGTTGTCCTCTACCGCCTCCAAATTCCCTTGGATTAGCTTTCCGAGCCCTTCGAGACCGTCTGCCTCTTTCTGCCTCCGGTTCCATGGCACTCGCCACCCCCCATCTCTCCTACCAACCATTCCGGCACTAAACGACGAAACGTTGTTGGTTGGAACCACCACCACCTTTCCCTCCTCCACGGCAGCAGGTGAGGGCAGCAGCGGCCACAAGAACTGCACGACACCACACAAGGGTCCCACGCTGTCACCCAACCAGTTTGCCTGTTTCGGCAGCCAGTATACTGCGTGACTCCGTGTAGACCCCACGTGCAAGACATTCTCCAAATACCGATCCGGCCACGCCGTATGCAACTCTCCTACACGTCTTCCGTATCCCGCGTCGCCACATGCCGTTCGAGCCACCCAATTCGACCCGGCCCCGGGAACTGCTACAAACACGACGGCCACAACGACGAGTACCAGTAAGAAAAACGTAGTAAACGTCACGACACCGCGCAAACTCCGGAGTATGAACTGTATGACGGTCGCGAGTAACCCTACAAGATCCGCGACCAAGTCCGTGACTGCATCAGCCAATGATCCCCCAAGAAAGGTTATCGTCCTGTACGTCCAGAGGCTATCCTTCACCTCTTGAGGAACATCCGGCGGCTGCCTATAAGAAGGTCTCAATCTTTTGATCACGTTTTCAACAATTTGAAAAAGGAACATCGCCAAAACCCATAGAACGAACAAACCAGCGACGATGAGTGGGATACCGACCACCGCCATCAGCAACGCATTACTCTTCAACACCGCAAACGCAAAATCTTCAAATGTCGAGTATGGCAGAATGTTCAGGCCGAAGTGGCGATAATACTCCACTTCGTGGAGATATCCCATTGAAGATACGTAGAGATATCCTAGGCCTACCAACCACTTCGGGTTCACTGAGCAAATCGACTTCAAGCACAGTGTTACACGTACCCACAGTAACCATGCCTCGCTTCTGAGTGTCGTCTGATCTTGATCAGTCATGAAAACCTCCCGGTCCGTCACCAACGCCAGCTACTCTTCGCGTGCAGCCGTCGCCCGGATATCCTTACGAAGTTCCGGAGGTTGCAGAAGCCGTTGATCTCGGCCTCATCCCGTGGATTCACTACCACTGTGGTCACCGGCGTCTCGATGACCGCAGAGCCAAGACAGAGTCACTTCAGTTTGTGCGCGCTTCGTGCGGCTCTGTCCCGCGAATTATCCAACACAAACCCACTCTCTACCTGCGTGTCTGGTCAGCAGCTTCGACTCGGATACGATGGGCCTGATGGTATGGATGTTCGGTCTCTTTTTGCTTTGATTTGCTTCCCTCGTCGCAGGGTTGAACGTACTTTTCGTATCTGAAAATAACAAACCAATATAAATAGTTTATTGCAGTAGTGTCCGACACGATGGCTCACGGCAAGCTGTAACTTACTGAAATGACGGGATAATTGTGGGTTTTGAGGGTGTAAACGATTTGGACAGCGAGATGGGAGTTTGGCAGACTTCCCGGATTGATCCGGGAGGTGGCCATGCACGGAGGAAAGCTTGTGTTCGCCCAGGTGATGGAGTTTGCTCCATGGCATACGTTTCGTCGCCTGGTGAGGAGGTACCGAGGGGATTTCAACGTGCGTACCTTTCGGTGTCTGGATCAGTTTCTGTGCATTGCGTTTGCGCAACTGACGTACCGGGAGAGCCTGCGGGATATCGAAGCGTGTCTTGGGGCACAGCCGGGCAAGCTCTATCACATGGGTATCCGAGGCAATGTGACGCGCAGCAACCTGGCCGACGCCAACGAAGTTCGGGACTGGCGCATTCACTGCGAGTTCGCTCAGGCCCTGATCCGCACGGCGCGACGACTGTATGCCCACGAGTCGTTGGCGGTGGACTTGGCGAACACGGTCTATGCCCTGGACTCCACCACCATCGACCTGTGCTTGTCGCTTTTTCCCTGGGCGCCTTTCCGCCAGACCAAAGCGGCCGTGAAGCTGCATACGCTGCTGGACCTGCGCGGCGCCATCCCGGCCTTTATCTTCATCTCGGACGGAAAGCTGCACGATGTGCACGTGCTCGATGTCCTGTTGCCCGAACCCGGGGCCTTCTACGTAATGGACCGGGGCTACCTCGATTTCCAACGGCTGCATGTCCTGCACCGCGCCGGCGCCTTCTTCGTCACTCGTGCCAAGTCCAACCTCCGGTGCAAAAGGATCTACTCTTCCCCCGTCGATCGCGCCACCGGGCTGATCTGCGACCAGCAAGTCCGGTCGATCGTGTTCGACTCCCACCGCGCCTATCCCGAACGGCTCCGTCGCATCCGCTTCAAAGACCCCGATACCGGCAAAACACTGGTCTTCTTGACCAACCACTTCACCATCCCCGCCCTGAGCGTGTGCGCTCTGTACAAGAGCCGCTGGCAAGTGGAGTTGTTCTTCAAGTGGATCAAACAACATCTCCGCATCCAACGCTTCTTCGGCACCTCCGAGAACGCTGTCAAAAGCCAAATCTGGATCGCCGTCGCCGTCTACGTGCTCGTGGCCATCATCAAGAAACGGCTCAATCTCGACCTCTCCTTGCATACGATGCTACAGATCCTCAGCGTCACCCCTTTCGAAAAAGTGCCGTTGATTCAGTTACTTACCGATACGCCCGCGCCACCAGAAAGCCCCGATGACCGTAACCAACTGTTTTTGCTGTGAAATGTGTCGGACACTACTGAGTTTATTGATAAATGTCAATGGAAAGTGAGTAAGGGAATCGCCGAGGGACGTTGATAGAAGTTGGTGGGCGTTGGAGCGCAGGAATCTCTGGGACGTTATACAGGACTGATCCGGGTCTGTGCGGGGTTCGCCCGTGCGTCAGGGCTGTTGTACGCGTCCCCGGCTGCTGGCGCTGCGGGACCTGTTGAACAGCGGCACTGAGGGCGGCTACCGGTGTGTGTATGCCAACGTCGAGGCAGCGCAGGCGGCGCGCGAAGACACGGAACGGTCCATGCGCGCGATCCTGAGCGAGTTGGCCACTGGGCGCGCTCGACGCTGGGCGACGGAACGCTGGCCGGGATGTGGCCCGGCGTTCTTGCCGAGGCCGGGCCGAACGGCGTGCTTCGCGAGGTGCTAAGCCGCTGGTCGGAGGCCGACGCCAGACCCTTGGTGCTGCTCATCGACGAGACCGACGCGCTGGTGGGCGACACTTTGCTGTCGGTGCTGCGCCAGCTTCGGGCCGCGTTGTCCAGCACCCGTGAGGCTTTCCCAGAGCATCATCCTGTGCGGCGTGCGCGACGTGCGTGACTCCCGCATCCATTCCAGCGCCGGAAGGAGATCATCTCGGGCGGGAGCGCGTTCAACGTCAAGGCCGAGTCGCTGCGGTTGGGGGATTTCTCCGAGGCCGGTGCGCGGGTTGCTGGCCCAGCATTCGGAAGAGACGGGCCAGGTGTTTGCCGAGGATGCCCTGGCGGAGCTGTGGACGTTCACTCGCGGTCAGCCGTGGCTGATCAACGCGCTGGCATACGACGCCTGCTTCCGCAACGAGGCGGGCCGGAACCGGACGCGGTCACGGAAGCCCGGGAGCGCGTCATCGAGCGCCGGGAGACCCACCTGGACCAGTTGGCGGACAAACTCCAGGAAGACCGGGTGCGCCGGGTGGTGGGACCGTTGCTGAGCGGCAGCGACGAGCGCGAGTTCTCCGCCCGGGACATCGAGTATGTCCGGGACTTGGGCCTGATCGCCGGCCACGACCCTCTGCGCATCGCCAACCCCATCTACGCGGAGGTGGTGCCGCGGAAACTCACCTACCCGGCCTAGGCGGGGCTGGTGGGGGAAACGACCGCGGACGGCCTCGCGCAGACCGCCGCCTACGTGGACCGTTGCGACGCGGAAGCCGGGCACTTGGTCATCTTCGACCGCGACGAGAGCCGGAGCTGGGAGGACAAACTGTCCCACCGTCGCGAGTCCGCCGCCAGCGTTGAGATCGAGGTGTGGGGCATGTGAGCGAAGCACGGCCTGCCAGCCATGTAGTTGATCACGGTGCTCTCCTTGCACCGTTCCTGGAACCGGCGTAACGTCTGCTGTAACGAATCCGTCCCTCCGGCAAGACACGTGCGCGTGCGCTTGGTGCCGTGTTCACGCGGACGCGTCCCGCCTGCGATCAGGCAAAGGCATCCCATGGATTCAGCCTCGGATACACGATGCGCGTCCGCGACAGTCGCAGCCCTTCTTGTTGTCGCGCTCTCCCTTCTCGGCTCGGTTCCACGCTCGGCGGCCGTGGGCCTCGACGATGTCAGAGGCAGGGTATGGAAGGTCTGGAACTGGACCCCGGTGAAGAAAGCGGGGGAAAGTAAGTGGAAGGTCGGAACCACTTTCGCCATCGAACCGAGGTACATGGCAACAGCCCTCCACGTGCTGGCGTCGCACCGCAGGAGGGGAACCCCCATTGCCGACCTCATGCTGAAATACTGGCACCGCGGCTACGTGTCGCCACCCCTTAGAATCAAGAGAGTGGTCGCGATGTCCGCTGTTGGTGATCTTGCCATCTTCGAGATTGGAACAGACAACGTTTATCTCAGGCTGGCGGACGAGCCCGTGCTGTCCGGAAGCAGGGGCTTGACGGCTTTTGGCTATCCGGAAGCGGCGGGGAAGGGGTTGCGAGCGTTGAGGCAAATTGGCGACGGCGCATCCGTGGACCCGGTGGCGTCCCGCATCTACACGGCGGTCAACATGGAGAAGCTGGGAGGAGCCAGTGGCGGACCCCTCCTGAATTCGCAGGGAAGCGTCGTGGGTGTCCTGATCGAGAGCAATGAGAACATCGCCATCGCGGTCACGGTCCAACGTCTGTGGGATCTCGCGGACGGCAAGCTGGGTGTGACGTGCCCCGTGTTCGGCTCCTTCGACCGCTGTTATGAACTGGCGATAGAAGACATGAGAGAGGGCGCGGGAAAGAAAGACCCGGCCGCGTCGTATGAACTGTGGCAGTTCTTCAAGGAGAAGAAGCTGAGGGGCGGTCACAGGGACAAGGTTCATTTGCTGCGGGAAGCAGCGACCCAGGGGCACGTTCTGGCGCAGCAGAACCTGGCGCTGCACTACGCACAGGGTGACGTCGTTGAGAAGGACTACCGAAAGGCCGACCTGTGGATGGAACGGGCCGCGAAGCAGGGCTATCCGCCGGCCATTCATCAGTTGGGCAAATGGTACCAAGGCGACGGCGACTCGCGGGCGGGAGCGCTGTTGAGGAGAGCGGCCGCGGCGGGCTTTCGGCAACAGGACCAGTATGAGTGACACACGACGGTCGGCCTTGGTGCTTGCCTCTCTTTTCGCTGTCGCGCTCTCCATACTCGGCTCGGCCTCGCGCTTGGCTGCCGTCGACCTGGACCATGTCCGAGGCGGCGTATGGAAGGTCTGGAATTGGACCCCGGTGAAGAAAGCGGGAGAGATGAAGTGGGAGGTCGGGACCACCTTCGCCATCGGGCCGAGGTACATGGCAACCGCCCTCCACGTGCTGGCGTCGCACCGCAGGAGGGGAACGCCCATTGCCGACCTCGTGCTGAAATACTGGCATCGCGGCTACGTGTCCCCACCTCTCAGGATCAGGAGAGTGGCCGCCATGTCTGCTGCTCATGACCTCGCCATTTTCGAGACGGGAAGAGACAACGACTACCTCAGACTGGCGGACGAGCCGGTGACGTCCGGGAGCACGGGCTTGACGGGCTTTGGCTATCCGGAAGCCGCGGGGAAGGGTTTGCGAGTGCTGAGGCAAATCGGCGACGGGATAACCGTAGATCATCGGGTCGCGTCTCGCATCTACGTGGCGGTCAACATGGAGAAGCTGGGAGGAGCCAGCGGCGGACCGGTGCTGAATGCGCAGCGGAAGGTGGTGGGTGTCCAGATCGAAGGCGCCGGCAACATGTCCATCGCCGTCACCGTCCAACGTCTCTGGGACCTCGCGGACGGCAAATTGGGGGTGATATGTCCCGACTCGGCCAACTTCGACCGCTGCTACGAACTGGCGATGGACGATCTGAGAGAGAGCGCGAGGGGAAAGGACCCGGCCGCGGCCTATGAACTGTGGCAGCACTACTTCACGGGGGACCTGGAGGGCGGGTACGCCGACAAACTCCAACTGCTCGAAGGAGCCGCGAAACAGGGACACGTGTTGGCGCAGGTCGACATGGCGTGGCGCTATGCGAAGGGAGACGTCGTCGGGAAGGACTACCGCAAGGCCGACCTGTGGATGGAGCGCGCAGCGAAGCAGAACTATCCCCCAGCCCTGTACGACTTGGGCAAATGGTATCGAGCCGACGGCGATTCGCGCGCGGGACCGTTGCTGAGGCGGGCGGCCGCGGCCGGCTATCTGCGGGAAGACCAGTATGAGTGAACGAGCGGGCTGCGAAGCAAGGCCCTCTGCCGTGTCCCGCCTGCGATCAGACAAAGGCATCCCATGGATTCAGCCGCGGATACACGATGCGCGACCGTGATCGTCGCAGCCTTTCTCTTTGTCGCGTTTCCCCTTCTCGGCTCGGTTTCACGCTCGGCAGCCGTCGACCTGGACCATGTCCGAGGCGGTGTATGGAAGGTCTGGAATTGGACCCCGGTGGAAAAGCCGGGAGAGACGAAGTGGAAGGTCGGAACCGCCTTCACCATCGGGCCAAGATACATGGCAACCGCCCTCCATGTGCTGGCCTCGCACCGCAGGAGGGGCACCCCCATCGCCGACCTCATCTTGAAATACTGGCATCGGGGCTACGTGTCGCCGCCTCTCAGAGTCAGGAGAGTGGCGGCAATGTCGGCTGTTCATGATCTCGCTATCTTCGACGTCGGAAAGGACAACACCTATCTCCGGCTGGCGGAAGAACCGGTTCCGTCCGGTAGCAGGGGCTTGACGGGGTTCGGCTATCCGGAAGCGGCGGGTAAGGGACTGCGAGTCTTGAGGCAAATCGGCAACGGGGTCACCGTCGATCATCGGGTCGCGTCTCAAATCTACATGGCGGTCAATATGGAGAAGCTGGGAGGGGCCAGCGGCGGACCCGTTCTGGATTCGAAGGGGAAGGTCGTCGGTGTCCAGGTCCAAGGCGCCGGCAACCTGTCCATCAACGTCACGATCCAACGTCTCTGGGATCTTGCCGATGGCAAGCTGGGAGTGATTTGCCCCGAGGTTGCCTCCTTCGATCGCTGTTATGAGATGGCAATGGAAGACATGAGAGGGCGCGCGGCAAAGAAAGACCCTGCCGCCGCCTACAGACTGTGGGAGCACTATTCCGATGGCGACCTCGAGGGCGGGCACGCCGACAAGCTTCATTTGCTCAAGGAAGCTGCCGAAGAGGGACACGTGCTGGCGCAGGTTAACTTGGCGTGGCTTTATGCGCAGGGAGATGTCGTTGAGAAGGACTGGCGGAAGGCCGACCTGTGGATGGCGCGGGCCGCGAAGCAGGACCATCCGCCAGCCCTGTACGACTTGGGCAAATGGTATCAAGACGACGGCGACTCGCGGGCCGGACCGTTGTTGCGGAGAGCGGCCGCGGCGGGCTATCTGCAGGAAGACCAGTATGAGTGAACGCAACCGGAGAGATTCCGTCCCAGGCAGGCTGGCAGGAACCAATTGTCGGAGGCCTGGCAACGCCCATTTCCGACCTTATGTCCAAGTACGGGCACCCCAGCCCTCGGGATCAAGCCCGACTCGAAACTACCAGTGTTTTCCAATACGAAGATGAGCCTGAAGGGAGGGGCGGGCGAGGGGTGGC
>CAZRSJ010000055.1:0-7943 GCA_964602805.1 uncultured Chromatiales bacterium | reverse complement strand
GGTTCGGTGGAAAAATATTTGTTTTTCTGTAATAATGCGCGTATCCGAAGGGCAGGGGTCCTGACGCGGAGCGCGCCACACCAAAAACGAGAAATCCGGGAATGATTCGTCAGCACACCCTGAGGCAGAGCATTTGCGCAGAGGGCATCGGCCTGCATACGGGAGAAAAGACATCCATGCGACTCAGTCCTGCTCCGGTGAACACCGGGGTGGTGCTGCGGCGGGTTGATTTTGACCCGCCGATTCGTATTCGAGTTCACCCGGACCAGGTATCCGCCACCCGCCTGTCGACGACGCTGTCCAACGGCGATGTCCATGTTTCGACGGTCGAGCACTTGCTGTCGGCCGTGGCCGGGCTCGGGGTGGACAACCTGTACGTCGATTTGGATGCGAGCGAAGTTCCGATCATGGACGGCAGCGCAAGTCCGTTCGTGTTCCTGATCCATTCCAGCGGACTGGTCGAACAGGACGCGCCGAAGCGTTACATCCGCATCCGCGAGCCGGTCGAAGTGCAAGACGAGAAGAACGGCCGGTGGGTGCGCTTGACACCGCACGACGGCTTCAAGGTGGGCTTCACCATCGACTTCGACCACCCGGTGATTCGCAACACCCGGCAGTCTGCGGTGCTGGATCTTTCCGGCACTTCCTACATCAAGGAAGTGTCGCGGGCGCGCACGTTCGGGTTCCGGCACGAAGTGGAACTCCTGCGCGAGCGGAATCTGGCTCTGGGGGGCAGCTTGGACAATGCCATCGTACTGGACGACAACCGCATCCTCAACGACAGCGGCTTGCGCTACTCCGACGAATTCGTCAAGCATAAGGTGCTCGACGCCATTGGCGACCTGTACCTGCTCGGCAACAGCCTGATCGGTTCTTTCGAGGGCTACTGTTCCGGGCACGAACTCAACATCCAGCTGCTGCGGAAGCTGCTGGCCACCGAGTCGGCTTGGGAACTCGTCAGTTTCGAAGATACACACGAAGCCCCAGTCTGCTTCGCACAGGTCAGTCCGGCCTGAACGAATCCCTAATCGTGACCGGCCTGGCGCGCAGCAACCTGAATCCGGAGCTGGCGCAGCGGCTGGTTCAGACGATCCTTGAATTCTGCGTTGACGTGCTTGAGCAGTTCGCGTTGCTGGTAATGAATCAGCGGCGCTTGATGGTTGTCGTTGACCGAGACCGTCAGCGTAGTTCCCTCGATGTCGCTGCACCAGCAACTCGAGCCCAGAGGCTCGGGGAGTTGTCGGCGCAGACTTTGGGTAATGGCCAGCTGTAGGCGGATGCGGGCCAGCAGGTGAGGATCGAGATGGTCAAGAAGCTTCTTCATCAGGCGAGGCAGTCTTTCTCCGCCATTATCCGTCAAGCCGCAGCCCCCGGCAAAGCCGCAGGCTGGCGGCGCATCGGCCTCGGGGTCGCGGCAGCGGTCGTGCTCGTTCAGGTCGTCGCGGTGGCGTTCCACCAGGGCGCCCTGTACCGCGAGCGAGCCTTGCTGGGTTCGATCGACCAAACACTGGCCGCGCACGGCACCACGCTGAACAATATCCGCCGGGAAAGCCAGCTTCACATCGATGCCCTGTCTTCGCAATTGGCGCGGCTGGAATCGCGCATCGCCCGTCTGGATGCGCTGGGCGGCACGCTGGTGGACATCGCGCAACTGAAAGACGGCAAGGAATTCGACTTCGGCTCGGAACCGGGATTGGGCGGGAATGCCACGGCTTCCCCGGGACGCGGGCTGACCGCGACCAACCTGGGGGCCTCCCTCGACGACCTGCACAACCAGATCGAGGATCGGACGTTGTGGCTGAGTATCCTGGAAGACGTGATCCAGCATCGCCGCCTAGTGGGAGAGGCGTATCCCAGTAGCTGGCCGGTGCGCTCCGGCTGGGTTTCCTCGTACTACGGCATGCGCCGGGATCCGTTCCACGGGCGTCCCGCCTTCCACCGGGGCATCGACTTCGCCGCCAGCAAGGGCACCGAGATCCGGTCCGCGGCGGCCGGCATGGTCGAGTTTGCGGGGAACAAGGAGGGGTACGGCCTGATGGTGCAGATCCGGCACGGGAACGGTTACCAGACCCGCTACGGCCACGCCAACAAACTGCTGGTGAAGTCCGGGCAAATGGTCAAGCGTGGTCAGGTCATTGCCCAGGTCGGCTCGACCGGTCGTTCGACCGGCCCGCACTTGCACTTTGAAGTGCTGAAGAACGGCAAGGCTGCCAATCCTCTGAAATTCCTGTCTGCCCGCCGCTGAACCCGCGCGGCCCGCGCTTATAATTTCGTAATCGCTTACTGGCGACTCCATTATGTTTGCTCCGCTTGTCCGTAAACTTTTCGGTAGCCGCAACCAGCGAACCCTCAAGCGCCACTGGCGGACGGTGGCGAAAATCAATGACCTTGAGGCAGCGCTGCAGGATGTGGACGACGCGCAATTGCGCGAACGTGCCGAGCAGTATCGCGCCCGCCTCGCCGAAGGGGAGGCGATAGACGCCTTGCTGCCGGAGGTCTTTGCGCTGGTGCGCGAAGCGGCGCGCCGGACGCTCGACATGCGGCACTTCGATGTCCAGTTGCTCGGCGGCATCGTGCTGCACGAAGGCGGCATCGCGGAGATGCGCACCGGCGAAGGCAAGACCTTGGTCGCGACCCTGCCGGCCTGCCTGCATGCGCTGGCCGGCGAGAGCGTGCATGTCGTCACCGTCAACGACTATCTGGCCCGACGCGACGCGGACTGGATGCGGCCGATTTACGAACAGCTCGGCCTGACCGTGGGCGTGATCGTGCAGGGACTGGATGGTGCACAGCGCCGGGATGCTTATGCCTCCGGCGTGACCTATGGCACCAACAACGAATTCGGCTTTGACTACCTGCGCGACAACATGGTGTTCCGGGCCGAACACCGGGTCATGCGCGGGCAGGAGTTCGGCATTGTCGACGAGGTGGACTCGATCCTCATCGACGAGGCCCGCACCCCGCTGATCATCTCGGGACCGTCCGAGGACCGCACCGACCTCTACCAGAAGATGAACCAGATGGTCCGTCACCTCCAGCCACAGGAGGAAGAAGACGGGCCGGGCGATTACCGGATTGACGAAAAAGCGCGCCAGGCCTACCTGACCGAGGACGGGCATCACCGGGTCGAGGAACTGCTGTCCACCGAGGGGTTGATTCCGCCGGGAGGCAGCCTGTACGAAGCCGGCAACATCCGCCTGTTGCACCACGTCAACGCCGCCGTGCGGGCAAGGACCTTGTTCCAGCGGGATCGAGATTACATCGTGTCGGAGGAAGGCAAGATCGTCATCATCGACGAATTCACCGGGCGGAAGATGCCGGGACGGCGCTGGTCAGACGGATTGCACCAAGCCGTCGAGGCCAAGGAAGGGGTGGCGGTCGAGACGGAGAACCAAACCGTAGCGTCGATCACCTTCCAGAACTACTTCCGGCTCTACTCCCGCCTGTCCGGCATGACCGGCACGGCCGACACCGAAGCCTACGAGTTCCAGGAAATCTACGGACTGGAGGTGGTGGTCGTCCCGACCCACATGCTGATGGTCCGGGATGACCTCGGGGACATGGTGTTCCTGACCGCCGAGGAGAAATACCAGGCGGTGGTGGAGGATATCCAGGACTGCGTGGAGCGCGGGCAGCCGGTGCTGGTGGGCACGACCTCGATCTCCAACTCCGAACTGTTGTCCGGCCTGTTGCAGAAGGCTGGAATCAAGCACCAGGTCCTGAACGCGAAATTCCACGAGCAGGAGTCGCACATCATCGCCCAGGCCGGGCGGCCCGGGACGGTCACCATTGCCACCAACATGGCCGGCCGCGGGACCGACATCGTGCTCGGCGGCGCATTGGAGACGAGCCCGGAGTCGGAAGATTCGGCCCGGGACGAGTGGCAGGCCCGGCACGATCAGGTCGTGGCCGCCGGCGGCCTGCACATCGTCGGGACCGAGCGGCACGAGTCGCGGCGTGTCGACAACCAGTTGCGTGGCCGCTCAGGCCGCCAGGGCGACCCGGGTTCCAGCCGGTTCTACCTGTCGCTGGAGGACAGTCTGATCCGGATTTTCGCTTCGGAGCGGATGTCCACCCTGATGCAGCGCCTGGGCATGAAGGAGGGCGAAGTGATCGAACATCCTTGGGTCACCAAGGCGATCGGCAACGCCCAGCGCAAGGTGGAGGCCCGGAATTTCGATATTCGCAAGCACTTGCTGGATTTCGACGACGTGATCAACGACCAGCGCACGCTGGTCTACCAGCAGCGCAATGAGATCATGGAATCCGAGGATCTGTCCGATCACGTGGCCTCCATTTGTACGGATGTCGTGACGCGGGTCTACCGGGACTACGTCCCTGCGGAAAGCATGGAAGAGCAATGGAACACGGAGGGGCTGGAGCAGGCGCTGGTCGAGACGTTCGGACTGCCGTTGCCGGTGCGGGGTTGGTTGGAGCAGGAGCCGGAGCTGAACGATGCGACGCTTGAAGAGCGGCTTCATGAGTCGGTCGAGCAGAAACTGCGCGACAAGGAAGAGGAAGTCACGTCACAAACGATGCGCCAACTGGAAGGGGACTTGCTGCTGACGACGCTGGACATGCACTGGAAAGAGCATCTGGCGATGATGGATCATCTCCGCCAGGGGATCGGCCTGCGCAGCTACGCGCAGAAGAATCCGAAACAGGAATACAAGCGCGAGGCCTTTGAGCTTTTCCAGTCCATGATGGACCGCATCGAGCACGACCTCATCCGCCTGTTGTGCCTGCTGAGGCTGGGTTCGCCGGACGAACTGGGCACTCTGGAGAAACCTTCGACCCCGGTGTCCGACCTGGACTACCGACATGCGTCGGGTGAGGAAGTCTCCCCGGTGCGGGGCGATCAGCCATCGCCGCAGGCTCAAGCGCCGTCCGCCAGTTTCGCGCCGCCGCCGACCGTTCGCCGGGCCGCTTCCAAGGTCGGGCGCAACCAGCCTTGCCCGTGTGGTTCCGGTAAGAAATACAAGCACTGCTGCGGCGCGCAGAGCCGGCGGGTGGCATGAGCTGGCAGCCGGTTCCCGGAGTACGCCTGGCGGCGGCTAGTGCGGGCCTGTACGCTGGAGAGCGGCTGGACCTGGCCGTATTGGAACTGGCGCCCGGGACGGAGTCGGCGGGCGTTTTCACGACCAACCGGTTCTGCGCGGCGCCCGTCGAGGTTGCGCGCGAACACATGGAAGCCGCGTCGCCCCGGTTGCTGCTGATCAATGCCGGTTGCGCCAATGCCGGATTGGGTGAACAGGGACTGGAGGATGCCCGGCTATGCTGCGAGGCGGCGGCGGCAGCGTTTGCAGTCGAGCCGCACGAGGTCCTGCCGTTCTCGACCGGAGTGATCGGGGAGAGGCTGGATGCAGGGAAGATTCAGGCGCAAATGCCGCAGCTCCAGGCAACGCTGTCCGACGATGCTTGGCCGGAAGCGGCGCAGGCGATCCTGACCACCGATACCCGGAGCAAGCTGGAAGGCCGCCAAGTCAAGGGTGCAGGGAAAAACCTCCATGTCACCGGCATGGCCAAGGGAGCGGGCATGATCTGCCCGGACATGGCGACCATGCTGGCCTTCGTTGCGACCGACCTGGCGGTAGATGCCGCGGTGCTTGAGCAGGTGCTCGAGCGCGCACTCGAACATTCCTTCCACGCGATTACCGTGGAAGGCGACACGTCCACCAACGACGCATGCATCCTGCTGGCCACCGGCGCCAGCGGGGTGAAACTTGCAGACCTGGAGGATTCCGAAGTGGAGGCTTGGGAGCAGGCCGTCTTCGAAGTCTGTGAGACGCTGGCCAAGGCCATCGTGCGGGATGCCGAGGGTGCGACCCGGTTTATCACGATCGAGGTCGAGCAGGCCGCCACAGCAGAGCAGGCGCAGGCAGTGGCGCGTGCGGTGGCGCACTCGCCCTTGGTCAAAACGGCGGCATTCGCCGGCGACCCCAACTGGGGAAGAATCCTGGCCGCTGTCGGCCGCAGCGTCGGGGAGTTGTCGCGCATGGATCGGGTCGGAATCCGTCTCGACGACGTGCAGGTGGTGGCGGGCGGTGCGGTGGCCGAGAACTACCGGGAGGAACAGGGTTCCGCGGTCATGGCCCGCGACGAATTCACGATCCGGGTGGATCTGGGCCTCGGCGAATCCCAAATCCGCCTTTATACGTCCGACCTGTCCTACGACTACGTGAAGATTAACGCCGAATACCGGACCTGATCCCGTGTCCGAATCTCCCATGGCGGTGGTCGCGGGGGCCGTACTCAATACAGACGAAGAGAGGCCAGCGGTGTTGCTGGCCAAGCGGCATGCGTCCGCGCACCAGGGTGGCAAGTGGGAATTCCCGGGTGGCAAGATGATGGCCGGGGAGAATGCGGCACAGGCGCTGGTGCGGGAACTGGAAGAGGAAATAGGCATCCGGGCGAAGACCTGGCGGCGACTGATTCGTTTTCCCTACGCCTATCCCGAATTCAAAATGGATTTCGAGGTGTTCCGGGTGGAAACCTGGGACGGTCTCGCGAGCGGGCGCGAGGGACAGGAAGTTCGCTGGGTGCCGCTGTCGGAACTGGACCAATGGACGACGCCGCCTGCCAGCCGCCCGGTCATCCGTGCACTTCAGTTGCCCTTGCAGTACGCCATCAGTGCGGATCCTGAAAATGGAGTCGAGCGCTGGCGTTCCGACTTGTCGGCAACCCTGGAACGGGGCGCGAGGCTGATCCAGCTGCGTGCGCACTCACTGTCGGGTCCGGCATACGAACAACTCGCGCGGGAGGCTCTTGAGCAGGTTCATGCGGCGGGAGGCCGGCTTGTGTTGAATTGTGAGCCCGAACGGGCAGCCCGTCTGGGTGCGGATGGCGTACATCTCACGAGTGCACGCCTGCGAGAATTGGATTCCCGCCCGTTGCCGAAAGAGTTTCTTGTCGGCGCGTCCTGCCACGGTTCGCGGGAACTGGATCAGGCGGTTCGGATCGATGCGGACTTCGCGGTGCTGTCGCCGCTACGCGATGCGCCGCAGGCGTTGGGTTGGGAGGGTTTCGCTTCGGCAGTCGCCGATGCGGCCTTGCCGGTGTACGCGCTCGGGGGGATGAATCCGGGGGATCAGGAAGCCGCCATCGAGTTCGGCGGGCAGGGGGTCGCTGCGATTCGTAGTTTGTGGGGCTCCGCTCCCCGCGGGTAAAGGAGCGGCTTGGTCAGCTGAGCAGCACGCCGATGAAGAAGGTGGTCAGGTAGATGACGATCAGGCCCAGCATGGAGAGCAGGCACAACAGGGTCACCAGGTGATGCGGGCGTCGGTGACCGACCAGGACGCCGGCGACCGCGACAACGAACGAGGCCAACCCCAAGCTTTGCATGCAGCCCGTCTGGCAACTGCGCGCCTCGAAAGGCCCTCCCAGCATGTTGATGACCAACGCCACGGTCAGGCTCCAACTGACGGCCGTGGCCAGCACGGTCCAGGGCGAGATGGCGGTGTAGTAGCGGGAGGCGATCATGCCGTCATTCTATAACTTTCACGAGGGCGAGAAGACCCCCAAGAGGCTGGCCGTGACACCGATGACGAGCGGAATATACCAGTAAAGTTTCTTGAATTCGGCCTGTAGGCGAAGCTCCATTTCTCCTATATCCGTCCGGATGCGGGATTCCATCCCCCGTATATCGGCTCGTATGCGATATTCCATCTTCTGTATATCCGTTCGTATCCGAGATTCCATTTTCTGAATATCGGTATGTAGGCCGAACTCTATTTTTTCCATGTCGCTTTTTATGGTCAAGGGGCGCTGGGCGTCATCAATGGCCCCAACCATGGCTCCGGCCTGATCTTCGCTGAAAGTAGCAGCTTGCAGAGATTTCATGACCCTGAGTTTATCAAAATGCGGGGTATGAGGCGCTTCCGGTTTGTTCGCACCGGGGGTGGCAACGGGCTCTTGAGTGCTTGGTTTCATGGACGTCTCTCCTT
>CAZRSJ010000054.1:0-8532 GCA_964602805.1 uncultured Chromatiales bacterium | reverse complement strand
CGTCACGCCGATGCAGGTGGATTTGACCCGGCATCGCGATTTCGACAGCCTGTCGGAATGGCTACAGCAGATTGCTTTGTGAAAGCACATAAAAACGAGGGAGCCGGCATGACTGCCGCCCGGCACCAAGCGGCCTTGGTCGAACGCTTGCGCGAGAAGGGGATTGAAAACGAGGCTGTGCTACAGGCCATCCTGGAGACTCCTCGACACCGTTTCGTAAGCGACGCGGTCGCCCGTCACGCCTATCGCGACGACGCCTTGCCCATCGGCTACGATCAAACCATTTCCCAACCCTACGTAGTGGCCTTCATGACGCAGGCCCTACTGGAGGCAGGGCCTGCCCGGACCGTGCTCGAGATCGGGACCGGATCCGGCTATCAATCCGCGGTCCTGGCTAAACTGGTGAAACGGGTCTACAGCATCGAGCGCATTCCCCAGCTGCATCGGCAATCGAGCCAACGGCTTCGCGAACTGGGCATCCACAACGTCTCCACCCGCCTGGGCGATGGAAGCCAAGGATGGCCCGAACGTGCGCCTTACGAGGCGATCATGCTCACGGCGGCCAGTCCAGCCCCACCCGAAGCGCTTCTCGAGCAACTGTCCGAAGGAGGCCGGCTGCTGATCCCGGAGGGCGCGCCCCACGAAACCCAAACGCTGGTACGCTACATCAGGACAACAAGAGGCATCACTCGAGAAAAACTCCTGGACGTGTTGTTTGTACCGCTGGTCCCTCAGGCAGGCTGATATGCGTTTGTTCGCCCCGTTATACGACCAGACCCTGCGTTGGGCCCGTCATTCCCAGGCGCCTTGGGCCCTGAGCATACTGAGTTTTGCGGAATCCGTCATATTTCCCGTTCCGACGGACGTGATGCTGGCGCCCATGGTGCTGGCGCAACCACCGAAATGGCTGCATTACGCGGCTCTCGCGACGGTTTTCTCGGTGCTCGGCGGTGTTTTCGGTTACCTGCTGGGAGCCTGGGCATTCGACTGGGCATCCGCCTGGCTTCTGGCCAATGATGGGGCTCAGGCATTTGCCGAGGCACAGCGGCTGTTCCAAGAGTGGGGAATCTGGTTTATTTTCATTGCAGCCTTCACGCCTGTCCCCTACAAGGTATTCACGATCAGCGCCGGCTTCATGGCGCTGGCGCTGGGGCCATTCGTTATCGCCTCGCTAGCGGGCCGCGCAGCACGGTTCTTCCTCGTCGCCGGCCTGGTGCGATGGGTGGGGGCTCGGTACGAGCCCTTACTACGTCGTCACATAGAACTTACTGGGTGGCTGATTGTTGCCGTTTTGGTTGTGGCCTTCGTGTACCGCGAATGGTTCTGAAGAAAAGTATCTGGCAGGCCCTGGTCCTTGGGGTGCTGTGCACGGGGAGCGTCTCTTGCGGGGTTCTCCCAGACATCCTGCCGTCAGACATCCTGCCGCTTCCCAAGTCCACGGCCTCTTCCGAAAAAAAGCAGAAAAAAGTAAAGGCCTGTTATCCGGTCAGGGACAAGGAGATTACCTATATCGTGCGCAAAGGCGACACATTGAGTGAGATTGCAGAATGCTTCAAGACACGTTGGTATTACATCACCAAGCGGAACGGGATCAAGGACCCCAACCAGATCAAGATCGGGCAGAGACTGATCATTCCAGCCCGGTCAGGCAAAGCGACGAGCAGCGGTAAAAAGAGCAAAAGCGCTTCCACGTCTTCACGGCCACCGACCCGTGCGAAGAGTGGCATCAACTGGACTTGGCCGGCTCAAGGCAAGATCATTCGGAGGTTCTCCTCCAAGGGGTCAGGGAAGCAGGGAATCTCGATCTCCGGCAAGATGGGACAGAAGATCGTGTCCGCGGCTCCGGGCAAGGTGGTCTACAGCGGGGAAGGGCTGGTCGGCTACGGGAAACTGATCATCGTGCAGCACAAGAAAGATTTCCTAACCGCCTATGCACATAACAACCGCCTGCTGGTCAAGGAGGGGCAATCGGTCAAGAGAGGGCAGACCATTGCGCACATGGGAAAGACGGCGGCAAAGTCGCCGCGACTCCATTTCGAGATCCGCTACAAAGGAAATGCCGTCGACCCGCTGAAATACCTGCCTTAGGCTGGCAGGATCAGGCAAGCTGCGACATTCCGCCCGTCCTGGGCGAGCAGGTTGTAGGTCCGACAGGCCGCAACCGTAGTCATGGCCTCCAGGCCGATCTCCCGACTCAGCAGCGCCCCGAAGACCTCCGGGTCCGGCAACTGGAGCTCTGCACCCGTGCCGAGAATCACCAATTCAGGCTGGCAATCAATTACCGTTGAGAAATGTTCCGGTTTCAATGGCTCGCCAGCGGCAACCGGCCATGCCTGCACCGACTGGCCGGGTAGCAGCATGAAGCTTTCCGTCAAATCCTGCCCATTGACGCGGACTCCTTCCGCGCTGCACGAGTGGATGATGAATTCCGCCGCCGCGTGATCTTCCGCAAACTCCATGGGTAATACTATAATGGCGGAAATGCAGGGCGTTAGCCGTTGCTCCTGATTATAGAAAACCGACTGGCGGCCGTTTTCCCGTGACTGACGAGTTTCAGCGCGTCTCGCGCCTTCCCCCATATGTATTCAGCATCGTCAGCGACCTGAGATCCAAGGCGCGCCGGCGCGGCGAAGACATCATCGATTTCGGGATGGGCAACCCGGATCAGCCCACGCCACAGCACATCGTGGACAAACTCTGCGAAACCGTGGCCCGCGGCGACACGCATCGGTATTCGACCTCGCGCGGCATTCCACGTCTGCGCCAGGCGATCGCCGGCTGGTACCGGCAAAAATTCGACGTGGAGATCGATCCGGAAACGGAAGCCATCGTGACGATCGGCTCAAAAGAGGGCTTGGCTCATCTGGCCTTGGCCGTACTGTCTCCGGGGGACATGGTGGTCGTGCCGAATCCGGCCTATCCGATCCACCCGTACAGTTGCGTCATCGCCGGGGCCGAACTCAACTACGTGCCCATAGACGACGAAGAAGAGTTCTTGAACTCCCTGCAGCAGACCATTGAGAACTGCTGGCCGCGCCCGAAAATGCTGCTGCTGAATTTCCCCTGCAACCCGACGGGGCATTGCGTGGGTTTGGATTTCTACGCCAAGGTGGTGGACATCGCGCAAGAATACAAACTGTGGGTCGTCCAAGACATCGCTTACGCTGAATTGGCTTTTGACGGCTACGTGGTGCCGTCCATCCTGCAGGTGAAGGGAGCCAAGGACGTGGCGGTAGAGTTTTATACTTTGTCGAAGTCCTACAACATGCCAGGCTGGAGGGTCGGTTTTATGTGCGGGAATGCTCGCTTGGTCAGCGCGCTTTCGCGAATCAAGTCCTACGTGGATTACGGGCTGTTCACCCCGATTCAAGTGGCCGCCATCGCCGCGTTGGAAGGACCCCAGGACTGTGTTCGCGAAATCTGCCAGATGTACCAAGAGCGCCGGGATGTACTGTGCGACGGGCTGAACGCGATGGGGTGGCCCGTGACGAAGCCATCCGCGACCATGTTTGTGTGGGCGCCGCTTCCGGAAGCCTGCGCGGACCTGGGGTCGCTTGAATTCAGCAAGATGCTCCTGAAACGGGCCAAGGTCGCGGTTTCGCCAGGGATCGGGTTCGGGCAGCACGGCAACGGACATGTCCGTTTCAGCCTGATCGAGAACACGCAAAGGACCCGCCAGGCGCTGCGCAATATCAAGTCGATGATGAGGGACGCGGAATGAGTGGGAATGAAATGAAAGTCGGATTGCTGGGGCTCGGTTGCGTGGGCTGCGGCGTGATTCGCGCGTTGTCACGCAACCAGGAAGAAATCGAGCGCCGGGCTGGCCGACGCCTGGATATCGTCGCCGCCTGCGCCAGAGACCTGGACAAGGAACGGGACTGCGACCTCGACGGGATCCAGTTGACGCAGGATCCGCAGCAGGTCGTGGACCATCCGGAAGTGGACGTGGTGATCGAACTGATGGGCGGCATCGATCCCGCACGCGAACTGATCCTGCGCGCAATCGACCAGGGCCGGCCGGTGATTACCGCGAACAAGCACCTGATCGCCCTGCACGGGAGCGAGATCTTCGCGCGCGCAGAGCAGAAAGGCGTCAACATTGCGTTCGAGGCAGCCGTTGCGGGCAGCATTCCCATCATCAAGAACATCCGGGAAAGCCTGAGCGGGAACCGGATCGAATGGATCGCCGGGATCATCAACGGCACGGGCAACTACATCCTCACGGCAATGGAAGAGGAAGGCCGTCCGTTTTCGGAAATACTTGCCGAAGCACAGCGGCTCGGCTATGCGGAGGCGGACCCGGCCTTTGACGTCGACGGCACCGATGCTGCGCACAAGCTGACGATCCTGGCCTCAATCGCCTTCGGCATTCCCCTGTCTTACGATCGTGTGCATGTTGAAGGGATCTCGGACATCACTTCGGAAAACATCGCGGATGCCCGTTCTCTGGGTTACCGGATCAAGCATCTGGGCATCGCCAAGAGGGCAGACGAAGGGATCGAATTGCGGGTCCACCCCACCCTGATCCCGTGTTCGCGCCTGGTGGCCAATGTCGCCGGAGTCATGAATGCCGTGGTCGTGAAATCCGATGCGGCGGGTGCGCATCTGTACTACGGCGCTGGCGCCGGTGGAGACCCGACGGCTTCGGCAGTCATCGCGGATCTTGTGGATGTGGTGCGGACGCTGACCACCGATGCAGAAAACCGAGTGCCGCACTTGGCCTACCAGCCCCATGCACTGAGCGATATTCCCGTCCTGCCGATCGGACAGGTCACAACCGCCTGCTACCTGAGACTGCAGGCAATCGACCGCCCTGGCGTTCTGGCTTCGGTCACCGACATCCTGGGCAGCCTGGGAATCAGCATCGAGGCAATCCGGCAACGTGAGCCCAATGGCGAAGGTGCAGACGGCAGCGTTCCGGTAATCCTGCTGACCCATGAAGTTCCGGAAGATCACATGAACCAAGCGCTTTCGCGCATCGAGGAATTGGATGACATCGTTGCCCCGGTTCAGAGGATTCGAATCGAACTTCTAAAATAAGAGGGGAGTCAAATGGAATATGGAGACGCGACGCTACACCGGGTTGATTGACCGTTATCGGGAATTCCTGCCAATTGCGCAGGACACGCCAGCGGTTACCTTGTGCGAGGGCGACACCCCGCTCATCGAGTTGAAGCGACTGCCCCGCGAATGGGGGACGGACTGCCGGGTATTAGCCAAGTTCGAAGGGCTCAACCCGACCGGCTCATTCAAAGACCGCGGCATGACCGTGGCGGTGACCCGGGCCGCGGAAGAGGGCAGCCGGGCGATCATCTGCGCATCAACGGGCAACACTTCGGCATCCGCTGCGGCTTATGCCACCCGGGCCAACATGGAATGTTTCGTGCTGATTCCAGAAGGAAACGTGGCGCTTGGGAAACTCGCCCAGGCGATCATGCACGGCGCGACCATCCTCCAGATCAAGGGAAATTTCGACGATGGCATGCGGCTCGTCCGGGAGGTGGGTGAGGAAATGCCCGTGTCCATCGTCAATTCGATCAATCCCTACCGGCTCCAGGGGCAAAAAACCATCGCCTATGAAGTCGTCGGGGCATTGGGGGTTCCTCCGGACTACCATTGCCTCCCGGTCGGGAATGCCGGCAACATCAGTGCACACTGGA
This sequence comes from uncultured Chromatiales bacterium, assembly GCA_964602805.1. Taxonomy (GTDB): domain Bacteria; phylum Pseudomonadota; class Gammaproteobacteria; order Poriferisulfidales; family Poriferisulfidaceae; genus Poriferisulfidus. The sequence continues at coordinate 2,872 of CAZRSJ010000054.1, read as the reverse complement.
TCGGATACAACGAATTGGCTGGCTGCCGCTCCGAAGTGACGGAAGCCTGCGAGTCTTCGTTGGACTCGCACAATATCGAAGTGCCGAAACAGGTCGACAAACGACCGGTCATGGTGGGTTACCAAGCCTCGGGCAGCGCCCCGTTCCTGCGAGGCGAATGGGTTGAGAAGCCGGAGACCCGGGCGACTGCTATCCGCATCGGCCACCCGCAGAGCTGGGATTACGCCTGGACCGTACACCGCGAGTCGGGCGGATGGTTCGATGAATGCACGGACGAAGAAATCCTGGAAACGCAAAGGCAACTGGCCAGCAATGAGGGGATTTTCTGCGAACCGGCGTCGGCCGTGTCGGTGGCGGGCGTCATGCGAGACATCCGCTCGGGCAAGATCGAAAACGGCAGCACCGTGGTCTGCACCCTGACGGGGCACGGATTGAAAGACCCCAGCGTGGTCGAGGACGTGAAACTGGAAAGCGTCGAACCCACCCTAGCGAACATCAAGGATGTGATCGGGAAAAAATTGGGCGTGTGAGTGCGGGAGCACCCTCCACGCTGCAGGTCAAGCAGATTTAGGTACCAAGTTTGATGCAACCCAGCCGGGTGAAAGGAACCAGGCGGGGTGTTGTTGCCTGGTATTCACGGTACGAGGGATAACGCGACAGGGATATGGTCTCGGTCATCCGCGATGATCCAAAGAATATGCCGGTCAGCACGATGAAGCCTAACGCACTCCAGTTCAGGATTTCACCGGTCGCGGCGATGGCGAACAGGTAGAACACCCACCACATGCCGAGTTCGCAGAAGAAATTCGGATGCCGCGAGAACCGGAACAACCCCGTGGTGATGAATGGCATGTCGACCGGAAGGCCTTGATCCTGACGCGCTTTCTTCTGTTGCTGGAAGCGCCACATCTGCCGGTCCGCGACAGCCTCCCCGATCCAGAACATAGCGAACAAGGCCGCGGCCAAGGCGTCCAACCAATTCAGCGGCGTCCCCACGGCAGTCCATGCGTGGTGCATGGGCGAAGTAAACAGCCAGACGATGAACAACTGTCCCGGCGCGATGAATGCGATGTTGAAGACCTGAAACCAGAAAGGTCCGGCTTTCTCGCGCATGTAGACCCACCGGTAATCCTCCCCGCCGGGCTGATAGCCTCCTTTCCTTGCATAGTTGAAAGTCAGGCGGATCGCCCAGAGGCAGACCAGAAGCGTCATCAGATTCAGGCGGGGCGATGAGAAGTCGACGCTCGATGCAACCTGCAGGCAGAAAATGGCCGGAGCCACCGACCAGACCCGGTCTGTCCACGAATATTCGTTCGTGATAATCGACAGTAGCCAGCATGAGATCGCCAAGACAATAGCGAGGTCAAGGGCAGATCCGAACGGCATGCCCACCATCGGATGGTTGATGAAGTTGAGGAGCGAAAGATCCATCGTCGAATCTGCCCCGAAGTCCGATCAGATCCGGCGTGCCAACTCGGCTGCGGCCCCGATGTAGTCGCGTGGCGTCATTGCCGACAGTCGCTGCTTGGCTTCGTCCGGCAAATCCAGCCCCGAAATGAATTCGGCTAAGCTCTCTTGAGTGATGCGCTGCCCCCGGGTGAATGCCTTGAGCTGTTCGTAGGGATCCGGCAGGCCGTAACGTTTCATTACGGTCTGGACAGCTTCTGCCAGAACCTCGGGGCAGGCTTCCAGATCGCCATCCAGCCGCGCCGCATCCACATCCAGTTTGCCCAGGCCGCGCTCAAGCGCGGCGTATGCATTGGTGCTGCATGCCAGGGTCGCACCCATGTTCCGCAATACGGTGGAATCGCTCAGGTCGCGCTGCAGGCGCGAGATCGGCAGTTTGTTCGCATAGTAGTCCAACTCGGCGCAAGCCAGCCCCAGGTTGCCTTCTGCATTCTCGAAGTCAATCGGGTTGACCTTGTGCGGCATGGTGGAGGAGCCGACTTCACCGGCTTTAGTCTTCTGCCGGAAGTAGCCCAGAGAAATGTACTGCCAGACGTCCCGCGCGAAATCGGTCAGCAGGTTGTTGATGCGAATCAGGCAATGGAAGAACTCCGCGAACTGGTCGTAGGGTTCGACCTGCGTGGTGTAGGGATTCGAATCCAGCCCGAGCGAATCCAGGACTTTTTCGGAAAACTCGGCCCAGTCAACTTCCGGATAGGCGGCAAGGTGTGCGTTGTAGTTTCCGACGGCGCCGTTCATCTTGCCCAGGAAACGCATGCTTCGAAGAGGTTCCAGTTGGCGTCGAAGCCGCGCAACCGTCACCGCGAGTTCCTTGCCGACGGTGGTTGGCGAGGCTTGCTGGCCGTGTGTGCGCGACAACATCGGGATGTCCGCATATTCATGAGCCATGCCTTGAATGTTCTGCTCAAGGCGCTCCAGTGCCGGCAGCACGACCTCCGCACGGGCGCGGTCGAGCATCAGGGCGTAGGCCGGGTGGTTGGCGTCCCACGAAGTGCAGGCAAAGTGAATGAATCCCTCCAGCGCGCCCAGGTCCGGATCTTCCTTGAGCTTTTCGCGCAGGAAATACTCCAGGGCCTTGACATCGTGATTGGTCTCTTTTTCGATGTCCTTGACCTGCTGGGCCTGCTCGGGAGAGAACTCCGCAACCAGCGACTGCAGGCGCTCTTTGGCCGCATCGGGCAAAGGTGGAACTTCCGGAATCCCCGGATGATCCGACAAGGCCAAAAGCCATGCGGCCTCCACCTCAAGACGGTGGCGGATCAGGCCGAATTCGGAGAATAACTGGCGCAGTCGCGTGCTTGTAGTCTTGTAGTAGCGCCCATCAACCGGCGACAGGGCGGTCAAAGGCGACAGTTCCAAACGGCGACTCTCAAGAATAAGATTTCAAAAGTTAATTATACTGGGA
>CAZRSJ010000053.1:0-8794 GCA_964602805.1 uncultured Chromatiales bacterium | reverse complement strand
GTTCCGCCAAGTCACGATTCAGCATAGAGACTTTTTCTCTCAACAAAACTCTCCGAGGCACCACGACGGCTGCTGTACGAAATGCGTCCGGCGGCCGGAATGGATCCTGATGCGCGCTATGCCGCCGGTGCATCTTCACTGTATGGAACTGTGGCCGGACAGGACTGCGCCGTGATTATTCTCCTTCCAGCATTTCCAGGAAACGCTCCAGCATGCCCGGATGGATGGCCTTCAGTGCGCCGCGTAGTTCCATTCCCCGTCCGTCCGGATGCGGATGCCCCAGCAGCGCTCTCACGATCTCGAAGGCGCGCGCCGGGGGATCGTCTCCGGGACGCGGTTCCAGCACACCGGCAAGGCCAGGTTCCTCCAGCAGCATCCACGCAGGCAGCCAACAGGAAGCTGCTTCCAGTTCCAGGTTCTGCTCCAGCGCAATCTGCCAGGCTTCTTTCAGGTTCCAGTCCGGAAATCCAGGCGACTTAACCAGTTCTCCGAACCGGCCAGGCGCCGTATGGCAAAGTGCGAACCAGGCCTCGATGGCCGCGGCGCGTTCGCGCAGCCGCCAGCAGGCCTCCGCGAGCCGGGTAAGAAGTTCCGGCTCCCTTTCATATTCGGTTACAGCAAGGACCGAACGCTTCACGCGCTCCCAGTCAAGACCTTCCCGATACGCACGGGAAGCATGGTGTTCGGGGTATCGGGGATCGAATTCCCTTTCATCCAGCGACCTGCCGATGTCGCGCCACAGGGGAGCCAGGAAATCACGGGCATGCCTCCCGAGCAATTCCGATGCCGCGGGCGACCACTCCCGCTCCATCCTTTCCTGGTGTGAGTATCCCTCCCCGGTGTTCATGTGTGCGGGTAACTCAAGGGCGGCGATTAGCGTTTCCCCATTCTTTCGATGACGGTGTCCGGGATCCGCCCGCACGAGTTGCTCCAGCGCTTTTCGCGCATTTTCGGCGTCGCCCGCCACCAGCGAGCCGACCAGCCCGGTAATGGCCAAGGCCGAAGCGGTGTCGAGAAAGAGGTCCGCTTGCTCACTCTCCCCGGTACGCCGGAACCGGGTGCAAAGCAGTTCATCCAGCAACGGGTTGGACGATGCGGCCTGCACGGATTCCGCATTCGCGCTCCAGCTATGATATTCGATAACCTCTGGTTCCAGTCCCAGTTCCTCGGCCCAGAGTCCTGCATCCCGCAGCAGTTTTTCCGTGCCGCCGGTTCCGGCCGAGAGAATACCGTCCAGGGTTTCAATCCGGCCTTCTCGCCATGCCCGGTATTGGTCATAGTCCAAATGGTTCATCGCGAGCAGCAATTCGAGAGGAACGTATTCACCGTGCTCCATCACCAGTTGCTGGACCCAGGCCTGTGCCTCGGCGGTTTCGGATGTCATCGTAAATGGTCAGGAAAAATCCCGGACCGGGTCCGTTGTTTCCTTGGTCGCGTTCCCTGTCATGCCGGCACCCGGTCCAGCGTGTCCATGATCTCCATCGCCTGCTTCGCCAGGGACGCTGCTGCAGATCCTCCCACTGGAGATTTCAGCAAAAGTACGTCTACATCGGCCGCCACTTCACCCTCCGATCCGATCAACCCGGGACACCACAACGTAACGGCGTACTCGCGCTCCAGCCTTTCGATGTCCTGAATTTTCTTCATGTGACCCTGTTGTGCCTGTGTCGGACTCTTCTGGCATGGGTGGAATCGGTTCCCGTTCATTATGCCGCACCTTTGGAGCATGCGCCATCGACAGCGACGGAAGAGAATACAGGATTTGTGGTAACTGGCAGATCAGTGGCTATCGAAAAGCTCGACTGAATTGCCGAAGTTCCGGTAACCCAGAATCCGTTTTTCGCTCATGCGCCGAATCCGGGGGATGGCATCATCGACGTAGTCATAGGCCAGCACTTCACGTTATTCCGGATGCAGTCGGTGCAAGCGACCCACATACTGCGCCAGCGTTCCCTTCCAGAATATCTGCATTGAAAGAAAGAGCGTGTCCAGGCGGGCTACGTCGTATCCCTCTCCAATATATCGATCGGTTGCAACCAGAACCCGTTCCTCGGTCTCGGGAAATGAGGCGATACGCTCCATGATCTCGCGGCCCTGACGCACACCCAATCCACCGGTAAGCAGCAGCATCTTGCGGGAAAAAGGGCCGAGCCTTTCGGCGAACTGACTTTCGTGACTCTTGCGCTCGGCAAAGACAATCGGCGACCGCCCCGAATTGAGGTCACTCGTGTTCGATTCACAAATGGGATTTCCATACAGTTACTTGCATCAACACGGATAATCCATGACCTGCGAACGACAGGAAAAGGCCATGCCGCACCGGAAAGCATACTGGTCGCCATTCCGGGCCGGGCCGGGTCGTGGCCCTCGACGTCAACCCCGATCCCGGAGTTGCCATAGGCATGACATCCCGATTCCCTACAATCCCATTGGTATACAAGGTTTTCAACATTCCTTGAGATTGAAGTTCCGGTTTAATGGGTTAACGCTCCACCCTTGTCCGAAACTCCTTCAATGCGTGATGCCGAAAAGGGCGGGAATCGCAGTCCGTCGGTTCCATGACCTGCCACACCGATCGTTCACGAAAAGCGGCCTGCATGGCCGGTACTGTTGTGGTGTTGCTCGTGATCAGCGTCCTGATCGCCGCGCCCTTGGCCCTGGCGGACACGAAATCCTTCTTCACCAGATTTTCCACGTTACGGATCGTCGACCGTGACGACGATCTCCAGGAACTGGTTTCGGACGGCTGGGAAGATAACTGGCATCCCGGCTGGTCGGTGCCGGGTACCGGGAACTGGCGTCTGGCTGTCGAGACGGCCATCCCATGGCGACCCGACACGGATGTTATCGTACTCCTGCGACTGGAGATCAGCAACGCCTGCAAGGGATGGTATCAGTTCGTCGTCGTGCCCGAGATAGGATATCCGTGGGCTACAGAAGCGTCGAAAACCTGCGCACTGGGGACTCTTGCCATGCGTGTCTCGCACGACGGTATTGAGATTGACACAATAGCAGTGAGCCGGCCAGATCTCTCGCATGTCACCTTTCGGTTCGACGGTGAGGGAACGGAGGAGATCGAGGTTGCCCGCGACGATTCCAGGGCGGAGATTGCGGGGGCCGGTTCCGATGTCACCAGGTGGATCGGCATCCACCCATCACACATTCTGGACGAATCCTCTGAACGGCGTCGCTTCGGTACGATCATGCCCCCTGAAGCTCTGTATGAACTGGTTCGTAACACGTATGTCGCCGTTCCCGGTGACACCCGGACGGTGGACGGTTTCCTGGTCGCTTGGGGCTGCAGACCCCATAATTGCCCCTATGCACAGGGAGGCATCGCGATCGAGGTGGCAACGGGACGGCCTTACGCCGTTACCTGTTCCGAGGAACACGGTGTCAGGGCCTTCGGCGGCAAGCCCTCGCAAATTCCCGGGCCACTCCGGGCGATCGGTGCCCGGGAATGCAGTATCTGGAGCGGCACGAATTGATCAGTCGACGGATCGTCCCGGCGGGCCCGGCGAATGTTGGGGGATTTGGATACTGGCTAAACCATATTCTCCAATTAAGGGTTTGAGCCAGCTCGATTCGGGCCACCTGTTCAAGATCTCCAGAAGCTCTCGCTCTCTAAATTTCTGCGGATGAATTCGGTTGGTTGCTATCAGAAGCCGAGCCTGATCTATTCAGTAACCGAACGGCACGCTCTTAGCTGAACAAGATCAGTTCATGCTTCGAACGGGTTGAGCACGTCCACGCCCAATCCTGCAACGTCAGCGACGTTGCGTGTCACAAGGGTCAGGTCGTTGACCTTGGCTGTCGCGGCCAAAAGTGCATCGACTACCGGCACCGGGCGGATCGCATTGATCCGACCCCATTGCTCGGCAACATCCGTATCGACGGGTAGGACACGGTGGCCGAATTGCGACATGACGTCAGCGAGCCACTCCTCAAGCGCTGCGGCCCTTCTGGGACTGCTGCGACGCACCAGTTCCACGCCTTTGCGGATCTCGCCCAACACCAATGGACTGAGCCACAGATCGTCCTCGGCGACGCTGTTCCACCACTCCGCCACGACCGGATTACTCCGATCCCCCTTCCGCACTTCAGAGATGATGTTCGTATCGATCAGGAACGTCATAGGATAGTGTTGCGTCCGAAATCGCGTGGACGTTCAATATCGACCCCCTCAAGCGGCGCCGAAGCCAGTAGCTCTTTGAGCCCTCCGGAGTGCGGCGCAGCGATCTTCTCGTGCAGAATGGTGCGAGTCTCGGTGTCGCGCTCGGGATCGACCAGAGCTGAAGCGATTTCCCGCACAAGCGCAGCGTCTTCTTTCCGGACCTGGACCTCGACACGCACAAAGCCCTGACGCCGACGGCGCTTGCGCCACTGAGTGACGGGGGACGGATTGGGATTGACCATAGTTTCCTCCATTTCCGGATATCTTACCGGAAATGGAGGAAAGCAACAACATGGTCTTGGTTATTCCCGGATCGTCCACGGCCTGATGTACCCACCTAGACAACATGGCTTTCCAGAGGGCTGTATAAACTTGTAACAATCCTTGTCGGGTAGCCGCTGCGCCATGCCAAGCGACACTTCCGCCGCATCCCCGGCAAGGTTTTGCGACACTTCGAGGTCATATTTCCGTCATCAATCGAAATTCGATGGATCAACCCGATCATGAACCGAATCGAAAGAGAACCGATGAACACGGAACTGAAAATGAAGTCACTGGCCGCCATCGCCATTGCCGCCGCCCTCGGCGGGACGGCGCTCGCAGGCGCAAGCTACGCCGGCCACCGCGACGGTGGCCACGGCAAGGGTTTTCCCGGCAAGGGACCACTCGCGGTCTCGGTGATGGAAATGTACGACGCCATCGACACCGATGCCGACAGCAAGCTCACCCAGGCCGAAATCGACATGTTCCGCAACGACCGCCATGCCGCCCATGACGCCGACAGCGACGGCAACCTGAGCATCGAGGAATTCGCCGGTCTCTGGCACGAGACGACGCGCCCGCTCACCGTGCGCGCCTTCCAGATGCTCGATACCGACGGCGACGCGGTGGTTACCCGCGCTGAGTACGACCGCCCGCTTGCCGGCATCGTCGAACGCCTCGACCGCAACCGCAACGGCGGCCTGTCGATGCGGGACCGCCGGCATGACGGCGATGATGACGAAAGGCGATGGGACGACGACTAGGACGTTTCCGTCTACCCGGGCGCCGTCCGGCGGGGAGCGATCTTCCGTTGGGCGGCGCGCGGAGAGCCGGACTCGATCCCGAACACCCGTAACCCACGATAGTACACCGCGTCCGCAAGGATGAATTACCCCGCTCCATCCAGAAGAAAATGCCGATAATCCATGAGAAATACCACCTCGCAGTACGCCTGATTCACTGGCTCATGGCGGCGGGTTTCGCCTTCATGTGGGGGTGCGGCTACATCATGACGACCCTCGTCGAGGATGACTCTCCGCTGGAGGAGTTCCTGTTCGACCTGCACATCTCGGTCGGGGTGACGCTGCTTGCCCTGCTCGTCCTGCGCATTGCCGTCCGCCTGGCTATCACGCCGCCGGCGCTGCCCGAATCGATCCGGGGAATGGAACGCACCGCCGCGCATCTCGGACACGCCGCGCTCTATGCACTTCCCGCGCTGGTGATCGCGGCCAGCTGGGCGGAGACGAACTTCGGCGGCCATGCCGTGCAGTGGTTCGGCGTAGACATGCCCAGGATCTTCCCCGAAACCGGAGAGGATCTTCAGGACCTGTCCGAAGACATGCACATGTGGCTCGCCTACACCATGCTGGCAGTTGCCGTCAGACACGTCGCGGCGGCCTTCAAGCATCGCTGGGTCGACGGGCACGATGTCATCCGGCGCATGGCCATCGGCGGCGGGTCGTAGGTCCGTGGTCCGGGTCCCGGCGACACGGTATGGCTGCGACACGTTCGGAACCGCCCCGAGCGGGGACAGGAAACTGCTGCCTCATTGGCCTGGAAGAACACTTCGCGACACCATGGCATCACCAATTTTCAACCAACTCGGCATACTATTTCGCCGAGAGGCCAGTTCATGCGCCACAACGAACAGCCAATCATCGACCCTGGGTGACATGCTGGCAGACACCGGTTCTATGGAGAACGGGAGGGGACGTACATCGTGAACACCAGATCGAGAGTCGTAGCGGCGGGCGTACTGGTTGCGCTCGGACTGCTTGTCTTCGGTCAGTCGTTTGCTGCCGAAGTTTCGTCACAGAGTCCGAGTGCAACCGACGCGCGGTTTCAGCCCTCCGGCGAAGGCTTGCCGTTCGATTCCGGCCGCTATCGCGATTTCGACGACTACGTGCTGCAAACACGTGAACGGCTCCGCCGCCACAAGGTGTACATGGACCCGCACCGCACGGACATGGAACTTGCCGCCGCGACACCCTTCGAGCGGGTGCCCGCCGCTGGTTGCCCGCCGTCGGCTCGCAGCCGCTCAAGTCGGGGCGTTCTCCTTGTGCACGGCTTGTCCGACATGCCTCTGGCCATGCAGGATCTGGCAGATGCTTTCGCTGCGCGCTGCTTTGTTGTCCGGGCGATATTGCTACCGGGACACGGCACGCGGGCGGGAGACCTGCTGGATGTGACTCATGGGGACTGGCTGGCCGCAACGCGGTTCGGGCTGGAGACGCTGAAAGGAGATGTCGACGAGGTCTTCGTCGGCGGCTTCTCCCTGGGCGGACTGCTCGCCATGAACGCGGTACTTGAAGATGCCACGGTAAGTGGCGCCTTCCTGTTTTCACCCGCTCTTGCGCTTGAGAGCTCCTGGCTGATTCGCCAGTCTCTCTGGCTGCGCCATGTCATTGATTGGCTGGACCGGGACGAACCCGATGACTATGCGCGCTATGAGGCGATGCCGGTGAACGCTATGGCGGAGACATTCCTGCTAGTCCGGAAGCTCACGCGGCTATTGGAACAGCGCCGCGTCGATGTACCCGTATTCATGGCGATGAGCGCAGACGACTCCGTCATTGATGTGGCCGTCAACCGTGACTACTTCACGGATCGTTTCTCCCATCCGGGCAGCCGGCTGGGGGTTTACCGCCGCGACCCGCAAGAGGGTACTGATCCGGGCGACGCACGGATCAGCTACAGCAACAGCTTCCTGCCCGGGCAACGCATCGCCGGCTTCTCCCACCTGTCGGTCCACATCGCGCCTGCCAATGCGCACTATGGCACACACGGCGACTATCGAAGCTGTGGCCAGGCGTCCGGCGAGCGCGCCGAGGTGGTGGCGCGCTGCCTCGACGCCGCGAATCCCTGGCGTGGAGAGGTGTTCGGTGACAACCGGGCGGAAATCCCGGATGGAACACCTGTGGCCCTATTGACCTACAACCCGCGTTTCGACGAACTGCTTAAGCAGGTAGACGCATTCCTCTCGGCGAATTCATTCTGAACTGTGCATCCTGCCACGGTCCGCACTGCCGAACCCCAGGCCTCACAACACCCCACGATTGAATCTGGTAGTTCTTGAGGTTATCCCCGGACATGCTTGATGAACCAAACGGAATTTATCACGTAATCGTATTGGCTCCGCTTCAGTACTTGGTGATGAAAGCGGCGGCGCGGGTGGAGGAGAGCCTTCAGGACGAACTGGCAAGACTTTAGCCAATTTCTAACCCGACGAACAGGAGAAAAGGTTTTAGCGATGGAGAGTTACGCTGATTGGGCGTCTGGGTTTACGTGTTTTTCTCTATTTTTATTTTGTCAATCTGTATCTTATAGGATACATTTGATCAGTAATTGAAATCCTCCAGACCGATGACTATGAAAAATGGTTCCGAAAGCTTCGCGACAAACAGGCGAAGTCGCGGATACAAATCCGCATCAAACGATTTTCGTTGAGCAACCCAAGCGACATGCGTCGGCTCGGTGGAAAGGTTTCGGAACTTCGGATCGATTATGGACCTGGATATCGTGTGTAATTTTATCTTGCCGACAGTGAAGCGGCTGTCCTGCTACTCGGTGGGGACAAAAGCACCCAGCGGCAGGACATCGAAAGAGCCCGTATTCTGGTCCATGAACTGACACCGGAGCCAGCTGATAAGTAATACCCGAAAACAAATAGCCGCACTAAGGGCAAATACACGCCCTTGGGACCCGGCGGAGTATCTGGAGGACCCGACCGACATCGCTGCCTATCTGGAAGCGGCGTTTGAGGATGGTGATCCACGAGTGATTACGGCCGCTCTCGGAGATGTTGCCCGATCCAAGGGTATGACTGCCATTGCAACCAAATCCGGACTGGGCAGAGAAAGCCTGTACAAGGCACTATCGTCTGAAGGCAATCCTGCATTTGGAACGGTGCTCAATGTTATTGAGGCATTGGGCTTGCGGCTCGTCCCACAGGTTGGCGGCCAGAACCGGTCTGTACAGGATATGGATGAAGAAAGCGGCTGAGACGGCGGGTTTGCACATCTACTCGACGACAAATTTTGCCTGTTGGTGATACCCACTCAACTGAAGCAATTCGTGCATCCGATATTCAGCAGTGAGGACCTGCAATCAGTATGACCCGGACAATTTCTGGGGTGCAGTTTCTGAAATTGATCAGCGATGAACGTGCTTTTCGACAGTCTGCCAGGATGGTAGAGAACGGGACCCAACGACCTCATTCCGCCAAGGCGTACAATAATATGTTTTCCTGTTTCCACCTGTACCATGACTGCCGTCGCCAATTCCCCTCTGTTCTTCCATGATCCCCTGGCGCCGGACATGCGGGAACTGACGCTGTCGGGCGACGAGGCGGTTCATGCG
>CAZRSJ010000052.1:0-8842 GCA_964602805.1 uncultured Chromatiales bacterium | reverse complement strand
CCGGGCATGCCTTCCAGCCTTACACCCTGCGCGATGTCGGGGGTGTGCAGGTGGCCGTGATCGGACAGGCATTCCCGTACACGCCGGTTGCGAATCCCAAGCGATTCGTTCCTGACTGGAATTACGGGATCCAGGAGGCCGCCCTGCAGACATTGGTCGGGGAGATTCGGGCACGCTACAATCCGAGCCTTGTCCTGCTGTTGTCGCACAACGGCATGGACGTGGATCTCAAACTGGCTTCCCGGGTGTCGGGGCTGGATGCGATTTTCGGCGGGCATACCCACGACGGGGTGCCGGCGGCGGTCGAAGTCAAGAATTCCGGAGGGGTGACGCTGGTGACCAATGCAGGATCGAATGGCAAATTCTTGGGCGTGATGGATTTTCAAGTGAAGCAGGGTCGCATGGCCGACGCCCGTTATCGTCTGCTCCCAGTATTTTCTTCGATGCTGCCGCCGGATCCTGACATGCAGAACTGGATCGACCAGGCGCGATTCCCACACTTGGACACTCTGAATCAGCCACTTGCGACGGCGGGGCAGACCTTGTACCGCCGGGGCAATTTCAACGGGACTTTCGACCAGGTCATCTGCGAGGCACTGTTGGAGCACTACGATGCCGAGATCGCGCTGTCTCCGGGCTTCCGTTGGGGGACGACCGTATTGCCGGGCGAAACCCTGACCATGGAGCACGTCCTGGCCCAGACGGCCATCACGTACCCGGAAACGTACATGAACGAGATGAGTGGAGAGCAACTCAAGTTGGTTCTGGAGGATGTCGCGGACAACCTCTTCAATCTGGATCCCTACCAGCAACAGGGGGGGGATATGGCGCGTCTGGCTGGGCTCGAATACAGTCTGGATCCTCTGGCCCCGATCGGGGATAGGATTCAGGATTTGCTCACCCGCGACGGTGCTGCGTTGGATCCGAAACGCCGCTACAAGGTGACGGGCTGGGGGGTGGTCGGCTCGGTGGCTCCGGGGCCGCCAATTTGGGATATAGTAAGAAACTGGCTACTTTCGCAGAGGGAAGTCAATCTTCCGATGCTCAACCAGCCACGCTTGCTAAACATTGAAAAAAACCCGGGAATCGGACTTTGAAAAGGAGAAATTCATGAAGCGAGCTGCTACAGGCTTATTGCTGCTGTGCTTCGCAGCACCCGCTGTTGCCGACAACACAGTCACGGTCAAGTTGATAACCGCGGACATTGCCCAGCGGATCGTGGTGACCGCCCTGAAGCATTGCGCCAATGAAGGCTATCAGGTCACGGCCGCAGTGGTGGCGCGCGATGGGCGAATCCAGGCGTTGTTACGCCATGCGCTGGCCTCGCCGGTCACGGTCAAAATCGCCAAGAAAAAGGCGAAGACGTCCGCGAACATGCGTTTGCCGAGCATAGATCTCTCCGAAGCCCTATCGCATGCCAGCAATAGATTGACCCGTTTGCGCGGCGGACTGCCGATCGAGGCGGGCGGCCAGTTCTACGGGGGGGTCGGAGTCTCCGGCGCGACCGGAGAAATCGACGAAGCCTGCGCCCAGGCGGGCATCGACGAAGTCATGGGCGATCTGGAGTTCGAGGAGTAGAAACGCCATGCGGAAACTGTCCGTTGCTTTCCTGGTCTGGGTGCTGGCTTGGCCTGCGGCCTGGGCCGAGTCCGACCCTGCGTTGGGCTCGGACATGACCAATCCCGGCCATGTGCCCCATCCGGAGTGGTTCAAGCAGTCGTTTCTGGACCTGAACGAGGATATCGAGGAAGCTTCCGATGAAGGCCGCCACCTGATGTTGTATTTCTATCAGGACGGTTGCCCGTACTGCAAGATGTTCATTGAGAATGATTTGGGCCAGTACGACATCGCCGAGTATGCGCAAGAACATTTCGATCTTGTCGCGATCAACATGTTCGGTTCCCTGGAAGTGACCGATGTGGATGGAGAGGTTCTGCCCGAGAGCGAATTCGCGATGAAGATCCGGGTAATGTTCACCCCGACCCTTCTGGTTTTTGGAGAGGACGGTTCGGTCATCTTTCGCATGAACGGCTACTACACGCCGCCCCGGTTCCGGGCCGTGATGCGTTTCATCTCGGAACGGCGCTATACGAGTGAGCGGTTCGTCGAGTACTACGGAAGCCAGGACAAGCAGGCCGGCAGCGGGGTTCTCCATGTCGAGTCTTCGACCGTGTCCGGGCCGCCGTTTGACCTGACAAAGCGCGACCCTGACAACCCCTTGTTAGTCATGTTCGAACAAAAAGAATGCTTGGGTTGCGACGAACTGCATCAGGATATTTTTCGCCGGCCGGAAACGCAGGACGTCCTTGAGAAATTCGAGATTGCGGTATTGGATATCCGTGAGGAGACGCCACTGACAACCCCCTCAGGAAAAGAAACGGACTCTTTGAGTTGGGCGACGCATTTGGGAGTCAAGGTCGTCCCGACGCAAGTAATGTTCGATTCGGAGGGTAAGGAAGTTTTCCGGAACGAAGGCTACGTCAAGGCCTTTCATGTGCAGTCCATCCTGGACTATGTGGCTTCGGGTGCGTATTTAGAATACGACGAATTCCAGCGTTACATTCAGGTGCGGGCGGAGCGCCTGCAGGAAAGAGGAGTGGCGGTTAACTTGATGGAATAGAGGATCTCGGTACCAGATAAGAAAACCAAATATCAATATCCGTAGGTTTAGCGGATATCAGTAGCCCAGTACAACTTAGGAGATTGAAAATGAAAATCTATGACATTGTGCAGCGACCCGATACGACTGCGGGCCGCACGTTCGATTTTTTTGTTCTCTTCTTAATCATTTTCTCGATTATTACCCTGTCGATCGAAACATTACCGGGCTTGTCTTCTACAACTAAGGAATTCCTTGACCTGTCAGAAGTTGTAGTGACTGTGCTGTTCACAGTTGAATATATTTTGCGAGTCGCTGCCGCACCCAGCAAAAAAGGCTACATCTTCAGTTTTTTTGGCATCATTGACTTGTTGGCTATCCTTCCGTTCTATCTTGCTCTTGGAATTGATTTTCGCTCCATACGCGTTTTCCGCCTATTGCGCATTTTTCGGATTTTGAAAATTGCCAAGTACAGCAATGCGTTGGAACGTTTTGGAAAAGCTCTGTCGTATGCCAAAGCTGAAGCTCTCGTGTTTCTATGTGTCACGCTAATGTTGATCTATTTCTCGGTCGCAGGAATCTATTATTTTGAAAATGAGGTCCAGCCCGAAAACTTCCCATCGATCTTTCATAGTTTGTGGTGGGCAGTCACAACTTTGACTACGGTTGGTTATGGAGATTTCTATCCCATAACCGCAGGGGGAAAACTGTTCACTTTTTTGATTCTCATGTGCGGCTTGGGCATTGTGGCCGTGCCAGCAGGGCTAATTGCAGCAGCTTTGTCAAAGGTTTTGCAAGAGGAAGGTCGCGAACAAGGTTGAAAGACGGAGCAACTATTCCTCGCTTTCAATCTGTTGGAGTTCCATCGATTGAGGGGGGTAGATGATTCGGACTGTTGGTTTCACGGAAAGAATCCAAACCTCTCTACACGTACGGTGTAACGGAATGCAGTCTCTTGGGTGGGTTTCGAGTGCTTTACGGACAGATTTGAGCAGCGTGGTCTGGAAATAACCTTTCGCTGGTATTGATATAATTTCCCTTTCGGAACAGGTGGCATATCATGAAAACACTAGCATTTTCAGTACTATTGGCAGCTACGACCCAAGCAGCGGCTGGTTGGCAGGAAGACGCCGACAAAATATGCCGTGCGATAGAGACAGACGCGCCGAATTTCTGCGCCACGGCTTTGGACCGCGAAGCTGCCTATCTTCTCATCCAGGACGCTGATGGCACAATGGATCTGATAGATCAGTGTGTCAGATCCGAGATCGTGTCGCATGGGCCGGACGCGGTAACCGCGTCAGGTATGCGGTGCTGCGTGAAAGAGTTTGCAATGGCCGAGGCGGGATTCCCCGATTACCGCTGCGAGACCGAAGACTGAAGATGCTAGGAATGTAAATCAAATTGTTAGACTTCGTCCCTTAGGCCGCCGCCTAGAGTTTTGATTTCGGCTTGGGGGCAGTCAATTCAGGGTTTTCGTCTCATAGTGAAATCTTTATCGAATGGGGTGCCGGGCGGGCGCGATGCACTCAGGAGTCCTCCAATCGGCCACTGAGAATGTCGCCTCTCAAGGCGAAAATTGCGTTTCTGCCCGACACTTCAGACAGGTCGCTCTGTGCCAAGGTCTACCTTTTCCGGTGAATATCCCTAATGCGGAGACTCTTGAAGCCATTCGCCAAGATCAGACAGGAGAGGGGCTGATTCATTGGCGCAGTGTCGATGATTTAATGAAGCAGGCTTTCGCTTACGGTATCTTCAAGCTGGCTCTCCCAGCAGAGAAACCCCTTCAAGACGCGCCAACTTTTGATCGAAAGTATAAAGGGAATGTGCTCCGCGCCGCTTTGATGCTGCAACAATCATGCGGTCGGGTAAGCTAGCTCCGCCTTCTTTGTAATGATTAATGGCGGATACGACATCGTCGGCAGCCTCAAACCTAAGTTCTTTAGTGGCAATAAGATCTTCCAGTGCTTCCGAAATCAGGTCGCGGGAGAATCCATAGGTGTTCTGGAGAACCCAAGCAAGCTCGACTGTCACTTCGCGACAGACAAAGCCTGGCTGCTCAGAGGTTAATTCCGAGAGTAAATTCCGAGCCGCTTTCGCTTGGTGTTTATCGTCGTCAAGCAGATAACGAACCAATATGTTCGTATCAAGTGCGATCATTCTTCGCATGCCCCTTTCGCGATGGCACGGTCCATATCTTCCAGTGTTGCCGGCGGCCCGCTATAGTGGGATTTGAATGCCCCGAACAATGTTTTGATGGACCGCAAAGGCAGGATTCGAATGCCGTCATCAAGAATGACATAGCGTACACGGTCTCCCGGAGAAGCCCCGAGTGCTTCCCGTACAGGCTTTGGCAACGTGGTTTGCCCCTTAGAGGTGATGGTCGATTCAAGCATTGATTTTAGAAATAATCCTTACTTTATATAATATAACTTACTTTTTTTAATCTGTCAAGGAAAACCCCCATGTAGGAAGTGTTGGAAATTTTCATTATTTTCCTAGACTGTTCCGCACAAACTCTAGAAAATACCGAATCCACTCGAAGCGCTCCGTGTGACGCAGGTGACAATAACTGGCAAACAGATTACCTAGGATCAGACCGTCCATTTCTTCCGCCGTGCCGGTGCCGCGCCGGACTCGCCAGCCCCAGCGAAGGCCGCTATCCAGATTTTCAAGGCGCGAGTAATGAAATTCGTGCGCAGACACCTGCAACCCTGAGGATACTTCGGGCCATGGGAAGTCACCCGTGGCTTCCAGCTCCACCAGCCCTCGCCCTTGTGGGCGTGAATCCATCACGCAATCGCCGGAGACGACGCCCACCATCTCGTGAGTCTGGCCTTCCCAGGAGATTTTCCTGGACAGGTACATGAGGCCGCCGCACTCGGCATAGGTTGGTAATCCGGCCGCGATACGCTCACGCAGGGCTTCCTTCATGGGAGTGTTGGCTGAGAGGGCTTCAGCTTCGGTTTCCGGGAACCCGCCGCCGAGCCACAGGCCGTCTATCTCGGGGAGTTCGGTGTCATGCAACGCATCAAACGGCACCAACTCCGCACCCAACCGAGCGAACTGTTCCAAGTCGTCCGCGTAGTAGAACCCGAACGCAGCATCCCGGGCATAGCCAATGCGTAAATCCGGCTCGGGCGCAGGCACTGGAGTTTCTGTTTCTGGAACTGTATCCGGGCTATCTGCGAGGCTGAACAGTCTTTCGACATCGATGCTCTCGGTTACGACTCGGCCCATCTTTTCAATGCGCTGATCCGCATCGGTTTGCTCGGCATGAGTGATGAGCCCGAGATGGCGCTCGGCCAGTTCCATGTCCGGGGATCGCCCAACAGCCCCAAGCACGGACAGGTCGGTGTGCTGCTCCACGGCATGGAGGAGTTTGGATTCATGCTGACTGCCGGCGGTTCGATTGAGAATCACGCCAGCCCATCGGAGTTCGGGGTCGAACTGCTGGTAGCCGAGGACCATCGGCGCAATGCCCCGGGTCATGCCCTCGCAGTCCAACACGAGCACAACGGGCGCCTTCAGCAGTTTTGCGAGAGCCGCGTTGCTATCAGAGCCATCTTCTGCCATGCCATCGAACAGCCCCAGGTTGCCCTCAATCAGGGTGCAGTCGGCAGCGGAACCGCGGGCAGCGGTGTCGAGGATCTCCTGATGGCTTTGCGTGTTGTAGTCCAGGTTGTAGCAGGGCTGCCCGGCGGCACGGGACAGCCACATCGGATCGATGTAGTCGGGCCCTTTCTTGAAAGGCTGGGCAGTGACTCCTTGTTGGCCGAGCGTGTGCAGGAGGCCAATGGAGAGACAGGTCTTTCCGCTGGACTTCCGGCTTGCCGACAGGTAAAGCCGGCGGTTCTGGCCGGGCATGGGCAAAGCCTAAACGGTCGGCTCGGGATCCGACAGGTTTTCGGGGAGAATGCCCAACGCGCCCAATCCCGCGACCACAACGATCAGGCTGATGGCGACACCGGTAAAGCCCAGCAGGGACTCCCAGATGCTCGGGATGTAAGAGGCGACTACGCCGTCATAAAACGAGCTGCTTTCCTCCATGCCGGGGAACAGGACCAGTGGATATGCTTGCCCGCCGATGATGATGACGTACATCTGGATCAGGCCGCCGAGGATAACCAAGCTTGCGCCGACAAGCGTGCTGATGCGGCAGTGCCGGGTTTTCGGGGAGTAGAACAGGGCAAGCGGCAAGAGAGAACCGAGGCCGACCTGTCCAAGCCAGAAAAGCTTCGAGTACAGGCTCTCGAAATTCAGGATGAATGCCTCATAGCCATGGTGCTCGGTGGCATAGAGGTTGGTGATGTGGTACGCAAGGACGAAGTAAAGCACCGCAGAGACGAATACGGCGAGCAGGTTTTTCAGGCGGAACAGCAGGGCGTCACCAAGGACACGTCCGGAACCGTGGCAGGCCGCGGCCAGGACCAGCAGGAACACGGCCGTGCCGAACGAGAACGACATGATGATGAACAGGGGTGCCATGATGGCCGCGTCGTATCCCTGGCGGGCAACCAGGAAACCGAAGATGGCGCCGGTACCGGTGGTCAGGATGAGACGCCACAGCAGGGCCAGGATGCCGGCGGCCCGGGTCCAACGGGCGAATGCAGGCTGGAACAGCACGAACATGTAAATGGCGATCACGGCCAGCAGCCCGGTGTACAGGAAGATGTTCCAGGCGAAGATGGACTTGAAGTTGTAATAGGTCATGGCCACGATCAGCCGGTCCGGCCGGCCGAGGTCCAGCACCAAGATGGCCAGACCGCCGATCAGGAGGCCTGCGGCCAGCAGCCCGGACAGGCGTGCCAATGGCTTGTAGGTAACTTGACCGAATACGGAGGCGATGGACGCGACGTTCAGGGCGCCGGAAGCGGCGACGATCAGGAACACGGCGAAGACGTGCGGGATGCCCCACACGACCTGATTGTTCATGCCGGTGATCCAATGGCCTTCATGTTCCAGGTGGAGGAATCCGGCCAGCCCGACCAGAGTCACGCCTGCCAACACGGCGAGCAGGCCCCAGTAGCTGCGGCCGGCATCCAGGGTGGCGTAACGGATCGAGGCGATGCTCATAGGTTCTGGTAGCGTACGCCGGTGTTGAGCCCGAGGTCGGCCCGGATCTGGGTCGCGCCGAACTCCCGGATGCGCTTGGAGATCTCGCTGTCCGGGTCGTTCAGGTCGCCGAACAGGATGGCCTGGTGCCCGTCCTTATGGCAGGCTTCTGCGCAAGCGGTCGTGTTCTCCCCGGCATCGACCTTGTGCACGCACATCGTACAGCTTTCGACGCAGCCCTTGCCGCGCGGCGCGTCGGGCAGCTGTTCGGTCAGGTTTTCATGGATGAACGAGCGCGCCTTGTAGGGGCAGGCCATCATGCAGTAGCGGCAGCCGATGCAGGTGTGCTTGTCGACCAGCACGATGCCGTCCTCGCGGCGGAACGAGGCGCCCGTCGGGCAGACATCCACGCAGGGGGGATGCTCGCAGTGCTGGCACATCATCGGCAGCGAGATCGTCCGCCCCCCGAGCGGGTCGCGGACGGTCAGTTTCCGGATCCATTGCGCATCGGTCTCGGGACGGCCGAGATCCTCCAGGTTGTGCTCCTCGTTGCAGGCAGTCACGCAGGCATCGCAGTCTTCCTGGCACAGCCGGGTGTCCACCAGCATTCCCAAGCGCACGGCATCGGTCACCGGGGCTTCCGGGTCCTTGGCGTACAGGAACACGCCGGGGGCGAGGGTCAGGGCGCCGGCCGCACCGGCCCCCTGCAGGAATTCGCGCCGGGTGAGATCTAGGCTCATCGGACGACCCTCCTGCGGAACAGGTCGTTCAGGCTCAGCCGGGAGTGGCGGGGGATTACGCTGTAGGCCTCATGCGGACGGTCGGCATGGCATTCGAAGCAGTCGATGCGGATACCGGCGAAGACGTGGCAGTTGGTGCAGAAGTGGGCTGGCTCGGAGCTCCGCGGAAAGCGTCCTTCCTCGTCCGGCTGCACATGGCATTCCAGGCAGTTCTTCAGGGAGTGGCGGGTGGTGCGGATGCCCTTGTGCACGGTTTCGTCGCGCTGGTGCAGGATGAATTCCCAGTGCCGTTCACGCATCACCTGGGTGGGTTCGACGCACTGCTCGCCCTTGGCCTTGGGGATAAACGGCCCCAACCCTTCAGCCGAAGCGTTTGAGAACGCTGTCAGTGCGACAACTGACAGCATGAGCAGGATTGCTCGCATGGCGCGCAGATCACCCCAGAATT
>CAZRSJ010000051.1:0-9586 GCA_964602805.1 uncultured Chromatiales bacterium | reverse complement strand
GCGCGCCGTGGATTGCGGAAATCTGCCCTGGCACGAAACAGACTTCGCATCAAATCGCGAGACAATCAGAAAGACAGTCAGTACCGTTGTCGGCAGAGGCACGATTCCAATTCTGATCGGAGGTGACGATTCGGTTCCCATTCCGATGCTTGACGCGCTTAACGACACCGGCAACAAATACACCGTCTTGCAGGTTGATGCCCACATCGATTGGCGTGACGAGTACCTTGGAGAAAAGCTGGGACTTTCCTCGAACATGCGACGAGCATCCGAAATGGATCACATTGAAAATATCATTCAGGTAGGCGCTCGTGGTACGGGATCAGCCTATCCCCAGGATGTCGAGGATTGCCTCAGTTGGGGGGTTCACCTGATTCCCGCCGCTTCTGTCTTGCAAAGCGGCGTTCAGCAGGCCCTGGACCACATTACAGAGAATGCAAACGTAGTCGTCTGTGTTGATATTGACGGGCTTGATCCTTCGATTACGCCAAACACGATCGGTCGAACACCTGGCGGCCTCAGTTATCAGCATGCGATCGATCTGATTCAGGGGGTGGCTGACAAGGCGAAAATTGCCGCTGTAAATTTTGTGGAAATCTATCCTGAAGCCGACATTGATGGTCAGGGCGGTTTAACTGTTTCGAGGCTGGTCGCCGCAACGATGGGCATAGTTGCCCGGCAGCAAATGGCAAAGTGAGCCCGTCCGTGGAACAATGAAATCCATATATCAACTTCGACGTACCTCGTAGATCACGTCGATCCTTACAGCGTGGCAAGCTAGCCAAGCAGTATTGCCTGGATATGGATGATGGCGTGGCCAAGCAGGCCGAACGTCCGGAATTCCTGGCGGATGGAGCCCTTGCCGCACCCTCCCCATCCGTGCCCGGATCACGCAGTCTCCGGCATGGCTGAAACGATCAAGACGTCGGCTGCTGAGCCTCAACTTTCCGCGGGCCAAGCAACTCCCGGCGAATGTCCTCGGCAATCTCTTCGACTTCCCGGGACACCCGTGGCTTCAGCCCAAGTTCCCGCTCTAGGGCCGTCCTCAGCGGAAGAAGGAGATCGTCTGCCGGCGACGACTTGATCAGATCGCACATCCTCTCCGGCCCAACGCCCCCCGCGAGATCGGCCAGGGCTTCCAGCACGCTCCTCGGCAACATGTTCAGATCGGGAAGGATTGACAACGCCGCCTCGACATCCTCGACGCATGCCTCGCCATTGCCATCCGCCAGGTGCGCCCGGGCCCGGATCAAATGGCCCTGCAACCTGCTGTCCAGAACTCCTGCCAAGTCGGACAGAAGCGCACGGTCGAGAAACGCGATGGCGCTCTTTACGCCCCCTTCGTTCAATTCATGCTGTGCACGTCTGTACAGTGCCGTTTCCGCCGCGTCTCGAAGCGCAGGCACTTCGCTCACCTCAAAGCGTCGGACTACCTCTTCCCATATCGCAAACCCCTCCTCGGTCCGGTCCAGACCGACAAGGAGCGCACCCTTGCGGACGAGGGCCTGTGCGACTGCTTCAACACCATAGGGCTCGTTGCTGCTGCCGAACCGTCTGAATATCTCGTCACAGGCTTCAAGCGCCTCATCCGGTCGGCTCAGCAAGTCCAGCACAAACGCACTGTTGAGGACCGCTGCCGCAATCTCCTCGTGATACAGGGATGCGTCATCCTCCCCGAACCGGTGCAAGACCCCGCTCCATACCTCAACCGCGTCCTCCCGCCGGTCCATACAGGCGAGCGTCGTGCCCTTGCTGACAAGGGCCGACGCGACCAGCTTCGAGAACTCCGGCACATCGCTGTCCCCGAACCGCCGTTTTATCTCGTCCCAGACTGCCAGCGCCTCCTCGTACCTGTGCACAGTAACGAGGCCGAGCCCCTTGTTGTGGAGGATCCCTATAACCGTATCGACAACGGCCGGCAAGTCACTTTTTCCGAAGCGCTCCATCGCCCGGTCGCAGATTGCGAGCGCCTCTTCAATCCGGTTCAGTTCGAACAGGTCGGCACATCTCTGCACGAACGATCTGGCGACCAGCGCGATCCACTCCGGCACGTCGCTGGATCCGAAGCGGTCTTCGACCTGCTGCCAGACCACGAGTGCCTCTTCGTAGCGACCCGACTCTTCCAGCAAGGTGCCTCTGTTCGTCTGGGCATCCGCAACCATGTCAAGGACCTCGGGCCGGCTGTCCCCCCCGAAGCGTTCCACCACGTCGCTCCACAGCTGCAGCGCTTCCTCCGGCCTTTCCGCGTTGTGCAGCGCCGCCGCTCTGTTCATCAGCGCGTTGCAATACGGTTCTGCCATCTCCGGTGAACTGCTCTTCTCGAAACCACTGATCGCTTCTTCCCACGACGAGAGCGCCTCCGTTTCCCGCTTCAGCGCGGCCAGCACGTTGCCTTTGTTGACGAAACAGCGCGCGACCACTTCCCGAAGGTACGGCACATCGCTATCGTTGTAGCTTTGCACGACTTCATCGAATGTGGACAGCGCCTCCTCCAACCGACCCAACCGGAAGAGCGCCGTGCCGATGTTCGCAAGCGCCGAGGCCACCTGTTCGACAATTTCGGGAGAGCCATTCTTTCCGAAACGATCCACCATGGCGCCCCAGGCGTTTATCGCCTCGTCGAGGCGGTTCTGCGCGATCAGCGCGTGACCCCGTCCGACCATGGCTATCGACAAATTACCGTGAAGCACCGGCGAATCTCTTTTGTCGACACGTTCCAGCACTTCGTCCCAGACCTCCAGGGCTTCCTGGGGCCGGTTCAACGTCTTCAGCGCGACCGCTGTCCCGATCAGCGCATCCACCACCAGTTTCTCGAGCGCAGGCACCCGGCTCTTGCCGAAGCGTCGGGTGACCTCATTCCAAGCTGCAAGCGCTTCCGTGTGGCGGTCCAGGTTGTTCAGCATGCCGCCCTTGCTGGAGAGCGCCGTCGCCACAGCCGGCGGGTTGGCTTCCCCGGTATCCTCCCCGAAACGCCGCACCACTTCGTCCAGCACGGTAAGCGCTTCTTCCACTCTTCCCAGTACGCCCAACGCCTTTCCCTTGTTGACGAACGCCTGCGATACCCATTCACGATCGGTCGGCGAATCGCTTTTCCCGAACTTTTGGATGACCTCGTCCCAAACAGCCACGGCGTCCTGCAACCGACCGTTTTCCGCGAGCACCAACGCTCTCTTCAAGAGCTCACTCGCTTCCGATGGTGCCGGCGACGCCATTGAAAGCAGTTCTTCGCGGTGCGCTTCCAGGGACGGCAGTTCGACAAGACGCTCGTATGCCAATTGGTAGATCGCCAACGTACCACCATCGAACCCCCGCGCTTCATGCACCATACGGGCCCCTAACTCCTTCAGTTGGTCGGTGGAATAGTACGCTTCCATGAAACGGATCAACGCATCGATCAGCGGTACCGGTCCACGCGCCCGGCGCATCAGGTAGTAGATGTTGTAGAGCCGCTCGGTCAGGTAATAGAGCTTGCGCCGTGCGCTGCCGCCGCTCACTTCCACCGCACCCCGTTCGACCAGACGGGCCAACTGGGCGCTGCAATTGCTGGTCCCGAGCCTGGCCCGCTCCGCAATCTCGCGCGTATTCGCCGGTTTCCAGAGATAGGCAAGGGCAAGATACACCTTTCGCTCTTGCGCCGGGAGAGCATCGAGGTGGCTCTTGAAATACTCGGTATGGTCATCGACCAGGTCGAGCAGATCGGCCATCAACTCGTGGAATGATAGATTTGCACCGAACCGTGCCACGATGGTCAGCAATCTGGGACTACCGCCAGTCAGAATCCGCAACGCTTGGATCGTCTGCGGCGCCTGCATCTGCCCCGACACGGTCCGCCACAAGGTCGCGCATTCTTCCGTGTCGAGCGGTTGCAACCGGATCACCCGGAACAGTTCGTAGAGAGCCTCCTTGGGATCGTCCATCTGGTTGAACCGGCTGGTCGCGCTCGCCAGCAGAATGATCCGCGGTTCAGTCTGCAGCACCTTCCGCAGCCGCCAGCCCGCATCGCCGTCACCCATGTCCCTGAACATCATGTTCAGATTCTCGACGACCAGAACGAGGCGCTTCTTTTCCCGGTCGGCAAAGTCCTGCAGCACTCCGAGGCACCGGTCTTCCAGCATCCGGTCGTCAGCGATGGTACGAAGCTCCTCGAAGGTGCGTCGCAGATCGACCCCTTCCCGGCGCGGTGCCTGGTCGGCCAGCCGGGAAACGCATTCGAGCCAGAACTCACCAGCGGTCGAGACCTCGTAGCTTTCCTCCGCAAACACGATCGCGAAGAAGCGTGCTGAAAGATCGGCATCGCGCAGCACCTCCGCCGCGACCCGCAGCAGAAGACTCGTCTTTCCGCTACCACGCGGCCCGATCACGATCTGATGGGTGTTCGCGCTGCCCGAGCACTCGATGAGCGTCTCAACCAGGGAATCGTATTCGGCTGTCCGGACGCAGAATGTCGTGACCAATTCGTCGACGGAGAGAAAGCCCGGATTGTATTTTCTGGCGGTCACAGCCATCGCCCCGACTCCCGTTTTCAGTGCTGCCGGTTGAACACGGGAACGAAGCTCTGTCCGTAGCGATTGCGCCACCAGTCCTCGAGCAGACCTGAAACGAACCGGTATCCTCCGCCTCTGGGTTCGAGGTAGCCGTCGTGCTGCAGCACATGCAGCACATGATCGACCAAGGGAGCGTCATCATCCTTGTGCGCGTCCCGCGTCGAGAACCAGTTGCGGTACCGGTCGACCGTATTGGCGCCAATTTCGCCGTCGACTGCCGTGGCCGTCAGAATCTCCAGCGCGACAGTGTACCCCGCTCTCCCGAGGACCGTCTCCAGCCGGCCCTCGTAATGCTGCAGGTCGACCTGCCCCCGGACCCCCTGCATCTCCCGCACATAGACCCATTCGACATCCTCCAGCGAGGCGTCTCTCCGCCCGGCGCGCCGCAGATGATCGTGCATCCTGTCGAAGAACATCTGGATATGGTGTGGGATGCAGCAACGCAGCCTGCGGCACATGTCCCTGCATGCTTCCGGCGCAATACCGATATCATAGGATTCGGCAAGTAACTCCAGGCAGGAAACGGCCGTTTCCTCACTCCACGGTTTAAGGTCGTAGGGAGAAAAGATGTTGGCCTGGGCGCTGAGTCCGGCCTGTTCCAACAGCGGCTCCAGGCTCACGCTGCCCGACAGGATCAGCGTAACCCGGCCCCGATGGGCTTGCCCCATCTTGCGCAGCCAACTCAGGAACGCATCCGCTTCCCGCCTCCCTTCCGGCGTCACATGTCCCGTCTCATCCTTCAGCAGTCGGTTTACGAGTATCGGCAACTCGTCGATCGCAAGCACGACCGGTCGATCGC
This sequence comes from uncultured Chromatiales bacterium, assembly GCA_964602805.1. Taxonomy (GTDB): domain Bacteria; phylum Pseudomonadota; class Gammaproteobacteria; order Poriferisulfidales; family Poriferisulfidaceae; genus Poriferisulfidus. The sequence continues at coordinate 4,243 of CAZRSJ010000051.1, read as the reverse complement.
ATTCCGCCAAGGCGGAAAAGATCGTGTCACCTCGCTGTGGCCAATTGCCCGCATCGATCCCGGCCCGCAGCTTCACTTTCAGATCCGCAACGGACAGTTCCTCGATCCGGGCGCCGGCGCTTTTTACCAGGCTGACGAAGCCGGTCATGATCCGATCCCACGCCGCACGCACGGGCTTCGTCTGAACCCCGATTTCGGCAATCGCATCGGCCGGGTCGGTGGCCGCCTCCAAATCGACGAAGACGACCTCGAAGTCTCCCCTTTCGGCCAACCGGCGCTGCAGCTCCCGGACAAGGCTCGTCTTGCCCATCCGCCGCTGCGCGGTCAGCAGGGTGTGTGTTCCCTCCCGCACCCGCTCTTCCAACGCTTCCAGCTCTGCCTTGCGGTCGAAGAAGTTCTCTCCATCGACCCAGTTGCTCCCACCTTTTCGCATGACGCTATTTTACCAACAGTTTTGTTGCCAACATTATCGTTGCCAACAAAACTGTTGTCAAGAGGTGAATTCTGGTCGTTGTGCGCGCCACCCGTTTCGCCGTCCGCCGGTACTTGAACGGTTGGCTCACTTCTTGTTCGGCATGCAGGTTGCTCGACGAAAGCTCACCATCTGGCGAAATGACTACCACAGCTGTCAGGCCGCGCTCGGCGCAGAACGATCCCCCAGCAGATACGGGTCGCACGCCATGACCGCAGGGACAGCGTGGAGGCAGAAGAAGGGCTGACCGCGGAGGCGCCGGACTACCTCCGGTCAAGACCCAGCAGGACCGTGTACTCGTCCAGGGCGGACTCAGACAGGGCGTAGGGCGAATCCTCCACGAAACCGGCCAGCACGGTCCGGAAGCAGTCATCCCCGGCCAGTTCCGCTGTTACCGCGACGCGGAACGACGGCTCTCCCGCCGCCATGCGGTCCTGGATATGGTTGATGGCGTGGCCGAGCAGGGTGAACGGCCGGGTCTCCCGTTGGCCGGAGGACATGTCAGCGTCCGGGCGGCCGGAACCCTTGCCGCGCCCTTTCCACCCGTGCCCGGATCACACAGTCCCCGGCGTGGTCGTTGACGAGTCCCATGGCCTGCATGAACGCATAGACGGTGGTGGGCCCGACGAACCGCCAGCCGCGCCGTTTCAGTTCTTTCGAGATCGCCGCCGATTCGGGCGAGGTCGACACCGCCTGCGGGGGATCCGGCGGCGCCGGTTCGGGCTCGTAGCGCCAGAAAAACGCCGCCAGGGACCCTTCGCTGCGCACCATCTCAAGCGCCTTTCCGGCATTGTTGATCGCCGCCTCGATCTTCCCCCGGTGGCGCACGATGCCCGGGTCCTGCAGCAGGCGCGCCACGTCCTTCTCGCCGAACCGCGCCACCTGGTTGAAATCGAATCCCCGGAACACCTCGCGGAAGCGCTCGCGCTTGTTGAGAATGGTCCGCCAGCTGAGGCCCGCCTGGAAACCCTCGAGGCAGATCTTCTCGAAAAGACGGATATCATCGTCCACCGGGTAGCCCCATTCGTTGTCGTGGTAGGGGAGGAATTCCGGCGCGGCGGCGCACCACTGGCAGCGGGACTTCCCGTCGGAACCCTTGAAGACGCTATCCATGCTTCTTCCCGGGACAGGCGGATTGCGGGAAAATCATGTCCGTTGATTCGATGATGCTTGAGACCATGCTTTTCATTGTACAGGGTTCGGAAAGATTGCAGGCGGATTGGCGCACGTCCCGGAAGCGGAGTGTCCGCCGCCCGCCGGCGGCAGGAACGGCACGCGCATTCGCCCGGCATAGACCGCCAGGCACACCGGGCCCATGAAAGACCCGGGTGGGGCGGAGCATGCCTTCGAAGACCTCCGCGGGGAGGCCATGCGGTTTCTCCAGGACCGGGCCACAGCGCATCCCGAACTGGCGCATGTCATCAGTGCCCTCCGGGCGGAAATCGGGCGCGCCGTGCTTCCCGATCCGCTCCCGGCCCCCGGGCGGCTGCCCGGTTGCCGCCACCTCGGGCCGGCGCTCGAAATGGCACGGGCGGGCCCGATGGCGGATCTTGCGATCGCTTTCGAACGGCTGGAGCCCTACATGCGCTGGATCCGGACCGAGCACTACCGGGACCGGCTGGGGGACGATTACATGGCCAACTATGGCTACACCAACCTTCTCGGATACGACGCCCTGGTTCCTCACGGGCGGGTGGTCTCCAGTTTCCTCGTCATCGGCCCCGGCCGCCATTATTTACGGCACCACCACGAGGCCGAGGAAATCTATTTCCCCTTTGGCGGGGATGCCCTGTGGGCGCAGGGGGACGAGGAACCCCGGGAGAGGCCCGCAGGGGAGCCCATCCATAACACGCCCTGGCTGCCTCACGAGATGATTGCCCGCAAAACCCCGCTGTTCAGCTTCTGTTTCTGGATATCTCCGGGCCCCATTCAGCTCGCCCAGCTGACCGGTTGATCCGGAGAATTGCCGAAAGACCGGGGCATGGCAAGGATGTCCCGGACAAGGGGGGGCCGGGTGGTTGAAAACGGCCGTCAGGCAGGTACAATTTACTCCTCCAGTAGCGATGGCGTCGCAAACTGCGCCCGTGCCGAACTCCCGCCAGGTTTCGCGGGAGTGGCTAACCAGTCATCCTGTACGCCCGGATGAATTCTCCGGGCAATCTCCATTTCGATCGCCCGGTATCTTCGAGGTGATCAACCATGGCTACTCCACAACCGCGACCCGAGTTCTTCGAGCTGCACAACGGATCGAAGTCGCCGCGCCCGTTTTCCGACGACGAGTATGAAAACAGGCTGTCCGCGCTGAGACAGCGGATGTCGGCGGACGGGGTGTCGGCGGTCCTTCTGACATCCATGCAGAACGTCGCCTATTACTCGGGATTCCTGTATTGCAGCTTCGGGCGGCCCTATGCATGCGTGGTCACCGGCCAGGACTGCATCACCATTTCGGCAAACATCGACATGGGCCAGCCCTGGCGAAGGAGCTACGGGGAGAACCTGATCTATACCGACTGGAAGCGGGACAATTTCTGGCGTGCGGTCGGACATGCGTTGGGAGATGCCGGCCGGATCGGCATTGAAGGCGACCATCTGACATTGGCCGGACGCAGGAAGCTGGATGCCATCGTGAATCCCGCCATGGTCAAGGACATGAGTGAAGGGATGATGGATATCCGGATGGTCAAATCCGAGGAAGAAATCCGCCTGATCAGGGGGGGTGCGAGGATTGCCGATCTCGGCGGTGAAGCCATCCGCGATGCAATCCGCCCGGGGGCCCGTGAAATCGACATTGCCATGGCTGGCCGGGACGCGATGGAGCGGGCAATTGCGGAACACTATCCGGACAGTGAAATCAGGGATACCTGGGTGTGGTTCCAGTCGGGGATCAATACCGACGGGGCCCACAACCCGGTCACAACCCGCGCATTGGAACACGGCGACATACTGAGCCTGAACACGTTCCCCATGATTTCCGGTTATTACACCGCGTTGGAGCGGACCCTGTTCGTCGGCGACGTGGATGCGGCTTCACTGAAAATCTGGCAAGCCAACGTGGAGGCCCATGAACTGGGCCTGTCCCTGATCCGTCCGGGGGTGCGGTGCTCGGATATCTGCGCGGCGATGAATGAACATTTTGCCGCCCTGGATCTTCTCCGCTACCGGACATTCGGATACGGGCATTCCTTTGGCCTTCTGTCGCACTATTACGGACGGGAATCGGGGCTTGAGCTCCGTGAAGACATCGATACGGTGCTGGTGCCCGGGATGGTGGTTTCCATGGAACCGATGCTGGCCATCCCCGCAGGCAATCCCGGCGCCGGGGGTTACCGGGAGCACGATATCCTGGTGGTCACGGAATCCGGCGCAGAGAACATTACGGGGTTTCCCTATGGTCCCGAGTACAACGTAATCCCGGTCGGCCAGGCCGCCAGGAGACTTCCGGACAACACGGACCATCGGCAAAGGACCGTACAGGGGTAGCCCCGGCCACCTGGTGCAGCGCGACCATTTTCCTGATGATTGCCGGAATGTGCATCGCGCCGCATCCCGGGACAGTCGCCGTCCGGCGGTTTCGCGGACCGGGCGCCGGGGCTGATTCCCGGCGTCGGGATTCGCGGGCCTAGGCCTTTGCCGGCAGGGCCCGGCGGTAGTAGGGCAGCAGCGTCAGTGCGCGCACCCCCATGAACAGCGTCAGCGCCAGGAACAGGCCGTGGTTTCCGAGCCATGGCAACAGCATCCAGGTCAGCGCGACGAAGATCGCCGTCGACAGGG
>CAZRSJ010000050.1:0-9654 GCA_964602805.1 uncultured Chromatiales bacterium | reverse complement strand
TTGAGTTTCCCGAGGGCAGACCGCTGGTGGTCATGATGGTGGGGGTGAACGGTGTCGGCAAGACTACGACCCTGGCGAAAATCGCGGCTCGTTACCGAGATGAAGGAGCCAGGGTGATGTTCGCTGCCTGCGACACGTTTCGCGCTGCTGCGATTGAGCAGTTGCAAACCTGGGGCGAGAGACTGGATATTCCCGTGATCGCACAGGCACATGGTGTGGATGCGGCGGCTGTGGCATTTGATGCGTACAGTTCCGCGTGTGCGAGAGAGATGACGCTGTTGTTGGTTGACACCGCCGGTCGGCAGCATACGCACGGGGACCTGGTGGAACAGCTGAAAAAGGTCAAACGGGTCCTGGGCAAGGCCGACCCGGTGGTTCCGGACGAGGTCTGGCTGACCATGGACGCCGGCAATGGGCAGAACGTTCTGTCACAGGTACAGCATTTTCACGAGGCCGTGTGCCTTACCGGTATCTGCATGACCAAACTGGACGGTACCGCCAAGGGCGGAGTGATTCTGGCTGTCGCGGAAAAATTTGGCATTCCCATCCGCTATATCGGTACCGGTGAGAAGGTTGGTGATCTGCGCCCTTTCGATGCGGTCGAGTTTGTCGAGGCCTTGTTGCCGGGTGCGTAGCCATTACGCTTTCAAAGAAATATGGGATGAGAAAGGTGAGAACTGATCGTCTGCTTAATTCCACATCACGTCGTGATGATCAGATATGATGCTTTGGATGTAAGGTAAAGGTATCAGGTAAGCAACTGAGTTGATGGAAGTAGTCAAATGAACGAAACACCGAATAGAGGCGGTGCACCACCGAGAATCGAGCGCCTTAAAGTACGGAATTTTCGCGCGCTACGAGACGTGGAGCTGAAGAATTTGACACCTCTCACTGTTCTGTTGGGCCCTAACGGCAGTGGGAAATCCACTGTGTTTGATGTTTTCGCCTTCTTGGCCGAATGCTTTGAAAGCGGGTTACGTCGGGCATGGGAGAAACGTGGCAGGGCAAGGGAACTTAAGACTCGTGGTGTAAAGGGGCCTGTCCTGATAGAAATTGCTTATCGCGAACAACCGAGAACGCCACTGATTACCTATCACCTCGAAGTGGACGAGAAAGATAACCGACCTGTCGTAGTGGTGGAATGGCTACAATGGAAGCGGGGAAGTCATGGGCGACCATTCAAGTTTCTTGATTACGCTAATGGAAGCGGGCTGGTCGTTTCCGGAGAGCTGCCAGACACAAAGGACAAGCGGATCGATGTTCCCTTGAGTTCTCCCGAAACGCTTGCCGTCAATGCGCTGGGGCAGTTGGCGGAAAATCCTCGTGTCGTTGCACTCCGGAATTTCATCATGGGATGGCACGTATCCTATCTCTCATCAGAAGATGCCAGGGGCCAGCCGGAGGCTGGCCCGCAGGATCGTCTCAGCAAGACCGGGGACAACCTGGCCAATGTAATCCAACACCTTTCCGAAGAACATCCAACGCATATGGAGTTCATTTTCGGCAAGCTCCGGGACAGAATCCCAAAAATTCAAGAAGTAGACGCAGAGCCAATGCCCGACGGAAGGCTGCTACTGAAATTCAGGGACGCCCCCTTTTCCGAGCCGGTTATGGCTCGATTTGCATCGGATGGGACGATCAAGATGCTTGCCTACCTGGTTCTACTTCACGACCCCAATCCGCCTCCGTTTATCGGCATAGAGGAACCCGAGAACTTTCTGCATCCCCGCTTGCTGTATGGACTGGCTGAAGAATGTAGAAAGGCGGCTGGGAGCACACAGATTCTCGTGACTACCCATTCGCCGTTCTTCCTTGACGCGTTGCGGCCCGACGAAGTGCGAGTGCTTTGGCGTGACGATTCCGGCTACACACAATGCCATACTCTTAGCCAAAACACCAAGGTTAATGCCTTTATGGAAGCCGGTGCTCTGTTGGGTGATCTATGGATGGAAGGGCATTTCGAAGTGGGTGACCCGCTGACTGAGGGTGGGAAGCCGGCACGGGGAATTGCCGGTAGCTGATATGCCCGCTTCTTATTTCGAGTTTCTTGTGGAAGAACCTTCCATGGAAGCATTTCTCAATGCATGGATGCCAAGCATGCTTCCGAAAAACTCCTATCAAATATACACCTATGCAGGAAAGCCCGCACTTTTGCGAAAGCTTGGCGACCGCCTCAAGGGTTACGCATCATGGATGTCTCCTGAGCACCGAATTGTGGTGATCGTGGACCGTGACAGAGAAGATTGCGTGGCTCTTAAGGCCTGTTTAGAGGACATCTGTAAAAACGCTGGTCTTCAGTCGAGATCAGTTGTGGGCGGCGCCGATTGGCAGGTGCTAACAAGGATTGCCATTGAAGAGTTGGAGGCATGGTATTTTGGCGGCTGGCCAGCAGTTTGTAAGGCCTATCCGAGAGTTTCTCCGACAATTCCAAATAGAGCATCCTTCAGGAATCCTGATGCGATCGCGGGTGGAACCTCGGAGGCATTTGAGCGAGAACTGAAGAAACACGGCTATTTCAAACAAGGATTGGTTAAGAAAGAGGCGGCCAATGCCATCGGCAGACACTTTGACTGGAATAGCAGTCGATCTCAAAGTTTCGTCATGTTTCGAGATGCGATTCTAGAAGCAGCCTTTGAATAGTACGACCGTTGAACTGTCACTCCGGACGTAGTCCCGGGACCCTGTTTTATTCGAATGCGTTTCAAGTGCCTCCGAATATTCTGACCGGTTACGATCGGGAAACGTTTTGTGAAATACCGAAATCGCCAAAAGTAGATATCGATTCCGATATATCAAATCCGCTCCGGAATTCGCCGCACCGATATGTGCACTGCGTACTTATGGGGGAGCCACACTGCTCACATCAACTCGTATCCATTAACGCAAATAGTATCTTGCACTGCTTGTCAAGCGACTTCGATGTATTTTACGTGTTAATTTAGCATCAACTCTATGGGATCGGCTCCCTCTATGGAATAAACAATTAGCCGTCTGATTCATCATGACGGCTGATGTATCCATCAACTTCGAAGTTTTCCCGAACTTGGCTGCTGTCCGCAGCAGTAGCCGCGGTTATCGCCATTGCGCTGTCTGCCGTTGTACACGCTGAGGATACCAGGCGTGCCGGTCGTTATATCGACCGTTCTGTGCTGGTCCATGAAAGGGCACAGCTGAACCCGCTTGCCCAGGTTGCCAACCTGCGGTTCAGTTCCAGGATATCCATCGGCGAAACCCTGAGTACAGCACTGGCCGGTACCGGCTACCGCCTGCTCGACCCGGATGCGCATCCTCACACCGAATCGCGCACGCTCCTGGCAACGCGTCTTGCCATCTCCCATCAGGACTTCTCCGAAAAAAGGATCGACTCGGTAATTTCCGCCGTGATCGGCGCTGGGCGCGGCTTCACACTCGAGGTCGACCACATCGCCAGGCAGATCCGGGTTGTCCCGATTCTTCCTGTCGAATCGCCATCGGCAAGACCTCCGTATCGCCGGTATCTCCAGGCCTCACAAGAGCAGGCTCTGGACCGATGAAATTACCTTCAATCTTTTCCTATTTCAGGTTGGCCTCCTTGGCACACGGGACTTTTTCCAAAATTTCATCAATCTCTATCCTCCAGGGGGTATTGGCGGTTCTCCCCGCTTTTGCCCAAGAGTCCACAATTCAAACCGGGACCGACGATACTGAAGTCGTCGAGATCACGAAGCGCCGGGTCGTCGACTTGGAATACGGTCGTGAGGCCTGGGGTCTTTCCGAAACCGATTGGTCGACCTACACGAAACTGATGCAGGGTCCCTCCGGTCTGTGGTATTCACGCCTCGCCCCGGCCTTCGTCCTCGGCATCAACGCACAGTCCGATTCCGAACGGGAGCGGTTCGCCCGAATCGTGTACGGCCAGGAGCGCCGACGCCTGGACGACCTGTTCGCGTTCAATCGTGCCTACCAGCGAATTGCCGGAGCCGAACGATCCGCACCGGATTTCAGCTATTTCGGTGATTTCGGAATGATTGGTGATCTCCCCGGCAATTCCTATTCCAATACCTTCCCTGCCCGGATAGTGGTATTCGTGGGGTCGAATTGCCCCCGTTGCGACCAGTCTGTCCTCAATCTGGTCGTGGCCGGCCGGCCGTTCGACATCTACTATGTCGGTGCCGAATCGAATGGCGAGATATCCCGTTGGGCGCGCCGGATAGGACTGCCGCCGTCCCGTGTCCGAGACCGCAGCATCACGCTCAATCATGACCGCGGCGCACTGGCCCGGGCCGGCATGAACCGCTCCGATCTTCCGGTCCTGTTCCGCGATCCTTCCCTGAAAACCTCCACCTCACTCGAAGACGTGATCCGTGGAGGTCAAGGTGAATAGTCGGTTGCTCGTTTTACTGTCGCTCCTAAGCCCGGCTGCCGGACTGGCACAGATTTCCGACGTACCGGCCGGCTACCGTACGACCGCCTCCGATCACCACTTGAGCCCGGCGATCTTCTACGCGATCGCACTGACCGAGTCAGGGCAGAGCAGAATGACCGCCGGATACAGGCCCTGGCCTTGGACCCTGTCCATCGACGGTGAGCCATTTTTCTTTGCGTCGCGGGTTGAGGCCCGGACAGCTCTACTGAAGGCTTTACAGCGACAGCCCAGGCAGCTGGGTATCGGTCTATTCCAGGTCGAATTCCGCTTCCACTTTGAGCGCTTCGATTCAGCCGAAGAGATGCTGGACCCCTACGAAAATTCCCGGGTGGCCGCCGAAATATTCTCGGAAAGCCTTGCAACCACCAAAGGCAATGTCTGGCAGGCAATAGGGCTTTTCCACAGCGCAACGCCGGACCTTGCGGAAGCCTACCGCAAACGGGTTGCCCGGAGATTGGTTGGTCTGGTCGGAAGTACCGGTTATGGCGGCTGAACGCTTGATCATTGTTTCGGTTCTTGTTTCCGCGGCACTTGCTCTCGGTGCCGTGCCGGCAAGCGCCGGGGGTCCAGACAAGCTCGTGGTGCTCGGCCACGACCGGGAAGCCTGGCCCGCTGAATCCTTCATCGGCGAACTGCTTGGTCGGTTTGAAGACGAACAGAATCCAGCCCCGGGCCGTTCCACAAGCCAGGGCAGGGGACTACTGGAAGGCGCGGGCCTTCCGTCGTCCTCCCGGCTCGTGCCCTCATCCGCTACAGCTGGCATCCACCTTATCGATATTCCGCTGACATCGCCACTGTGCGTCATCGGTCCGGATCGTGAATCGAGAACATGGCTGATCGCCAATCGCCGGCAACTTGCCCGCCTTGGCGCCGGCTGTGTGCTGGTGCAGTCCTCCGGCAAGGAGACGGTGGATTCGCTTCGACGGCTTGCAGACCCTGTCTCCGTCCTTTCCGTTCCTTTCGACGGTCTGGCCCGTGCCTACGGCATCAGGACCGTTCCGGTTCTCCTCATCGGAAAGGGGGCCGACAGAAAATGACCGCGCGTTACCAGGTGGAGGCACTCCTGCGGCCGGCCGTCGAACTCTGGTCATCCCTGTTGGCCTTCACCATGGCGACTATCGTCACGAACCTGCACGGATACCTGTACCTTCCCTGGTCGCTCGCGCTTGCCGGCGGGACATTCTTCGCTGGCTACGGCACATGGAGGCTTTGGCAGGGATTGCGAATCGTCCGGTATAAGCGCCGCTTGGGGCAGCAGCCCCGATTCTCCATTCGCCGTGACCGGATCCCGGTTTCCGCCCGTAAGCTGTATCTGGGACGGGGTTTCCGCTGGCAGGCGCGTCACACGCAGCGTCTGCGAGACTGCCTTCGTCCGGACAATGCCCTGTTCCTCCGCCAACCTCGCAGACAGGTCCTGGCACAGTCCATCGCGGCTTCGCTGGAACACCATGGACTGCACACACTTGCCTCGAAACTCCTTGCAGACCGCGTACTCAACCCTTTCCGACCCCCACCGGCCGTCGGCGGCCGTTCGGAGATTCATGGTGTGGGGATGTGGGAAGGCGAGCGAAACCTGTTTTCACCGACCGGGGAGCGGGTAGCCCACACCCTGGTGCTCGGTACCACTCAGTCGGGCAAGACCAGGTTCGCCGAAATCCTGATCAACCAGGACATCCGAAGAGGCGACACGGTGATCGTGTTCGATCCGAAAGGCGACACCGATCTGATGCTCGGCATGTATGCAGCATGCCGAGACAGCGGTCGCCTCAGGGGATTCCGCATCTTCCATCTCGCCCATCCCGAGCATTCAGCCCGCTACAACCCCGTGGGGAACTATTCCCGGATTACCCAGGTTGCCACCCGAATCGCCAACGCGTTGCCCGATTCCGGGAACTCGTCCGCGTTCAAGGAGTTCGGCTGGCGGTTCACCAACATCATCGCCCAGGCCCTTGATCGGCTGAGCGAACCGCCGACATACAGGACGATCCAGACTCACGTCAACAACATCGACGGACTCCTGGTCCGGTATGGCCGCTGGTGGCTGGACAAATACGGTCCAGGGAACTGGTCCGAGCTCCTCGACCGGTGCGAGCATGGCCTGACCGGATCCAAGGACGATCCCACGCGGCCGGTTCTGCCGATCCTGACACCTGCAGAGCGCTCCCGCGACATCCGGGCGGTCTGCATGGCTCGGGTGCTGACGGAAGTTTTTCAATCCACCGGCAAACACGATCCCATTGCCGAAGGTCTGCTTTCGGCATGCAAGTACGACCGCACCTATTTCGACAAGATCGTCTCTTCCCTGCTCCCGTTTCTCGAGAAACTCTCCACGGGCGCGGTGTCGTCCCTCTTCAATCCCGACCACGAGGAGCAGGACGCCGAAAACGTGTTCGACTGGATGTCAGTGATCAACCAGCGGGGCGTGGTATACGTCGGTCTCGCCGCGCTGCAGGACGTCACCGTCGCGAGCGCCGTGGGCAACGCCATGTTCTCCGATCTGACCGCGGTCGCCGGCGAGCTGTACGCAAACGGCCCCAATCCCGATGTCCCTGGCTCCGGCAACAGGAAGATCAACCCGATCTCCCTCCACGCCGACGAGTTCAACGAGCTGATCGGCGACGAGTTCGTCCCGATGCTCAACAAGGCCGGCGGCGCCGGCTTCCAGGTTACCGCCTATACCCAAACCTGGTCGGACGTGGAAGCAAGGATCGGCAGCCGCGCCAAGGCCGAGCAGATCGAGGGCAACTTCAATACGGTTGTCATGCTCCGCGTCCGGTCGAAAAAGACCGCCGAACTGCTGACCGACATGCTTCCGAATGTCCAGGTCTCCCACCTGACCACGGTGTCAACCGCCCAGCATCAGAACGAACCCGGCTCCAGCCGGCATTTCGGGTCCAGCGTGCAGGACCGCGTGTCCACATCGGACGTTCCGATGCTGGAAACCGGGGATCTCACCCGTCTTCCCAAGGGACACGCCTTTCTGGTCATGGAGGGCGGCCAGCTGTACAAACTCCGGATGCCGCTGCCGGCCCCCGACAGGCGCCCGTTGCCCGAGGGCATTCGCGAACTGGCCGAGCTCATGCAGGGGGAATCTATGAGCCCCGTCGACTGGCAACAGGACCATTGGTGGAACAGATCGATGCCTGCCGATCAGCACACTTCTGAAGACTTCCGGGAAATGCTGCTGCTCACCGGGCCGGTGGACAAGGAAATTCCGGACAACCCACAGGGGCGCCTCAAGTCACCGATTCATCTGTCAGGACCCCTGTATCCCGATGCTGACCATGCGGAGCTACCGGATAGCGGGGCGGTGGCATGAATGCACCGGCCCGCACACATGAGCGCCCGCGTGGACTCCTGGCACGTCTTTTTCGCTGGACTCTCGGACTTGCCGCGGCCATCGTCGTCGCCCTGATGCTTACCGTGATCATCGAATGGGTGGGCATGACCCTGCTTTGGCCGGAGCAGGGTGCATCCCGGTCCCGCGCGATTCTCCAGCAGGACCTCGCCTGGCTTGGCGGAACCGCAACCGACCCCATCGTCCTTCCCCTGGTCACGGTTCCAGCGCCGGCGGCGGTCGCCTCGGAACTCTCGATCAGTCTCTACCGAGCCGTTTTCGTCTGGACCGGTCTTGAGCAGGTTCTCTCCTGGCTGTCCTCTGCTTCCGTCCTGCTTGCCGTGTACCCGGAGGCCGCACTCAATGCCGTTCAGACGTTTTTCGTGCGCTTGGCCATCACCATCACCGCCATTCCGCTGTTCCTGGTATTCGCATGGTGGGGAGCCATGGAAGGCCTGGTGCGCCGCGACCTCAGGCGCTACGGCGGAGATATCGAAAGGGGGATGATCTATCACTGGGCCAAGCATGTCGCCGGCGCCGTACTGGCGGTTCCCGTGTTCCTCTACCTCGCCTGGCCGGATTCCCTCAACCCGGCCTGGGTATTCGTGCCGTTCGCGCTCGCCCTCGGCATCAACATCATGGTCGTCAGCGCAACCTTCACGAAATATGTCTGATCCGGAAAACCGTATCAATCGACCGGCTCTGATCGTGACGATCATTGCGGCTTTGTTACTCATGACAGGCTGCGTCGGTATCAAGAGGGCCTGGAACGGACTGTTTCCCTCCGCCCGGGCGCAGTCGGAGCTGCCGGCGCACGAAAGAAGCCGCTGGGTGCCGCTCGGATCCCCCTGGATGCAGCCTTCCGCACCGGTCTGGCCCACAGGCCGTTATCCGGGCGAGGGACAGGGCGACGGCATGGCCACGCTCATCCAGGAACTCGACCACTTCGCCCGGCTGGTCGACACCGTCAGCCGTCTCCCTGCCGAGCCCGGGGAATACCGGGTGAACTTCATCAGGATCCAGGCGGATATCGCGGCGGTTCGGGCGGGCCTCGTCGAGGCCCTCCTCCAACCGCATACGGCGCCCCGGGATTACCCGCCCATCAACCGCGACTACATCGAATAGACGATGGCGCAGCAACCATCCATGGCGGCTTTCCGGGCCGCTTCCGCCATCGATCCCGCCACCCTGCGGGAAGTGATCGTCTCCCTGACCATCGCCATCGTACTCGGCTGGAGCGCACACTACCTCAGACGGGTCATGGCTCATGGATGGGACAAGCTGGACATGGCGCATATCGGCATGGGCATCTTCCTGTCCCTGATCCTGTGCTTCTTCGTCTTCTGGACGATGACCGAATACGGCGCAGGGTCCTGAGTACAGGGCCTGCCACAAGATACTACTGAACCGAAAACTCCTGTGAACTGCATGAATCAAGTCACCGAATACTCCCATTCCGGTCCGGAGCAACAGTCCCGCGAGCGATTCCTGCCTGCATGGCTGAAACACCTGTTCGGGGCGTTGCCGGCTGCCTCGATTGGAATCATGCCTGGAATCGCACTTGCCCAGGCTGCCGATATCCTGGACGACGCCAAGGAAAATCTGGCCGATGTCATGGAAATCGGCATGTGGATACTCCTGGCGGGCGGCTATGTCGTTGCCGCCTACATGATCATAACCGGCGGTGTCCGCCTGTTCCAGGACCGGGAGGGGGGCGTTGGCCGTTTCGCCCTGGGTATCCTGGTTGCCATCGTGATGGTGGTCCTCATGTCCTATTTCGTTACCGCCGGTCAGGGAGAGATCGCGAATATCCGGAACAGTTGATCATGGCGGAAACGGAACAGCTTTCCCGGTTACCGAACTCTCTCCGGGTCTCGCACCAGCCGGTCATGGTTGCAGGGCTTACAGGTTC
>CAZRSJ010000049.1:0-9815 GCA_964602805.1 uncultured Chromatiales bacterium | reverse complement strand
TACGCGGCAATCGTCAAGCAGGGCCTGTTCTCACATGTCCTGAACCCGCGCAGGTAGCCTAAAAAGCCCTAATTCCTGTATACTTTTTCGCCGAACCATTTTCAGGCAAAGCAAGTGGGTCAAATCATCCAAGTCGAGGCGCCTGCGCGCCTGCATCTCGGTTTTCTGGACCTTCACGGCGGCTTGGGCCGGCGTTTCGGTGGAATCGGCGTTAGCCTGAAAGAGATCAGTACCCGTCTTCATTGCTCCCGCAGTACGGAATTCTCCACCAAAGGGCCTGACTCGGAGCGTGCGCTCAAATACGCCGAGCGTCTGTTGGGCATGATGGGACAGGAAGGCGCGGTCAGCATCGAAGTCCATCAAGCGATTCCTCCGCATGCAGGACTGGGATCCGGCACGCAGTTGGCTTTAGCCGTTGGCACTGCTATTAGCCATTTGTACAAGTTGAATCTGAATCCTTATGAAATTGCAGAGAAACTTGCCCGAGGCGGGCGTTCCGGGATCGGTATCGGCGCGTTCGAACAGGGAGGCTTCTTGGTCGACGGCGGGCGGGGAAACGACGGTTCGCTTCCTCCGATCATCGCGCGGCACCCATTCCCCGAACATTGGCGGATCTTGTTACTGGTGGCGCGCAGCAGCTCAGAGGGCCTTTCGGGCGAAGCGGAGCGCCGGGCCTTCGGCGATTTGCCTGAATTTCCCGCTTCAGACGCGGCACATTTGTGTCGCTTAACCCTGATGCACATTTTGCCGTCCCTGCTTGAGTCCAACCTGGAAAGGTTTGCCAAGGGGATTGGCGAGTTGCAGGACAAGATTGGAGACTATTTCGCACCAGCTCAAGGCGGACGCTTTTTCCACGTAAAAATCACCCGCCTCCTGAAACAGGCCAAACAGCTCGGTTTTCAGGGCGTTGGGCAAAGTTCCTGGGGGCCGACCGGATTTATCCTGACTGACAGCGAAACCCAAGCTCATGCGCTGGCGAAGAAGCTTCAGCCTATTGACCCGGATCTGGATCTCCGGATCATCGAGGCTTCCAACCACGGGCACCAACTGACTGTCGGTGCTGGAATGGAAGAAGAATCTCGTCGCCAAGAGAAGAAAATCAACACAAGAACTTGAAAAAAGGAAAATCATGGAAAAGAAATACCTTTTGCACATGCTGACTTCAGCGAAAAACCTGAGTCCGTTTGACGCCAACATGGCATACGATGCGGGCTGGGACGCCTGCATTCCATACATCCAGGTGGAAAGTGACGAAGTTAAAGGTCTCGTCGAAGACGCGATATTTTCACGAGGGCCGAATGGCGTCAAGCGCACCGGCCTGTTCATCGGCGGGCGCGACATGCACCAGGCAATGGAAATGCTGGAGACGTGCCAGAAATCCATGGTGCCGCCATTCGTGGTCTCGGCATTTGCCGACCCCAGCGGGGCATTCACAACGGCAGCCGCAATGGTGGCAAAAGTCGAAAAAGCATTGCGCGACGGGCACGGAGAGGGACTTTCGGGCCAGCGCATCGTGGCGCTTGGCGGGACCGGCCCAGTCGGGTCGGCAGCGGCGGTCATTGCCGCAAACGCGGGGGCCCGAGTCACCATCCTGGGGCGCCAGAAAGAGAAAAGCGACCATGCGGCCGAATTGTGCAATCAGAAATACGGCGCGGATTCGGCCGTCGATGGAGAGGCCAATGATCAACTTGACCGGCTCCTTGGTGAAACTGATGTCGTATTCGCCTCGGCAGCGGCGGGAATCCAGTTGGTATCGAAAGAACAGATGGCCAATGCGCCCAAGCTGAAAGTGGCGGCCGACGTCAACGCAGTCCCGCCATCCGGCATCCATGGCCTTGGGGTCATGGACGACGGCAGTTCGATCGAGGATTCCCAGAGCGGAGCGGTCGGCATTGGTGCGCTTGCCATCGGAAATGTGAAGTACCAGACCCAGCATCGGCTGCTTCAACTGATGCGCGAGACGGAAGAGCCGGTTTATTTCCACTTCGAACACGCTTTCGAAGTGGCGCGTCAGTGTGCCGCGGAATAGCAGGAGACTGTTCCTGTTGTCCGCCTCGGCGCGGGCCCACACCCAAGCGGCTATGCGCCGCCAGCGGCCGGTCGTGGCGATTGACGGGTTTCTCGATGCAGACCTGGATGCAGATGAAGCAATCCGGGCGAATCTGGAAGATGGCCAGTTCTCCGCGGAAATACTGGAAATCGTCCGCCAACGAAGCCAGCCGGATGATCTGCTGGCCTACGGTTCCGGTTTTGAATCGAATCCGGATTTGCTTGGGCACCTGCAATCCTGCGTCCGGGTTCTGGGAAATTCACCCGATACCATCCGCCTGTGCGCCGACCCCATGCAGTTGTCGGATCGCTTGAAAGAACTCGGAATTTCTGGACCGGAAACCAAGACTCAGCAGCCGGATAATCCGGAAGGTTGGCTCGTCAAGCAAAAAGGCCAGGCAGGGGGATGCCATGTGCAGCCCGCTTCACGATTCCAAAGCCCTTCGGACTCTTCCTACTGGCAGCGCCAGTGCACGGGCAGCCCGCATTCCGCACTGTTCCTCGCGGGCGGAGGAATCGCCCATGTCATCGGAATCAGCCAGTTGTTGCCTTCGGGAAGAACAGATGCGCCCTACGCTTGGAGCGGCGCGATTGGCCCGATTCGAGTTTTACCGGAAGTTTTCGAGCAAGTACAATGGACGGCACGAGTCTTGGCGAGCGATCTTGATCTTCTTGGCCTCTGCGGCATCGATTTCATAGTTGATCCTAAAAAGGAAGTGCAACTCGTGGATTTGAATCCAAGATTAGTGGCTACTTGCGAGCTTTACGCGGATTGTTTTGCCTCCGACTACATGAGCGCGCACATCGAAACCTGCCTCGCCGGAAACCCGGACGGACACTTGATTCCTGCATCAGAACGAAGAGAGGGCGTGCGAGGGATGCAAGTCGTCTATGCCCCATGCCCGATTGCCGGCATGGCAAACTGGAAGTGGCTGGATGGAGCAGCTGATCTGCCGAAGGCCGGAACCAGTATCGATGCCGGACAGCCCTTGTGCACCGTGCGGGGCCATTACCGCGATGCGGACGAGACTCGCGCCAGCCTACGGGATCTCAGCCATCAGGTTTTGGCATGCCTGCAACCCGATACCCTTCACTCGTTTTCCCCCGGAAGCCCTGCACATGAAGTTGCCCATTAGCCTCAACCGTCAGGTTGAACCTCTGGTTCGCTCTCTTTCCGATCAAGCGTGGAGCCTGCGCATCGTGGAGTCTCCAACGGAAGAAGGGATATGGGTGGTGGATGCCGGCATCAATGCGATCGGCGGGATCGAGGCGGGGCGCCAGATCGCAGAAATCTGCATGGGTGGTCTGGGCCAGGCCACACTGACTTATGGCGGATCGGGGGAGTGGCCGCTGACCATACACGTTCACACGCAACACCCGGTTTTGGCCTGCCTAGCGAGCCAATACGCGGGATGGTCGCTGAGCGACGAGGAAAGCGGTTTTTACGCCTTGGGGTCCGGTCCGGCCCGCAGCATGGCACAGAAGGAGGAATTGTTCGAGAAGATCGGCTACAAGGATTCCTACATCTACACGGCACTGGTGCTGGAGGTCGACAAGATTCCACCACGTGCAGTGCGCGAGAAAATCTGCCGGGACTGTGGAGTCGAGCCATTCAACCTGACTTTGATCCTGACGCCGACTACCAGTCTCGCAGGGACGGTACAGGTGGTTGGTCGGGTCCTTGAGGTTGGATTGCATAAGGCGCACGAATTGGGTTTCGACTTAAGTTGCGTGGTGGACGGCATCGGCAGCGCCCCGATCCCACCGCTCGACAATTCCGATATGGTCAAAATGATGGGACGCACGAACGATGCGATCCTGTTCGGCGGACAGATCAAACTGTTCGTCCAGTCCACCGACGAGGAAGCGGAAAGGCTCGCGACCGAGCTGCCGAGCAGCACGTCCCGCGATTACGGCAAACCATTCGCCAAAGTGTTCAAGGAACACGATCACGATTTCTTCCAAGTTGACCCGATGTTATTCAGTCCAGCCCGGGTTTTAGTCAATAACATCCGGACCGGTCGCTCCTTCGCTGCTGGCGCAGTCAACCACGAATTGCTGGAGCAATCCTTTAGGGAATGATCGAGCACGGGCGCTACGCCATCGTGACCGATCAACCTGGCTGGCATGGCCGCCAGCTCCGCCAGGCTTTGGAGGCGAAGGGCCTGGAAAGCGATTTCGTCCGCTTGCAGGAATGCTGCCTGGAAGTACAAAACGGCGCACCAAAAATCGGAATCCCCGGCTTTGAAGACCAATTGCCGTCGGGAGTATTCATCCGTGAAGTGCCCGGGGGAAGCCTGGAAGAAGTCATCTTCTACCTGGATATCCTGCACGCCTTGGAAGCTTCGGGCGTCAAGGTCTACAATGACGCCGGCGCGATCGAACGCAGTGTCGACAAGGTTCGCGCGAGTTTCCTGTTCGCGCTTCACAGCGTCCCAACGCCTCGAACTTTCGCGGTACGGGATGTTCGGCAGATGCGCGGGTTCCTGGACAATTGGTTCGAAACTCACCAGCACGTGGTGGCGAAACCCATCTTCGGCTCACAGGGCAAGGGGCTGAAGCGCCTGTCACGAGACGACCCGCACCCTGACTACGATCTGTCCCGTGGAATCTACTATTTGCAGGAATATATCGAGCCGGTCTCATCCCGCAGTTGTGACTGGCGGATTTTGGTCATTGATGGTCAAGCCGTCGCGGCCATGCGAAGGGAAGGCGAGGACTGGATCAGCAATATCGCTAACGGAGGGCAGGGCCACCCGGCTTCGCTAGAACCAGAATTGGCCCAATTGGCAGAACGTGCAGTAATGGCAGTGGGAATGCCGTATGCAGGAGTGGACTTGATGCGTGATCGACAAGGGGTCGCTTGGGTCACCGAAGTCAACAGCATCCCGGCATGGCGAGGACTGCAGCAGGTCCATCCGGGAGACATTTCAGACCTTTTGATCGAAGGGTTCCTGAAGTACTGCCATGGAGAATCTTCGCCTTCCTGAGCGGGCATTCCGATGGCCAAGTACCTGCGTGCCTACTACGACCCCCCTTGGCGTTTCACCTCGCGGCAATTCCTATATGCCTGCCTGTTGGATCTGCAGGCGCTGAAACCTGGCAACGTCGGGCTGCATGGGGAAGGGCACGGGAAAACATGCCAAGACTTCCGGCGGAGTGCTCAGGCGGCAGCTGAACTGATTACTCGCCCGGACTGGGGTTTGGGCCGGCGGATACGCGAAGCGGCCCGGGCTAGCTGGGGCGTGGCGGGCTGCAATACCAACATAGGGGTTCTGCTGCTGACAGCACCGCTGGTTTCCGCCTACTACCGGGAGGATCCTTCGGGCCTGGAGCAGCGCGTGGAGGCGGTCCTGGCGGAAACCACGGTCAATGATGCGCGAGATGTGTACCGAGCCATTCAACTGATGCAGCCGGCAGGTCTGGGGCGGTCACCGCAAGCCGATATCCGCGAGCGGCCGAAGATCACCTTGCGGGAGGCCATGGCGCTGGCTGCCGAGCGAGACCAGATCGCGGCACAGTACCGAGACGGGTTTCCGATCGTCTTTGCCGAAGCCCGGCCGCAGTGGGAATCGCTTTGTCTCCAGTGGGGAAATGCGCGATGGGCAATGACCGGTGTATTCCTGACTCTTCTTGGGCGTTACCCGGACTCTCACATTGCCCGCGTGCACGGCGAAGAGGCTGCAAGGTCAGTTAGTGGTAAGATTAAAAAGTTAGCCGATGAATTTTGCGGGGCTGATGCTCCTAATATTCTTCGGCCTAGGCTCTTGGAACTGGATGTCTCTTGGAAGAGCGCCGGTTTCAGCCCGGGAACCACGGCGGACTTGACCCTAGCGGGGGTTCTGGCCGCTCGGCTCGACGGGTGGAGTGACGACAGGGACACGGATGTCCTGTCACAGGGAGATGATTCCCGAAACCCATCGGGTGCGTCTGCGTGATTTGACGGATCCGTTGTTTGCAAACAAAAACAAAAACTGGAGTAATTCAACAATGGCAATCGATAAAGTTCTCGTTGGAGAGGCCTTGGTCAATGATAACGACCCTTCTGGGACAATGGCTGAAATCGCTCACATCGATCTTCTCATTGGCCCGCGCGGCTCTGCCGTGGAGACGGCTTTCTGCAACGGTCTGGTCAACAACAAGGACGGGTTCACGACACTGCTCGCTGTAGTGGCACCGAACCTGCCGTGTAAGCCGGACACCATGATGTACAACAAGGTCACGATCAAGGGCGCCAAACAGGCTGTCCAGATGTTCGGACCCGCCCAGAAGGCTGTCGCCATGGCTGTTGCGGATTCAGTTGAGGCCGGGGTTCTCCCGAAAGACGAAAGCGGCAACCTGTATGTCTGTGTTGGCGTGTTCATCCACTGGGAGGCCGACAGCGATGCGGCGATCTACGAAAACAACTACAAGGCTACTAAGCAGGCTATCGCCAACGCCGTGAGCGGAGTTCCCACTGTGGACGACATGCTTTCCCAGAAGGACAGCACCGACCATCCGTTCCAAGGCTTCTAATCAAGCATCGTGCTCGACAAAAAGCGCCGCTTTATGCGGCGCTTTTTTTATGTCGCAGTTACAATGTCTTCCTCGGGAGAACCTTGAGGAAAAGCCTCGCTGGAACTCGGGAAACATGGAAATGGACGCGCGCGTGATTACCGAGCCTTTGGATCCCTGGAAAGAGATCCAGGAGTTCTTATCGGTTCATGCGGAACTGCGCGGGGAGTGCGGTGCAATGGTCGTGTTCGTGGGTACGATGCGGGCACAGAACGAGGGGGAGGCTGTCCAGTCCATGCACCTTGAGCACTACCCGGAAATGACTCAGGCTCATTTGGAAGAAATCGCACGCCAGGCGCGGGACAAGTTCGGGCTTTCAGCCGTTCTTCTGCGTCACCGTGTCGGAGAAATCCATCCGGGTGACGACATCGTCCTGGTCGCAGTCTGGGCGGAACACCGGAAGGCCGCGTACGAGGGCAACCGGTTTCTCATGGAAGACCTGAAATCCACTGCGCCTTTCTGGAAGGAAGAAACCCTCGCAGGGGGCGAGCGGCGCTGGATAGAGGAGAACACTCCGGGCTGAGCTTGCTTAGGTGATTCCGCTAAACGGAATGACTTCCACGATGGCGCCTTCTTCAACCCGGCCTTGCTCCAGCGGCAATACGATAAAGCAGTTCGCCTGACTCATTGAAGTCAGGATGCCGGACCCCTGTGCTCCGGTGCGGGAGACCGTGTGGCTGCCATCCTCCGCCTGTTGGAGAATACCTCGCTGGTATTCCACACGCCCTTGCCGCTTGCGTAGCGAAGACGTAACCGGAACACGCAAAGCCAATGGCGGCTGCTCAATGGCTCCCGCCATGCGAAGCAGGGCAGGTCGCACGAACTGATAGAAGGTCACCATCACTGAGACCGGATTTCCAGGCAATCCAAAGAATTTCGCTGCTCCAATCTGGCCAAATGCCAAGGGGCGCCCGGGTTTGATCGCGACTTTCCAAAAGTTCACGTCGCCTAGCTCACCCAGCACTTCTTTCACGTAGTCGGCTTCCCCGACCGAGACCCCGCCAGATGTGATGACCATATCAGCCTGCTCAGAAGCATCGTGGAACGCCTGGGCAACCGCGGCACGATCGTCACGCACCACACCCAGATCCAAGGCGTCCACATGGAGATGCCGCAGCATGGCCGACAGGGTGTAGCGGTTGCTGTTGTAGATTTGGCCGTCTTCCAGGGGTTCGCCGACTTCCCGAAGCTCATCCCCGGTCGAGAAGAAAGCGACCCGGATGCGGCGGCGTACGGGAACCTCGGCAATGCCGACCGAAGCAAGCAGGCCCAAATCCGCCGGCCCGAGCAAATGTCCGGGTTCCAATATCACGCTTCCTGCAGCAATGTCCTCGCCTGCAGCCCGGACGTTCTGCCCGGGTTTCTCTCCGGACGAGATTTCGATTTCCGTGTCGCTAACCGCCCGGATCCGCTCCTGGATGACAACGGTGTCTGCCGCATCCGGCATGACTCCCCCGGTCATGATGCGAACACATTCGCCAGAGCCCACCGAACCGTCGTGGGGATGGCCCGCGAACGACGACCCGATCAAAGTGAAAGTTTTGGACTCTTGGGCCGGCAAGTCCTGCCCCCGAACGGCGTAGCCGTCCATCGCCGAGTTCGTGTGACCGGGCACGTCGATTTCCGAGCGCACTTCGACGGCCAGCACACGATCCAGTGCTTCCATGGTCGGGACCGTTTCCGTTTCCGTTATGGGCTGGACGACAGACTGAACGTGCTCCGCGGCTTGGTCCGGTGTAATCGACTCCGGATCAAAATCGTCCATGCAGCTAAAAGAGGTTTTGGCATTCATCGGCGTGCCCTCCTCAGAAGGACGTTGACGGCTCCGGTGTTGCCGGGGACACTATGAAAGCCGAGAACCTCTGGGTGCTGGCGCAATGCGGCGTTGACCAATCCCTTCAGGCGCGAGCCTCGGTTCTCAGAGCGATGCCCTTTCCCGTGGATCAGGCACACGGAACGGCGATTCGCCTGTTGTGCGCGGGCGATGGCAGCCACGATGGTAGTGCAGGCTTCTCGCGCGTCTTGACCATGCAGGTCGATTTCCTCAGGGGGAGGGGATAACCGGCCTCTGCGCAAATTCTGGTAATCCTTGTCCAGCAACCCAGGGCGGCGCCAATTCAGGATCTCCCGTCCATCCATGGGTTTCGCTGCGGGAACTTCGATTGGACATTCTCGTGCCGCCTGCCGTGCCGCAGGAGGCCGGGGCTCGGGCGTCGAGAATGCACGATCAGAGCGGGAGCGGCGCCCGAGAGGGGCAACCCCGGTCATAGCCTGCTCAAACGCCTCAAGGTCTTCGTTGCGAGCTTTATCCATGGTGCAAGGCAAAGGAAAACGGCTGGTTTCCAAGTATATGCAATTCATTTTCGCATGAGGCCGTCCCGTGTGAAAGGCGAGTGTAAATCCGTTCTTCCCAAGTTTTCGGAGGCAAAGTTAAAATAGGCTGAACAGGCCGGCTTCCGGGTTCCGGCAATTCTGCACAGACCATGCGCCTACTGCTGAGCAACGATGACGGGTACCAGGCTCCCGGCCTTGAGTGCCTGGCCGAACACTTGGGCGCGCTAGCCGAATTGACGGTGATTGCGCCTTCTCGCGACCGCAGCGGCGCAAGCAACTCCCTGACGCTTGACCGCGACCTGCATGTGTGCACGGCCCCCAACGGATTCCACTACGTGGAAGAGGGCACCCCAACCGACTGCGTGCACCTTGGCATCACCGGACTGATGGAGCCGGAGCCGGACATGGTCGTGTCCGGCATCAACAATGGAGCCAACTTGGGGGACGATGTGCTTTATTCGGGCACGGTTGCCGCCGCCATGGAAGGACGGACACTGGGGTTCCCGGCGATCGCGGTCTCGCTAACGTCCCGTACCCCACAACACTATGAAACGGCCGCGCACATTGCCTGCACCCTGGTTCGCCATCTGTCGGAGCGGGCGCTTCCCCCGGAAATTATCCTCAACATCAACGTTCCGGATCTGCCGCTGGAAGACCTGCGCGGCTTGCGCATGACCCGGTTGGGCAATCGACATCGCGCAGAACCCGCGATCCGGCAGGAAGATGAGGATGGCCGTTCCGTCTGGCGCGTCGGCCCTCCGGGGCCGGACAAGGATGGCGGAGAAGGCACGGACTTTCATGCGGTGCGTCAAGGCTTCGCTTCCGTCACGCCGATGCAGGTGGATTTGACCCGGCATCGCGATTTCGACAGCCTGTCG
>CAZRSJ010000048.1:0-9871 GCA_964602805.1 uncultured Chromatiales bacterium | reverse complement strand
CGGCCAACCGGGCCTCTCTACTGGCTTTTACTCGTGTAGCTCGCGAATCGGGGCAGAAATTGGCGACGTCTAACCTACCCCTTAGGGGATATAATGACAAGTCCCCGGCTTACCCCATAGTGAAATTTATATCTTCGCAAAAATCATTTATCCTACGCACTGGCCACGTGTTTGACAGGAGGACCGTGAACCATGACAGACGAACAGCATAAAACGCCAATGCTGGACGACTTGGAGCAAGGGCCCTGGCCCAGCTTCATCTCCGGCATCAAGCGACTCCGCGACCAACATCCCGACAAACGGGTCAACAGCGTCGCAAACGACCTTCTCGGCCAACTGGAGCATTCCTACGAAACCCGAAAGGGCTACTGGAAAGGAGGCACGGTCAGCGTCTACGGATACGGCAGCGGCATCATCCCGCGTTTCTCCGAAGTCGGCGCCACCTTCCCCGCCTCCAAAGAATTCCACACCCTCCGCGTACAGCCTCCTGCAGGCAACTACTACACCACCGATGTTCTCCGCCAGCTTGGCAACAGCTGGGAACGCTGGGGTTCCGGCCTGGTGACCTTCCACGGCCAGACCGGCAACATCATGTTCATCGGCGCCAGCACGGAGAACACCCAGCACTTCTTCGACGAAATCAACGACTACGGGTTTGATCTCGGCGGAGCCGGCCCCTGCGTACGGACCGGCATGTCCTGTGTCGGCGCGGCCCGCTGCGAGCAGTCCAACACCGACGAGATGCGGGTCCACCGGACGCTGCTCAACAACTTCACCGACGACGTGCATCGCCCGGCCCTGCCGTACAAGTTCAAATTCAAGGTATCCGGTTGCGGCAACGACTGCATGAATTCGATCGAGCGCTCCGATTTCTCCATCATCGGAACCTGGCGCGACGACATGAAGGTCGACCAGGAAGCCATCGCCGGCTATCTCGAGACCAAGGGCCGCCAGTACCTGATCGACAACGTGGTCGCACGCTGTCCGACCAACGCCCTGTCCCTGTCGGACGACGACGAATTGCTGGTCGACAACCGCAACTGCGTGCGCTGCATGCATTGCCTGAACGTGCTGCCCAAGGCCCTGTCTCCGGGAGATGACAAGGGCGTGTCGATCCTGATCGGCGGCAAGCGCACGCTGAAGATCGGCGACCTGATGGGCACCATGATCGTGCCGTTCATGAAGCTCGAGACCGAGGAGGACTACGAGCGTCTGGTCGAACTCGCCGAGGAAACCATCGACTTCTGGGCCGAGAACGGGCTGGAGCACGAGCGCTGCGGCGAGATGATCGAGCGCATCGGCCTGGTCAACTTCCTGGAAGGCATCGGCGTGGAGGTGGATCCCAACATGATCAACGAACCGCGCACGAGCTCCTACGTCCGCATGGACGACTGGGAGGAAGAGGCCGAGAAGTGGTTCCACCGCAAGTCGGAAGAATCCCAGGCTGCGGCCTGAGCGCGGGGGGACTGATTCATGGCCACTGAACATCGCTCGCCGGTCGAATCCGGCTGCCCGGACGGCTTCCAGTACCTGCACCCGCTGATGCGCAAGCATTACGGGAACTGGGCCTATCACGAAGATCCCCGTCCCGGCGTCCTGCGTCATGTCGCGCACAACGGAGAATCCATCTGGACCGTGCGCGCCGGCACGCAGCGCATCCTGGACGTGTTCACTCTGCGCAAGTTGTGCGACATCGGGGACGAGTTCGGCGACGGCTACGTCCGCTTCACCATCCGCAGCAACATCGAGTACATGGTGGCGGACCAGGAGAAGGTCGAACCGCTGATCGATGCACTGGAAGACTCCGGCTTCATCGTCGGCGGCACCAAGAACTCGGTGGCGATGATCTCGCACACCCAGGGCTGGCTGCACTGCGACATCCCCGGCACCGACGCCTCCGGCGTGGTCAAGGCGATGATGGACGAACTGATCGACGAGTTCCGCGGCTGGAACATGCCCAACCGGGTGCATATCACCACGTCCTGCTGCCAGATCAACTGCGGCGGCCAGGGCGACATCGCGATCAACGTCCAGCACACCAAACCGCCCAAGATCAACCACGACCTGGTCTCCAACGTCTGCGAGCGCCCGTCCGTGGTGGCACGCTGCCCGGTGGCGGCCATCCGCCCGGCCCTGGTCAACAACAAGCCCTCGCTTGAGGTCGACGAGAAGAAGTGCATTTGTTGCGGTGCCTGCTACCCGCCCTGCCCGCCCATGCAGATCAACGACCCGGAGCACACCAAGCTCGC
Organism: uncultured Chromatiales bacterium; assembly: GCA_964602805.1. Taxonomy (GTDB): domain Bacteria; phylum Pseudomonadota; class Gammaproteobacteria; order Poriferisulfidales; family Poriferisulfidaceae; genus Poriferisulfidus. The sequence continues at coordinate 7,622 of CAZRSJ010000048.1, read as the reverse complement.
CATCTGGGTCGGCGGCAACCACTCCAACGCCCGCGGCAAGCCGACCTTCCAGAAACTGGTTGCGGCCGGCATCCCGAACAATCCGCCGCGCTGGCCGGAGGCCACCGCCGTGGTCAAGCGCATCCTGCGCGCCTATCGCGACGATGCCCGGGACTGGGAGCGCATGAACGACTGGATCGAACGGATCGGCTGGCCTCAGTTCTTCGAGCGCAGCGGCCTGCCGTTCACCAAGTTCCATATCAACAACTGGCGCGGTTCCCGAGCCAGCTTGAACGCCTCGGCGCACATCCGCTTCTGAGCCTTGACTCCTGGGAAGTGCCGCCGTGAAATTCGGAATCCTGGTCAACGAGGGTCCTTACCAGCACCAAGCCTCCGATAGTGCCTATCAGTTCGCCCAGGCGGCGCTGACCGCCGGGCACGAGGTGTACCGCGTGTTCTTCTACCACGACGGGGTCAACAACGGCACCCGGCTGACCGTGCCGCCGCAGGACGACCGCAACGTCGTGGACCGCTGGTCGGAATTGGCCGAGAAACACGACCTGGATCTGGTCCTGTGCGTGGCCGCCGCGCAACGCCGCGGCCTGCTGGATGCCGACGAGGCCCAGCGCCACGGCAAGGACGCCGACAACATCGCCCCGGGCTTCCGCATCTCGGGACTCGGGCAGCTGATCGAAGCCGCCATCCAGTCGGACCGGCTGGTGACGTTCGGAGACTGAGAATGAGCGAAGAAGGCATCATCAAAAAACTCATGTACGTCAACCGCAAGGCACCGTACGGCACCATCTATGCGCTGGAGTCGCTGGAAGTGGTCCTGATCGGCGCGGCATTCGACCAGCAGGTCAGCCTGGCCTTCGTCGACGACGGCGTGTACCAGTTGACCCGGAGCCAAAACACCGACGGCATCGGCATGAAGAACTTCTCGCCGACCTACGCCGCGCTCGGCGACTACGACGTCCGCCACATCTACGTGGAACGCGAGTCGCTGGAAGCGCGCGGGCTGACGGTCGAGGACCTGATGCCGCTCACCTACGAGGACGAAGACGACGACTGGGCGGAGAAGGAATCGCTGCGGGTCGTCGACAGCGGCGAACTGGCCACGCTGATGAGCGAACAGGACGTGGTGCTGAGTTTCTGACCATGAGCCTGCTGCACACCGTCAACAAGTCTCCGTTCGAGCGCAACTCGCTGGAATCCTGCCTGCGGCTGGCCGAAGACGGCCACGCGGTGCTGCTGATCGAGGATGCCGCCGTGGCGGCCCTGGACGGCACCACACACGCGGAAACGATCAAGAACGCAACCGGGCGCCTGTCCATGTACGTGCTGGGCCCCGACCTTGACGCGCGCGGTCTTTCGAGGGACCGCGTCATCGACGGCATTGAAGTCGTCGATTACGACCGATTCGTGGCGCTCACGTGCGAGCACGACAGCGTCCAATCCTGGTTATAACTAAAACAGTCTCAACGAGACGGGAGTCACATCATGCCCCTTGAAGTGAACGGCAAAAGCTACGAAACCGACGAAGAAGGCTATCTGGCCAACATCAACGAATGGGAGCCCGGACTGGCGGACGCCATGGCCGAGGCGGATGGCACCAGCCTGGGTGACAACCACTGGGAAGTCATCAACTTTCTTCGCGAATACTACGAGGAATACCAGATCGCTCCGGCGGTCCGCGTCCTGACCAAGGCGATTGGCAAGAAACTGGGCAAGGACAAGGGCAACAGCAAGTACCTGTACGAGCTTTTCCCTTACGGCCCGGCCAAACAAGCCTGTAAGTACGCAGGTCTGCCGAAACCGACCGGTTGCGTCTGACCGGCGCGCGGTCGCCCGCCGGCGACCCCGACGCACGTTGACATGGATGCAGCAAGCCTGGCTCTGACTTTCCTCTATTACGGTGCCACCCTGGTGCTGGTGCTGGGTGTCGCCCTGCGCATCCGCCGGTACGCCACGGTTCCTGCCCCCCTCAAGATCCCGACCACGCCAGCTCCGACCAGCCGCACCGGCGTCGCCCTGCGAATGCTCCGGGAACTGACCCTGTTCGAGAGCCTGTTCAAGTCGAACAAGTGGATCTGGCTGTTCGGCTGGATGTTCCACTTCGGCCTGCTGCTGGTTCTGCTCCGCCACCTGCGCTACTTCACCGATCCCGTCTGGGGCTGGGTGGCGTTCCTGCAGCCGTACGGAAAGTACGCCTCCCTGATGATGGTGATCGGGCTGCTGGGGCTCTGGTTCCGACGCTTGGCGGTTGACCGGGTGCGCTATATCTCCGCACTGTCCGACCACCTGATGCTGGCCCTGCTGATCGCCATCGGCGCCACCGGCATCGCCATGACCTTCGCCGTCGGCACGGACGTGGTGGCCGTCAAGGCATTTTTCCTCGGGCTGATGTGGTTCGACTGGCAGACGCTGCCGTCCGACCCGCTCCTCTACCTGCACCTGGTGCTCGTCGCCCTGCTGATGCTGATCTTCCCGTTCAGCAAGCTGCTGCACGCCCCCGGCGTATTCTTCAGCCCCACCCGCAATCAGGCCGACAATCCCCGGGAACACCGCCACGTCTCCGCCTGGGCGCTGAAACTCGAGAAAGGAAATGGCTGAGCAACCCGCCTTCGACGTCCCGGAACTCAAGCCGTACCCGGTCATCCCGAAGCTGGTCGAGGATACGATGGCGCACAGCCAGCCGTTCGTCGCCAAATCAGACTTCCAGGAACCGCTCGGCTTCCCGGGTGAACTGGTCGACGACTGGCAGGACGTCGCGATCAAGAAGATGGGCGAGTTGACGGACCGTTACCGCTCGCTGCAGGTGTTCCTCGATTCCTGCGTCAAGTGCGGCGCCTGCACCGACAAGTGCCACTACTATCTCGGCACCACCGATCCCAAGAACATGCCGGTTGCCCGCCAGGATCTGTTCCGCAAGGTGTACCGGCGCCACTACACATTCGCCGGCAAGTACCTGCCGTGGCTGGTCGGCGCCGAAGACCTGACCGAAGAGGTGCTCGACGACTGGTACAAGTACTTCCACCAGTGCTCGCAGTGCCGCCGCTGCTCGGTGTACTGCCCCTACGGCATCGACACCGCAGAGATCTCGATGGCGGCGCGAGAAGTCATGGATGCGATCGGCAAGGGCCAGAAGTACTGCAACGAGATCATCGGCAAGGTGCACACCATCGGCAACAACCTGGGCCTGCCGGAACCGGCCTTGCTGGACACTCTGGAAGGCCTGGAGGAAGAAGTCGAGGAAGACACCGGGGTTGCGGTCAAGTTCCCGCTGGACCAGAAAGGGGCCGACATCCTGCTGGTGACCCCTTCCGCCGACTTTTTTGCCGAACCTCATGTCGACGGCCTGATCGGGTATGCCAAAGTCCTGCACGAGGCCGGCCTGTCCTGGACCCTGAGTTCGCACGCTTCGGAAGCGGCCAACTTCGGCATGTTCATCGGCAGCTACGAAAACATGCGCAAGGTCGCCCTGCGCATCCGGGAGGCGGCGCTGGACCTCGGCGTGAAGCGCATCGTGTTCGGCGAATGCGGCCACGCCTGGCGGGTCGCGTACAGCTTCCTCAACACGCTGGCCGGCCCCTTCGACTTCCTGGACCCCCAATACCCGGTTCCCCAGCACATCTGCGAGGTCACCCATGGCCTGATCCAGGAAGGCAAGCTCCGGCTCAACAAGTCGGAAAACGACCACATGGTGCTGACCTACCACGATTCCTGCAACGTGGCCCGCGCCTCGCGCATGGGCGACATCCCGGGCGGACAGTTCGAGATCCCGCGCGCCATCATCCGCGCCAGTTGCAACCATTTCTACGACATGCCGGCCGACACCGTCCGCGAAGCGACCTACTGTTGCGGCGGCGGCGGCGGGCTTCTGACCGACGATCTGATTGAGTTGCGCGTCAAGGGCGCCCTGCCTCGCATGGAGGCCCTCCAGCAGGTTGTCGAGGACCACGGCGTCACCCACATGGCCGCCATCTGCGCCATCTGCAAGAGCCAATTCGCCAAGGTCCTGACCTATTACGGATTCCAGATGGACCAGATCGTCAGCGTTCACCAGTTGGTGAGCGAGGCCATCATCCTGACCGGAAGCGAACAAGAGAAAGAGGCCGAACTGAGCGAGGCCGCTTGAAGACCACTCCAGGAGAACCCCATGAGCAGTTCAAACGAGTCCCCAATGGAACAGAAACTCACCTTCCGTCGCTTTGAGGACGACGACCATCAGTGGTCCAGGCCGGGAGACTCGATCTTCGAGGCGGATCATTCGCACAAGTGCCCCACTTACGTGCACCGCACGCCGCCGTGCCAGGGCAGTTGCCCGTCCGGCGAGGATATCCGCGGCTGGCTGGACATCGTGCGCGGCATCGAGACCCCGCCGGAAGGCATGAGCATGCAGGAATACGCCTTCCGCCGCTCGACCGACGCCAACCCGTTCCCGTCCATGATGGGCCGGGTCTGCCCGGCCCCGTGCCAGGACGGCTGCAACCGCAACCACGTCGAGGATTTCGTCGGCATTAATTCGGTCGAGCAGTACATCGGCGACTCGGCCTACGACGAGGGCTTCAAGTTCGAACGCCCCGAGCAGACCAGCGGCAAGCGGGTTGCCGTCATCGGCGGGGGGCCGGCGGGCCTGGCGGGCGCCTACCAGTTGCGCCGCCGCGGCCATGCCAGCACCGTCTTCGAGAGCCAGGAGGAACTCGGCGGCATGATGCGCTACGGCATCCCCGGCTACCGCACGCCCCGCGCCTACCTGGACCGCGAGATCGAGCGCATCCTAGAGATGGGCGACATCGAGGTGCGCAACAACACCAAGGTCGGAACCGACGTCACCATCGAGGAGCTGGAGAAGGAATTTGATGCCATCCTCTGGGCGGTTGGCTGCCAGACCGGACGCAAGTTGCCGGTCCCCAACAGCGACGCCCCGAACTGCATCTCCGGCGTCGCCTTCCTCGAAGCCTTCAACAAGGGCCACCTGCAGGTGACCGCCAACCGCGTCATCTGCGTCGGCGGCGGCGACACCTCCATCGACGTGGTCTCCGTGGCACGGCGCCTCGGCAAGATCCAGAGCATGGACGAAAAACTGCGCCCCGAGCACGTCGTCGGCGGATACGTGGCGCACGATTCCGCAATGGCCGCAGCCCGCGAAGGGGCCGATGTGACGCTCACTTCCCTGTTTCCCAAGGAAGAGATGACCGCGGCCGAGCACGAGGTGCACGATGCTCTGCACGAAGGCGTCATCATCCGCAATGGCGTCATGCCGGTCGAGGTGCTGCTGGACGACACCGGCCGCGCCCGCGCCCTGAAAATGGCGGAATGCACCATAGAAGAAGGCCGTCCAAGCCCCGTGGAAGGCACGGAATTCGAGATCGAGGCTGACCTGATCGTGTCCGCCATCGGCCAGGGCGGCGACCTCGGCGCAGGCTTGGCAGATCTCGACAACGGCCGCGGCCTGATCGACGCCAGCAAGTTCTTCGAGGTCGAAGGCCGGCCCGGGCACTTCGTGGCGGGCGACATCATCCGCCCGCACCTGCTGACCACCGCCATCGGGCAGGCATCCATCGCCGCCGAAGGCATCGACCAGTACCTGAAGCAGGCCGAACTGCGCAAGCGCCCGAAGGTGGACGTGCATCACTTCGACCTGCTGGCAAAACTGAGCGAGGCCGGGCTGGATCCCTCTCCCTATGACGTCGGCGAGACCCGGGGCACCTGCGACAGCGACTTCTCGGTTCACAACTACGAGGACCGCTCCAGCCAGGAGATCATCACCCACGAGAAACTGTTCCTTGCCCACTTCCCCTATCAGTCCCGCACCCTGCGGGGCGAGTCCGGGCCCGACAGCGAGGCCGTACTGGGTCACTTCGAGGAACGCGTGATCGGCCTGAATGAAGAGGAGGCGGTCGCCGAGGCCGGACGCTGCATGAGCTGCGGCATGTGCTTCGAATGCGACAACTGCGTCGTGTTCTGTCCTCAGGATGCCGTGTTCCGGGTCAAGAAGGACGAACATACGACCGGACGCTACGTCGACACCGACTACGACAAGTGCATCGGCTGCCATATCTGCGCCGACGTCTGCCCGACCGGCTACATCGACATGGCTCTGGGAGAGCATTAATTCTGAATTCTGGGGGTCTTCACGGTTCCGCGTGGAATCCGTGCTAGAGTAAATCATCATGCACCGCTCCTCTCGCTACCGCCTGTATCCGAACCAGACACAGGAGCGGCAGTTCGCGCAGTTGTGCGGAGCCGGGCGGTTCGTATACAACGAGTTGCTGGCCGACCAGAAGCAGGAATACGCCCGGTACCAGACCAGGGAGAGGAAGGACAAGCCCAAGTGCTCACCGTTCGAGCTCGGGCGACGGTACACGCGCCTGAAGGCGCAGGCAGGCAACGAGTGGCTGCGGGGGAGATCGGCCGTGATCGTGCGCGCGACCGGCGCGTTCCGGCTGGGGATGGCATTCTCGCATTTCACCCGCCGGCTGCGGGAAGGCAAGGTAGGCAAGGCGGCGGGGGCGCCCCGCTTCAAGGCCAAGGGCCGCTGCCGGGAGTCGTTCACGATCCCGGAAAATGTGAAGATCGAGCGCAAGCGCCTTCAGGTGCCGACAGTAGGCTGGGTGCGGATGAAGCGCAAGGCGCAGTCGCGCACGCGCGGGGCCGACCCCTGGGACGGCGGCGAGGCGCGGGTCGCGGTGGTAACCCGGGAGCTGGGCAAGTGGTACGTGGAGGTGCTATGGGAAGTGCCAGACGAGGAGTTGCGCTTCCAGGGCAGGGTCTGCGGGATCGACCGCAACTCTGAGAACCTCGCGGTTTCATGGGGCGGGAAGTCGAGGATAATCGAGGTCCCGTATGATCGGATCGAGAAGTATGAGGCTCGGGCGCGGCACTACCAGTGGCGGGCGAGCCACCGACAGCTGAACGAGCTGGCGGGCGAGGACGGGAAGGCGTTGTGCACGAAATCGGGCCGGAAGATCAGGGAACCCTCGAAGCGCCGGCAGCGCATGCAGCAGCGCGCGGCGAAGGCGAAGCGCAAGGCGGCGGAGATCCGTAAGGACTTCAGCCACCAGGTATCGGCGGACTTAGCGCAGAACTTCCATCACATTGTGCTGGAGGATCTGGACGTGCCGGCGATGCGCCGCTCGGCACGGGGCACGAAGGAGAAGCCGAGGAAGAATGTGGGTGCGAAGTCTGGGCTAAACCGGAAGATGGCGCAGTCCTCGTGCATGGGAATGGTGGACCGTCTCCTCCAGTACAAGGCCTGGGACATCATCAAGGTGCCGGCACCTTACACCAGCCAGACGTGCGCGGAGTGCGGGCACGTGGAGAAGGACAACCGCAAGGACGAGGCGTTTCGGTGCCTGGCGTGCAGGCATACCGATCACGCAGACACGAATGCGGCGCGGAACATATTGAATCTGGGCTATCAGCAGCTCTTGGCCGGAGGCGCTCCGGTGACGGGACGGGGAGGGGACAACGAAGCGGGGGCATTCTTCATGGAATGTCTAGTGGACACCGCCGATGATCCGTCAACGATGCAGTGGAACTACCGGGGTTCGCCCCGCGATTTCCCACAATATCGTGAAGCGCCAATTCTGGGGTGATCTGCGCGCCATGCGAGCAATCCTGCTCATGCTGTCAGTTGT
>CAZRSJ010000047.1:0-10026 GCA_964602805.1 uncultured Chromatiales bacterium | reverse complement strand
GGGAAGTAGAAAAGCCCCAGTGAGGGGGATCACTTATGTATTCAGTCTGTAAATGATGAGACCATACAGTTTCTCCGTCCTCAACATTGAGTGCATAAAGCTGTCCGTTTGCACCCAAAAAGAAGGCCCGTTCTTTGTCAATTATGGGAGTCGCTCTGGGACCATTCCCACCCTGCCAGTCCGAAAAATTGCTTCCCGTCTTAACTCGCCAGCGCTCTTCCCCTGTAGCGGCATCCAAACACACCGCATACTCATCTTTCCCTTCAGCAAACATAGTATAGGCTGCGCCCCGTGCAATCGCAATGCTCGAGAACCCCTCGCCCAGTGGTGTTCGCCAGAGAACAGCAGGCCCGGAATCAGGCCAGTCTTTGAGCAACCCCGTTTCAGGAGAAACGCCATCGCGATTGGGACCGAACCACTGCGGCCAATCCGCAGCAAGACCACTACCCGTCAGGACAACAGAGCCTGAAAACAGAATAATCGAAAAGGTGATCATGAGGATACGCATGGAAACTCCTCCGTGTAAGAATCTATTTACAAGCACAGTCTCGGCAAAGCGATAAGGGCTTGCCTTTAATCCGTGATTGCTTCTTACCACTAACACGCTGTAAAACAACATCTTTCTAAACATCATGTCAAGGGCTATCCGCGTTTTATTTTTTATTTTTGTCAAACGTAAAAATAAAAATCTTCTTGCACGACTTTCTGTAACTGCATAACTTGATGCAAAGGCCACATGAACACCTCCGCGAGTGATATTTTTATTGGCACGCTCGTCCTCGACGCATTTGTGTCGTGTGGTGCTGCGTGCCATTCTTTAGTACCAATGCCATTGGAAATCCTGCTATGAATAATGTGTGGGAAGTACCCGAACCACTTTCGACATGCGAAGTCCAGCTCGACTATGACACCGTCACCATTCTGCGCCGACATGGAAATCCAGAGGGACCCCGCCTCGTTCTGAGCCACGGCAATGGTCTCGCAAGCGACCTCTATTACCCCTTCTGGTCACTGCTCGCCGAGGATTTCGACCTCATCATCTTCGACCTCAGAAACCACGGCTGGAATACCGTTGGTCCACGCGCAAATCACAATGTTCCAACGCTGGTCCGCGATCATCTCTGTATTTTTGAAGCCATTGATCGTCACTACGAAAACAAACCAAAAATCGGTATATTTCACTCTGCTTCCGCACTGATAACCCTCCTATCACTAACGACTATGGCAGACCTCGGGCCATCTGCCCAAAGCAGCCACTTATCCGCGATGATACTATTTGATCCCCCTTTGTGCAAGCCCGGCAATAGCCAGATAGAATTTGATACGGCTGCCGAACACGCAGCTGAAGCTACCCGCCGCCGCGGGCATTTGTTCCAAACAGAAGAGGATTTTGCAGAACTTCTCAGCTATCTACCCGGCTTTACGCGTTTTATTCCTGGAGGCCGAGAACTCATGGCGAGAACCACGCTTCGAAAAGCCGCTGATGGACAGGGTTATGAACTTCGATGTCCTCGCGACTACGAAGCGCAGATTGTCGATTATATGAGAAGCTTTTCCGCATTGATGGATTTTGAAACACTCCCTTGTCCCACAAAAGTCATCGGATCCGATCCTACCTTGCCTTATACATTCCTGCCGACAATTGACCTCGGTGACATTCTGACCGTAGATTATGATTTTGTCCCCGAAACAACGCACTTTCTTCAATTGGAAAAACCAGAGGAATGCATTGAGATGGTCCGGGAATTTCTCGAGAGTAATGCCCTATTGTAAAATGCCAATAGCCATCAGATGAGAGGTAGGACGTAAAAGAGCCAGCCCCGTAAGTAATACGGGGTAAGAGGGGTTAACGTCTCACGTTTTGCGTCTCACGTCTCACCGATTGGAGGGATTTAATCATGAAGCCTGACAAAACAGACCAACCAATAGCGATTGTAGGTATGGCGTGCCGATTTCCTGGCGCGCCGGACATCTCTGCCTTCTGGCGTCTGCTCGAAGCTGGCGGGAATGCCGTCAGCGAAGGAGTCCCGGGTTCCGGAGTAGGACGCTGGGGCCAGCTTTTCCCCGACGACACGGTACAGAGCGAAGGTTGTCGTTTTGGTGCCTTCGTCGATGACATCGACCAGTTCGACGACGCCTTCTTTCGAATTTCGCCGGTAGAGGCAGAACTGCTGGATCCGCAGCAGCGAATGATGCTGGAGACGAGTTGGGAGGCTCTTGAGGACGCGGGAATCGATCCGGAGAGTTTGAGAGAGAGCCGCACCGGCGTGTACACCGGGATCAGCAACGACGAATACCGAATGCTGGTCGTGGACTCGAGCAAGCCCGCCGAGGCTGCCAGTTGTCTCTACGCCCTCAGCGGCACCAATCTGAACGGCGCCAGCGGCCGGGTCTCTTTCGTGCTGGGGCTAAGGGGACCGGCAAAGGCAGTAGATGCCGCGTGCGCGTCATCCATGGTATCAATCCACGACGCGGTGGCGGACCTGCAGCAGGGCAAGGCGGATCTGGCCATCGCGGGTGGCGTGCAGGCGATCCTGAACGGTCGCATCTACGAACTGCGTGCGGATGCGATGATGCTGTCTCCAGATGGGCAGTGCAAAACCTTTGACGCGGCGGCGAACGGTTACGTGCGAGGTGAGGGTTGCGGGGTCGTCGTCCTCAAGAGGCTGAGCGAGGCAGAGGCGGACGGAGATCGAATCTGGGCAGTGATCCGGGGCGCGGCGGTGAACCACGGCGGAGCCAGTACGGGGCTAACGGTGCCGAACACCTCAGCACTGGAAGAGGTGATCGAGACCGCGCTGTCCGATGCGGGAATCCCCCCATCGGAGGTAGATTACCTGGAGGCACACGGGACCGGAACAACGGTGGGTGATCCGATCGAGATCAACGCTGTGGCCAATGTTTACGGGAAGGGACGTTCCTCTGACCGACCGCTTCTCATCGGTTCCGTGAAGACCAATGTCGGTCATCTGGAGTCAGCCGCAGGTGTGGCCGGACTAATCAAAGCAGCACTGGTACTGAAGCGGGGTGTGATTCCAAAACACCTCCATTTCCATAATCCCAACCCGAGTCTCGACTGGGACCATCTGCCATTGCTGGTGACATCGTCGATGATGGACTTGCCGCACCGTCCTGATCGACCGCGACTCGCGGGAGTGAACTCCTTCGGAATATCCGGGACAAATGCACACATCGTGCTGGAAGAATACCTTGCCCTGGACGGTACGTCCGCTGGTTCTGGAAAATCGCTGGCAGTTTCGCTGCCAGCGACCGTGGGGGATCTGCCGCTGCCGGAGCAAGAGGTCCAGCCGCGAAGGACTCGTTTTCTGCCGCTATCGGGCAAGTCGGAGGGCGCGCTCCAGGACATGGCGGATCGGTACCTTTCATGGCTCGACGAAAAAGATGAAGCGATATTTGCGGACATGGCGTGGACAGCGGGTGTGGGCCGGAGCCACTTCGACCATCGCGCGGGCATCGTCTTCCACGATGTGGAATCGCTGCGAGAGCAACTCCGTGGATTGGTTGAATCGGGTACGGGCGCGTCGTCGCGGACACCGACCCGGGTGGCGTTCGCCTACACCGGACAGGGAAGCCAGTGGGTCGGCATGGGACAGGGACTCTACGAGAGCGAGCCGGTGGCGCGGGCGGTACTGGACCGCTGCGAGGCAGTACTGCGGGAAGTGCGAGGCACCTCGTTGCTGGACGTGATGTTTGGGAGGTCCGGAGAAGACCTCGGCGACACGGCGTGGGAGCAACCAGCCCTCTACGCGCTGGGATGCGCACTGACAGCGCTCTGGTCGAGCGTCGGCATCTGTCCCGATGTAGTCGTCGGACACAGCATTGGGGAACTCGCGGCGGCGCAGGCGGCAGGCGTGTTCAGCCTTGAGGACGGGATGCGGTTCGCCGCCTTACGGGGCGCGCTGATGTCGCAGATGGAAGAGGGCGGCATGGCCGCGGTCTTCGCACCGGCAGATCGCGTGGCACCAGCGGTGGAGGAAGTGAACGCGGCCTCCTCCGACGCTGGACTGAGTATCTCGGGGTACAACGGTACCCACCAGGTGGTCAGCGGCCCGATTGCGGGAATTGAAGCGATTTCAAAGCGATTCGAACTGGAGGGCATACGGGTCAGGCGACTGAATACGACTAAGGCGTTCCACAGCGCGCTGGTAGAGCCAATACTGGACGAACTGGAAACGTCCCTCAAAGACGTGGCAATCCAGTCTCCCTCCCTTACCGTGGTCAGCAACCTGACGGGTAGAGCCGTAGAACCGGACCAGACGCAGGACGGAGCCTACTGGAGGCGGCATGCCCGAGAGCCGGTGGCATTCGCCCAAGGGGTGAAAACATTGGCGGATCTCGAGGTAGATGTGGTACTGGAAATCGGCCCGCGATCGGTGCTGGCTCCGATGGCGGCCTCCTCCTGGCCGGAGTCGCCGCAGACACCGGTGCCAGTGGTATTGTCGAGCCTCTCCCCGCCATCGGGTAACGCAGAGGCGTCCGGAAGTGCCGACGGTTTCGTAGAAGCGGTCGCAGAGGCGTACCAGGCAGGCCTTCCGATTCGTTTCGCGGGACTCTTCGCAGGGGAGACGCGGCGACGGATCTCGTTGCCCAGCTATCCGTTCCAGCGCAAACACCACTGGCTCGAGCCGCCAAAGCGTCAGCGCTTGAGTTCCGACCACCCGCTGCTGGGGACCCGGCACGAATCCGCCCGCGGCGAGATCGCGTTCGAGACAGAAGTGTTCCCCACGGATCCATCCTATCTGAACGACCACAAGGTGTTCGGCCGAATCGTAGCGCCCGGCGCGCTCTACGGAGCCATGGCGTGCGCGGCGGCGTTCATCGAGGAGAGTGGGCCGGTAGTCGTGGAGGACATCCAACTGCACAACCCGCTGGTCTTCGAGGAGGAGGATGGGAACGATGAAGAGGGACGGAAGATGCAGGTCGTGCTCGACACCTCTGAGCAGTCTTCGCGTCCCGTCCAGATATTCAGCAAGGGAAGTGAGGGGGAATGGACGGTACATGTGGAGGGTCGCGTGTCGTCAGGTGCCCCTATACCGGAAGTTGGTGAGCGGGTTGATCTGGAAAATCTGAAGGCCGGCCTGTCGCCAGTAGATGTGGCGGGCTACTACCGCCACAGAGCGAGTACCGGGGTCAATCTCGGCCCGTTCTTCCGCACGCTTGGAAGGGTCTGGTCCCGGCCAGGCGAGGCATTGGGCGAGGTGTCTCTGCCGGAAACCCTGACCAGGCACGGACTGGATGTCCATCCGCTCGTTCTGGACGGTTGTTTTCAGGTCGTGGGCGCGGCGCGCAACCTATCGGAAACCGAGGGAGGAACCACATATTTGCCGTTCGGCTGGGAGCGGCTGTGGCTGGCGGGACAGCTACCAGACCGGGTCGTTTGCCACGTGCGCTTGAGCGAAGCGTCCCGCGACGCAGAAGCGACTCCGGGCGAGCCGCCCGAGGTGCTGAGCGGAGAACTGAACATCTACGATCTAAACGGCGTTCCGCTTGGCCGCCTGAGTGGGTACACCGTGAAGCGGGCGACGCAGGAGGCACTGCTCTCAGCAGTCGAAGGGGTGAAGGACCTCCTGTACGAGGTGGTGTGGCGCGAGCGCGATCTTCCACCTAAGATAACACCTGCGGATTTCTTCCCAAGTCCGGCAACTGTCGCGGACAGTTCGCAGTCGTTCGCTGGTTACCTGACGGATGCGGAAGTCGATCCCGAAGGCAGGGACGCTCTACTCGCGGACCTGGAGCGGTGGTCGTGGTCCCGCGCCCTCGCGACACTAAAAGAGTTGGGTTGGCAGCGCAGGGTAGGCGAGACCGTGGATCCCGAAGACTTGCGGCAACGCCTGCAGGTCATCGAGGAGCACAAGCGCCTCTTCCGCCGGATGCTCGAAATGCTCGTCAAATCGGGGGTGTTAGAGGAGGCGGGCGACGGCTTTGTCGTAGTCGTAGGACCCGAGGATCCATTGCCGGAAAAAATGCCTGGCGATCTCGAGGAATTTGCTACCCGGATGTCTGAACTATATCCCCACGGCCTGACCGAGATCGGACTGTTTCGGCGATCTGGCAATGCCCTATCCGAGGTGCTTCGCGGTCGCGAGGATCCGCTGACACTTCTGTTTAGTAGCGGAGAACCGACCGCAGCCGATCTGTATCTGAAGGCACCCGTGGCGCGTGCGGCGAACCGCATGCTGGGCGATGCGGTTCGAGCACTCGTAGCCGCGTTGCCAGAGGGGCGACGCCTCAGAGTGATCGAGGTTGGAGCTGGTACGGGATCGGCGACAGCTTCTGTATTGCCAGAGCTTCCGGAAGGGCTGTTCGACTACATGTACACGGATATTTCCGCGGGCTTCTTTGCAGAAGCCGAGGCGCGGTTCGGCGATGGCGGAGGGTGCATCGAGTACCGTCCGTTGGATATCGAGAAGGACCCAATCGCCCAGGGCTTTGACTCCCATGGTTATGACTTGCTGATCGCGTCTAATGTGCTACACGCCACGCGATACCTGGAGGAAACGCTCGCGCACTGCCGTGACCTTCTCGCGCCATCGGGACAGTTAATCGCACTCGAGAACCTTCGCGGTCTGGGTTGGATGGACCTGACTTTCGGACAGTTGGACGGCTGGTGGCGATTTGCCGACAACTTCCGTCCGCACCACGCCCTCGCCGGGCCTGGGGTGTGGCGAAGGGCGCTCGGCAATGTGGGCTTTGAGGAAGTAGAAGTCCTGGGAGTAGATGAGTCCGATTCCACCAGGATGCTGGATAAGGGCGTGATCGTGGCGCGGGGTCCAACGATGGTGGTAGAGCAGGGAGGCGCGTGGATTCTGGCTGCAGACCGGGGAGGCGCGGCAGCGGAACTCGCAGCAGAACTCGCGGCGCGAAACCAGATGGTCGTGCTGGCCAGCAGCGATGCTCCGCAAAACGGCAAACAGGAGGATAACTCTGGAATTATCAGAAAGACCATAGATATGGAGCAACGCGAGTCGTGGCGATCGCTCCTTAAGGAGCTACCGGACAATGTGCCCCTCAGCGGCGTTGTGCATCTCGCGGCACTGGATGGTCACGGGGCAGAGGCAACGACTGGAGAAATAGCAGAGGACGTGAGATGGGCGGGAGCGAGCGCGCTCGCGCTGGTACAGGGCGTGACCGACTCTGATGTGACACCTGAAAAGGGCGTGTGGTTTGTCACGCGCGGAGCGCAGGTGTTGGAGCGAGAGCGTGGTGGAGAACTCACCGGCGCAACACTCTGGGGCTTTGGCAAGGCCGTGGCCCGTGAAGCGGCGCATCTGCAGCCGAGGATGATCGATCTGGATCCCGGCGATATGGCGCCAACACCCGACCTCGTTGGTGAACTCTTGTACCCCGATTCCGAAAATCACATCGCGTACCGCGGGGATACCCGCCGCGTAGCCCGCCTGATTCGGACGGGTGCCGAAGCGGAGCGGTTGTCTCTGCCTGAGGAGCCGGACTGGGTGCTGGCTCCGGATCCGGCTGGCGTGTTCGACAAACCATATGTCCAGCCGCTACCGGCGCGGCCTCTCGAACCGCGCGAAGTTCGTGTCGAAGTCGAGGCTTCCGGGCTCAACTTCTGGGATGTGTTTCGTTCGCTCGGCTTTATTGAGGAGGGGAATCTGGGCAGGGAGATGTGCGGTTATATCCTCGAAGTGGGTTCCGAAGTATCGACCATTTCCGTCGGCGACCATGTGGTCGGATTGGGGTTCGGAGCGTTCGGGGCGCAAATGGTCACGCGAGAGGAATTGGTAGCACCCGCGCCATCGGGCTTCTCGGTCACTGGACTTGCCACAGTGCCGAGCGCGTTCGTATCTGCCGCGCTGTCTTTCGAACTCTCGGGGCTGGAAGCCGGCGAAAAGGTACTGATTCACGCTGGTTCCGGCGGTGTGGGATTGGCGGCCATTCAGTTGGTGCAAGCCGCGGGCGCGGAGGTCTTTGCCACTGCGAGCGCGCCGAAGCAGGCATATCTACGATCACTGGGCGTGGAACACATCTTCGACAGCCGCCAGACAGCATTCGGGAAAGAGATCCTCGAAGCCACGGACGGCGCGGGTGTCGATGTGGTGCTAAACAGCCTGACTGGAGAGGGCTTCATCGACGCGAGTCTGTCCTGCCTCAAGCACGGCGGCCGGTTCGTGGAACTGGCCAGACGAGACATCTTGAGCGAGGAAGAGATGGCGGCTGTGCGTCCAGATGTGGCCTACGACATCCTGGAACTGGACGTTCTGAAAAAAACCGACCCGGCGTGGGTGGGAAGGGTCCTGCGGGACGTTATGGCGCGCCTTTCGTCGGGAGAACTGAAACCGATTACCCACAGCAGGTGGCCGCTCGCCGAAGCTGGAGCCGCGCTGAGCTTCATGCGCGCCGCCCGGCACATGGGAAAAATCGTCGTAACGACGCCACCAACCCTGAAAGGCAGGTTGCGACAAGATCGCACCTATCTGGTGACCGGCGGTCTGGGTGGAATCGGATGCGCCGTAGCAGACTGGTTGGCGGATCGGGGTGCGGGCGCAATCGCGCTAAACGGGCGCCGCGCACCGGATGCCGAGGCTGAAGAGGTGATCCGCAGGCTGCGGGAGCGCGGCATAACAGTGCAGGTAGAACTCGCAGACGTGACGGACTCTGCCGCAATAGATGAGATGTTGGCGCGGATAGATGAGACACTACCGCCGCTCGGAGGCGTGATCCACAGCGTGGGCGTGCTGTCGGACGGCGCGCTGACCAACCAGAGTTGGGAGCGATTCGAAACCGTGCTCTGGCCAAAGGTACTGGGCGCATGGCATCTGCATCGGGCGACCGTGGACCGCGATCTGGATATGTTCGTCCTTTTCTCGAGTCGGGTCGGCGTCATGGGCAATCCGGGCCAGGCGAACCACGCCTCAGCCAATGCATTTCTGGACCAACTCGCCGGGCACCGCCGCGCGATGGGACTACCCGGACAGGCCATTGCCTGGGGAGCGTGGTCGGAGATCGGCGAAGCAGCGGAACAGCGGGAGCGGATTGACCGGCAACGGTCAGCACTCGGCGGCCGCTGGTTCACCCCGCAACAGGGTATCCGGGCATTCGATCAACTGGTGCGTCAGGACGCCACGACTTCCGTGGTGATGTCGATGGACTGGTCAGTGTTCGAAGAGGCTGTCGAAGATCGCCCACCCCTGCTGGAGGACATGCTTTCCGCCGCTACGGACGCCGAAGCCGACGCCTCGGCCTCGTCAGAGGACCTGCTTTCCCAGTTGCGAGGAGCGCCGGCGGCACCCGAGGACCTCCTCGTCTCCTTCCTCCAACAGGAGGTACAGGCAGTGCTGAGGTTGCCGACAGTGCCGGAGCCCACAGTGGGATTTTTTGATTTGGGAATGGACTCGCTGATGGCGGTAGAGTTGCGGAATCGCCTGAACCGGGCATTTGCCGATGAGTACGTGGTCCCCAACACCGTGGTATTTGACTACCCGGACATCGCCAGTCTCGCCAACCATCTGGTCGAAGAACTCGGTGAAGTCAGCGATGCGCCCGTCCCTCAGCCTCAGGTGCAACCCGAGCCAGAACCACAGCCGATAGTGCAGCGCGAAGACGACGGTATTGCCATCGTGGGCATGGCGTGCCACTTCCCCGGCGCTTCGGATCTTACCGCCTTCTGGCAGCAACTCGAAGCGGGTGCAGACGCAGTGACCGACGGACGCCAGGATACCGGTTCATGGAACAATCTTGCCAAAGACCTTCCCCCCAAATACGCCGCTTATCGCAGGGGCGGATTTGTGGAGGGAATTGATCAATTTGACGCGAGATTCTTTCGGATTTCGCCAATTGAGGCACGCATAATGGACCCGCGACAACGCATGATGCTGGAGACAACCTGGCAAGCGCTCGAAGATGCAGGGATGGATCCAGACGAATTGAGGGGTAGCCGCACCGGGCTATATGCTGGCATCGCCACCAGCGAATACCGGGACCTGATGACTGCCAGCGACTACGGCATCAGTTATCTGGGCACTGCCGCGAGTATGACGGTCGGGC
>CAZRSJ010000046.1:0-10239 GCA_964602805.1 uncultured Chromatiales bacterium | reverse complement strand
CTCATTGTGGACGCTTTAGGCTCCTCTGGGAAGTGGGACGAACCATCCCATCAGAATATTTGGTGAAATAAGCGTGAATAAATTGCCAATAATGGTATGAATATGATGAATTTTGCAGGTTTCTCGTCTATTTGCTCCACAATCCGGTTCCAGCAAACCCCGGTCGGAACTATTTTCGGTTACGCACTTCGACCGCCTGCGGGAGATTCGTCATGAGCGCGGGAGATGAACTCCGCCGAGAAAACGCGGCGCTCCGCGCGCGTTTTGCCGCACTCAGCGAGGCGAGCCTACGCATCGGCGCGAGCCTCGACCTCGAGACCGTGCTCCAGGAGGTGGTCGACAGCGCCCGTGCGCTCACCGATTCGCGCTGCGCCTCCATCGCCACCATCGACGAAACCGGCGCGCCCGAAGACTTCGTCCTCTCGGGCGTCACCGAGGAAGAGCACCGCCGCCTGCTCGACTGGCCCGACTGACCCAAACTCTTCGAGCATGTCCGTAACCTCGACGGGCTACTCCGGCTGGACGACTTCACCGGCTTCCTGCACTCGCGCGGCTTTACCGACAACCCGATACCATTCAAGGGTTTCCTAGGCATGCCGATTCGCCACCAAGGGGCACATGTCGGCAACTTCTATCTCGCTGAGAAAGAGGGCAACCGAGCATTCACCAGCGAGGACGAGGAAACCCTAGTGCTGTTTGCTTCCCAAGCTGCGGCGGCAGTTGCCAACGCCCGCGCCTTCCGGGCCGAGCACCAAGCGCGGGCCGATCTCGAAGCGCTAGTCGAAACCTCGCCAGTCGGCGTGGTGGTGTTCGACGCGCAGACCGGTCGGCCGATTTCGTTCAACCGCGAGGCGCAACGCATCATGGAGGAACTACATACGCCAGACCGTCCGATCGAAGAACTGCTCGATACCATCACCTGTCGGCGCGCCGACGGGCGTGAGACCTCATTCGCGGAGTACCCGTTCGCGCAAGCACTCAGCAGAGGCGAGACGGTGCGCGCCGAGGAAATCGTGCTGTCTGTCCCGGACGGCCGGAGTGTCACCACACTGGTCAACGCAACCCCGATCCCTTCCCGGGACGGCGCAGTGGGGTCGGTTGTGGCGACTCTACAGGATCTAGCCCCGCTGGAGGAACTCGACCGGATGCGCTCGGAGTTCCTCGGCATGGTGAGCCACGAACTGCGCACACCGCTTGCCGCCATCAAGGGCTCGACCGCTGCGGTGCTGAGCGAGGTACGCAACTTTGCTCCGGCCGAAACGCGGGCATTCTTCCGCATTGTCGACGAGCAGGCGAACCGAATGATCGGATTGGTCGCCGATCTGCTCGATGCCGGGCGCATCGACGCGGGCACGCTGTCGGTGGCGCCAGAGCCGACAGAGATAGCCACGCTGGTCGAGGGAGCGCGCACGGCGTTCTTGTCGGGCGGCGGGAGCCACACCGTGCTGATCGATCTGCCGTCGGATCTGCCACAGGTCATGGCTGACCGGGAGCGCATTGCGCAGGTACTGGGCAACCTGCTCGCCAACGCGGCGCAGCAGGCGCCTGAGTCTTCGCCGATCCGCGTCGCAGCAGAATGCGAACGCGCGCATGTCGCGGTCTCGGTGATTGACGAAGGCCGAGGCATCGCGCCGGAGCGCTTGGCGCGTCTCTTCCGAAAGCATGGCGGGGTCAGCGAGAGCGAGACCGGTGGGTCAGGGCTCGGGCTCGCCATCTGCAAGGGCCTGGTCGAGGCTCATGGCGGACGCATCCGGGCAGAGAGCGCCGGACCCGGACAGGGTGCGCGTTTCACCTTCACCCTGCCGGTGGCGGACGAGGCGGGCGCACGCCACGCGGACCCGGACCGTTCAGTGCTGGCGCCACAGCACGAAGCCGACTCCATCCTCACGGTGGACGACGACCCGCAGACCCTGCGCCATGTGCGCGACACGCTCGCCGGAGCCGGCTATGCCCCGCTGGTGACCGGCGACCACCGCGAGCTTGCGCAGATCATCCGGACCGAACAGCCCGCGCTGGTGCTGCTCGACCTGGCGCTGCCAGGCACCGACGGCATCGAGTTGATGCAGACCGTGCCCGAACTCTCCCGCCAGCCGGTCATCTTCATCTCGGGCTACGGGCGCGACGAAACCGTCGCGCGGGCACTGGAAGCAGGCGCAGCTGACTACATCGTTAAACCGTTCTCGCCAACCGAACTCGTTGCGCGAGTCCGCGCGGCGCTGCGGCGGCAAATGGATCCCGAACCTTTCGTTCTGGACACACTCGCCATCGACCACGATCAGCGTCTGGTCACGGTGGCCGGGCGCGCGGTCGAACTCACCCCGACCGAATACGAACTCTTGCGTGCGCTGTCGCTCGATGCGGGCCGGGTCGTGAGCTATGAAACGTTGCTGGCCCGGGTCTGGGGCAAGCGAGCCAGCAGCGACTGGAAGGTGGTGCGCGCCTTCGTCAAGCAACTGCGCGCCAAACTCGGCGACGACGCGGCCGACCCCTCTTGGATTTTCAATGTGCGCGGCGTCGGCTACCGCATGCCCCGACCCGGCGAGCCACGGGAGACTTGACCGCCAACACCTGCCGGTTTATCGACTCAGTCCATATGGGCGGCTTTCGGGCAGCCGGGGACAGGCATCAACCCGGTTTCTCGCGAATTAGGTCCATGCAGTTAAAATAGCGGTTTTCAGCCCCTTTATTCAATGCCCGAGCCGGAAACTCCGCCGAAAACCCACTTCATCCGGCGGATCATCGAAGAAGACCTGGGCTCCGGCAAATGCTCGCGAGTTGTGACCCGGTTTCCCCCCGAACCGAACGGATACCTACACATCGGCCATGCCAAGTCCATCTGCCTGAATTTCGACATGGCGGAATCCTTCGGCGGCCACTGCAACCTACGCTTCGACGACACCAACCCCGAAAAGGAAGAGGCCGAATACGCCTACGCAATTGAGGAAGACGTGCGCTGGCTGGGCTATGAATGGCGCAACCTGTGCCATGCCTCGGACTATTTCGACCAGTTGCACGGCTACGCGGTCGATCTGATCCGTAACGGGCACGCCTATGTCGACAGCCAGGACAGCGAGACCATCCGGGAGACCCGGGGCACGCTGACCGAACCGGGCACCGACAGCCCGTACCGCAACCGCAGCATCGAGGAGAACCTGGACCTGTTCGCCCGCATGCGGGCCGGCGAATTCCCCGAAGGATCACACGTATTGCGCGCATGCATCAGCATGGATGCCGACAACATCAATATGCGCGATCCGGTGTTGTACCGCATCCGCCGCCAGCGACACCATCGCACCGGCAATGCCTGGTCGATCTACCCCATGTACGACTTCACCCACTGCCTGTCCGATTCGCTGGAAGGCATTACCCATTCCCTGTGCACGCTTGAATTCGAGGATCACCGCCTGCTTTACGACTGGATTCTCGACCATCTGGACGTGCCCTGCCATCCGCAGCAGATCGAATTCTCCCGCCTGTCGCTGGAATACACGGTGGTCAGCAAGCGCCTGCTGCAGCGCCTGGTCCAGGATGGGCATGTGGACGGCTGGGACGACCCGCGACTGCCGACCCTGCGCAGCCTTCGCCGCCGGGGCTATACTCCCGAATCGATCCGGAATTTCTGCCACGCCATCGGCGTCACCAAGAAAGACAGCCGCATTTCCATGGGCGTGCTGGAAGACAGCGTCCGAGACGTCCTGAATGCCCAGGCACCCCGCCTGATGGCGGTCCTGGATCCGGTCCGGGTCGTCTTGACCAACTATCCCGAGGGCCAGACCGAGATGCTGGAGGCTCCGAACCACCCGAACGATCCCTCCGTGGGTACCCGCCAGGTGCCATTCAGCCGCGAACTGTACATCGAGCGATCCGACTTCATGGAGGATCCGCCGAAGAAATTCTTCCGCCTCGCACCGGGCCGGGAAGTCCGCCTGCGCTACGCCTATTTCATTACCTGCCAGGAAGTGGAGCGGAATGCCGACGGCGACATCGTCGCTCTGCACTGCACCTACGATCCGGAGACACGCGGCGGGGACGCGCCGGACGGACGCAAGGTGCGCGGGACCCTGCACTGGGTGTCGGCCGAACAGGCCGTCCCTGCCGAGGTGCGTCTTTACGATCGCCTGTTCAAGGTGCCGGATCCGGCCGCCGAACCCGACCTGGCCGCTACACTTAACGAGGATTCCCGCATCGACATGCAGGAGTGCCGGGTCGAACCGGAGATTCGCCGCCTGCCGACGCGGGCCCGCATCCAGTTCGAGAGGCAGGGGTATTTTTGCCAGGACACGGAATCTGCACCGGACCGGTTGATTTTCAACCGTACGGTGAGCCTGCGCGACACTTGGGAGAAAATCCGTCGGCGATCCTGAGCGACCGCCTCCGGTTCAATCGAACTCCGTATCTTTCCAGCGGCGGATCTCTCCGAATACTTCGTATTCCGCCAAATCCGTCCGGCCCATGCGGCGTTGCGCCGCCGCCACCACTGCAGGCGCATCGAAGCGCAGGAACGGATTGCATTTCTTTTCCTGGCTAAGGGTCGAAGGCACCGTAGGCGTCCCCGCCTCCCGCATCGTCATGGCTTCCGCCTGGTAGGACTTCAAGTCTTCATTGTCGGGTTCGACCCAGAGAGCGAACTCCACGTTGTCCAGCGTGTATTCATGCGCGCAATACACCCGGGTCTCTTCCGGCAGGCGGCGGATCTTGGACAAGGAGGAATGCATCTGCTCCGGGGTCCCCTCGAACAGGCGCCCGCAGCCGCACACGAACACCGTATCGCCGCAGTACAGATCACCGCCGCCGTAGTAGGCGATGTGGCTGCGCGTGTGCCCCGGCACCTCCAGAATCTCGAACGTGCCGAGCCCCAGCGCCTCGAGGCTTACCGTCATCCCTTCGGAGACCCGGAAGTCGGCTGGAATCCTCGGATCCTCGGGTCCGAAAACCTGAACATCCGGCCAGGCCGACCGCAACTCGGCCACGCCGCCAATATGATCCGCATGGTGGTGGGTAATCAGGATCGTGGACAGTTCCAGTTGCCGGGATTCAAGGGCTTCCATCACGGGCCCGGCATCCCCCGGGTCCACGAGCACGCCCTTCCCGAGACCGGACATCAGCCACAGGTAATTGTCTTGAAATGCTGGAATCGCCTCAGCCGGCATCGGCGGGGCGCCCGCCGTTCTTGGCGGCGGGCTTGTCAGAAAAATTGCAGTGAAGCGGGATCAGTTCGAATCCGATTCGCCGAACCAGACCCACGGGCTTTCCTTGGCTATGGCGAAGAAGATCGCGACTCCGACCACGATGATGGTCAAAAGCGCAATCGCCGCGCCGAGGCTCCACAGCGGATCGTGCATATGGTTCGTGAAACCGAACCAATTCATCGCCATCACTCCGGCGGCGATCCACACTCCCATGACAATAATGCCGATTACTTCCTTGAGCCGCATCGTTTTCTCCTCAGGTCAGTGAGCCGACAGGCATTTTACATTAAGCGCCCGGGCGCCCGCCCGGCATGGAACTGGCGTCCAGGAACTTGTCGAAGAAGATCTGATCGCCGCTCATGCCTTCGGCCTTGAGTACTTCAACCGCGGCGTCGATCATTGGGGGAGGGCCGCACAAATAGCCCTGACAGGCGGCCATGTCAAACGTCTTCGGCTCGACGTAGGCCTCCTTGAGATAGTCGGTCACCAGCCCGCGCGGACCGGCCCAGTCGCTGTCTTCGGGTTCCATGTTCAGAACCTCGACATATTCGAATTTGTAGTCGGGATGCCACTGGCGACGGATCGCCCCCATCGCCTCCTCCCCGTACAGGTCCTGCTGGGTCCGCGCGCCGAACAGGAACAGCGCGTCGCGCTCCACCTGGTCGAGTACGGCCTGCTCCAGTACCGCCCTGATCGCGCTCATGCCAGATCCCCCGGCGATGCAGATCATGGGGCCGGACTCCGGATGGTAGCGGAACCCCCCGTACGGCAGCGAAACCTTCAACTCGGTCCCGGTGCGATCCTCGGCGAACAACCATTCCGTGAATTCCCCGCCCGGCACCTTCCGGATATAGAACGAAATCTCCTCTTCCTGTTCGTTGCTCGGCGCCTTGGCGAATGAATAGGAACGCGGCACGCTCAGGCCGTCGTAACTCAGTTCCGCGTACTGCCCGGCCACCCCGGCACGTTGCAGTTCCGGCACCTGCACGGTCAGTTCGACGATGTCGTGCGTCAGCGAAGCTATCCGAGTGATCGTGCCCTGATAGTGGGCGACCGCCGCCTGGGGCTCTTCGGAGGTCAGTTCGACCTCGACCTCGATGTCGCTGCGCAGTTCGCTCTGGCAGGCGAGCACCCAGCCTTCCTTCAGTTCGGCAGGAGTCAGGACGGTTTCGAAATCGGTCCGGGCCTTGATCTTGCCGGAGGTGATCCGGCAGCGGCAGGTGCTGCAATTCCCCTGCCGGCAGTCGTGCGGCCATGCAAAGCCCGCTTCCAGCGCAGCCGAAAGCAGGTCTTGGCCAGCTTGAACCGTCAGCGGGGACGGGTCATCATTGATTCGGGCCTGACGATCCCGTTTCCCGCCAAATAAACCCCACAGCATTGACCTGTCCGTCCGTCTGCGCAGACTTGTTCAGGCCGGGCGCGGGCTGTGGCTGCCCGTGTCAGAGGACGTTGATCGCGACGTTACGCAACGTGCCGGAGTCCATGTCCGCCTTGGTCGGTAATACGTCGAACGGATTCAACTTTTCCTTGCTGGTGCTTGGGTGCGACTTGACCGCGTCCCACCAGCTCTTGACCGCACCACGCGAATCCACCAGGTCCGAAGCCCCGGAGTTCACCAGCATGTTGGTGCAGGCGCTCCAGTGGATGTCGGCCAGGGTAAATTCTCCGCAGATGAAGCCGCCCTGCTTGGGCGGAGACTGCAGACGCTGCTCCAGAAGATCGTACAGCTTGGTCAGTTGATCCCGGTCCCCGCCGTCGGCGCTTGCAGCGGGCTGGGCGTAATCAATCACGACATGCGCCCACTGGTACATCTGCGCCCGGAGCACGCCGTTGCGCGGCACCAGCGAGGGACCGAATCCCTTGTCGTCCAGGTAGGACATGATCGCGATCGTCCCGTACACGACATTGTCCAGGTCCTTGAGCACCGGGGCACTCCCCAGCGGAGACATGGACAGGACGTCGTCGGGTCCTTGGATTACGTGTGCCTCGATATCGACACCCTTCTCGCCCGCCGTCTGCATACACTTCGCAGTGTTGATGCAACTCGGGTGGCCGAAGAGGTTCATGGCATTTGCGAGCTTGTCGCCAATCATAATTGCCCCCTTCTCAGGTATTTGAAGTTATTAGTTATTCTTGTATTTTCAGGGCACCGGATGGGCATTGTGCGACCACGTCCCGCACCTTATCCTCCGGTGCTGCGGTCACATCAATCTTGAACTGTCCATCTTCGACCTTGAAAACTTCAGGTGCGCCTGCCACGCACTTTCCGGCGTGGATGCAGACGTTTTCATCCCAGGTTACTTGCATTGTTCGATTCTCCTGCCAGTGATGTTTTTATTATCGCGGACTGATGCCGGTGACCCGGCCCTCATCCGTATCGGCTTTATGTTATCACAGCAAACTCACTCTCCCGGCTGCGGCTGCTGCACCTCCTTCATGGTGAGTTTGACCCGGCCGAGCTTGTCGACGTCCAGCACCTTGACATTGACCATCTGCCCTTCGGACAATTCGTCGTCCACGCTCTTGACACGGTATTCCGCGATCTGCGAGATATGCACCAGGCCGTCCTTGCCCGGCTTGAGGCCGACGAACGCGCCAAAGTCCATGATCCGGACCACCTTGCCGGTGTAGACCTTGCCGATCTCCACCTCGCTGGTCAGCAGCTCGATGCGCTCGCGCGCATCCTCGGCGGCCGCGCTGTCGGTCGAGGCGATCCGAACCAGGCCGTCGTCGTCGATGTCGATGGTGGTCCCGGTCTCCTCGGTCAGGGCACGGATCGTCGCCCCGCCCTTGCCGATCACGTCGCGGATCTTCTCCGGGTTGATGCGCAGGGTCAAAAAGCGCGGCGCGTAGTCGGACATCGTCTCGCGCGGGGCCGACAGGCCCTTGTCCATCTCGTCGAGGATGTGCAACCGCCCGGCCTGAGCCTGGGACAGGGCCTGCTCCATGATCTCGCGGGTGATGCCGTCGATCTTGATGTCCATCTGCAGCGCGGTGATGCCCTCGCGGGTGCCCGCCACCTTGAAGTCCATGTCGCCCAGGTGGTCCTCGTCGCCGAGGATGTCGCTGAGCACGGCGAACTCGTCGCCCTCCTTGATCAGGCCCATCGCGATCCCGGCCACCGCAGACTTGATCGGCACCCCGGCGTCCATCAGCGACAGGCTGCTGCCGCAGACCGTGGCCATTGAACTCGAACCGTTCGACTCGGTAATCTCGGACACGATGCGAATGACGTAGGGGAACTCCTCCGGATCCGGCATCACGGCCATCATGCCGCGCTTCGCCAGCTTTCCGTGGCCGATCTCGCGCCGCTTCGGCGCCAGCATCATGCTGACCTCCCCGACCGAAAACGGCGGGAAGTTGTAGTGCAGCAGGAACGGATCGCGGTACTCCCCTTCCAGAGCGTCGATGATCTGCGCGTCGCGGGTGGTGCCCAGGGTGGTCATCACCATCGCCTGGGTCTCGCCGCGTGTGAACAACGCGCTGCCGTGGGTGCGCGGGAACAGCCCGGTCCGGACCGAAATCTGGCGCACGTCGGCCCGCCCGCGCCCGTCGATGCGCGACTCGCCGGACAGCACGCGCTGGCGGACGATGGATTTTTCCAGGCTCTTGAAGGCATTCTTGACTTCGCCTTCGCCCAGGCCTTCCTCTTCGGAGGCCAATTCATCCACGGCGTGCGTCCGGATCTCCGCGACCCGGTCCTGGCGTTCCACCTTGTCCGCGATCTGGTACGCCGAAGTCAGGTCTTCCCGGCACAGCGAATCCATCCTGGAGGCGAGGTCCTCGTTCGCTTCCGGCGCAGCCCAGCCCCACTCCGGGGGGTTGACCGCCTGTTGCAGCTTCTCGATGGCGTCGATCGCCACCTGCATTTGTTCGTGGCCGAACAGGACCGCATCCAGCATCACCTGCTCCGGCAGAAGGTCCGCCTGGGACTCGACCATCAGCACCGCGCTACGGGTGCCCGCGACGACCAGGTCCAACTGGCTCTGCTCCAGTTGCTGGGCGGTGGGATTGAGCACGTAGCTTCCGTCCACATAGCCCACCCGGGCGCCCGCGATCGGGCCCTGGAACGGCATCCCCGACACGGCCAAGGCCGCCGAAGCTCCGAGCATTGCGGGAATGTCCGGATCCAAGTCCTTGTTCAGGCACAGCACGTTGGCGATGATCTGGACTTCCTGGTTGTAGCCTTTCGGGAACAGCGGTCGGATCGGCCGGTCGATCAGGCGCGAGGTCAGGATCTCCTTCTCGCTGGGGCGGCCTTCCCGCTTGAAGAAGCCGCCGGGGATGCGCCCCGCCGAATAGGTCTTTTCCTGGTAGTTGACGGTCAGCGGGAGGAAGTCCTTGCCGGTGTCTTCGTCCTTGCGACCGACGGCGGTGACCAGCACCGCGGTCTCGGCCATGCGCACCAGCACCGCGCCGGAAGCCTGCCGGGCGATCTCGCCCGTCTCTAGGGTGACCTCATGGTCGCCGTACTGGAAAGTTTGGGTAATCGGGTTCATAAACTAGGAAATCCTGTGAAATGCAAAAAACCGCTCCAAGTCAGGACCGGCGGGGAAACTGGGTCAAAGTGGGAACTCGTAAAAGAGAGATCAGCGGCGCAGTCCCAGGGACTTGATCAACGCCGCATAGCGTTCGTGATCCTGACCGCGCAGGTGCTTGAGCAGTCCGCGGCGGGCATGGACCATCTTCATCAGGCCGTAGCGCGAGTGCTTATCCTTGGGATGCGTCTCGAAATGCTCCATTACTTGATTGATCCGGGATGTCAGCAGCGCGACCTGCACCTCCGGCGAGCCGACATCGTTCGGCGCACGCTGGTATTTTCCGACGATCTCAGACTTTTCTTGCGCAGAAAGTGACATAGAAAACTGTCTATAAGGAAGCAAAAACGGCGCCCGCGGCGCCCTTGAATTAGGGCGCGCATTGTAGCATAGAGCCTCCCCCGCGGTCAGCGCCCGCGCCGGGTTGCGGATGCCCGGCTAGAACCGAAGCCGCGCTCCGACTTCGAACGTGCGCCCGGGCTGCGGCGCAAGGTCCTTGATGTGCGAGGTGT
>CAZRSJ010000045.1:0-10632 GCA_964602805.1 uncultured Chromatiales bacterium | reverse complement strand
TCTCATTGTGGACGCTTTAGGCTCCTCTGGGAAGTGGGACGAACCATCCCATCAGTTTGGTCTCCGGTGCCAAGCGGCCTGGACGCCGGCTTGGCAGCCGCATCTATGTAGAATAGGAATTCGTTTTGCGGCCGCATTTGCCTCTATGTTTATTGACGCGTACGAAGCACAAATTGCCCAAAGGCAATTCACGCCCGACCCAGTGCAATACCAAGCCGCTCAGCAGTTCCAACTTATCTTCGACCACCTGACCCGGCACTCGCGTGCCGAGGCGCTGATCCGCGACCGGCTGCGTCGCCTGAAATCCGACTCGCCCGCGCAAACATCCGGCCTGTGGTTATGGGGCACGGTCGGAAGCGGCAAGACCTACCTGATGGACTTGTTCTTCAACTCCCTCCCCCTGCGCAAGAAGCGCCGCATGCACTTTCATCGCTTCACAAGGCACATCCACCACAAGCTCAAACACATGCAGGACCGACGCAACCCCATTGATCTCCTTGCCGCCCGCATGGCGAAAAAATACAAAGTCCTCTGCATTGATGAATTTTTCGTCTCGGACATCACGGATGCCATGATTCTGGGTGGATTGCTGGAGGGCCTGTTCCGGCACCGGGTCACTGTGGTGGCGACCTCCAATTGCGCCCCGGACAGCCTCTACGAGGGCGGGCTGCAGCGGGAGCGATTCCTGCCTGCAATCGAACTGATCAAGAAGCACATGACGGTTTTCGAACTGGCGACATCCTGCGATTATCGCCTGCAGCATCTGGACCAGACCGAGACCTACTGCCTCAGCGGCAACGGAGCCGCCGAGCCCGTCCTGCAGGGTCACTTCCAGCACCTGGCGTCAGATCTGGACCGAAAAGAGACGACCATTGAAGTCGAAGGCCGCGCCATTCCGGTCAAGCGCCTGTCGCACGACGCGATCTGGTTTGATTTCGATTGCCTGTGCCAGTCTCCCCGCTGCGTCAACGACTACATCGCGATTGCCCGTTGCTTCCACACCGTGCTGATCTCGGGTGTCCCGGTCTTCGATTCATCAATGGACGACAGCGCGCGGCGCTTCATTGAAATGATCGACGAGTTCTACGACCGCAACGTGGCGCTGATCGTCTCCGCGGCGGACGAGCCGGACCAGTTGTACCGGGGCAAGCGCCTGAAGCGGGAATTCGAGCGAACCGCGAGCCGCCTGCATGAGATGCGGAGCAAGGCATACCTGGGACGGTCACACCGCCTTCATTAATCTCTTGCCAATATCACCCTATTCCCTCAGAAGAGCCCGATCATGACGAACCCACCCAAGCGAATTGCCATCACCGGCGCAGCCGGCAACATTGCATATCAGGCCATGTTCCGCATCGCGGCCGGAGAATTCCTGGGCGATCAGCAACCTGTCGCCTTGAACCTGGTCGACATCCCCCCGGCCATGCCGTCACTCGGCGGAACCGCGATGGAACTGGAAGACTGCGCCTTTCCTTTGTTGCGCGATGTCCTGCTGAGCGATGACCTGGAAAAAGGCTTCGGAGATGCGGACTACGTGTTCATGTTCGGGGCGCGGCCGCGTGGGAAAGGCATGGAGCGCAGCGACCTGATCCAGGAAAACGGAAAAATCTTCGGTCCCCAAGGCAAGGCCATCAATGATTTTTCGAGCCGCGACGTCCGGGTCCTGGTCATCGGCAACCCGGCCAACACCAACGCACTGATCGCCCTGCATCACGCCCCGGACCTCGATCCGAGCCAATTCTCCGCGATGACCCGTCTGGATCATGAACGGTCACGCTCGCAGTTGGCCGCACAGACGGGCCAGCCGGTCGCCAACATCGCCCGAATGACAGTCTGGGGAAACCACTCCCCGAAGATGTATCCCGACATCGGCTATTGCACGGCTTCCGGCACTCCGATCCGGGAACTGGTCGAGACGGACTGGTACCAGGGCGAATTCATCCCGGTAATCCAGCAGCGCGGCGCCAAGGTGATCGAGGCGCGCGGCGCTTCTTCCGCCGCATCAGCCGCCAATGCAGCGATCCTGCACATGCACGACTGGGTCCAAGGGACACCCAAGAACGACTGGGTCAGCATGAGCGTGCTCTCGGACGGCTCATACGAAGTGGCGGAAGGCATCATCTTTTCCTTCCCGTGCCAATGCTCGGAATCCGAGCACTCCATCGTGCCCGGATTGGAACTGGATGCTTTCGGTCGCGAGCAACTTAAGGCCAACGAGACCGAACTGCTGAGCGAGCGCGAAACAATTGCTGACCTGCTCAAGTGAAGGGAAAGCGCATCAAGAAATTTTGACTTTTCGGAAAGAACGTATACAATTTGTATACATCACTTGGTTTGGGAAGATTTCCATGGCCGTTCGAACCGTCCGCCTAGACTCCGATGCAGAGCAAGTACTGGCTGACTTGCAGGCACAGACAGGCAAATCCGTCTCGGAAATTCTAAAGCGCGGCATCCAGGCATACCGCACCGAAACGCAGCAGAGAGATTCCAAGACAGCTTACGAAATCTACAAGGAACTGGATATGGCCCCCGGGGAATATGCTGTTGCCCCGGCTAGCCAGAGTAAAGAAGTTGTGAAAGAAATCATCCGGGAAAAACACCGCCGATGATCTTAATAGATACGGGCCCATTAGTGGCCTTGTTTAACCCTGCGGACAATGCTCACGAAAAATGCGTTGGTGTTCTTGCGACTCTTGAAGAAACCATCTGCACAACCACTCCGGTACTGACTGAAGCATTTCACTTAATGCACACCATCAATCCTGGCACGGCAAGCCTTATGGATTTCATCAATAATAGAGGGTTGCAAGTCTTGGACCTTGACCGGCCCGGCCTCACACGTTGCTTCGAACTAATGGTGCAATACGCTGATAGGACCATGGACTTCGCTGACGCTTCACTCGTCGCCATGGCCGAAAAGCATCAATCCCGCACCATATTCACCCTCGACCGGAATGACTTCAGTACCTACCGCATAAAGAAAGGACATCGCCATTTGGCTTTCGAGGTCATCGGTTGCTAGTCAGGGCTTGAAAGCCCCGGCTCTGGTACTTCCACCCGCACGGTCACGATGTCCGTGTCATGGTACTGCTGGTGGTAGACCGAGGACGCCAGGTGCCTCAGCAGGCGCAAGGAAACTTCGCGCTCAACCGAAGACGAAATGGATTGCTTGCTAAGTAAGGCAATTCGATCCTGAAGATTTTCTTCTCCCGTCGCAGCAACAAACTCAAGGACGGCTTCGTCGTCCTCCCTGCGTGCCGTCAAGAGAAGGCGCCGCCCGTCTGCGCCCGCCACGCTGTCTTCCTGCTCGCGGAGCGTCAGCAAAGTCTCCTCGGTGACGGCATACAGGCGATTCATCATCGCCGGCTTCCAGCCCTGCCGGGATGAGAATGCCTGGAGGAAGTCTTCAATCTTCGGCAGGACGGAGACATCGAGCGCTACCTCGATCTGGTGGCGGCGCGGTTTCGTGACCTCCATGAACAGGGTCATGAAGATCGCCGCAAGGCCGCCGGCCGTGATCCCGTTGGTGAGGAGGCCCCCTGCGAATTCGGAAACATGCTCGGGATAGATCCATCCGTTCTGCAGCCCGACTCCAATCCAGAATGAAATCCCGACGATCAGCCCGGTTCGATAATCGAGTCCCTCCTGGGTCGCCACTTTCATGCCGACCACGAAGAGCAGGGCCAGCAAGACGCCGATGTAGGCACCGGCAACCGGGCCGGGAATCGCCAGGATTACGGCAAGCGCCTTGGGGAGAAACGCCAAGGCGAGAAAAACCATTCCCAGGGCCACCCCGACCTTGCGGGCACCCACCCCGGTCAGTTCGGCAACGGAAATGCTGGTCGAGTAGGTCGTGTTCGGCACCGTCCCCAGAAGGCCCGACAGCAGGTTGCCCACCCCGTCCGCCGCCACCGTGCCTTGCACCACGCGGAAGTCCACCGCCCGGGGGCGACGCCAGGCGACGCGCTGAATAGCGACCGAATCCCCGACGGTCTCCACGGCACCGACCAGGGTCACGAACACGAATGCCGGCACGAGCGTCCAGAAGACCGGCCCGAAGCCGAGATCGTAGCCTGCCCATCCAATCTCCGGGATGCCCAGCCACGAGGCTCCGGCGACGCGGCCCGCGTCATAGAGGCCGAAGGATCCTGCCACGACCGAGCCGACGACAACCCCGATGACCGGAGCCCAAAGGCGCAATATGCCGGTTGCTTTCAGGGCAATGCCGCCGATGGCCAGCAGGGTCGCACCGGCACTCAGCGAAGCCGCCGAAGCCGGGGATCCTTCGGGCACGGAGACCAGCAGGTCGAAGACGATCGGCATGACGGTGACCGGCACCAGCATGATGACCGTGCCCGCCACCGCCGGGGTCAAGACCCTTCGAAACAGCGAAAGCCGTGCGGAAAGCGCAAACTGGAAAAACGACGACAGGATGACCAGGGTGGCCAGCATGGCTGGCCCTCCTTCCGCGAGAGCCGTAATACTGATTGCAATGAATGCCCCGGAAGGGCCCATGGCCAGGGTATAGCCGGCACCGATCCGACCGACCCGGACCGCCTGGAGGATCGTGGTGACCCCGCTGACGGCAACAGCGGCGAACACAATCCAGGACAGAAGCGTTTCGGTTCCCCCGGCCGCCCGGGCGACGATCGCCGGAGTCAGGACAATGCCGGAAATGCAGAGGATGGCAAGCTGGAGACCCAGGCCGAACGCGAGCGCCGTCGGCGGGTTCTCGTCGGGCTGGTAGCGGACGCCTGTGCGTCGGGCGGCACTCTCCGCACTCATGATTCCTCCTCCCCCAGGCACGCCAAATCAACGGGAGGCAATACGCTTGCCTCCCGATCCGCTTTCCACGATTAAAACTGGACTTCCGCTCTCGTACGAGAGCGGAAACCTTTAGCCTTTCAGAGTGACGCTATCGACGTTTGCCCATTCGGTCACGAAATCGTCAATCAGGTCGGCGACCGCATCCGGCCGGTCCTCCAGCACGTAATGCCCAGCCCGCTCGATGATCTCGAACCGCGTCGGGCCCGAAATGGCATCTTTCAACCGGCGTCCGGACTCAACCGGCATC
This sequence comes from uncultured Chromatiales bacterium, assembly GCA_964602805.1. GTDB lineage: Bacteria > Pseudomonadota > Gammaproteobacteria > Poriferisulfidales > Poriferisulfidaceae > Poriferisulfidus. Next base: position 5,558 of record CAZRSJ010000045.1, on the reverse strand, counting down.
CAGGCATCATGCAGTGCCCAGCACACCATGGTCGGGCAAGTAATCTTGCTGTGGTCCACGCTCATGGTTTCTTCATTGGTCGGCTCCGAGCAGATGTGGATCAACGACTTGAAGCCGGTGAATCCCGGCCCCCGGGCCCAGAACGAGAGATAATTCTCTTTCACGTTCTTGTCGGTGAATGCGATCTTGTCATGGCTGCCCATGAGCAGGAGCCCGTGGAAGCCCGCTGCCGCCTGAGCCATGGCCTGGCCCAGAACTTCGTCCGGGGCACCGACCAGGCCGCTGAAGGCTTCGACTTCCAGCACCGGCCAGTAGTCCCAGGCCACCGGATTGATCAGGATCAGCCGACTGATGAGGTCGACGTACTTCGAGGCGAAGATCTGGCAGGCTCCCCCGCCGTGATCGTGCCCGACCAGGATGACATTCCCCGCCAAACCCAGTCCTTCGATGACCGCCTTGATGGCTTCCGCCTGATTCGTCAGGGTATGGCTGAATTGATCGAGAGGCATGCTCGACTGACCATAGCCGACCATGTCCATCGCATAGGTCTGGTAGCGGTCGGACAGGCTTGCTTGCGCATGGCGCCACAGTCGACTGTTTGTGGGGATTCCGTGCACCATTAGCAGTGCCGGGCCACTGTCGCCCTTCTGCTCGATATGAATCTCGAGATCTAAGCCTCCGACATTAATCGGTTGTTTCATGGAGTTCTCCTCCTTCTAGTTGTCTCAGGGCGTTTCTTCTGCCCGTAACCCTTTATCATACACTGATTGACTCCTGCAGCCTTGACGATTTCGTTCCGATGAGATTCCTGCTGATCGCCCTGATCCTGTTCGGGCTGTTCCTGTTTCTTCGTTGGCAATACCGGCAGTCCCCCCGCAGACTTTATCAGTGGCTTGCCGGTTTGGCGGGAATTGGCCTGATCGCCTTGGTTCTGACCGGACGCGCCCACTGGATCGTCGCCGTGGTCGGCGGAATCCTGCCGTTTCTCGGCAAGGCCGCGATTTTGCTGCGCTGGCTCCCATTCCTGTCCTGGGCCCGCCGCGCCTACGGTTCTCCCGCGATCCACCTGCAGACGGCATGGCTGGACCTGACCATCGACCGGAAGACCGGCGCCATGGACGGCACCATCCGGCAAGGCGAATTCGCAGGTCAAAAGCTGTCTCAACTCAATCTTTCGCAGCTGGAGAAGCTGCTGCAGGCCTGCACGAGTGACCTGCAGTCCGCGGCACTCCTGCGCGCCTACCTCCAACGAACCCAAGCGGGCTGGCAGTCCGGAGAAACTGCCGGTGGCGGCAGCGCGGACGATTTCGAGGAGGTCGCCATGTCAGCGGAAACAGCCGCCCAGATCCTGGGTGTGCCCCTTGAGGCTCCGGAATCCGAAATTCGCTCGGCGCACCGCGCCCTCGCGCAGAAGCTTCACCCGGATCGAGGTGGGAACGATTATTTAACTCGTAAAATCAATCAGGCAAGAGACATTCTTCTTAAGAGGCACCAGACACGCTGACGGTAGAAGACTTGCGAATCCTCGCCAGCATGAGGGCGGCAAAGATCGACGCATAGATGATTGGCTCCAGGTAATCCGCCTTGACCAGCCAGAAATAGTGCAGCAGCCCTGCGGTCGTCGCAACATAGACCAGACGGTGAAGACGGTTCCAGGCATTCCCGAGAGCCCGCTGGGCGCGCCGGGTCGAGGTCAGCGCCAACGGCACCAGCAGGAGAAAGGCCGTCACGCCCGCGGTGATGAACAGGCGGTCCTGAATATCCAGCCAGATTTCCTGCCAATCGAAGAATTTGTCGAACCAAAGATAGGTTCCCAGGTGGATCGAGGCATAGAAGAAAGCAAACAGTCCCAGCATCCGCCGGTAGCGCAGCAGCGCCGGTGCCTTTATGGCGCGGATCAAGGGCGTAATCAGCAGGGTCAGCAACAGGAACCGCAAGGTCCATGTTCCCGTAGACCGGGTCAGGGTTTCCAGCGGATTGACGCCCAAAGTGTTCGCCCAGGCGCCATGAGCCAGGTCGATCGCCGGCACGAGGCACAGTAGGAAAAGCGCAGGTTTGACCCACCCTGCGGCTGCGGGCGTGCGCATGTCAGAAGTACTTGTGCAGATCCATCCCGCTGTAGAGATGTGCGACTTCCTCGGCATAGCCGTTGAACATCAGTGTTTCCCTCTTCCGGAACTCCCCGATCCTCCGCTCGCGCCGCTGGCTCCAGCGCGGGTGGTTGACCTCGGGGTTCACATTGGAGTAGAAGCCGTATTCATGCGGCGCGGCACGGTTCCATGCCGTCGGAGGCTCTCCCTCGACGAACCGGATCCGCACGATGGACTTAATGCTCTTGAAGCCGTATTTCCAAGGCACGATGATTCGGATCGGGGCGCCGTTCTGGTTCGGCAGCACCTGCCCGTACATGCCGACAGTCAGCAGCGTCAGCGGATGCATCGCCTCGTCGATCCGCAAGCCTTCGACGTATGGCCAGTCCAGCACGTCGCGGCGCTGCCCCGGAAGATTCTCCGGATCCAGGATCGTCTGGAATGCCACGTAGCGAGCCTGCGACGTCGGCCTCAACTTCTTCAGCGCGGTCGCCAGCGGCACGCCCATCCACGGAATCACCATCGACCAGGCCTCCACACAGCGAAGCCGGTAGATCCGCTCCTCCAATTGATCCATCGGCACCAGGTCTTCGACCGCGTAGGTTCCCGGGTTCTCGCAATGCCCCCCCACCTCGACAGTCCAGGGCTCGGTAATCAAGGCCGCCGCGTTGCGCGAAGGATCCTCTTTCTTGTAACCCAACTCGTAGAAGTTGTTGTAGTGGGTCGCCGCATGCATCGGCGTCAACTCTTCGCCGGTCGAATAAGGGCTGGACCGGGGCGTGCCGAGGGTCAGCCCGGCCTGAGCCTGTCCGCCGATCAACAGTCCGCCTGCCAAGCCTGCCATTCCGGCCGCGCACTGCTGCATGAAAACGCGGCGCTGCCGGTAGATTTCCGGATCCGTTACCGCGGATTCCTTTTCGTCCGAGTGCTTGGGGATTCGAATCAGCATGGCGTCTCTCTCATCTGCGAATGGGACCACAGATAGGACACGCCTCATCCGCAATCAGTTCCACTACACGCCATTGTGCCTCCCTTGCGTCATAAAGCAACAGCCGGTTGTACAAGGGTTTTCCGATGGACAGCAGGCACTTGATCGCCTCGACCGCTTGCACGCTGGCCACCGCCCCGGCAACCGGACCCAGCACGCCGGTTTCCGAACAGCCCTCCTCCGGCACGGGCTCGTCGCCGAACAGGCACTGGTAGCAGGCATCCCCTTCCTCTTGATTGCGAAACACCGCAATTTGACCCTCCATCCGGATCACCGCCCCGGAGACCAAGGGCGTCGCAGATTCGACGCAGGCCTGGTTGATCGCCAAGCGGGTCTCGAAATTATCCGTGGCATCCACAACCAAGTCTGCCGCCTGAACTTGCTCTCGCAGCAAGTCGCCCTTCAGGTATTCGGCGATGGTATCAATGCGGATTTCAGGGTTCAGTTCCTCCACGACCCGCCGGGCTTCCTCGGTCTTGGCACGGCCCACGCTGGATGTCCCGTACAGGATCTGGCGCTGAAGGTTCGCCAGTTCAACGCGATCCGAGTCGGCCAGAGTCAGCCAACCCACGCCGCAAGTTGCCAAGTACATGGCGAGTGGGGAACCCAGGCCCCCCAGGCCGATCAACAGGACATGGGACTCAAGCAGGCGCTGCTGCCCCTCGATGCCAATCTCCGGCAAGACGATTTGCCGGTTGTAGCGTAAGAGTTGCGGGTCGCCCAGTTCCGCGCCCATGGTGGTCAGGATGCCTGTTTGGCCTTTTCCCTGGCTTCAAACGCAGCCATTTGCTCCGGGGTGGCCTCTTTCTGATACCGAGACTTCCATTCGGCATATGGCATGCCATAGACGATCTCCCGGGCTGCGTCATAATCCAGGGCCACGCCTCGCTCTTCTGCTTCGGCCACATACCACTTGGAGAGACAGTTCCGGCAGAAGTCCGCCAGGTTCATCAAGTCGATATTCTGAACTTCGGGCTTGCTTCTCAGGTGCTCGACGAGGCGCCGGTAGACGGCCGCCTCGATGGTTTCGCGCTGATTCTCGGAAATGTCGGGAGTCGTGCTCATGGTGCCGGCGGGTTTGTTCTCGACGGGATTCCAGTATAACCCGCGCACCGGTGCCTCCCCCGTACAATGAACCCGTCCGGTAAACGTTTCGATGATGCCATGCCTGCACCCTCAGTCCAGCCTCCTCCGCTGACCGGCATGATCCTTGCCGGCGGCAAGGCGCGCCGCATGGGCGGACAGGACAAGGGGCTGATCCCCTACCAGGGGCGCCCATTGATCGCCCATGTCCTTGAGCGCCTCGAACCGCAGGTCCAGGCCATTCTAATCAACGCCAACCGCAGCCACGACCAGTACGCGCAGTTCGGTCACCCCGTGATCGCGGATGCGGAGGATGGGTTCCTGGGACCGCTCGCCGGCATTCTCGCCGGATTGCGTGCGGCTCGGACGGAACTGCTGCTGTGCGTCCCCTGCGACAGCCCGGAGATCGGCCCGGACCTGGCAGCCAAGCTCGCCTCTCCTTTCGCACAGGCAGGAGCCCAGATCACCGTTGCAAGTTGCGCCGGGCGCCTGCAGCCGGTCTTTGCGATGCTGCATAGGGACCTTTCGGAGGCCCTGGACGATTTTCTCCGTCACGGCGGGCGTAAAATTGACGAATTCTATGCCGCACAAGGTTTCGAGGAAGTCCCTTTCGAGAATCCCGATGAATTCCGGAACATCAACACCCACGAGGAATTGACGCCCTGATGGCTTCCCAATCCCCCACCCTTTTGGGCTTCGCGGCCTTCAGCGGAACCGGGAAAACCGAATTGCTGACCCGGTTGGTGCCGATTCTGGTGGAACAGGGATTGCGCATCGGCATGGTCAAGCATGCCCACCATGCGTTCGACGTGGACCAACCGGGAAAGGACAGTTACCGGCTGCGCAAGGCCGGTGCCAGAGAAATGCTGATTTCTTCGGGCCGCCGCTGGGCCTTGATGCACGAACTGGGCGAGGATGAAGAGGAAATGACCCTCGCCCAGCTTCTGCCGAAACTGGATGCCGCATCACTTGATTTGATCCTGGTGGAAGGCTTCAAACGTGAAGCGTTTCCAAAAATCGAGCTGTGCCGGCCGAATCTGGGACATCCGTACCTGTATCCCGATGATCCCAACATCATCGCCCTGGCGACCGATGCGCCCCCTCCGCCCGGACTGACGCTGCCGCATCTCGACCTGAACAAGCCCCCTGCCATTGCTGCTTTTATCCAGACGCTGCTGTAGCGAAACGGCCTGCTCCAGCACTTACCCGGCAGAATCACACCGATGGGTCGTCACGCAACTGCTGGCACCCTGTGCAATTTTTTGCTGTGGCGCGCCATTTTGTCATTAATAACAAGCCTTTTCCCTTAAGTGAATGCCATTGAGGGGGGGGGGGGGGGGGGTAAAAAAATAAAAAAAAAAAAAAAAAAAAAAAAAAAAAAAAAAAAAAAAAAAAAA
>CAZRSJ010000044.1:0-10837 GCA_964602805.1 uncultured Chromatiales bacterium | reverse complement strand
TCATGACGCCTTACTTGCCAGCGTCGTGCACAGACTCTTATCAGGGAATCAGGGGAAATTATATACCCTACTTGACGGGTCAACGTTAATTCGATAGGATCAGAATACACCCTCAGGACAGGCCATGAACCTATCGAGCGCCCCCGGCAAGTCCCACCGCGAAGGGTTGTCCATCATCGAACTGATGGACCTGTTCCCCACCGAAGAAGCAGCCACGAAGTGGTTCGAGGCTCAGGTCTGGCCCGAGATGCGATGCTGCGGCCACTGCGGAGGCGTGAACACCTCTCCCACGCCGAACGGCAAGCCGATGCCCTATTGGTGCACGGACTGCCGCAGCTACTTCAGCGTCCGGACCGGCACCGCGATCGCCCGGTCGAATGTTCCCCTCAGAAAGTGGGCCATCGCCATCTACCTCTGCGTGACCAGCCTCAAGAGCGTCTCGAGCATGAAGCTGCACCGGGATCTCGGAGTGACCCAGAAAACGGCCTGGTTCATGCTTCACCGGCTCCGGGAAGCCCTGGCCCGGGAAACCGGCGTCCGGTTCGAAGGCCCCATCGAGGTGGACGAATCCTACTTCGGCGGCAAGGCTCAGAACATGCACGCCTCAAGGCGCAAGGAACTCACCGGCCGCGGCGCCAAGGACAAGACCGCAATCGTCGGCATGAAGGACCGCAGCAGCAACCGGATTCACGCAGAGGTGGTTCAGAAGACCGATGCCCGAACGCTGCAGGGCTTCATTGTCCGCCATGCCGATCCCTACGCCGTGGTCTACACCGACGAGGCTGCGGCTTATCGCAACCTCCCCTTCCGCCACCGGCACGAGACGGTGAAACACTCGGTCGGGCAGTACGTCGCCAAGCAGGTGCACATCAACGGCATGGAGAGCTTCTGGTGTGCGTTGAAGCGTGCCTATCACGGCACCTTCCACAAGATCAGCCCGAAGCACCTGAACCGCTACGTTCAGGAGTTCGCCGGCAAGCACAACTTCCGGGACTCGAACACCGTCGACCAGATGCAGGGCATCGTGACCGGGCTCGTCGGCCGGAATCTGCTCTACCGGGAGCTCATTGCCGACAACGGGCTGGACTCGGGCGCCCGATCGTCCTAATCTCTAATCGACCGGACAGGAAGAGGTAAGAAACATGTCGGACCGGTTTGCTCAGGAGATTGCACTTCTCATGGAGAACAAGCTTGGCATTCGAGTTGGTGGTATCAACTTCCCGGAAAACGGGCGCAATAATGCATCGGTCCATTTCGAGCTGTACACCTCGGGCCACCAGGTCGGAAGTCCCACCAGAACGTTGGTCAACTTCACCCAGGAAGTTCCCAACTATCCGACGAAAGACGGGTTTCCCGAATACCTTCAAATCGTCAGCACGGCGGCCGCCAAACTGGAAGAGGACTTCCAGGAGATCGTCAAGGTCCTGTCCACCCTCAGGACCGCAAACGGGCTGGATTCGGGTGCTCGATCGTCGTAACGCCCACTGCCCGGAATAGCTGTACGAGCAAGTCGATGAACTGCTCTATCGCCTCCATGACCGTGTTCCAGAGTCCCGGGTGGCGCAAGATGTCGAGCAGTTCCAACAACGCCGGACCCGGGGGATTCGGGTCGTTGCGAATCACTGTAGGCTCTGCCCGGCCCGCCGAGGCCACTGTACCCATGCCCTGAACGCGGACGGATCGGGCGGCGGGAGAAGGATCGTCAAAGAGGTCACGCTGGATCATGCCCATTCTCCTGTGTTGAGGAGTGGGCTTGACCTTGTTTTCTGGGACCGATAGAATCCGTCCCTGTCAGTGCGATCTGACTGGGCCAACCCCGCTCTGGGGCCTAAATTGAACGCCGAGGGTTGCAGTCTCGGCGTTTTTTTGTGTCAAGAAAAAGTGTAGCCAAAACAGCCGTTCAAGGTCAACTGCTATATCGTCTCAAGCGATTGATGAGGTTCTTGGCTGCCAAGTCGCCGCTGTCGACACACATGACCAGCAGGCGATCGTTGCGGTCCATGCATTTCCAAAATCGGTCTAGCAGTTTTTCGGCAGATGTCCCGGTTCGCTGTAGTCTCCATTGGGACTTGAGTAGCTTCTTGGCGCCATGCCGCTTCAGTTCCTCGATGAGGCTGTCGTAATCCTGTCCCGGTTTGTTGAGGTCGTAGCTGATCACATATCGCATGATTCCACCCGTGGTTGCGTCCTTGTGAGACCAGCAAGTCTACGGTCGGTTCAAAGGGAATTATATACCTAACTAGACAACCACCGCCCGAACGGGTAAGATCAAGTCATGGAGGATAACCCATGACGAGACGGAAAAAGGGACCCGGCAAGGCATACCGCAAGGGCATCTCGCTCATAGAGCTGAACGAGATGTTCCCCGATGAGCGAGCTGCGGTCGACTGGTTCGAGAGCATCCAATGGCCCTCCGGCCGATGTTGTGGGCACTGCGGCGCGACGAACACGCGCGAGGTCAAATCCGGCAAGCCGATGCCGTACTGGTGCCCGGATTGTCGTTCCTACTTTTCGGTCCGTACCGGCACGACCCTGCAATCCTCCAGGCTGCCGCTTCGCAAGTGGGCGTTCGCGGTCTACCTGTACGTCACGAACATCAAGGGCATTTCCAGCATGAAGCTGCACCGCGATATCGAGGTCACGCAGAAGACGGCCTGGTTCATGCTCCACCGGCTCCGCGAGGCTTACGGCGTGAGCGGCCTGCCGCGAATGACAGGCCCGGTCGAAGTGGACGAGACCTATGTCGGCGGCAAGCGCAAGAACATGTCGATCGCGAAGCGGGCGAAGGTCAGCAAGCACGGACGCGGCGGCAAGACAGCGGTCGTCGGAGCCCGCGACCGGCAGACTCGCGAGATCCGCGCCGAGGCGGTAGCGCGAACTGACGTCACCACCCTAAAGGGCTTCATCGACCGGCACGTCGTACCTGGCTCCAAGCTCTATACCGACGACGCCGGAGTCTATACCGGCATCCGCCGCCGTCACGCGACGGTCAATCACAGCGTCGGCGAGTACGTCAGGGACCAGGCCCACACGAACGGCATCGAGAGCTTTTGGGCGCTACTCAAACGTGGGTTCGAAGGTACGTACCACAAGATCAGCCCGAAGCACCTGGATCGCTATGTCCGCGAGTTCGCCCGCAAGAACAACATCCGCGAGGCCGACACGATCCGCCAGATGGGCACGGTCGTCGCGGCCATGACCGGCAGGCGCCTCATGTACTGCGAGCTGATCGCGGACAACGGGTTGGATTCGGGGGCAAGAAGTTAATCGGGGGTCGCGGGCGTTCCGTTCTCTTGGTAAAGACGGTCCCGCTGTACGTCGATAAAGGCGGCTAGCATCCGCTGAATCGGAGTTACGGGTCTCATTTGATTCTTCGGATCCAAGCCCATTGCCCAAACGACGTCGTTATAGCAAATCGTATCTAGCACCCGAAGGATTGGCGGCTCGTCAGCTTCGATTTCGAGGCGGCGATGGGTAAGGTCGGCCAGCACTTCCGGTGGAACCGAATCCCCGTGGCGAAGCATGGATTGCTCAAGTGCGATGAACTCCCGCTTGAGGCGATTATGCAACGTACTCTTGGCACTGACCTGGTACACGAGCGCGACACCGACCAGAACCGCGGCGAGTAACGGCCCTGCCAACTGCAAAAGTAGCGGCCACCCCGACCCGACCCCGGTCGCGATTTCTGCGACTGCCGCAGACATACCTACGAACGCAAAAAGGTCCGCAGCGTTCCGAATACGACTGAAGAATCCCTCGCGGCGATCGTGATAACGAACCGAGCGACGGATATCGAACAGCAGATCGTGGGCCGCCTTGTCCATTGCCAGGGGATTATTTCTTCTCCGGGGGCGGCGGGGGCGGATGCGTCCTCGAAACCTCCGTAAGCGGCTCGCTATCCCTAGCTGGGAAAACTCTATCCCGCTTTCCGATGCCGTCCCGGCCCGGAGCTGGTGGCTTCGACGGTACGGGCTGTCGTCTTGGCTTGGTCTTGTCGTCGGCCATTAGGGATTCTCCTGTATCTTCCCTGATCGAGTCTGGTGGTCGCGCGGCGTCGCCTGCGGCTCACCGTCGAGCTTGTCCGTGCGGTCGCTGGGCGGCCTGATGGCCTTGCCGGTCGTGTCCTCGAACACGCGCCGCAACGCCTTGACCAGCAGGTCGTCGCCGCTGATCGGAGCGGCCGCAGCCCGCCTTGATGTCCGTCCCATTGCCGTCCTCCTATACCCTTAGAGTATCACTCTAGGGGTTTACGGGCTTCCTAGTATATAATGGGAGACGCAACACAGCGACGCGGGACCCCGAAGTCGGGTTACTCGCTGAATACCATAGCCCTTGACCCGGCAGCGGGTAGCTCCCAATGCCCGGCGAATAGGCGAGACATCATCACCTTGCGTGCTGTGTTGCAACGGCCCGGCGCCATTGGTCGAGCCGGATAAGCGAACGCCGACCGAAGGACGAGTTCAGTCGGCGTTCATACCGCGCAGAGGGAGGATTGCACCACTGGTGCGGCAGGCGAAATTTTATCGGCGCCTGCATTGTCCGACAACTTCCCGATGCCGCCCTGTCTGGTCATAGGCCAGTCGGGGCGTTCTCACAATCGGGAGGACCCCCATGAAAGCAGCTACGGTGCTGGCGATCATCGCCGCAGTAGTCTTCGTTACCGATCTGTTCTGGCCCTTGGATCAGATAAGCATCACGAGAGAGCCGATAGCTCAACAGGATCCAGAAATGGACGCTCGGGAGGCCGAGCTGGGTCGCGTGTACGAAGCGATTGTGTCCGAGTGGGATAGGCTACTCGCCGCGACGCCTTCAGAGGCCAGGCAGGCCATACAGCAGTGCGTGGACGATTACCATGAGCCAGCACGGCTGCGGTATACCGAAGGCATCGTCACAGACGCTTACCTGGCCCCGTTTCCCGTGAGTGTGCACGAAGTCTTGCGCGAGACCGCACGGTTCGAAGTGGACAATGACCTGCTGCGGTCCCCGGAGACCTGGACGCCCTCCCGAACCGCGGCCCTCGATGCGATGGCGCATTGCGGAGAGTTGGTTGCTGCTGGCAAGCTCGGGAGGTAGCCAGCGCCTTCCCGATCCGGCCAGCCTGCGCTGATTGATCGGTAATTCTCGAACCAGTAAAATCAGGGCTTGAAAATGACTACGCCGGTGCGACAACACCGGCGTAGCAAAGTCACTTCGAAGATGGAGTGGCCTGGACAGCCTGCTTGCTAAGCGGGACGCATTTTATCACCCCGGTTCCGGACTGTCTATGGCCTCTCTGCACATAGGAGAGGCCACATGCCCCGCAAGATTCGACTACGCCGCGCCATTCGGCGCACCTCCCCGTCCGTCCGCGTAAAGACTCCCGTCGAGGCCCGTGCGCAAGCTGAACTCGAACGTATACGCCAGATCGAGCGACGACTTCGGAACCAAAAGAGAGGCTGATCGGCTCGCTGGCGAGGCGCGTGCCGAAATCAACCACCGCGCGAGGAATACCACATGACCGACGAAAGATTCTTGGTTGTTGAAGAACCGGAAACGGGTGCGTCCGTCAGACTGGAAATCGCCATGATCCATCGAGTCACAGGAGCGCCCAACACGACTGACGCGACGACGATCACAACATTTGACGGCGAAACATATACCGGCCCCCCGATGCTTAGGTGTTTCAACCAATTGGCTCAATCGGGGGTGCCGTGGACCCTTTCGCGCGCAGAAGAACCAGATCCATGAAACCGATATTGAAGTGGGGGATCACCTTTTCGGCGATACCGTTTTCGTTCTGGATTCAGGCGTATCTTCCGCCGGGCGACTGGCGATGGGGGCTGCTCGTTCTACTCGCGATAGCACCTGGCCTGCTGGCACATTCCGGCGATATCAGGTCCTGGCTGAGAAAGACCGATGTCCTCGACCGGATCCCCGAATGGATAAAAGGACCCGTGCAGGGACTTCTGATAATCGCGATTCTGCCTTGGGTGTTCGGTGCAATGATCGGAACGTTATACGGGTCGCTCTTCGTGCTGTTTTGGGTACTCACCGGCTTTGACGTAGACGCCGCAAGTCAATGGCTAGGTAGAGTTTTTTGAAGGCGCTGTCTAGCTCGCTATATAATTCCCGTGGCATTTGCATGGCCCGGCACCCTGTGGTCTGGGCCAGAAAGGCGAACGCCCGCCGAGCGGACACTCGACAGGCGTTCTTACCGCGCTAATGGAGGTTATGGTCACCATACGCGGCGAGCGCGATTTTAGTTTTGCTCGTGCACTTAGGCAACCTCCTGCAGCGGCCCCGTCTGGTCACGACGCCGTAGTCCAGTGATCAGGCGGGGCGTTCTCTCTCAATGGGAGGTTCGCCAATGCTGACACCCTGCAAGGAGTGTAAGGAGCCCGTATCGCACAATGCAAAGACCTGTCCGAAGTGTGGAGCACCAGATCCAAGCATCACCCTGGGCTCCATGATCGGAGGAGTGGTTGTCCTGGCCGGGCTCATCGTCGCGGTGCCGATCGGCTGCAACATGCTGGCTGGCAATGACGATGCGCCACCAGTGCAACAGGCGGCGGCTGTTCCGGCCGCGGCGCTCCTGCCTGACCCCATCCCCGACCTGGGCTTGTGGCATGGGGATCTCGTGCTCGAGATGGAAGACTACTTTGTAGAGTTGGCGCCTGACTTCGACTTTGAGGTTTCACCGCTCAATGACGGGACATGGAGGAAGCTCTGGACGTCAGAGTTGCTGTTGGTGGAGTTGACTGGTCAGCCCGGAATCAGCGAAGAACGCCCGCTGACGAAAGTCACAGCCATGCTTGGCGGTGAGAAGAACAACGTATCACATGCCATGGACGCAACCATCCTTGCCGGGATGCTGATGAAAGCCCTCATCCCTGAATGGGACAACAGCCTCGATGAGTTCAGGGACTGGTTGGACGCCGGCACGCCCCCGGATGTTCGCTACCGCTATGGTCGGTACGTGGAGTTCGAGAACATGGCGCCCCTGCCGATGCTACGGCTGACGATCCGATCGACAATTGATGATCAACCCCCCAAGGAGGATTGAATGATGTCAGAAATCGAACGACGAGGCCCGATTCTTCTGGACAGTGGACCCATGTATCTGGCTGGCCAGATAGACGCACTGATTACCGTAGTCGGAACCTCGATTCGCCGTCTCTCAGACAGTGACCCCGGCTTCAGGCGCGACCTCGAGAAGGCGCTCGCGTTCTTCATTGACAACGCTTCGATGGTCCGTTCCGGAGATGATCCGGACCTTCTGCGGGGAATGATCACTGCTCTTAAGGAGATAGAGCATAAGGCTTTCGCTGAACCCCCCGACGACGCTTGATGCTGTCTGCATTGCAAAGTCCTTTGTTGTTGATGTCATTACCCTACATGCTTGGTGGGGTCATTTAAACTGTTCATATCAGGACAGTCTGGACAGCATAACTCATTGATTTGTCAGCGGTGTTGTGCTAGGCTCAGAGAGCCGAACACGCCATCACGCTTGACAGATGCCCCACGACTCGGATAATCCGAAGAACGTTCGATCCCGGCGGGACGAACGCCGTAAGAGCAAGAGGGAAGAGGGTATGTCATCGGGCACGAAACGGCCGCCGCAGAACGAGTTCTCGAAGGTCACGCCCGAAGCGCTGGCAAAGTCCTTGCTTCGCCCGATCCACCGCAAGAAGCCTCCGCCCCCCGAAGAGCCTCAGACCGACCCGGAGGATGCTGTCGAAGAACCTCGTAGCACGTGGACCACGACATGAACAGAGGCGAGTTCTGGGCGGCAATTATCGGGCTGGCGGCGCTTCAGGTCGCCATGTTCAGCTTCGTCGTGTTGCAGTTCGATACGGTGAATACACGGTTCGACTCGATCGACAATCGCCTGCTCCGCATTGAGACCGAACTCTCTGATCTGGGGCAACGTGTAGCCGTACTGGAAACCCGGATGGATCACGTTGAGGAACGGCTGTACCGCATCGAAGGCCACCTGTTCGGAGCGGACCCTCCCTCCGAAGATGACTAGGCTTGCGAATGATGGCTGCCTAGCAAAATATATAATTTCCATTTCTTAAGCAGATCTGCGAACGTCCAGTCGGAGCATGCCCTCGTGCGGTGCCCGACCTCTCACCGCTCGTTCGCATACACTCAGCAGCAGCCCATTCAACCTATACTGCGGCTATCGCCAACACGCGTTGGATGATCTGGAACTGTCCCCGGGGGCCCATTGGCTGGAGTGCCGCATCATGGACGAACGAATCGAAGTCAATCTTGACCGTGTCAGACATTGCATCCAACAAGCCGCAGCCAATTCGCCATCAGCTCGCTTTTCGACCGCCGATGTAATCCGAGCCTACCTGGGGCATTTCCATAGTGACCTGGACACACCACCTGTCTACTCATTTAACGCCCAATTCGGAAAACTGCTCAAGAGGAACGCGGAAGGGCTTGGAATCGTTGAAGATGCCGCGAACCAGGCGATCCTGGACGATGCCGAACACATGACCTCCACATCGCTGTGGCAATGCGTCGTACCCAACCGCTGACGAACTGACTGCCGGTAACGCTAACAAGTTCTCGTTCACATTGACTCGTCGCTCCGCCGATTTAGTCGTCGCCCCATCAAGCCGGATCGCGATGTCCTGTCAGACATCGCCGAACAATCCGCTCCTCGATTCCGCATAGCACTCCGTCCGCTGGTTAGCCCCGACCTTGAACCCAACGACCGGTCGGCACTCGCCGTTTCACTCCGCGCGTGCAGCCGGCCCAAGTACGTAGCTGTCTCCGAGCTCGTGCCGCGAGGTGGCGCACAAACTGCCCTCCTTGCTTCCCGGTGGGCCGGCACCTTCCTCTCCGCACCTCCAGAGCGCACCTGGCGTGATGCTCCCGAAATTTGCGTCCGCGAATCGCTTTCCCGTCGCGAGAGCCGAGCCGATTCCGATGCAAACACAGCGTTGTACCTGCGTCTCCGCTGTCGGCAGGACGAACACGGTCCCCAAATACAGTCCCGGAACCGCGTTCGACGGGTTCCCCGTAATTGTGCGCCGACCGGTACTCTGCCGATGCAAGCGCCGGCTGGTTGATATCCCCGGCGGCCCCAAAGGGGCACGAGTAGATCCGTGATCAGCCGGTCGGGCAGCGTGTCCGCCAGCGTCTCTCCGGATCCTGCAATCACGCTGCGGACAGCCGGCCGTTCGCCGTGGCAATACCGTAGTGCGCGCCCTTGAGCCGGTAGACCATGTAGCGCATTTCGCCTACCGGGTCCGTTTGGACGAGAAAGAGGGAACGCAATCGTTCACTGGTCCCTATCGCCCATATCCGGGACGGGCGTGCGGGAGGCGAGCACACCGGGACGGAGAGAGAGTTTCCGACCCCGGGGACATTCACCCCAATGCGCAAGTAGCTCCCACGTACCAAGTTGCACATCCCGCCCCGGCGCACGCGCCGCTGGACTTCAACACGCGTCGCCACGCGGATTCGGTGGCCGACGCGCTCGATCCGGATTCCGGTCCACACGACCAATCCACCGTACCCCTACCGGACACCGCTGCTCTGCTGACCGAGCTCGGGCTCTCCGATCGGGCCGTCCGCGAGGCCCTGGCCCAATCGCCCGCTCCGGGTCTTTGAGAGTTCGGGCGAAGCCCGAATGGAGTGAATCGGGAAGGGCTCGCGAGGGTCGTTCCCGGTTCGCCAACCCCTTGTCATAACCCAAGACCTCAGGAGATCTACCATGTTTGGTTTGAATCGCGCAGAAATCATCGGACGCCTGGGCGCCGATGTCGTCATCAACCACCTCACCAGCGGCGGCCGCGTGGCGAACATGTCCATCGCCACCGACGAAGGCTACCTCAACCGCAACACCGGCGAGCGGGTCGAGAAGACCGAGTGGCACCGGGTCGTGACCTTCCAGCCGGGGCTGATCGACATGCTGGAGAATCATTCTCGATTATGTCGATACGATCTCTCACCAGTACGCTCGACCACGTTCACCTACGCTCAAATACGATATCTAAGCCATTTCCTGTAGGACCACGAGTAGACTGACCGCCGGGAGCTACCTTGAAATACGCCCCAATTGTATTTCTCGTGTTGACTATTTCGTTGACAATATTTTTCCTTCGTCTATCCTACTCTCTATGAATTCGCGCAAAAACACAGCCCGCGTCAAGCTGACCCTGACGAAACGCTCCGTGGAGAATCTGGCGCCGGGCGCAGGCCCCTGGATCGCGTGGGATGACAAGCTCTCCGGGTTCGGTGTCAAGGTGCTGCCCTCCGGCACGAAATCCTTCCTGATCAACTACCGGGCCAATGGCGGGGGACGCTACGCGCCCAACCGCCGGTTGGTGGTCGGGCGGTTCGGGCGCATGACCGTGGATCAGGCCCGAAGGCAGGCCCAGGCGCTTTTGGGCCGCGTCGCCGCGGGCGAGGATCCCTCAAGGGAACGAAAGGCGGCGCGGGGGTTGCCGACGCTGAGGGAGGCGTTCGAGGAATACCTTGAGTCGAATCCCAACCGGGCTGAGAGAACCGTCAACCTGTACCGGCAGAATCTGAGGGTCAATCTGTCGGACTGGATCAACCGTCCGCTCAGCGCCATCTCCCGGCGGGACGTGGAAAGGCGTTTCCATCGCATCACCGAGAAACACGGCTGGGCGGGGGCGAACCAGACTCTGTCTATGTTGAGGTCCATCTACCGCCGCCCGTGCGTAGATTACGACGGGTTGAAGAACCCGGTGGAGCTGTGGTTGGCGGCCGGAGGCAAATTCCATCGCATGAGGCGTAGAAGGATTTCATCGCCCGTCGAGGGTAAGCGGGCAAACGAGACCGTTCTGGACTTTCGTCGCCTAATGCGCTGGGG
>CAZRSJ010000043.1:0-11264 GCA_964602805.1 uncultured Chromatiales bacterium | reverse complement strand
TGCCTGGACTACAAGATGGAAGTGCGCCATGTGCCTCCGGCGTACACCAGCCAGACGTGTCATTCATGCGGGCACGTCGATGAGAAAAACAGAAATGGAACAGATTTCAAGTGCACCGCTTGCGGGCACGCGGACGATGCGGACGTGAACGCCGCATTGAACATTTTGGCCTTCGGGAATGGGGCGACTGGACGTGGAGACGGCGGGGTTGCCCGGTCTGAGAAGCGTCAAGAAATGGGACAATCTGGCAGACGCGAGTCTGCCAAGTTATCTACATAATTCCCCCTTGGATTCTTTCGACCTGAAGGGGTTTCGCGATACCGCGCCCTACGTATACGCCCATCGGGGGCGGACGTTCGTCCTGTGTCTGGACAGTGCGGTGTTGGAGCACCCCGGCGAGGACACGTTGCTGCAGGACATTGCGCAACTTCACGCGTTGGGAGTCCGGCTGGTGCTGGTGTTCGGTGCACGGTGCCGGATCGACCGGCGGCTCCCGAAATCCGATTTTCATGCCGGTTGCCGAATTACCCGGGCCTCGGACATGCCCGTGGTGCTGGAGACGGTTGGAGCCTTGCAGTCCGAAATCCAGGCGCGCCTATCGCGGGGATTGATGAATACGCCGATGGCCGGTATGCGGCTGCGCGTCCTGACCGGCAACCTGGTGGCCGCCCGGCCCCGCGGGGTTCATGACGGGGTGGATTTCGAGCATACCGGCGAAGTGCGGCGGGTTGTCGCCAATGCGGTCGAAAACCTGTTGCAACAGGACGCCATCGTCCTGATCCCTCCGCTCGGCTACTCGGCGACCGGCGAGACGTTCAATCTCAATGCTGCGGCATTGGCTTGCACGGTAGCCCAGTCCATTTCTGCGGACAAGTTGATCTACCTGCATGCGGAACCGGTCTTGCGGACTCGCCGTGGTCTGATCCGGCAAATGACCTCGGGTGAGGCGCTTGCATTGATTCGCAGGCGCAAGCTTAGTCCCGTTCAGCGCCAGATGCTTCAGGGAGCCGTGGATGCCAGTCTGTCTTCGGTGGGCCGGATTCATTTGTTGGACGCGCGCCGTGATGGCATGCTGTTGCAGGAACTGTTCACCCGGGCCGGCGCCGGGGTCATGGTCACGCGCACCGAGGCCTATGCGCCCCGACAGGCGGAAATTGCAGATATTGGCGGCATCATGGGCCTGCTGAACCCGCTGGTCAGGCAAGGGGTTCTGGCGGAGCGGACCCGGGAGGAACTGGAGTTGCGCATCCATAATTTCCGCGTGATCGAACTGGACGGGCTGATCACGGCTTGCGCCTGCCTGCATCCGCTCAGCGAAACCCATGCGGAACTGATCTGCCTTGCGGTCCATCCGGAGTACCAGGGCCAAGGATTCGGGCATGCCTTGCTGGACGATGCACAGACCCGCGCGTTCGAGAACGGCTTCCGGCAGGTCTACGTCTTGACCACGCGAGCCATGCACTGGTTCCGGGAGCAGGGGTTCCGCACTTCTTCGCCGCGATCCCTGCCAGTGGCGCGACGGAAGTTCTATAACAACCAGCGCAATGCCAGGGTGCTGGCCAAGGTCTTGGAGGATCGGCATGGGTGACGAGATCCGCACGGACCAGTTCAGCGAGTCCGACACGGAGCGTTTTCGGCAGGCGCTGGAGCGCGAAACCGAATTGCTCGGCCGCTGGTTCCGGGACCGGCATTTCGACGATCAGACGTACCAGGTCGGCTTCGAGCTGGAAACCTGGCTGATCGATCTGGACTGCCACCCTCTGCCGCACAACGACGCCTATCTGGAGCGGTACAACGATCCGCTTTGCCTGCCGGAACTGTCGCGGTTCAACATCGAGTTCAACACGCCCCACACCCAGGTGGGCTCCGGCATGCTGTCCCTCCTCCACCAGCAGTTGGACGAGTCCTGGACACGGGCGACGGAAGTCGCGGAGTCCATGGACATGCGGCTCGGCATGATCGGCATTCTTCCGACCGTGCAGGAGAGCGATCTGACGGTCGACAGCATGAGCCAGCTGAAGCGCTATCGGGCGCTCAACGAGCGCGTCATGGAACTGCGAAAGAATCGCCCGCTGCAGATCGACATCCGTGGGCGGGATCACTTGTTCAGCCTGCACGAGGATGTGATGCTGGAATCCGCCTGCACCTCGTTCCAGGTCCACCTTCAGGTTCCCCAGTCGCGCACGGTCGCCGCCTACAACGCCTCGATGGCCCTGTCCGCGGCCACGGTCGCCATGTCCTGCAACGCGCCGTTCCTGTTCGGGAGGGATCTGTGGGACGAGACCCGGGTGCCGCTGTTCGAGCAGTCGGTCAGCCTGTCCACTTTTGCCGGCCAGGCCCACCAGCGCATCGGGCGGGTCGGTTGCGGCAGCGGTTGCGCGCGCGAGTCGCTGTTCGAGTTCTTCGAAGAAAACCTGAACGTTTTCCCGGTCATTCTGCCGCAGCCTTTCCAGTCAGAGGACGAGCAGTTCATGCATCTGAAGCTCCACAACGGCACGATCTGGCGCTGGAACCGCCCGCTGATCGGA
This sequence comes from uncultured Chromatiales bacterium, assembly GCA_964602805.1. Classification (GTDB taxonomy): domain Bacteria; phylum Pseudomonadota; class Gammaproteobacteria; order Poriferisulfidales; family Poriferisulfidaceae; genus Poriferisulfidus. The sequence continues at coordinate 8,736 of CAZRSJ010000043.1, read as the reverse complement.
AGCGAGGACGGTGTGCCGCATCTGCGCATCGAACACCGGGTCATGCCTTCGGGGCCGACCGGCATCGACATGATTGCGAACGTTGCGTTTTGGGTAGGCGCAATGATGGCGATTCTGGAGGGCGGAGAAGGAGATGTTTCGGACATCCCGTTCGCGACGGCGCGGGAGAACTTCTACCGGGCAGCCTGCACCGGCCTTGATACCAGGATCACTTGGGGTGATGGCGCCGAGCACCCGATTTCGGAGTTGATCCTGGAGACTTTGCTGCCGATGGCACGCCGGGGACTGAAGGTCAGCGGCCTCAGCGAATCGGAATCAGACCGCTATCTCGACATCATCGAAGCGCGCGTGGAGAAAGGGCGGACTGGTGCACGTTGGATGCGCGCCTGGCGTTACTCTCACGATGGCAACATGCGCTCCCTGGTCGGCACCTACCTGACGCGTCAGCAAAGCGGGGTGCCGGTACACGAATGGCCGCTGTGAGCGAGTCATGCTGAAAGTCCTGGATCACTTGCCGCCGGGATTGGCGGACTGCCCGGCCGAAGGCCTGGAAGAGGCTCTTGGTGGATCGACCCTGCTGCATCTGCCCGGGGAGCGCCCCGATCCGCTGTTCCTGTCGGTCCTGCTTCACGGCAACGAAATTGCAGGCTGGGAGGCGGTACGAGGGATTCTCAGGGATTTCTCCGAAGCGCGTTTGCCGCGTTCGCTGTCCGTCCTGATCGGCAATGTAAAGGCGGCCCGTCTCGGCCTGCGCCGTCTTGACGGCCAGCCGGACTACAACCGGGTCTGGGATGGCGGCGACAGCCCGGAGCACCAGATGGCGAGGCAGGTCGTCGAAGAGATGCGCAGCCGCAGTCCGATCGCCAGTATTGATGTGCACAATACGACCGGCCCGAACCCGCACTATGCCTGCGTCAACTGGTTGGACGGGCGCTCGCTGTACCTGGCGCAGCGATTCTCCAGGACCGCAGTGTATTTCCGGGCGCTGCTCGGGATGCAGTCGATGGCGTTCAGCGAGTTGTGCCCGGCCATCACCATCGAATGCGGCCTGCCGGAGAGCCCGGAAGGCATCGTCCATGCCCGGGCGTACCTGGAGCAGCGGTTGTTCGAGGAGTCCATTCCGGATCATCGACCGGCCGCAGACGAGCTGGAGTTGTTCCACACCCGGGCCCGGGTGCGGATTCCCGAAGGCCTGTCATTCAGTTTTCGGCATCAGGATGCCGATTTCTACATGCCGGGGGAACTGGTGGAGAAGAATTTCCGGGAGTTGCCCGAAGGGGCGGCTTTCGGGGTGTGGGGAGATGGGGTCGATCCGCGCCTGAAAGTTCAGGATGAAGAAGGGAAAGATGTCTTCGATATGTATTTTGAGAACCGGGGTCGGCAATTGATGGTTCGGCAGCCGTTTTTCCTGTCGATGTTGACGACACGGGAGAAGATCGTGGAGCAGGACTGCCTGTGCTACCTCATGGAGAAGATGGCCCATTACTGAAAGGCTGTATTGTTGACCTAATAGTAATTATTACTATAATAGTAGTTATATGCAAATTATCGAAATAACTACTATTATGGAATATCTTTTTACCCTATCAAAAGCACGACAAGACCTTGCCCGACATGTCAAGGCAAGGCGTTTGGCCATGGGGTTGACGCAGCAAGGCTTGGCGGATCGCTCCGGGGTGAAATTGGCCACGCTGCGCAAGTTCGAGCAGAAGGGGGCGATTTCTCTGGAGTCTTTTCTCAAGCTGCTGATGGTTCTCGGCGGTTTGGATCTCGTGGTCGAAGCGGTAAAGCCGGGGCAGGCCAGGTTCTCCTCCATTGACGAGGTGCTGGAAGAAGCTGGCAAGAAGATGCCCCAAAGGGGCTGGCGTACATGAGTTCGCCCATCAATCAAATCAAGATTGGCCTTGAGTTGGCGGAGGTGGCCCTGCCCTTGGGGAGGCTTGCATGGCACGATGGCCGCATCTACTTCGAGTACGACTCGGCCTTTCTGAACGGAGGATTGGAGATCTCGCCATTCAACCTGCCGCTGCAACTTGGTGTGCGGACTTTCGATCCTCTCTTGTTTGAAGGTCTGCCCGGCGCGTTCAATGACAGTCTCCCGGACGGTTGGGGGCGTCTGCTGCTCGACCGCATGATGATGTCGCGTGGAGTTTTTCCTGGAGAGATGACCCCGCTGGACCGATTGGCGCATGTAGGGAGAACCGGCATGGGTGCTTTGGTCTATGAACCTGACTTTGGTGATGGCGTGCCAGATGGTGATATCGACTTAGACCGGATTGCCGCACACGCGCAGGAGGTGCTGGACGGTGAGGCAGAAGAGGTTTTGGAAGAACTGTTAACTCTAAATGGTTCTTCGGCAGGCGCACGGCCCAAGGTGATGATCGGACTGGATGCGGACCGTCAGGTTGCAATTCACGGTACGCATTCACTGCCGGAGGGTTTCGAGCCGTGGTTGGTGAAGTTCCCTAACCATGGCGATGGGTTGAGCGCCGGGGCCATTGAGTACGTCTACGCTTTGATGGCCAAGGACGCGGGCTTGGACATGACCGACGTCCACCTGTTTCCGGCGCAAAAAGGCGCAGGCTATTTCGCAACGAGGCGGTTCGATCGTCGTGGCGGCCACCGCCTTCACGCGCATAGTGCCTGCGGCTTGCTGCATGCCGATCCCAGGGTGCCGTCGCTGGATTACAAGGGCTTGATGGCGCTGACAATGGCCCTGACGCATGATATTCGAGAAACAGAAAAAATGTTCCGCTTGGCTGTGTTCAACGTCTTGGCCCACAATCAGGATGATCACTCCAAGAATTTCAGTTTCCTGATGGATGCGGAGGGGAATTGGACGTTTGCTCCGGCTTACGACTTGACCTTCGCTTCCGGCCCGGGCGGGGAACAAAGCACTGTGGTCATGGGCGAGGGAAAAAATCCGGGCATCGAACACCTGATCCGGTTAGGTTTGGAGGGGGAATTGCCCCGTCCCCGTATCAATGACACGATCGAGCAGGTGAAAGCCTCATTGAGCCAGTGGCGAAAGCTCGCTAAAGAGTACGGGGTCGTACAAGAAAGGCTCGACCTGATTGCCAAACGACTGGAAGGCCATCTGCGAATGCTGTGAGGCGGGACCATACGACTCTCAGAAATCCATGCTGGCGCCCATGAACAGGTATCGGCCGAGCGCATCGTACAGGCCGGGGAAGGTGTTGCCGTTCGTGCCGCTGGAATTGCCGACGATGGGAGGCTCCCGGTCCGTCAGATTGTTAATGCCCGCGTAGATTTTCGCTCGGTCCGTGGCCTGCCAGACCGCAGCCAGGTCGATATAGTTCACCTTCGGGATATCTACATTGAATCGTCCCGAACCCCTGACTGCACTGGTGTGGCGCCACATGGCGCTGGCGGTGACATCCCATGGGGTGTCCCAAGTGACGCGCAGCCGGTTTTGCAGGTCCGGCACCGGCCCGCAGTAGCGCCGGCCCGCACAACGGGCGACCGGAGCCCCGTCCACGGCTTGGAAGCTGAGGGCGTTGATATGCGTCAGGACGTTGTTGAATTGCAAGGTTCCCCGCAGACCGAGATCCAGGGCGAAGTCAAGGCCGACATCCACGCCATTGCTCTTTTCGATGGCCAGATTGTCCCGCGTCAGTTGCAAGTGGCCGCTCAGGCAGTTGGACAGGTCCAGCTCCGTATTTTCTCCAGCCTGCTTGCCGGCACACTCGACCCCCTGGCTGTTGGAGCCAATCCATAGGTCGCCAGAGATTCCCCGGACGACCTTGTCGCACAGGATTCCGTTTTCGAGGCACTGGGCAAGGGTGTAGTGGGCACCGATGTAGCCGATGCCTCCCTCGATTTCGATTTTGTAATAGTCGACCGTCAGGCTCAGCCCGTCGGCGAACTCAGGGGTAAAGACGATCCCGGCGGTCCAGGTCTTGGCTTCTTCCGGGTTCAGTTCAGGGTCGCCGCCCACTTTCGCGTTGTATTGCCCGGCCGGGGAATTCTGGATCTTTCCCCATTGTTCCTCGGTCACGCCGGTGCGCTGACATTCTTCGAATGTATAGCCAAGGGTGCTTTTGCCGTCCTTGATTTCTCCGGCGCAGGGATCCGCGGCCATGCTGAACAGCCTGAATCTCTGCGGCAGGAACAGATCATGCACGGTGGGGGCTCGGACCGCCCGTTGGACGCTGCCGCGCAATCGGATCTCCGGATTGATCGCCCAGTTTAGGCCAAAGGCCCAGGTGTCGACGTATTCGCCGTAGTCATAGTCCGAATAGCGGTACGCCGCGTCGAGGATCAACTCCTCTGCGTACGGTGCCCCTTCAACCAGAGGGATGTGGGCCTCTGCGAACAGTTCGGTCACGTGATAATCGCCGCTGACCTCCACAAATTCGCCGCCCTGTCCAGCCCCCTCGCCGGATTGGTAATTCTCGTCCGGGTTCAGGTCCAGGCTTTCCTTTCGGAATTCGCTGCCGAGTACGATGCCGGGACTGTTGGCAGCCAGGGGCAACTTGATGCCGTAATCCGCAAGGTCTGCGGAGAACGCGGCGGACAGCACGAACTGGTCGGTTGTCCCCTGGGAATGCAGGGGAATTTTCAAGTAGTCGACTGCCTGCGAGGTCACGGCTCCTTCCTCGAAGACGTTCCAGGGCACGCAGTCCGCGTCTTCCACCGCTCCGTCGGTCCCCGGCAGGGTGGACCGGCAGACGGCTTCGCCGTTGTGCATCACCACGTCCAGAGCCCGATGGAGCCGGGTCACCGACAGATCATTCAGGTAGGATTCCCGCATTTCCACTTTTGCGTACTGGACGAATGCGTCGTAGTCCCAGATTTCGTTGAGGGCACCGCGCAGGCCGGCCACTCCCCGATAGCTGGCGTGGATGATTTTATCCTGCCGCGGCCCGCCTTCCACGTTCCGGCGACCCAGGAAGACCACCTGCTCTCCGTCTTCAATCACGTTGCCGTCGCCGTCTAGGCAGGAAATCTGCCTGCGTTGCTCCTGTGACAGGAACGGATGATCACACCTCAGGATGTTGCTGGTTCTGAAGAAACTTCCGGAGGGGGCGATCTGCGAGGTGGTCCGGTCTCGCTTGTACATGAATTCGGCATAGACTTCCGCGTGGTCGTTGAGGTCGTAGTGGGCGAAGGCGCCGAACGTGTAGCGCTCGTCCTGGCGCTGGAAGTAGTTTGCCGGGCCATAGTTGTAGGTCTTGCCCTCCCGGGGCGCGAATGAATGCCCCTCGACGAGGTAATCGAAAGAAGGGCCGCCGACAAAATTTGTACCCAGAGATGAATTGAAACCGGCCACCAGCTCCGCCACTCCGAAGTCGGTGAAACGCCCCTCCGGAATGGTGGAGGACCCGAGGCATCGAGCCACACTGGTGTCGAACCCGCAGGAGCTGTAGTCACGCGAGCCTTGCAGGACCGGTTCGATGTCGCGATAGGTTGCGTAGGCGGTGAGGTTGCCGCGGTCATCGTCGAAATTGAATCCGGCGATTAGGGACGCCCGGGCAATATCCCCGTCGCTCTTGTAGCCTTCGGCCACCGGATAGCCGCCTGCGGTGACGAGTTCCCTCCAGTGGTCGCCGTCGTTGTGATGCTGGTATTCGCTGTATTGGAAATCCGTGCGCAGGCCCTCGAAATCGTCCATCAGCAGGAAGTTGACCACGCCCGCGACCGCATCGGAGCCGTAGACGGCTGCTCCCCCTCCCGTATAAATGTCTACCCGTTCGATCAGCGGGCCGGGAATCTGGTTGATGTCCGGTATGGCGGCGGCGGTCGGGGTCCCGCTCGGCATGCGACGTCCGTTGAGCAGCACCAGGGTGCGCCGGGGCCCCAAGGCACGCAGTTCCACCATCGCGGTGCCGGTGGCGCCATTCGAATCTCCGGATCCCTGGGAGACGTAGACCTGCGGATACGAACGCAGCATGTCTTCGACCCGGGCCGTGCCCTGGAGCAGGACCTCTTCCGCGCCGACCTCGGTGATGGGGTTGGGGGCGACCGGGCTGAGTGATTGAATGCGCGAGCCGGTGACGGTGAAGGTCTCCACCGGCTTCGGTTCTTCTTCTTCCGCCTGAACGCCCGGCATGGCGAGCAGGGTGAAGCCGAGAGCAGCAAGCAAGGCCGCCAGTGTGCCAGAGAGTGAAATCTTCATGACAAAAATCCTCGCAGGACATTATCCTACAATGGCTGCTTTCAGTTTATCCGGTTTTCGGAATCCTTCCGCGGGGGTTCGACTTCCCCTTCGATGATGCGCCCGGACTCGTTCGAGTCGGGGGGCTCGGGGGGTTGGCGTGGCGGGGCAGGAGCTTTCAGCAGCTTGAGCAGGAACGTGTGAAGTCCAGGCAGGATCAGCAAGGCGGCGCCAAAGCCGTCGGTGATGAATCCCGGCAGGATCAGCAGGATTCCGCCGACCGTGACGCGGGCGCTTCGAAACAGGGCCAGGCTGAAGTCGGGGCGTACGCGCCCGGCTGCCTGCTGGAACAGCGAGCGCATCGTCACTTCCTGGTTGTGCCGGATCAGCGCGACTCCGAGAATCGCGGTCGCGACCTCGAACCAGAACACCCCCCAGCCCCAGCCGTGTTCGACGGCGGTCATCACCATCAGGAACAGTTCCAGGAAGAAGAACAGGACGAAGAACGCGAAAATCGGCATAAGTCAGGGCATGTGCGCTTCGATCAGGCCCGCCAGGGCGTGCACGTAGTCGGCATTATCGTTGAGAGCGGGAATATAACGGAAAGTCCCTCCGCCTGCTGCATGGAATACGGTTTGGTTTTCCTGTTCGATCTCTTCCAGAGTCTCCAGGCAGTCGGCAGAGAAGCCGGGGCAGAATACATCGACGGAGCGAATACCGGTTTCGGGCAGTTTGCTTAACGTTTCGCCGGTGTAGGGGGTCAACCATTCCTTGGGCCCGAACCGTGACTGGAACGTGATGCACCACTGATCCCATTGCAGACCCAGAATCCGGGCGATTTCGCTCGCGCTTTCGCGGCATTGCCGGGCGTAGGGGTCGCCTTGCCCGATGGATTCCTTGGGCAGGCCGTGGAAGGAGAGGATCAGCTTTTCATCGGTGCCGCGTTGTGCCCGGAAGTTTTTAATCTGTGCAGCGCAGGCGTTGAGGTAGGCGCGATCATGTGCGTAGTTCTCGATGAAACGAATCTCGGGAGAATGGCCCCGGTGTTGAAGGGCGCGAGTCAGCGCATCGCGGGTAGAAGTTGTAGTGGCGTTCGAGAATTGCGGGTAGAGAGGCAGGACGATTAGGGTGTCGACCGAATCCAGCTCGTCGAGTGCCTGTGCGATGGAAGGGCGGCCGTAGCGCATCCCCAGGGCGACTGGCACCGCATGCCCGCGCTGGTTCAACTCTTTCTGCAATGCGTCGCGTTGGCGCTGGCTGTAGACCAGCAGCGGCGAGCCCTCCTCCATCCAGATCTTCTGGTACAGTCGGGCGCTGCGTCGGGGGCGGATGCGCAGGATGATGCCGTGCAGGATCGGTTTCCAGAGCAGCGGAGACAACGCGATCACGCGCCGATCCGAGAGGAACTCCGCCAGATAACGGCGAACCGCCCGCGGAGTGGGTTCGTCTGGAGTTCCGAGGTTGGAGATCAGGACCCCGGTACGGGATCCCGGCGATTCCGTCACTTCGCGATCCGCTCGCGCAATGGGCTGGTGCGGGGGAAGTGGGCGCGCAGGAATTCCATCTGGTCCGCCAGCACTCGGCGGCCCTGAAGGTAGATGTACTCGGCGTGGGTCGGCACGAACGGAACCGCAAGCAACTGCATGCCGGCTTCCTCCGGGGTCCGGCCGGCCTTCTGGTTGTTGCACCGCTTGCAGGCGGTGACCACGTTGTTCCACTCGTCCATTCCGCCCAGGCTCAGGGGGCGGACATGGTCGCGGGACAATTCGCGGCGCTCGAACGAATCGCCACAATAGAGACATAGCCAGGCATCGCGCTTGAACAAGGTCGGGTTGTTCAGGGGTGGCGTGTAAGTCTCGTGCAGCAGGCGGTTGCGGCCGTAGGTCGAGATGATGGAGTTCAGGGCGAGGATGGTGCGCCGGCCGGTGACGGCGTTGTGTCCGCCGCGCACGCGCAGGATATCCTGGCCGCTGACGTAAGCGACCTGACCCGCATAGTGCAGGCGAACCGCATCCTGATAACCGATCCACTCCAGCGGCATTCCGGAGATATCGGTCCGGAGGATTTGCTGTGTCAGGACATCCAACATGGTCGCATCCTATTTTGCGCGCCACTTTATACTGATTTGCACGATTTTACAACCGGATGCATCAGGGAAGGCCGCCTTTTTAGGTGGAATGTTTCTGCAATGGCGCGGGGTGCCCCCGGAGGCAAGTCAGAAGCCTTTGTGCAGACTAGGTAAATTTCAGGATGCAGACCATGATGCCCGCGAGGGCCGCGAAGTACCAGTAGAATTTCCTGAATTCGGCTTGAATATTGGCGCGCATGCTGTTCATTTCAGCACGCAGGCGAATATCCGCCTTCTCTATCTCGTTGTGCATGTCGCTACGCAGGGCAACCCCGCCGCGCGTCCCCGATGATTTCCACAATAGCCACGGCCTGCTTCTCCAGAAATTCTTCGTGATCAGATCCCTAACGGCTTGAAGTTTATCAAATGGATGCGCAATGCTACTCTAAGGCATGCTGTCCGGTGGGGCTTCTCTTCCTCTTGGGGAGAAGAGTTTTTCGGCGCATCGAGGTTTTGTGTGGAATGAAGAGTAGGATGGTGTTTTGCATGC
>CAZRSJ010000042.1:0-11552 GCA_964602805.1 uncultured Chromatiales bacterium | reverse complement strand
ACGGCCAACCGGGCCTCTCTACTGGCTTTTACTCGTGTAGCTCGCGAATCGGGGACTGCCAACCCAGCAGTCCGACGAGTGTGACGCATGCCGACAACGCTTTCTTACCATCTGCTTTTCTTTGACGTAATCGTAATACTTTTCGGTGCCACACTCTGAAGGATGCGCAATAGCGAGAGTACACATTCCTAGCACTATAAAACTAAAGATTATTATGATGATCCACGCTAGGGTTTTTCCTAGAAAGTCCATTATTCTCCTCCAAGTTGATAACGGGATAGCCGTGGTGTTCGAGTTTTGCTGTCAGCTTCTTTTGCTGGCTCTACAAAATTAACCACATGCTTCCTTTATCTTTCTATGGCTCGACCGATTGAACAGGCGCGATATGTGTATTCAAACTCTCGATGAGGTATTAGATTGTACTCCCTTAGCAAGAGCGCACTTTCAGCCACTCAACCACCTCTCCAACCAACCATCTGCGTTTTTTCTAGACTCTCGCGCCTTGCCAATTGCAATATCTAGCACAATACCCTGAAGCCCTCGGGTTACTTTTCGTATACTTTAGTGTCTACCTTTGGTATACTGCTCGGTAGCCTCTGAATCACTACAGGAGATTTCATTATGGCTGCGACCAACATGACGACAACCAAAATTTACCGCGATTCTCTCACTAAACTTCGTATGCTTGCGGATCGCGAAAAACGCAGTCAGCCTAGCCAGTTGGCCGTTTTGATTGATGTTGCCTTTCGAGCAAACCCGGCTGAACTTACCGACCAAGAATTTCTCGGCAGCATAATGGATTCCCTTGTCGAGAATGCCGAAGCTGGAATTGCCACCGAGACCGCAATTCAACGCGCTAAAGAATTCTCCGCCGCTGGTCGCATCAGCTGGGGCGAAGAAGACGGCAAAATTATCGGTGTACTAGCCGATGGCTCTCGCTGCGACGTTGATGGCAACGTCTTGAACAAATGACGATCTTTCCGAGCACAACATATTTCTGTGGCCACAGCCAGTCGTGATTGTCAGTCGCATTCAGGACAGCCATGGATGTTGAGAAGCCTGTATTAATACTCATCTGCGGTATCAATGGCGCGGGTAAAACCACGTTTTACTACGAACAAATAAAGCCCCTCCTTGATAAGTCCGGACGTGAGTATCCATTCGTCAATGCCGACGAAATGGAGCAAGCCAAGTTCCCCAACGAAGTCGGAAAACACGGCCTCGAAATGGGAGAGCTCGCTGCTGAAATTCGTGCCCAGTACATAAAGGCGGGGCAGTCCTTCATTACTGAAACGGTCTTCTCACATGAGTCGAAAAACCAACTCGTTGAAGATGCTCAAAAAGCCGGATTCGAAGTTACACTGAACCATATCCATGTAAGTTCTGCAGAACTAGCTTACAAGCGAGTTCGAGATCGAATCAGCTCCGGCGGCCACGACGTGGCCAAAGACAAAATCTTCTCGCGTTACGACCGCACCGTGGGCAACATCCAGAAAGCGAGTATGGTCGCTGATCGCACCTATGTTTGGGACAACTCTCGCCAATCCGGTCACTCAGGCGTGATTTATCGATTCGTCATGACTATAGCCAAGGGCAAAATCACTAAACTAGCTGACCCCATACCCGACTGGGCGCATAAGATGTACCGATCCCAGATCGAAAATTTTAATAAAAAACGTTAGACAGAACTCACGGGCGTTAAGGAAACCTCCCGTCAACCAATCGCCGTACTTTCCTGTCCGGAATCGGTACGGAGACCGCCTGGGAAAGCAAAATGGTTCTACATGCGGAAATCGTCCACTGTCAGCCTGATCTCTTCCGCCAAGGAGATCCTAGGCTTCCAGCCGAAATCCCGAAACGCCTTCCCGATGTCAAAGTAGTGGTGTGTCACCAAATAGCGAACGGCAAATCGCGAAAGGCCTTCCTCCAGCCTCGGCTCACCAAGATGAAATAGACCAGCGGGGAAAACGCCTAGGACTCTTCCCGCCTACAGATGCCCGGACCAGTATGCGCTGGCGGTGTAGTAACCAATAGTCTCCATGAGAGCGATGGCACCTTGCGCTGGATCCGAGACATCTTGCCACTCGCCGTCAACATTCCGTTGCAGGGCGACGCTACCGTCCTTCAGTTCTACCGTGGTTTCCCAAGGTGTGACGCGCTTCCGCACCGCAAGTAGCGTGCCATTTGCACTGGCGTCGTGTAGCGATACCAACGCGTAGTACTCCATGTCCTTGGTAAACATCGTATGGAGAGTCAAGAGGTTGATGATCCACTGTAGCCAAATCCTGCTGTCTTGGTCGTAGGTATCGTATCGTGGCTTGGATTTGGTCGAACCGGGGCGCTCTTCGTGGATCAGCCTTCCACATGCGTTCCAAACTGTGAACCACCTGTCTCTGGTCAGGTACTCGTCGCGAGGTACGTTCGGGGCCACTACAAGCGCCGGTCTCCCTAGCTTGTCCACGTCCCCGACGGCTGGGTAGTGATCTCCATCCACGCGATCCTTGAGAACTTCTGCCCGACTTACGTTGACAAATCTCCGGAGGCGTCTTGCATCGCCAACCGCCATCTGCACCGCGATGCATGCGTTGACTATGATCTCCAACACACGCCTAATCTTCTGTGCTTGCGCCCCTATGTCCTCGGAGTCAGTCGGTATCGGTTCATTGGTCACCTTTAGGACAATTCTCTTTATCCGCTCCATCTGTTTGGCATAGACCTGAAACTCTGGATGCGGGATCCGTTCTCTCGCCATCGGAAGAGACTACTCGGCGCGGCGGGAGTTTGCAGCAGTGCCGCCACTTGCAGGTGCAACGCATTGTGCGGTCATCCTAATGCAGACGAAGACCGCGACGGGCAGCGGCGCAGGTCCTAGCCTTCCCGTCGTGCCGTCGGGGATTAGCAAGCGGCGGAATCGTCCAAAATGAAGTGATAGCAAAGATGATATTTGGATAACATGAAACATTAACAGTTTATTGATTTTAGAGAATTCTTTCTACAAGTTGGCGGAGAGGGAGGGATTCGAACCCTCGATGGGGTATCAGCCCATACTCCCTTAGCAGGGGAGCGCTTTCAGCCGCTCAGCCACCTCTCCGATCAACGACCTATTCTTGTTCAGATTTCCGCGCCTTGTCGCTTGCGTCACGCGGGAAAATCTCTTCGCGATATATACGAACATTCCTTGGCGCATCAATGCCAAGCCGCACTTGGTTTCCCTTCATTCCCATGACCGTCACCGTGACCTTGTCATCGATAATCAGGGATTCCCCGATTTTCCGCGTCAGTATTAGCATTCCCTCGCATCCCGGGCTTCCGGCCCAGGCAAAAACGCAGAATCAGTGTACCACTACTATTTTTCTGCCAAATCAAATTCCTTGTGCAACACTTGAACGCAGGTTTCAAGTAGCGGCTCCTCGATCACCACCGAGATCTTGATCTCCGAAGTGGAGATCATGGAAATGTTTACACCCGCATCAGCCAGAGCCTGGAACATGCGGCTCGCAATCCCCGCGTGCGAGCGCATCCCGACCCCGACCAGCGATACCTTGACGATGTCCCGGTTGCCGCAGGTCTCGCGCGCGCCGAGTTCGCCGCCGATTTTCTCCAGAATCTCCAGCGCCTTGGTGTAATCGTTGCGGTGTACCGTAAAGGTGAAGTCCGCCGTACCGTCTTGCCCGACGTTCTGCACGATCATGTCCACTTCGATCTGTGCTTCGGCAATCGGCCCCAGGATACGCGCCGCGACACCCGGCATGTCCTGCACGCCGGAGATGGTCAATTGCGCCTCGTCGCGGTTGTGCGCAATGCCCGCGATAGTGGCCTGTTCCATGTTTTCAGCCTCCTCTGAGATCAGCGTTCCGGGGCCGGACCCGAACGCGGAAAGAACCCGTAGCGGAACATTGTACTTTTCCGCAAACAACACCGAGCGCAGTTGCAGCACCCTGGAGCCCAGCCCAGACATCTCCAGCATTTCCTCGTAGGTGAGGTGCTCCAGCCTGCGTGCCTCCGGCACAAGCCGGGGATCTGCCGTGTACACCCCTTCGACGTCGGTGTAGACGTGGCATTCGTCCGCACCCAGCGAGGCCGCCAACGCAACCGCGGTCGTGTCCGACCCGCCCCGACCCAGGGTCGTCACCCGCCCGGACTCGTCCATGCCCTGGAATCCAGCCACCACGACCACCTGCCCTTCGTCGAGAAGGCCATTCAAGCGATCACTGTCGATATTCTTGATCCGGGCTTTGTTGGCTTGTCCTTCGGTCAGGATTCCCGCCTGCCGCCCGGTCAGCGCGACAGCCGGGCAACCGAGCGCCTGCAGCGCCAGTGCCAGCAACGCAATGCTGACCCGTTCACCGGAGGACAGCAACAAGTCCAGCGCGGGGCCTCCCGCCTGCGAACTTACCTGGCGTGCCAGCGACAGCAGATGGTCGGTTTTCCCGCCCATCGCGGACAACACCACTACCAGGCGATGTCCCTGGCTGTGCTGCTCGTGAAGCCGCTCGGCAATGGCCAAGAGCTTCTCGGTGCTGGCCACCGAGGTCCCGCCGTATTTCTGTACCCACAGGCTCATATCAGTGCAGCCGCTCGCGAACCCATTCCGGGATCGATTCCAATGCCTCCTTCAACGCTTCCGGATGGTCCCCTCCGGCCTGCGCCATATCCGGACGACCCCCGCCCTTTCCACCGACTTGGCCAGCCACAGAATTAACCAGGTCCCCGGCCTTGATTCGCTCGGTCTGGTCCGGGGTCACCCCAGCTACCAGTGTCACTTTCTTGTTCTTGACCGAGGCCAGCACAATTACTGCACTGCCAAGCTTGTCCTTGAGTTGGTCCAGCATGCTGCGCATGGACTTGGCGTCAGCGTCCACCTGGGCGCCCAGCACCTTGATGCCTTCGACCTCCACCGCTTGCTGCGCCAAATCCCCGCCCGCCTGATGCGCCTGCCGACTCTTGAGCCGCTCCAGTTCCTTCTCAAGGCTTTGGTTCTGTTCGACCAGACGCTCAAGCTTCTCGCGGAAGTTGTCCGGCACCGCCCGAATCATCTCGGCCGTGTCGCGCAATAGTTCTTTCTGCTCCCAGGCCCAGCGATTCGCCACCGCCCCGGTGAGGGCCTCGATCCGTCGTACGCCGGAAGCGATACCCGTCTCGCTGACAATGCAGAAGAATCCGATATCCCCGGTTCGCGAAACATGCGTGCCGCCACACAGTTCCATCGAGAAGTCGCCCATCCGCAGCACCCGGACTTCATCTCCGTACTTGTCGCCGAAGAATGCCAGCGCACCCGCATCCATCGCCTGCCGGAACGGCATGACCGTCGATTCCGTTTCGTAGTTCCGGCGGACGGCCGCATTGACCATCTCTTCGATCTGGTGCAATTCTTCCGCCGTGACCGGTTGCGGATGCGAGAAATCGAAGCGCAGCCGGTCCGGTGCGACCAGCGAACCCTTCTGCATCACGTGCTCACCGAGAACCTGACGCAAAGCCGCGTGCATCAGATGCGTGGCGGAATGATTGAGGACAATCGACTGGCGGCGTTCCGCATCTATCTCCGCAGTCACCGAATCGCCGACTTTCAGGCTTCCTTCCCGCAGCCGGCCCAGATGCAAATGGGCCTGCCCATGTTTTTGCGTGTCATGGACTTCGAACCGGGTGTTCTCGCCGCGCAACCAACCGGTGTCACCCACTTGCCCACCTGATTCGGCATAAAACGGGGTTTCCTCCAGTACCGCCACCGCATCGTCACCCGCCCCGATTGCTTGCACGCTTCGCCCATCGGCGTAGAGCGCGACCACTGAACTGTCCTGGCTGACCTGCTCGTAACCGCTGAAGCGACCGTCCTGCGCCACATCCTTGAGCTGGGAGTGATCCACCGAAAACTGCGCGGCATCCCGAGCACGGTCGCGCTGTTCGTCCATTCGGCGTTCGTAATCTTCGACATCGACCGTCAGGTCGCGCTCCCGGGCGATGTCCTGGGTCAGGTCGATCGGGAAACCGTACGTGTCGTAAAGCAGGAACGCGAGTTCTCCAGAGATAGCCTTGTCCTGAAGCTGGGCCAATTCGTCGTCCAAAACCTTCAAACCTGTCTGGAGTGTCAGCGCGAAACGTTCCTCTTCCTGCAGCAATGCCTCCTCGACACGGTCGCGGGCTTCCGCCAGGTCTGGATGGGCTTCTCCCATCACATCGACCAACGGCCCCACCAGACGATGGAAGAAAGGCTCGGTCAGGCCGATTTTGTTGCCGTGGCGCAAAGCGCGACGAATGATCCGGCGCAACACGTAGCCCCGCCCCTCGTTGGACGGCAACATGCCGTCCATGATCAAAAATCCGCTGGTCCGGATATGGTCCGCGATCACGTTGAGCGATGCCGAATGCGGCGTCTCCGAATCCACCATCTCGGACACGGCCTGACGCAACGGGACGAACAGGTCCGTCTGGTAATTGTCGTGCACGCCCTGCATAACGGCCGCGATGCGCTCAAGTCCCATGCCGGTATCCACCGACGGGCTCGGCAGCGGCTCCATGCTCCCGTCCGCTTCGCGCCGATACTGCATGAAGACCAGGTTCCATATCTCCACGAAGCGGTCGCTGTCGTCGCCCTGCCCCGGCGGCTTCCCGGGAATCCCTTCTCCGTGGTCGTAGTACACCTCGGTACAAGGCCCGCACGGCCCGGTGTCGCCCATCGACCAGAAGTTCTCTTCCGCGCCCAGCCGCGCCAGCCGCTTTGGGTCCACCCCGATGCCTTCGAGCCAGATCTTCTCCGCTTCCTCATCGTCCTGGTACACCGAGACCCAGAGCCGGTCCGGCGGCAACGCCAGGGTGTCGGTCAGGAACTCCCAGCAATACTGGATCGCTTCTTCCTTGAAATAGTCGCCGAAGCTGAAATTCCCCAGCATCTCGAAGAACGTGTGATGTCGGGCGGTATAGCCGACGTTCTCCAGGTCATTGTGCTTTCCGCCGGCACGGACGCAACGCTGTGCGCTGACCGCCCGGGGCGGCGTGCGGGTTTCGTGCCCGAGGAAGACGTCCTTGAACTGCACCATGCCGGCATTGGCGAACAGCAGGCTCGGGTCGTTCGCTGGAACCAGCGAACTGGAAGGCACGACCTGGTGGTCGTGATCCGCGAAATAATCCAGGAAAGCCTGCCGGATCTCGTCGCTTTGCCTGCTAGTCACCTTGACTCTCCCGAAGTGCCACATCGACCGCCCGTCTCGCAACCTCGCCTGGGTACCCCCGCTGGTTCAGGAAACGCAATTGCTGCTGCCGTGTTCCCGTTTTTCGACGCAAGGCTTCGCGGGCACGTTCAAACTCTCCTTTCCTGGCCAAAGACTCGAACTCCTGGGCAATGTCCCCCGATACGCCGCGCTCGCGTAATTCGCCCGCCACGCGAAGGCTGCCGTAGCCGCGACTCATCAGGGAACGGGTGCAAGCTTCTGCAAAACGGTAGTCACTCTGTAGGTCCTGCTCGCGCAGTGTCGCCAGTGCCGATTCCACCGCCTCGGCGGAAAAACTCCGCGCCCGCAGCTTTTCGCGTAACTCCCGGCTCGAATGTTCGCGTCGCGCCAGAAGACTGACCGCCTGCTGCACGGCGTCACGCCTCGGTTGCGGCATGCTCCGGTTCGGCGGCCTCCGGTTCCGGCGGCGCCTTGCGGTCCGGCAGTAGCGCTTCGCGCAGGTTCTTCTCCAACGCGTCGGCGATCTCCGGGTGTTCGCTCAGGTAGAGCCGCGCATTGTCCTTGCCCTGGCCGATGCGGTCGCCCTCGTAGCTGTACCAGGCGCCGGACTTCTGGATCAGCCCGTTCTCGGCTCCCAGCGTGAGCAATTCGGACAGGCGGCTAATGCCCTCGCCGTACCGAATCTCGAATTCCGCCTTCTTGAACGGCGGCGCCATCTTGTTCTTCACCACCTTGACCCGAGTCTCGTGCCCCATCACCTCTTCGCCCTTCTTGGTCGCCCCGATGCGGCGGATGTCCAGCCGTGCCGACGAGTAAAACTTCAGGGCATTGCCCCCGGTCGTGGTCTCCGGGTTGCCAAACATGACCCCGATCTTCATGCGCAACTGGTTGATGAACACCACCAGTGCGTTGGACCGCTTGATGTTGCCGGCGAGCTTGCGCAACGCTTGCGACATAAGCCGTGCATGCAGGCCCATGTGGCTGTCGCCCATGCCGCCCTCCAATTCGGCCCGCGGGGTCAATGCTGCGACCGAATCCACCACGATCAGGTCGACCGCCCCGGACGTGACCAGCGTATCGGCGATTTCCATCGCCTGCTCGCCGTGATCCGGCTGCGAGAGCAACAGGTCGTCGACCTGCACTCCCAGGTTGGTGGCGTAGGCCGGATCCAGTGCATGTTCCGCATCGATGAAAGCGGCCACGCCGCCCTGCTTCTGGCAGTTGGCCACGACATGCAATGCCAGCGTGGTCTTTCCGGATGCCTCCGATCCATAAATCTCAACGACCCGGCCGCGCGGCAGGCCGCCGATGCCGAGCGCCGCATCCAGCGCCAGCGAACCGGTTGGAATGACTTCGACCTCGGGCACCGCCACGCCTTCGCCAAAGCGCATGACCGCGCCCTTGCCGTATTGACGTTCAATCTGCCCAAGCGCTGCTTCCAGAGCTTTCTTACGTTCTTTGTCCATTAGGTATCTCAACCTCCCTGTGTCAAGGGCGGTCCGGTTCGCAGCAAGCGTATTATTCCACACGGGCCGCCCCGGATTAATCCGGGCTTGATCGACCCTGAAACTACAAGGAAATCTCTTCCGTCAGCCGACGCAGCGCGTGCAGCACGGACGCCCGTCGGACCGCGTCGCGGTCGCCGGAGAAATCCCGCCGTTCGCTGCATACCTCGCCGCCCGCACGCAGGAACGCGAACCACACGCAACCGACCGGCGCGCGTTCCGTCTCGCCGGACGGTCCGGCCACGCCACTGATCGCGCAGGCCAGGTCGCACTGCGCACGCTCCAGGGCTCCCACCGCCATTGCTTCGACCACGGCCTGGGAAACCGCGCCCTCCTGGCGGATCAGTTCCGGGTCAACACCCAGCAATTCGCCTTTCGCCTCGTTGCTGTAGGTCACCCACCCGCACTCGAACCAGTCGGAACTGCCCGGCAGGTCGGTACAGCATTTGGCCAGCCAGCCGCCGGTGCAGGATTCGGCTGCCACCACGCGCAGGCCCTGCGCCCGGCTGCGGTCGGCCAGCGCTTTTGCTGCTTCGAGCAACGATACATCGTCCATGTCCCAATCATACCCGCTTGACAAGCCATCCCACATGCCTCACACTCTTCCAATAGTGTATTACACTATGTAATACACAGGAGGAGCCATGAATACTCCGACAATCAGTTTCCGCGTGCGCCAAGACTGGCAGGCCGACATCCGCGAATTGGTCAACTACATCAAAGACGATCCGGAGTTGATCGGCCTGGCGCTGGAATACGTCCGCAGCGAACCCCGGTCGGGACACGAGGCCGCGGCCGCAAATGAAAATATTGGCCCGTTCCGCAATGCGGGGGCGGCCCTTTCCGTTCTGACGACGAACCTGGCCATCGCATTCCAGCCCGATGCCATTTTCCTGTTCGGCAGCCGCGCACGCGGCACCGAACGCCCGGACAGCGACTTCGACCTGATGGTCGTCACTCCGGACAGCCAGCCTCTCGATTATCTGTCGGTGCGAAAACCCGTCGCCGGGTTCGGCGTTTCGGTGGACGTGGTCCCTTGCCGCTACTCCGCGTTCGAGAAAAACCGGAACGTGCCCGGCATGCTCCCTTACGAAGTCGACCAGGAGGGGAAATTGCTGGACGCGCGCGTTGACGGCCCATTCTGGACGCGCTATCGCGAGGCATTCCCCCTGCGATGATCTTCCCGCTCGCCTTGGGATTCCTGAAAGCGGCCGAACGGGACGCCGCCGGCATCGAACGCCTTCTTCCAGATCTCCCGGACCTGGCCGCCTTCCATGCCCAGCAGGCCGCAGAGAAACTCGCGCGCGCCGTATGCCTGCACGAGGGCCTGCCGGGCCTTCACACCCACGACATCGCGCGAATTGCCGAACAGCTGGCTCAAGAGCACCCGCTCAGGAAAAGCCTCGCCAAACTCGACAGCCTCACCGGGGCAGCAACCGCCTGGCGTTATCCGGGCACCGAGGGCGAACTCCCGAAGCCCCCCGAACCTCGTGAAATTCGGACGGCACTCAAACAGATAAAGAGCACTGAAGCCGAAATTCGCGACTGGCTCTTAGCTTCGTAACCCTCTCAGGATCTTGTCCACTGTCATGCGCCACAACAAAGATTTCGGGTTCCAGTGCGCCCTGATCGTTCAGATGATTTCTTTTTGCATTTTAATCGTCGCCCTCATTACCGTGACGCAGGAACGCACCGAAACTGCCCTCCTTCGAACTCAACTGGAAGCCTGCAATGATCGTTTGGATTCCATTATTCAGGATCTTCGGGTGCCGCCATCTTGACGCATCCAGCGAATACGGTTTAAACAACACATGGCCCTGTTGTCGGGTCGCCGTCCCAAGAGCTTATTTCCGGAGTGGGATACCGGAACGCTCCACTGTCCTTGAAAAAGCCAGAAAACCATGGAAAAACGCGAAAAACCCCCGAAAATGCGACTTGAAGGCATCTAGCAGTACATCTAACTCATTGATTCTAATATTGAAGAAATGGTCTAAAAATTCCGACCATTTTTCCTTGATTTCCGTTGATTCTGTGTCATCATCCCGACTTGAGCCATGCAGGCCCCTCCATGGAGGAGCCTCTCCACATCACCCCATTCCTGTCAAGGAGGATCGACATGAACCCGCACGCCAAAAAGTCCGGCGCCAATCCCGATCAACGCGAGAAAGCCGCCCCGCCCCCGCCTTCATTTGATACACTTCGAGTTGTCGAGAGGCTGAAGAATGCGGAATTCGGGGAAAAACAGGCCGTGACCTTGGTCGAAACCCTACAGGATGCACAAAGCGAGTTGGCCACAAGGACCGACTTGGAAAAGACGGAGTTCGCCTTGCGGAATGACGTGGAGAAGACGGAACTTGCCTTGCGCGGTGACATGGAGAAGATGGAGCTTGGTCTCCGTCGCGACATGGAAAAAATGGAATCTGGTGTCCGTAACGACATGGAGAAGATGGAATCCGGCATCCGTGCCAGCATGGAAAAGATGGAATCCGGCATCCGTAGCGATATGAAGAAGATGGAGTCCGGCATCCGCAGTGACATGGAGAAGATGGGATCTAGCCTGCGTGGCGAAATACTGGAGTTGCGCGGCGAGATGGAAGCCAAGATTGGCCAACTCTCTTGGCGTATCACGACGACCGTGGGCGGGGCGGCCAGTCTCATGACCATTATTCTCAGCTTGGTTATCTATACTAAATAAACTCTCCTAAAGTTCCAAATAAATTTGGTTCGGCAATACCGGCCCTGTCGGCAGGTTTTGTTTCGAGTGCAGTACTCAAAAAACCATAAAAAGAATATTCGCACCAGATATTAAGTTTGTTAGAATTATCCCATCAGTCATATTGCGAGGGATGACTGGAGGCAGACCGGTGATTACGATCACCCG
>CAZRSJ010000041.1:0-12840 GCA_964602805.1 uncultured Chromatiales bacterium | reverse complement strand
CATCAGTCATATTGCGAGGGATGACTGGAGGCAGACCGGTGATTACGATCACCCGACTAGCTTGGAACAAGGCGGCTATGGAGCGGCGGACGCCGGTATATCCTGGCCGCTGTTGAGCGTTCTGCCTGCGTACCCTCGATACCGCCAAACATGGATGGAAAAGTTTCGGAATCAGGGCACAAGATGACTTCAGGATCGAGTACACCCGACAATTCATCGGCGGCACCCGTTTTCGTCACCGGCGCGGCCGGGCACGTGGGCGCCAATCTCGTGCGCCGGCTACTCAACGAAGGCACCCGGGTCCGGGTGTTGCTGCGGTACGAAGAGAACAACGACGCACTGGAAGGCCTCGACGTCGAACGCGCGTACGGCGACCTGCGGGACTTGAATTCCGTTAGGAAAGCGGTCGAAGGCTGTCAAGGCGTCTATCACTGTGCGGCCAAGGTTTCGACCATCGAAGGGAACCATGCCCATCGCCGGGAAATCTACGAGTGCAACGTTCTCGGCACCCGCAACATGCTGCAGGCAGCGCGGGAGACGGAAGCCGGCCGGGTGGTGGTGACGGGCTCTTTCAGCGCGGTCGGATACAACCTGGACGACCCCTCCGCCCCCAGCGACGAGACGATGCTGTTCTATCCCATGGAACGCACGATGCCCTACGAGCGCAGCAAGACGCTTGTCGAACAGGTGTGCTGGCGCGCCGCGGCGGCTGGACAAGATGTCATCGTCGCAACGTGTTGCGCGGTTGTGGGGGGCAGCGATTTCTTTCCCTCGCGGTTGGGCCGGACCCTGTGCGACTACACCAACGGCAAGCTTCGCGCCTACGTCGACGGCGGCTTCGAGTTCGTCGCGGCCCGGGACATTGTCGAAGGGCATCGGTTGTGCATGGACCGCGGACGCTCGGGCGAGAAATACATCTTCAGTACCGAGTACAAGACCATCTCCGACATCATCGACCTGTACGAGGAAGTCTCCGGCGTCCCGCGCCCCAACCGGCGGATGCCGGTCCGCGCGATGCTCGCCTTCTCGGAAATCGCAAGTTTTTACCTGAGCCGGTTTCATCCGAGTTTCCCCCAGCGTTTCACCCCAGGCGCCATTCGCCTGCTGCAAAAGTGCCGTCACGCCGATACCAGCAAGGCGAAAGAGGAACTCGGCTACCAGCCGACCAGCATCCGCGCCGCGGTCCACGAAGCCTACGCCTTTCATTATCACCAGCGCAAGGCGATCACGAACCCGGACGCGAAACCCCCGTGCACGGACGGCACGGGACAAGCAGAAGAACTCGTGCCGGATCAAGGCACACCCATCACTTCGGACGGAGGCTGAAATGAACCCAATGACAAGTCCGCCTCCTGGCTTCGATGAAGCCAGCAATTTACGCCAGCAGGCACGCGCCGCGGGCATGGACCCGGATTATTGGTACGCGGTCGAAGAAGTCCGCCGCGTCAAGCCGGGAACCGTGGTCGAGGTTGTTTTCTGGAAACGCCCCATTGCACTGTTCCGGGCGAAGGACGGCTCGTTCCATGCCGTCGAGGACCGTTGCGCCCATCGCCAGCTCAAGCTCTCCCTCGGCCATGTCGAAGACTGCCGGCTCGTCTGCGCCTACCATGGCTGGCAATACGACGGAGAGGGGCAACGTGCCGGGGAGGCTCGCGAGCACCTCGGCGAAAGCTGCGAGAACGTCTCGATCCGATCCTACCCCGTGAAGGTCCGTTACGGCCTGGTCTGGCTGTTCCCCGGAGACCCGGAAAAGGCGGAATCACGTCAGATCCCGGACATCCCCGAACTCGAGGGACCCGGCCGATGGGCCTGCGTCCCGCTCACGTTCACTTGGTCGGCCCATCATTCGATGGTGATCGACAACGTGAGCGACTTCTCCCATGCCCATCTGCACCGTGAATACCGTCCGTTCGTCGGCGCCACCCTCACCCGCTGCGAGACCATCGGTGACGACGTGCACCTCTCCTACGAGACGCAGGTCGGACGCGGGCGTATCTCCGGGCTGTTCGTCGACCACAAAAAGCTCGACACCAATCACATGGATCTTTGCTACCAATATCCCTACCAGTGGTCGAACACCGATGACTGGATCAAGCACTGGCTTTTCGTGCTGCCCATCGACGAGCGGACCAGCCGAACCTTCTTTTTGTTCTATTTCAAGTCGCTGAAGATACCCCTTCTGCCGATACACATCCCCCGTTTCGCCATGACCTTTGTCCTGAAGATCTCGAACCGCATCCTCATCGCCCCGTTGCTGACTCAGGATCAATACGCGCTCGAAGGAGAACAGGAGGGTTACGAGAGACATTGGGACGTCCCGACCGTCGAGTTCAATCCCGTGGTCGAGGCCTTCCAGGACGTGACCGTGCGCAAGTGGCGGGAATACCTGGAACGCAAAGCGGAGAACGGCAGCGCTTATGCCTGAGTTGCCCTTCTCGCTGACTGCGCTGTCCGGCGGCGCCCTGCTTGATGCGGCAGCCATGATGCTGGCATTCTTCGGCTTCCTGTTCCTGGGTTCGATGCTGTTGCCCGGACGCCGGATCACGGGGCCGGATTACGACGGGAAATCCAGGGTCTACCGAAGCAACGGCCTTGCCCTGTTCCTGCTGACCATGATTGTGGGAGGGCTTGCCCAAGTCTCCGGCTGGTTCTCTCTTTCGGTGCTGCATACCCATTTTCTCGCCCTGTTCGTGGTGGCGAACGTATTCGCGTTTGCCTTTTCCGCCTTGCTGTACTACCAGGGCACCCGGGCCCAGGGCGATTCCCCGAGAGGGTTGGAGGGCTTCTTCTATGGCGTGGAAGGCCACCCGACCTGGTTCGGGGTGGACCTGAAGTTTTTCAGTTACCGCCCTTCCCTCATCGGCCTCGCGTTGTTCAACGTCTCGTTCGCCGCCGTGCAGTACGAAACCTACGGCGAACTGACCCTGGCCATGATGCTGTACCAGGCCTTCACCTTCCTGTACGTCCTCAACTACTTCCAGTTCGAGTACGGGATGGTCCACACCTGGGACATCGTCAGCGAGCGTTTCGGGTGGATGCTGGTCTGGGGAGACTACGTGCTGGTGCCGTTTTTCTACTGCATCGCCGGCTGGTGGCTGGTTCACGCAACCGACCCCCTGTCCCCCGTCGCGGCCACCGCGATCGCGCTGCTGTTCGTCTTCGGCTTCTGGGTCTTCCGCGGCGCCAACGGGCAGAAGCACCGTTTCAAGCGCAACCCCAACGCCACGATCTGGGGGAGGCCCGCCGAGTCCCTGGACGGGCGCCTGCTGGTCTCCGGGTTCTGGGGGATCGGGCGGCATCTCAACTATACCGGCGAGATCTGCATCTACTTTTCGTTCGCCCTGACCACCGGGTTCGCATCCTGGATTCCCTTCCTGCTACCCGCGTGGCTGGCGGGGCTGCTGTGGCATCGCTCGAGACGCGACGATCGCCGCTGCCGCGCCAAGTACGGCGAACTGTGGGAGCGGTACACGAAGCGGGTGCGCTTCGCGATGCTGCCGTTCGTCTATTGAGGCACGGCTGACGACATGACCACCGTACGTTCCACCCCACTTTCGCCGCAGGAGGCCCGGGCCATTCCCGAGGTCGCGGGCAAGTGGCCGCTGATCGGCCATCTGCTGGACTTCCAGAAGGATCCGGTCGCGATGCTGCAGCGCGGCTGGCGCGAGCAAGGCGAACTCATCCGGTTCCGGCTCGGCCCGCGCGAGTTCTTCCTCTTCACCGGACCCGAAGCCCACGATTTCTACTTCCACGCACCCGAAGACCAGCTCAGCGCCAAAGAGGTCTACCAGTTCACGGTGCCCATCTTCGGGCGCGGCGTGGCTTACGACACCACACCCGAACTGATGCTCGAGCAATTGGGATTTCTGTATCCGGCGCTCAACGAAGCCGCGATGCGCCGGTTCGCCCGCATCATGTTCGAGGAGACCTGGCAGTTTGCCGAGGACCTCGGCGAAAGTGGGGAAGTCGACCTGCCCCACGCGATGAACGAACTCACCGTCAAGATCGCCAGCCGTTGCCTTATCGGAGAAGAGGTCCGGGCCCAGCTGGACGCGGGATTCGCCGAGGCTTACCACGAACTGCAAAACGGCATCAACACCCTGGGATTCTTTTTCCCCTATCTCCCGATCCCGGCACATCGGAGCCGCGACCGGGCCCGGCGAAAAGTCGCCAAGCTCTTCGGCCAGATCATGGCGGAACGTCGGCGGACCGAAGCCCAACCTGAAGATTTCATGCAGACCCTTATGGATGCCCGGTACAAGGATGGCCACGCCCCGAGCGACGACGAGATTACCGGAATCCTGCTGACGGTGCTGTTCGCGGGCCAGCACACCAGCGCGGTGCTCGCAACCTGGACCCTCCTGGAGCTGATGCGGGACCCGTCCTACCTGGAACGGATAAAGAACGAGATGCAGGACACTTACCGCGAGGCGGGAACCGTGAGCTACGAAAGCCTCAAGCACCAAGTCACGCTGGAACACGCCATCCGTGAATGCGAGCGGATGCACCCCCCCTTGATCATGCTGATCCGCAAGGTCCTCAAGCCCTTGAACTACAAGGACCATGTCGTGCCGGCCGGCGCCCTAGCCATGGTATCGCCAGCGGTCGCTCAACGGTTGCCCCACCTGTTTGCCGACCCGAACCGCTTCAATCCGGATCGGTTCGCCCCGCCCGCATCCGAGGGCAAACAGCACCACTTTGCCTTGATCAGTTTCGGCGGCGGCAAGCACCGGTGCATCGGTGAGCATTTTGCTTACATGCAGTTGAAGGCAATCTGGACCGTGCTGTTTGATCGCTTCGATTTTCAACCCACCACCGAGTTTCCCGAACCGAATTACGGCAGTTGGGTGACAGGCCCCAGGGAGCCCTGCCGAGTCCGTTACCGCCGCCGCCCGCAGGCCAGCATTTTCCAGTGAGCATCGCCCCCTCCCGGCACTACGACGTCGCGATTGTCGGCGGGGGACCAGTCGGCAGTTTGTGTGCGCTCGCCCACGCGCGAAAAGGCGCCCGGGTTGTCTTGCTCGAAGCGAGCCCCGAGGCTTCCAAGCGACTGGCGGGAGAATGGCTGCACCCCCCCGCCGTGCGGATACTGCGCGAGCTCGGAATCGGGCTCGACACGCAGCCTCCTATCGGCGCAGGCAACGGATTCGTGGTGTACCCGGAAGACGATTCGGAACCGATCATCCTTCCCTACCCGGACGGTGCTCACGGATTGGCCTGCGAGCACGCGGTACTCGTCTCGCATCTGCACGGAGCGATCGAGAACGAATCAAGTATTGATTTTATTTTCAATGCGCAAGTCCGTGAGATCGTAGACGGACGAATCACTTTTACTCGCAACGGGACCGATGAGTCCGTCGCAGCTGCGCGGATCGTCGGCGCCGACGGCCGGGGTTCGGTCGTGCGTCGATCACTGGGCTTGTCGACAAACCAGAAAACCTGTTCGTGGATGGTGGGAGTCCTCGTCGACGACGTGACGCTGCCGCTGGAAGGTTATGGATACGTGCTAGGGGGCGGACCCGGGCCCATCCTCATGTACCGCCTGGGGGAACGCGGTGTCCGCATCGTCGTTGATGTCCCGGCCGACCGCTGGACGCCCCGGGATCGAATCGGGTTCCTGCTGGACTCGTATACCGGTTGGTTGCCGGAATCAGTCCGGCCTGCATTTGTTGACGCGCTGCGGGCGGGACAGTTCCGCACGGCCAGCAATAAATTGAGGTTGCGTGTCACCTATGGGAGCCCGCATCGGGTGCTGATTGGCGATGCGGCCGGGCACTACCACCCCATGTCGGCGGTCGGTATCACTCTTGGTTTCGGTGATGCGCTTGCACTCGCCGAGAACGAGGACTTTGGCGACTTTACCAAGAAGCGCTTCCAGGCGATCCGTGCCCCAGAGTTCCTCGCCATGGGACTCTACGAGGTCTTTGCCGATCATCGGGCCGAGGTGGTGGCTCTCCGGCATGCAGTCTACCGAGGCTGGCGGGCAAGTTCTACGATGCGTGACCGAACCATGCGTTTACTCGCCTGTGAAAACACATCGGTCTCCCATCTGAGTTCTGCTTTTTTCACGACGATGGCCCGGGCGATTGCCGGAGAAACGCCGCGATCCCTCGACAAACTTGCCTGGCGCCGTGCCCGAGACACCTTTAATTCACTCTCGGGTCGTATCAAATGGTTGCTGCGGGGAGCCCAGATGATACACCGGGCGAGAAGCACGGGCGAAGGCACGGACGAGCAGATTCGGGACACCTGGTCCCACACGTTCCTGGTCTCCATCCCTTCGAAGGCCAACGACTCTCAACCTGCCCGCCCGTGGACAGCCGAATCACCCGATGCCGGCCCGGCATTGAAGAGCGCGAGCGAACGCCTGCTGGATCTCCAGGATGAGGACGGCGCCTGGGAAGGCGAGATGGTCTGGTGCCCCATGCTCACCGCACAATACGTGCTGCTGCACCACATCATGGGGCAGCCGCTCGACCCCGACCGGCGCCGACGCGTGCTGCGCTCTTTCGAACAGACCCGCCTCGAAGGGGGCGCATGGGGCCTGCACGAGCACCCGCCCCCCAGCCTGTTTGTCACCACGCTGGTATACGTCGCGGCAAGGCTGCTCGGCGTCGAGCGGGATGACCCCCTGCTCAAGCCGGCCCAGGAATTCCTGCAGACCGAAGGAGTTCTCGGCATTCCGAGCTGGGGAAAATTCTGGCTGGCGCTCCTCAATCTCTACGACTGGCGCGGAATCAACGCCATCCTGCCGGAACTGTGGAGTCTGCCGCGCTGGATTCCGCTGCACCCCTCCAACTGGTATTGCCATACCCGGCTTATCTACATGGCGATGGCGGCCGTCTACTCGCATCGATTCCAGGTACCCGTTACGCCTTTGATCTCATCACTGCGAGAAGAACTGTACCCCGAGGGTTTTGCCAACGTCGGCTTCTCCACAGGCCGCAATCGCCTGCGAAGCGCCGACCTACACGCACGGCCCAGTGTATGGCTTCGGATCGGGTACGGGTTTTCGCAGTTGTTTGAACGGCTCCATAGCAAATACCTGCGTGCCCGATGCGTGGACGCGATCGCCGAGCGCATCAGATGGGAACTGCGAACGACCACTCACACGAGCATTTCCCCGGTCAGCGGGCTCCTCAACATCCTGGCCTTATGGCTGCGCGACCGGAACGATCCCGACAGCCGCCAGGCACTCGCGAAGCTGGACGACTGGATCTGGGAAGACGAGGAATACGGGGCACGAGTCACCGGGGCGAGAAGCATTTCGTGGGATACCGGCTTCGCCCTGCAGGCATTGGACACAATGTCCGGGCTTGACTTGGCTCCTGAAGTTCCAGATGCCCTCCAGCGTGGGGCCGATTTCCTGGAAACGCAGCAAATCAAAACCAGCTTCGAAGGATTCCGCGAGGCTTACCGGAATGACCCCAAGGGTGGCTGGTGCTTTGCTGGCCAGTGGCATGGCTGGCCGGTGACCGACTGCACCGCGGAAGCAGTGCTCGGGATTATCGCCGCCCACCGCAAGGCGACGAACACGACTATGCTCAAGGACGCGATCCAGTTCATGCTGCGGGGCCAGAACCGCGACGGCGGTTTCGGCAGCTATGAAGCGCAGCGCTCCATAGTCGGTCTCGAATGGCTGAATCCGGCCGAGATGTTCGGCGAGTCGATGACCGAACATTCCTATGTCGAGTGCACCGCGTCTTGCCTCGCAGCGCTCGCCGCCTGCAAGGAGCACTTCCCGGATATCACGGACCAAGCGGTGACGGATGCCATGTCACGAGCCGGCGCTCGGCTTCGCCGAACCCAGGCGAGCGATGGGTCATGGCGCGGCGTGTGGGGCGTCCAATTCATCTACGGCACTGCTTTCGGGATCAGGGGCCTGCTTGCCGCCGGAGCCCGCCCCGGCGACCCGGCGCTGCGCCTGGCCTGCCGATGGCTGCTGGACCGTCAACGGGCAGACGGAGGATGGGGTGAGCACTACAGCGGTTGCTTCACCGGCCAGTACGTTGCGCACGATGAAAGCCAGGTCATCCAGACCGCATGGGCGTTGATTGCGCTGCTTGAGGCGAAGGATCCGAACTGGGCTGCGATTTCGCGGGGTGCCCAGTTCCTGCTCGACACCCAAGACGCGGACGGAGCATGGCCCAAGCAAGACATGGTCGGAGTCTTTTTCCGCACGGCCCTGCTGGACTACGTCTTGTATCGGCAATATTTCCCCTTGCGCGCGCTCGGCCTTTACGAGCAGCGACGCCGGACCCGGTTGGAACTGGCAACCTCCGAGTCCCTTACCGCCGAAGCGACCGCAAGCAGCGCGATACCTTTGGCAGCAACTGTACTGGAAGAGCCGCATGGCGCACATGCCCCTTCATGAAGAAGAAGTTCGGAACTGGAGAATAATCGAATGAGACTCACACCCGCCAAACAATCAGATTCTCGTTCCCTCGCGGATCTCACCCCGGATGAAGTAACCCAAGCGGTCGATCAGTACACCGGGCTTCACGATGACGACCTGGAGAACAGGAAAGAGGACTACCAGACACTCGTCAATCACTACTACGACCTAGCAACCGACTTCTACGAATTCGGCTGGGGCCAGTCCTTTCATTTCGCTCCCCGGCACCGCGGTGAAAGCTTCAAGGAATCGCTGCTCAGGCACGAGCATTTCCTGGCTGACCAATTGTCCCTGAAACCCGGGATGCAGGTGATTGACCTGGGCTGTGGGATCGGCGGACCCATGCGCACGATGGCCCGTTATTCCGGAGCCAGTTTCGTCGGCCTCAACAATAACGCCTACCAGATCAAGCGCGCCGAAGAACAAAGCCAGGATATCCAGTCACTGTGCCGCTTCATCCACGGCAACTTCATGCAGATTCCCGAGGACGACGACTCCTACGACGCCGCCATCGCGATCGAGTCCATGCCCCACGCGCCGGACAAGACCGCGGCATTCCGGGAAGTCTTCCGCGTCTTGCGCCCAGGTGCCTGCTTCGCGGGCTACGAGTGGTGTCTCACCGAGGACTTCGACCCGGAGAATGCCGAACACCTGCGGATCAAAAAAGATATCGAGAAAGGGAACGGACTGCCGGATATCTCCGTCACGTCTGAAATCGGCCCCGCATTGAGCGCGGCCGGATTCGAATTCCTGGAGGCCCGCGACCTTGCCCCCGAAGCAGATCCGAACATGCCCTGGTACCGGGCCCTGCAGGGTCGTGACCTCAGTCTCGCGAGCATTCCGCGCACGCCTCTCGGGCGCGCCCTGACCAATCTGACCTTAAGGGTCGGGGAGCGGCTGCGGATCTTTCCGAAGGGCTCCACCATGGTCAGCACATTGCTGAACCGGGGCGCGGACGCGCTGGTCGCCGGGGGCGAATCCGGCCTTTTCACCCCGCTGTTTTTCTTCCTGGCCCGCAAACCCGAGTAATTGTGGAACTGAATGACGGGCAGTTACTCTTTGTTTAAGTCTAGCCCACCCTGAACTCAGGGCCAATCTCGTGCTGGGCCTGGAAAATGTACGCGTGGTTTTCGTTCTTGAAGACACCTTGTTTCACGTAATCACGGACCCGGTCTCTCAACACCGGAAGATACCCGAATTCATATTCCTCATAACTCATTTCCTTACGTTTTGCACGGCGGGTAAACAATTCGACAATTTGATCTCTCCCCAGTGCCCCTGAGTAATCGACATAGTGACGATCAATCAGCCGGTCAACCCGTCCCAGCAGCAGAAAAACCGCAATCTCGATAATGGACGTGCCCTTGAAGACGGAACCGTGGTAACGAGCCCATTCGCTTTCCTGAAGGGATTGCGCCGGAGCTAATTTGTCGTGCGTAACAGCAGGAGAATAATGGTGCGTGTAATGATCGTCTTCCCCGAAGGAATCGTCGTGGCCACCCAAGATGGTGATCGCAACCACGTGTTTCAGGTTTCGTCCTTCTTTGTCGTGTTCAAGAAATCCATGTTGCGCTAGAGTCACAAGTGCAATGAACGTCGACATCGCAAAAAGCGGTTGGATGTAGATGAAAAACAAAAACATGATCGACGATAGAACACTTGAGCCCGTCGCCACCAGTAGCGCAACGAGTGCCACCGGCACATACACCCAATAAATCCGCATGCCCCTCGACAGATCGGTATGCGCCTTTCGAATCGCCGGATGTACGCCTTGTTGCCTGCGAAATTCTCGAATGTTGCCAAGGCCGGTCATGTACAGGAATACCCGCCATTGATACAAAAGCATATCGCTAAACTTGGTCCGGTCGAGATCCCACACGTAAAGCGGGTCTGCCTTGCCGGCATTCAACCGGTGATGGAGAAGAATATGCGATGTCGAAAAAGTGTACGGGACGATGCCGTACCACAGACCAACGCGGTTCTCGAAAATATTTCCAATGTACTTGGCGATCCACGGTCGGTACATGCGACCTCCCGTGGCATGGCCCTCGCGATGGGCAAAGGTGTACTCCGTACCCATACCACGGCCGCCAAATCCCACCCACGCAAAGTAGTACGCCGCCACGAGCCACCAGGGCAGCTCTCCGAACAAGATCTGCCAAGTAAAAACTACGGCGAGGGCCAGTACCGTGCCGACCGCGAGGAATATTGCAGATGCGAAGTAGTCTGCATGCACGGCTCGCCGGTAGACGTATTTTGTGGCAATGTGTCGCAATCGAACCGAACGGTCAAGGAGGCGGTGGACGGGCCGCAGAAAACGGTGCAGCCCGGCGCGAAACAATCGGCCCTGGGCCACGATGGGTATTGCCCACAGCGCCACAAAATTCAACGCCAGCAGCATGCCGAAAAACCTTCGCAGCGCAATAAGGACGCGAACGTGAAAGTTGAGCGGGAGGGAATGCAGAGAGACCGAGTTCACTGTATGTCACCCCGTTCTAGTGTGCCTACGTCAAAGAAAGTGTACATGGTCAGATATTCCTGAATATCCGGGTCACGGCGATGAGCCTTGCAGATCAATGAGCCAACTCTCCGGTATCACTTTGTCGTAGACCTCGGGGAAAGCGTTTTCGACCGCGTACTTGCTGCGTACATCCCGGTAGAGCCGGTGCTCAAACATGTGCTCGAATTCGGTACGAGTCATGTATATATCGGTGTAGAGCATCTGGTAACCGCCGCGCTCGCGGACGAATTTCTCCAAGCGGCGCATGGTCGGCACCTGGTCGTAGTTGCCGGCTTTGGCATTCGGCGGAATGCCGAAAATGCCAAGGTCGACGTACATCTGGCTGCTGCCGCCGTTGGCTGGATTCCGCAAAAAACCCTCATTGGCACCGTGATCAAACAAGCGCACCGGTCCGACCCAGAGCGGGTAGATGTCGAACAGCTCGTCGCTAAGGCGGACAGACTCGGCAAGGCTCTCGACCGGTACCATGATGTCCTGCACAACGCGGTTCTCGAAAGCTTGGCGCCGAAGCTCCCGGGTTGTCGTCAGTTTCAGCAGAGAGACCTTCGGCGCACCCATCCAAGCCCACAAATAGCGATACCAAGTGGTATTGGCAAAAGGAATGAGGTCCCTGAGTTGGAAGTACACTGAAGGCGTGTGGCGGTGGAAATAATGGCGGGCAGGAATGTACTCGCTGGCAGCCCCGGTTTTCAAACACTGGCCAACATGGCTGTAAAACCACGGCTTGTAGTAGTCATTGATGCGATTGATGCGCGCGCCGCGCGGGGGCGTTGCGTAGTCACCCGTGAGTATGACGCCAGATTCCTTGGAGAAGACGAGTCCTTCCACGAAACGCGGGGCGTCAGGGGAGGCGGTAAGCTCCTCAAGGCGCGCGCAGAAGGCATCGATCGAGTGGAAGGGTTCGTAGTCGATCTTGACATGCGACTCAATCGGGACAATGCGAAACTCAATGCTCACGAGGAAGCCGAGGGTGCCGTGGGAACAGGGCAAAGCGCGGAAAAGGTCGGCGTTCTGGTCACGCGTGGCGCGGACAAGCTCTCCGGTGGCGGTCACGATCTCGAAGGCCTCGACCGACTCGAACAGACAGCCCTCTCGGTGGCTGCCTGTTGCAATGCCGATACCCATGCACAAACCCCCAAGGGTAAGGTCTTCCATTTCGGGCTGGACAGCCAGCGCGAATCCCCTGGGGACAAGAAAGGCAGTAATGTCTCCCACGGTGACCATCGGCTCTACACGAACGGTTAGACGTTTCTCGTCAACCTCAAGGACATCGCAAAGGTTGATGGAAATCTGCTGCATGTCCTTCTTGAACTCGGCGCTGCGCACCGACATCGTTCGCCATGGCTTGCGCGCGGTACACATGAATTTGCCAGCGGCATGGCAAGCCTGCACATGAGCTTGAATCGCCTGGACAGCTTTGTCGTGTTCAACACGGGTGTTCCTCAACATCCGATGGATCCGTTTTCGAAGGTTCTCGACATTCTGGTAGACGAAGCTGGCAGGGACCACAAAACCGGCGATGACGAGCCCGCGGTTTCTGGCTAGGAAGTTGTTGAGGAATTTCACGAGTTGCATAGGCAGAGCTTCGGGAAAAATTGGAGACAATGCACTTGACTTGACGAAGTCAAAAGCCCGACAAGCTCTCCGGCGTAATCAATGCACTCGGATAAGTCAGACACAGCAAGCACCTCGCAAAGCGTACCGCGAAAGAGTTTTGACTTTCCAATTGTACGACGTATTCCCTGAGGACCGCGGCAAAATTTGACAAAATAGGGGCTTCCGGGTTTAGTGCGGAATCCGTGCTAGAGTAAATCATCATGCACCGAGCCTCCCGCTACCGTCTGTATCCGAACCAGACGCAGGAGCGGCAGTTCGCTCGGTTGTGCGGGGCCGGGCGGTTCGTCTACAACGAACTGCTGGCCGA
>CAZRSJ010000040.1:0-13129 GCA_964602805.1 uncultured Chromatiales bacterium | reverse complement strand
GCCGGGTAGCTATGTACGGAAGGGATAACCGCTGAAAGCATCTAAGCGGGAAGCCTGTCCCAAGATTAGGTTTCACTGGACTTCGAGTCCCGGTAGGGCCCTGGAAGAATACCAGGTTGATAGGCTGGATGTGGACGCTCAGCAATGAGTGAAGCTAACCAGTACTAATTGCCCGTGAGTCTTGACCATGCTACTTCAGACCTTCCGCTTGATTGAGAGCTGTGAATCATCCAACCCTTTTCCGCCTGGTGACCATAGAGAACTGGAACCACCCGATCCCATTCCGAACTCGACCGTGAAACGGTTCATCGCCGATGATAGTGTGGGGTCTCCCCACGTGAAAGTAGGACATCGCCAGGCACTTCACATCCGGCCCCGCCCCGCGCGGGGCCGTTTTTGTTTAATGGAATGGCACATGTATAATGTAGGAAAGTAAGAATTTCCAACTTTTTTGGAGAGGAAATATGTTAGTTACCATAAAGCCGAAATTTCAGGTCACCATTCCCGCGAAGTTGCGCGAGCGGGTCGACTTGCACGAAGGCGACGTGATGGAGGCATCCGTCGTTGAGGACGGGATTCTCTTCAGTCCAAGGGCGGTGGTGGATCGCAATGCAGCTGCGGATAGGATTGCCGAGATCTTCGCACGTATCAAACTTTCGCCCGAGGATGCCGCCCGTTCCGAAGAGGAGATCATGGAGGATGCCATCAAGATCATAGCTGAAGCACGAAAAGAACGCAGGGATGCGGAACGTGAGGGTCGTTCTTGACTGCAACGTGATTGTCTCGGCGGCACGGGCCGAAGGTGTTTGCCGTGAAGTCTTCACCCAGGCAACGCAGTACCATCACGTTTTTCTGTCGCCTCCCATTATTCACGAGTATGAGAGAGTTGCCGAGAGACCGGAACACGGCTTCTACCGCGACGACTTCTGGGCAATTATCGAAGAGATCAAGAAAGTTTCCATCATAGTCGAACCTGCGGCAGTCGCATTTCAGATCAAGGATCCTGACGACGAAGTTTATCTGGCAACAGCGACAGCAGGAGGTGCTGTCCTCGTGACAGGAAACCGGCGGGATTTTACAGAGTCAAGGTACGGAACCGTCGAGGTTCTTTCGCCACGCGCCTTTCTCGAACATATAGATTGACGAGTGTCAGTTTGCTGGGGCCAATGCCTTTATGACGGCATCTTTCACCCATCCGCCGCTCGACGCCGAACGGATCGCCGAGGCTCTATCCAAGGAAGCCCGTGCCCGGACCGGTCGGGTCGAAGTGGTCGACGAAGTCGCCTCCACCAACGACATCCTCTACGACAATACGGCCGCCCGCGACCGGGTACAGGTCGCGCGGCGCCAGACCGGGGGGCGGGGGCGGCAGGGCCGGAGTTGGGAGACGGCCGACGGAGCCCTGTGCTTTTCGGCATTGCATGCCTTCCCGGCGGAAGCGCCGCCGGCCTTGGCGCTTTGGGCCGGCATCGCGCTCATCGAGCGCTTGCGCGAGATGGGGCTTGGCCAGCCCTGCCTGCACTGGCCGAACGACCTCATGTACGGCCCCGCGAAATTCGGCGGGATCCTCACCGAATGCCGCGCCCGCGGCGGGCAGGCCCGTTGCGTGGTCGGCGTGGGCATCAACGTGGAAGCCGCACCGGAAGTGGACCGTCAGGCTACCTCGATCGCCCGCGCCTGCGGGCAGTCTCCCGACCCGAACCGCCTGGCCGCCGGCCTGATCGAGTCGATCGTCGCCTGCCTCGTTCGGCTGGACAGTAGCGCTCCCGGCAAACTTGTGGCACACTTTGAGCCGTACGACGGTCTCAGGGGTAGCGAGGTGCATGTGACCGGATCAAACCAGGCATACACGGGTCGCGCGCGGGGCGTGGACGACCGTGGGTTTTTGCAGGTCGAAGGAGAGGAGGGCGTGCGGCAGTTCGACAGTGCTGATGTGCGTCTGCGCCGCTTATGACCTTGCTTCTGGACCTCGGGCATACCCGCGCCAAGCTGGGCGAGGAGCGGGAAGGGCAGATCTTCCGGCTCGGGGTCGCTCCGATCTCCGGCATCAGCCGGTTGCATCAGACGTTGCGTGAGCGTCAGGATCATGAAGAAACCCTGTATGCGGTCTCGACCATGCAGGGCGACGCCGGAGACGAGTTGCGGGCAGGGGTCGAGGAAGCATGGGGCGGGCCGGTGTCGTGGGCCGACTCTGAGAAAGTGCGCGGGGACATCAGCTTGCACTATGCGCAGCCGGAAACTTTCGGGGCGGACCGGTTGCTGGCGATGCAGGCAGCGCGCCAGCGAACCCATTCATCTTTGATCATCGTGGATGCCGGGTCCGCAATCGCCGTGGACGGGCTGACCGAGGATAACGAGCACTGCGGTGGCTGGATCGTGCCGGGCTACCTTCGGCAGAAAGACGGCCTGGCGATGCTGTACGCGGCCGTTCACTCGCCGCAGGTGAGTCCGCGCAGCACTTCCCACGCCGGTACCGACGAGGCGGTCGAATCGGGAATCTGGAAACTCCTGTCTGGAGGCATTGATTCCATGTGCTCGCGGCTGCGCGAGGACATACTGGGCGGACATGCCTTGGTGATACTGACGGGCGGTGATGCCGAGAAACTTCAGGTCTGGTGCCACACGCCGATGATCGCAGCACCGGATCTGGTATTGGAGGGATTGGCTCTCTGCGCCAGCAAGTAAGCCTGTCGGTGCCGCAGATCCAGGCACCCGGTTCCGACATCATCAATTCCCAGCCTTAACCTGCTATCCTGCAAGGATGAAACGCCAGGCCGGAGTCTGCCTGCACCTGAGTTCCCTTCCGGGCGAATACGGCATTGGCGAATTGGGTGAAAATGCCCGCCGCTTCGTCGACGCGTTGGCTTCGATGGGGCTCGGTACCTGGCAGTTCCTGCCGGTCGGCCCGGTCGGCTACGCCGACTCGCCCTACCAATCGCCGTCCACCTACGCCGGCAACCCCTTGCTGATCGACTTGGACGCGCTGCGCGACCAGGGTCTCGTGGAGGACGATGAGCTTTCTCCTTTCCGGGGCCTGCCCCGCGACCGGGTGGACTTCCCCGCGCTGATCCCGCTCAAGCTGGAATTGCTGGCCCGCGTCGGCGAGCGTTTCGAGACCGCGGCCTCGCCGGCGCAGCGGCAGGCGCGGGATGAATTCGTGGCTGTCCACGGCTCGGACTGGTTGCACGACTATGCCCGGTTCGAAGTCCTGAAAAGCCGGTACCGGCAACGCCCTTGGGTCGAATGGGATGCGCCTCATGCCCTGCGCGATCCCGACGCCCTGCAGAAAATCGAAACCGAAGCCCGAACGGAGTTGCAAGGCATCCGGTCCGTCCAGTTCCTGTTCTTCCAGCAATGGCAGAAACTTCGGGAATACGCCAACGAGCAGGGTGTGCGCCTCATGGGCGACCTGCCGATCTACGTCGCGCTGGACAGCGCGGACGTCTGGGCGAACCCCGACCTGTTCCAACTGGACGAAAACCGGCACCCGACCGGCATCGCCGGCGTGCCGCCGGACTACTTCAGCGAAGATGGCCAGCGCTGGGACAATCCGCTCTATCGCTGGGAGCGGCATGCGGCCGACGGCTACCGGTGGTGGGTCGCCCGGGTCCGCCACGCCGCGGCCCTGACCGATCTCGTCCGGTTGGACCACTTCCGGGGCCTGGAGTCCTACTGGGCCATTCCGGCCGACGCACAGACCGCGCGGAATGGCGAATGGCGGCCCGGCCCGGCCGAGGGCCTCCTCGATGCGCTGTGCGACGCCTTGGGGGAACTGCCCATCATTGCCGAGGATCTGGGCATCATCACGCCGGAAGTCGGGGCCCTGCGCGACCGCTACGGGCTCGCCGGGATGAAGGTCCTGCAGTTCATGGTGACCGAGGAGGAATTCGATCCTGCGCGGATCCCCGAGAATTCCGTCTGCTACACCGGCACGCACGACAACGACACCACTATGGGCTGGTTCCACAACGGGCTGGGGGAGGCGCCGCACCTCCAGTCCAATGTACTGCGGAATGTGCAGGGCCGCCCGGAGACGATCCACCGGGGCCTGGTCCGGCTCGCTTTCTCCACACGGGCCCGACTGGCGATGATTCCCATGCAGGATCTACTCGGCTTGGGGTCGCAGGCGCGGATGAATACGCCGGGCACGATCGAGGGCAATTGGCGCTGGCGCCTTGAGAGTGGGCAACTGACGCCCGAGTTGTGTGCATGGGTGCGTCAGGCCTTGGACGATTCGGGGCGCCGCGGGGGCTCTTCCTGCTGATCGAAACCGCCTAATCCCATATAATACGCATCCTCGCCGCGACCTGCGGCGACCCTCCGATCACAGACCGCTGGGAATCCCCCGGGACGTGCCTCATGGAACCGGCCGAAACTCGTTTTATCAGTCGCCTGACGAGGGCGACCGTGGCACTGGTGCTTGCCGGCGGCAAGGGCTCCCGGTTGCATGAACTGACGCAGTGGCGCGCCAAGCCGTCCGTGCATTTCGGCGGCAAGTTCCGCATCATCGACTTCCCCCTTTCGAACTGCATCAACTCGGGGTTGCGCCGGGTCGGCGTGCTGACCCAGTACAAGGCGCACTCGCTGATCCAGCACCTGGTGCACGGCTGGAGCCGCTTCTCCCTGGGAAGCAAGGAATTCGTCGAGGTTCTGCCAGCCTCGCAGCGGGTCGGCGGCGAGTGGTACCGCGGCACGGCGGACGCGGTCTTCCAGAACCTGGACATCATCCGCACGCATAATCCGGCACTGGTGCTGATCCTGGCGGGTGACCACGTCTACAAGATGGACTACGGCCCGTTGCTGGCCACGCACGCGGAGAGCGAGGCAGACATGACCGTGTGCTGTCTCGAGGTGCCGATCGAAGAGGCGGCGGGGCAGTACGGCGTCATGACCGTCGACGAGACCGGACGGATCATCGCCTTCGACGAGAAGCCCAAGAACCCGGCGCCCGTCCCGGGGCGGGAAGGGCTGTGCCTGGCTTCCATGGGGAACTACGTGTTCAATACCGACTTCCTGTACGAGCAGGTCATCAAGGATTCCGACGACCCCGACAGTGCGCACGACTTCGGGCACAACATCATCCCCTCGATCATAAAGAACCACAAGGTTTACGCCTATCCCTTCCGCGACCTTGAGACGGGCGCGCAGGCGTACTGGCGCGACATCGGGACGCTGGACGCTTTCTGGGAGGCGAACATGGAGCTCATCACGGTCACGCCCCAGCTGGACATGTACGATCGGAATTGGCCGATCATGACGCACCAGAAGAATTACCCGGCCGCCAAGTTCGTGTTCGACGAAGAGGAGCAGCGTGGCGAGGCCATCGACTCCATGGTTTCGGGCGGCTGCATCGTCTCGGGTACCCGGGTGAAGCGTTCGCTGCTGTTCTCCAACTGCCGGATCGATGCCCGGGGCACGGTCAAGGACTCGGTTCTGCTCCCGGATGTCCAGATCGGTCGGCGCTGTCGTATCGAGCGAGCCATCATCGACCGGGGCGCGATCCTCCCGGACGATTTCGTCATCGGCGTGGACCCGGACGAGGACCGCAGTCGCGGATTCCGCATCACGCCCAAGGGCATTACACTCGTCACGCCGGACATGCTGGGTCAGAAGCTCCACTTCACCCGCTGAAGCCCGGAGCCGCCATGAGTTCGGCACGGAACATCCTGTTGCTGGCCGCTGAAAACGGCGCCTTGCCGCACGGCAAGGTCGGCGGCGTGGGGGACGTGATGCGCGAATTGCCAGCGGCGCTGGCCCGCCGGGGCCTGAATCCTGTCGTGTTGACGCCGGCATACGGGTTGCTGGCTGAATTTTCCGAGGCAAGACCGCTCGCATCCGTGAACGTGGAGTTTGGTGGCGCCACGGAGTCTGCCACGCTCTTTGAAATCTCCTTGGATCCCAGCACCGGCGTGCGTCACTGCGTCCTGGACCATGCCCGCTTCCAGCCGCAGGAGCCCGGCCTCATCTACTGCGACGACGGGGACGGCGCGCCGTTCGAGACGGACGGCGGCAAGTTCGCGTTCTTCTGCGCCGCGGCCGCCGCGGCGGTCTGCGAGGGAGCCCTGGAGGAACCCGACCTCATCCACCTTCACGACTGGCCGGCGGCGCTGTTTACGGTCCTGCGGGAATTCGGCCCCGCATTCTCGTCCCTGAAGGAAATCCGCACGGTCTACACGATCCACAACCTGGCGCTGCAGGGCATCCGCCCGCTGGACGGTCACGCCTCCTCGCTGCGCGTCTGGTTTCCAAATCTGGATTTCGAGACGGAAACCGTCGCGGACCCCCGCTGGCCGAATTGCGTCAACCCGATGGCCGCCGCCATCCGCCTGGCCGACGGCGTCAACACGGTCTCGTCCGTCTACGCCGAGGAAATTACCCGCCCGAGTGCGCCGGAACGCGGCTACAGCGGGGGCGAGGGCCTTGAGGAAGACTTGAAAGAGGCGCAGTCGAAGGGCCGCCTCGCCGGCATCCTGAACGGCTGCGAGTATCCGGCGCAACCGGCCTCGGTACCCGAATGGGCCCGCCTGGTGGAAGTCATGCAGTCCGAACTTGCCCGCTGGCAGGGCGGGGAAGAAGCGATTCGCTCGCACGTGCTGGCGGCCGAACGGCTCGCAACGCTTTCGCCCCAACGCCCCGGTACCCTGTTGACCAGCATCGGGCGCATCACGGCGCAAAAGGTGCAGTTGCTCCGCGAGGAGGCGGGCGAGGGCGGCAGCGCCCTGGCGACCCTGCTTCAGTCTCTCGATGACGATGCATGGTTCGTCATGCTCGGCACCGGCGATCCCGGCTGCGAGGCGTTCCTGGCCGACCATGCGGCGACGCATCCGAACTTCCTGTACCTGCAGGGTTATTCCGACGAGTTGTCGGACTTGCTGTATCGGGCCGGCGACCTGTTCCTCATGCCGAGCCAGTTCGAGCCCTGCGGCATCAGCCAGATGCTTGCCATGCGGGCCGGGCAGCCCTGCGTGGTGCACGGAGTCGGTGGCCTCAAGGAGACCGTCGAGGACGGCGTCACCGGCTTCGTGTTCGGCGGGGATGCGCCCTCGGTGCAGGCGGGCCGTTTCGTCGAACGGACGCTGCAGGCGCTTGAGCTTCGCCGGTCTTCGCCTGAGCAATGGGAAAAGATGTGCCGTGCGGCCGCCGCCGCGCGCTTTGACTGGGACGCCAGTGCGGCCCGGTACGAACAGGTGCTTTATGAAGCCGGCAATGCCTGAGTCCGCTTGCGACCCCGCAATTCTGAAGGCCGTCGCCGCTGGCCGGCATGCCGATCCCTTTTCGTTTCTCGGGCCTCACAAGGCCGGAGCCTCCCGGGTGGTGCGCTGCTTCCAGCCGGGCGCGAGCGCAGTGGAACTGATTGGCGGGGACGGTCAATTACTGGCACGGATGGAACGTCAGGACCCGGGCGACATCTTCATCGGAAAACTCCCACCACGTGCCCGGCGTTATCGCCTGCGCGTCACCGCTGCGCAGCACACGTTCGACATCGAGGATCCGTACCGGTTCCCGTCTCCGCTCGGTGAACTGGACCTGCACCTGATCGGGCAGGGCCGGCACCAGCGCCTGTATGACAAACTGGGCGCGCATCCGATGAAACTCCTCGGAGTCGAGGGCGTGCACTTCGCGGTGTGGGCGCCGAATGCCGGCCGCGTGAGCGTGATCGCAGACTTCAACGAATGGGATGGGCGCTGGCATGTCATGCGGTTCCACCCAGGCATCGGCGTGTGGGACATCTTCATCCCGGGGGCCGGGCCGGGCACCTGCTACAAATTCGAATTGCTGGACGCGGCGGGCGAACTCCTGCCGCTGAAGTCCGACCCTTTCGCGCAGTTCTCGGAACCCCCGCCGGGCAACGCCTCCATCGTCTACGAGAGCCGCTATGCCTGGCAGGACGACGACTGGATGGCCGGGCGCGGGCAGGCGATGGCGCTGGACCGGCCGCAGTCCACCTACGAGGTGCACCTGGGCTCGTGGCGCCGGAACTCGCTGGAGGGCGACCGCTGGCTGACCTACCGTGAACTGGCCGACGAACTGATCGGCTACGTGTCCGACATGGGGTTCACCCACGTCGAGTTGCTGCCGGTGACCGAGCATCCATTCGACGGCTCCTGGGGTTACCAGCCGATAGGCCTTTATTCCCCGACCTGGCGCTTCGGCGAGCCGGACGACCTGAAATACTTGATCGACCGCTTCCACCAGGCCGGGATCGGCGTCATCGTGGATTGGGTCCCGGCGCATTTTCCACGCGACCCCAACGGGCTCGGCCGTTTCGACGGCACCGCCCTGTACGAGCATGCAGACCCGCGCCGCGGCGAGCACGCGGACTGGGACACGCTGATTTACAATTACGGCCGCCACGAGGTGCTCAACTACCTGGTCAGCAACGCGCTGTTCTGGGTGGACGAGTTTCACTTCGACGGCCTGCGGGTCGATGCGGTCGCGTCCATGCTCTACCTCGACTACGCCCGCGAGGCCGGAGAATGGCTGCCGAACGAGGAGGGCGGCAACGAGAACCTTGAAGCAGTCGCATTCCTGCGCCGGTTGAACGAGGAAGTCCATCAGCGCGGCGCGGTGACGATCGCGGAGGAATCCACGGCCTGGCCGGGCGTCTCGCGGCCCACCTACATGGACGGGCTCGGCTTCAGCTACAAATGGAACATGGGCTGGATGAACGACACGCTGTTCTACATGAGCAAGGACCCGGTGCACCGCAAATACCACCGGGACACCATGACCTTCGGATTGCTGTACGCCTTTCACGAGAACTTCGTGCTGCCGCTGTCGCACGACGAGGTAGTGCACCAGAAAGGCTCCCTGATCGGCCGCATGGGCGGGGACGAGTGGGGCGAGTTCGCCAGCCTGCGCGCGTATTTCGGCTACATGTACGGCCACCCCGGGAAGAAACTGCTGTTCATGGGCGGCGAGTTCGCCCAGCGGCGCGAATGGAATCACGACCGGTCGCTGGACTGGCACCTGTGCGACGCGCCGATGCACGCGGGCGTGCAGCGGCTGGTGCGCGATCTCAACCGGCTGTACGCCGACACGCCCGCCCTGTACGAGCAGGATTTCGAACCGGGCGGGATCGAATGGATCGACGGCGATGAGAATGTCCTGTCATGGTTGCGGCGTGCGCACAACGGCGATCCGATCCTGGTCGTCATGAACTTCGTTCCCGTGCCGCGCGAGCACTACCGTATCGGCGTCCCGCAGGACGGTGCCTACGCGGAAGTCCTCAATACCGACGCCGAAGAATACGGCGGCAGCGGGCGGGGCAACCTGGGCGGGGTGCAGGCTCGCGCAGAGGGCTGCCATGGACAGCCGTTCTCGCTCGAACTGACCCTGCCGCCGCTTTCAACCATCATGCTGAAGCCGGTTTCGCCGGCGTAGGATTCCACGATGAGCTCCGATCCCAAGGAACCCCAGGCGGCCGACGATCTCCAGATCGTGCCGGCCTCGACGCTGGATATGGGTGCGGACGCACTGCTGGAGGACTTCGTGCGCCACTGCAACCGCACGCTCGGCCGGCGCGACATCCCGGTGGATTCACCCTTGGTCTACCACGCCCTGGCCCACGCGGTGCGCGACCGCCTGATGGAACGCTGGAACCAGACCAGCTACGCCATGCTGGAAGCAGACAGCCGCCGGGTCCACTACCTGTCCCTCGAATACTTGATGGGGCGGTTGCTGGATAACGCGTTGCTGAACCTCGACCTCCGGGAGGCCTGTGAGGAAGCCCTGCAGCGCTTGGACATGACGCTGGATTCCGTGCTCGGACGCGAGCATGACCCGGGCCTCGGCAACGGCGGCTTGGGGCGTCTGGCCGCCTGTTTCCTCGACAGTTGCGCCACGCTCGGCCTTCCCGTCATCGGCTACGGCCTGCGCTACCGCTATGGCATGTTCCGCCAGCGCCTCGAGAACGGCCACCAGGTCGAGGATCCCGACCCCTGGTTGCGGCAGGGCTACCCCTGGG
Organism: uncultured Chromatiales bacterium; assembly: GCA_964602805.1. Taxonomy (GTDB): domain Bacteria; phylum Pseudomonadota; class Gammaproteobacteria; order Poriferisulfidales; family Poriferisulfidaceae; genus Poriferisulfidus. Next base: position 3,162 of record CAZRSJ010000040.1, on the reverse strand, counting down.
AGATCCCGCATCCCGACCTGTCGCAGGTGATCCGCTTCGGCGGGCGCCGGGAGGCCTACCGCGATGCGGACGGGGAACAGCGCGAGCGCTGGGTCGACACGCACGACGTCCTGGCCGTGCCCTACGACGTGCCGGTGCCGGGCTACCGCAACGGCACCGTCAACACGCTGCGGCTGTGGTCGTCCAAGGCGACGGACGCCTTCGACCTGGAGGAATTCAACGCGGGCGGCTATGCCGACGCGGTCGCCGCAAAGAACGAGGCGGAAACTATCACCATGGTGCTGTACCCCAACGCCGCGAGCGAGAACGGTCGCGAGTTGCGGCTGCGCCAGCAGTACTTCCTCGCTTCCGCCAGCCTGCAGGACGCCCTGCGTCGCTGGACGCGGGAACACGGGGAGAACTTCGACGGCTTCGCCGACAAGAACTGCTTCCAGTTGAACGACACGCACCCGGCCATCGCGGTTCCCGAACTCGTGCGCCTGCTGGTCGACGACTACCGGTTGGACTGGGACGAGGCGTGGGCGATCACGCGCAAGACCATGGCCTACACCAACCACACGCTGCTGCCGGAAGCCCTGGAGTGCTGGCCGGTCGCGATGTTCGAACGGCTGCTGCCGCGGGTGCTGGAGATCATCCGCGACATCAATGCGCGCCACTTGGACGAGGTCGAGCGGCGCTGGCCGGACGATCCCGAGCGGGTTCGGCGGATGTCGCTGTTCGGGGACGGCGACGAGCCGCAGGTCCGGATGGCCTACCTGGCCATCGTCGGCAGCTTCTCCGTCAACGGCGTGGCCGAACTCCATTCCCGGCTGCTTCGGGGGGGCCTGTTCCGGGACTTCAGCGAACTGTGGCCCGGGAAATTCAACAACAAGACCAACGGGGTCACCCAGCGGCGCTGGCTGGCGGCCTGCAACCCCGGCCTGGCGAAGCTCGTCACGGAGACCCTGGGGGAAGGCTGGATCACGGATCTGCACCAACTGCAGGGGCTGAAAGGGCATGCCGACGATGCCGGTTTCCAGCAGGCGTGGCGCCATGTGAAGCAATCGAACAAGGAGCAGCTCGCGGCCCTGATCGAGTCGAGGACGGGGATGCGGGTCGACACCGGCATGCTGTTCGACGTGCAGGTCAAGCGGATCCACGAGTACAAGCGGCAACTGCTGAACGTGCTACACGCGATTCATCTCTACGACCGCATCAAGCGGGGCGAGGCGATCGGCGACCCGCCGCGCGCGATCATCATCGGCGGCAAGGCGGCGCCCGACTACGTGATGGCGAAGCGGATCGTCAAGTTTGCCAACGAGGTCGCCCGGGTGATCAACGCCGACCCCGACACGGAGGGACGGCTGCGGCTCGTGTTCGTCCCGGACTACAACGTGTCGACCATGGAGGTGATCTGCCCGGCGGCGGATCTTTCGGAACAGATTTCCGTGGCCGGGAAGGAGGCGTCCGGGACCGGGAACATGAAGTTCATGATGAATGGGGCCGTCACCATCGGGACTTTGGATGGCGCGAACATCGAGATTCGCGATGCCGTCGGCGACGAGAACTTCTTCCTGTTCGGGTTGACGGTCGAAGAGATCGAGGCGATGCGTCCCGGCTACGATCCGCAGTCGATCATCGACTCCGACGCGGATTTCTCGCGCGTGATGCAATTAGTGGAGAGTGCGCATTTCGACTGCGTGGAGGACGGCGTCCTGGAGGCTATCGTGCATGCGGTGAAGAGTCCGGACGACCCCTGGATGACGGTTGCCGACTTCCGCTCTTTCGTCGATGCGCAGAGACGGGCAGGGGAAGCGTACCTCGACGTCCCGCGGTGGACTCGCATGAGCATCCTCAACACCTCGGCCTCCGGGCAGTTTTCCACGGATCGCACCATCACGGAGTACAACCGCGACATCTGGAAGTTGACGCCGGTCGCGCCGTGATCGAGGCCGGTTCTCCCGCGCCGCTCGGCGCGACCTTTGACGGCGAGGGCGTGAACTTCGCCCTGTTCTCGGAACGCGCGGAACGCATTGAACTGTGCCTGTTCGACGAGCAGGACCGCGAGACGGCATGCCTCGTCTTGCCCGAAAGGACGGGCCATATCTGGCATGGATACGTGCCGGGTTGCCGGCCCGGACAACGGTATGGCTACCGCGCCCACGGTCCCTGGGACCCGGCCGCGGGGTTGTGCTTCAACCCCCGCAAGCTGCTGCTTGATCCGTATGCGCGCGAGTTGTCCGGCCGGCTCGAATGGCGGCCGGAAGTATTCGGGTTCGATCCGGACGACTTGGGTGAACGCATACGGCAGAGTTCCAGCGACAGTGCACCTTTCGTGCCGAAGGGCGTGGTGCACGGCGCAGGCGGGGCAGCCGGGGCGCGTCGGCGGATCCCGTGGGAGGAGACGATCCTCTACGAGGCGCATGTGCGCGGCTATACGATGCGCCACCCCTCGGTCCCCGAAGCGGATCGGGGCGCCTTTCGCGGCCTGTGCCATCGCGACGTGCTGGACTACCTCAAGGCGCTCGGCGTCACGACCGTCGAACTCATGCCGGTGCAGGCGTTCGTCGACGAGCATTTCCTGGTGCAGCGCGGGCTTTCGAATTTCTGGGGTTACAACACCCTCGGGTTCTTCGCGCCGGAACCGCGCTACCTGCGCGGCGGGAGCATCTCCGAATTCCGGGAGATGACCGACGCGATCCACGAGGCCGGGCTGGAGATCGTCCTCGACGTCGTCTACAACCACACGGCGGAAGGTGACCACCTGGGGCCGACGCTCAGCTTCCGCGGCATCGACAACCCGAGCTACTATCGCCTGGAGCCGGAAAACCCCGGCGAATACGTCAACGATACCGGCTGCGGCAATACATTGAACACGGACCACCCCCAAGTCCGGCGCCTGATGCTCGACAGCCTGCGCTACTGGGTGACGGAGATGGGGGTCGACGGCTTCCGCTTCGACCTCGCGACGGTGCTGGGACGGGACGCGGAGGGATTCGACCAGCAGCATCCCTTTTTCCGGGAACTGCAGCAGGACCCGGTTCTCTCGGGCGTCAAACTGATCGCAGAGCCGTGGGACGTCGGGCCGGACGGCTACCAATTCGGCGGGTTCCCGGCAGGTTGGGTCGAATGGAACGACCGCTACCGGGACGCGGTGCGCCGGGCGTGGCGCGGCGACCGGGA
>CAZRSJ010000039.1:0-13346 GCA_964602805.1 uncultured Chromatiales bacterium | reverse complement strand
TGGCGACACCGGTGGGGCATCCCGCCACAGTCGGCCTGGGAAGCGTCAAGAAATGAGACAATCTGGCAGACGCGAGTCCGCTAAGTTATCTACATAATTCCCAATCAGGGTGCTACGATAGGCGAGCGCGCAAAATGTCCCGAATCAAACCCCGAATTAGCTAGCATGAGCGGACGAGTCGGTCTCCTGGTTGCCGTGGTCATCATTGCCGCCTCCGTGGCATTGGCGACCTTGCTGGTGTCCATGGCGCCCGAGCCCGAACGGCGTGATCCTCCGCCCCAGATTCCATTTGCGCAGACCAGCCGCGTAGTACTTGGCGACGGCTCCATTCCGGTGTACGGGGCCGGGACGGTGCGGCCCAGCGCGGAAGTCGACATCATTCCGCAGATCAGTGGCAAGGTGGTTTGGATCAATCCGGGTTTCCAGAGCGGCGGCCGGATCGAAGCTGGCCAGACAATCTTCCGGATCGAAGAAGAAGACTACCTGTACCGCGTGCGCGAGGCGGAGGCAGACCTTGAAGCCAAACGCGTGGAACTCCTGGAGGCCCGGGAAAAAGCGGAAATCGCCCGCACCGAATACGAGCAATTCTCCGGCCGACGCTCCAATGGCGGGTCGTCGCCGCGTCGGGCAAATCCTTTGACCCTGCGGGAGCCTCAATTGAAAGCGGCCGAGGCTGCGCTGGATCGCGAGGAAGCCCGGGTCGCCGAAGCCAAGCTGGCACTGTCCCGCACTCGGATTCAGGCGCCTTTTGACGGTTATGTGCGTGACGAATCGGTGGATTTGGGGCAATTCTTGACCGCTGGACAGGCGGTCGGCCGTCTCTTCGCCACGGACGCCGTCGAGGTGGTGGTGCCACTGCCCGACACCAGTGCGGCCTTGATTCCCGGATTGTGGGAACTTCAGGCTGGAGATGCCGAGCGACAGGTGCCTGCACACGTGACCGCCCGGTACGGTGATGACAACCACACCTGGGAAGGTTACGTGGACCGAGCCGAAGTGTCGCTGGATAAACAGACGCGAACCATCGACGTGATTGTGCGTGTGCCGGACCCTTTTTCCAGGGAAGATTCAGCGAACGGGGTTGGTGGGGTCCCGCCGTTATTGGTCGGCAAGTTCGTGGAAGTAGCGATTGAGGGCCTTGTTTCAGAGGCGTATTATCAAGTTCCCCGGGCGGCGCTGCAGCCGGGCAATGAGATCTGGGTGGTTCGCGGCAACAATGCCGTGCATATTGTCCCGGTGCGCGTTTTGCAGCGTATCAACGATGAAGCCTATGTTGCCGGACCCCTGGAGAATGGGCAACGAGTCGTAACTGGCGGCATTCCGTTCGCTACGGAAGGCATGCTGGTGCAGACCGGGACTGACACGGCGCAATAAGCCATAGCAGCAGTCCGCGGCAAACGGCCTGTAGGCCGCCCGCGAATAAAACAAGAAATCGATCGGCCGCCTAGCTTGCGGCTTGGGTCTGCATGGAAGTGCCGGATGCGCCAGACTTTCCACGTCGGGAAATCACCCGCATATGAATCGTGGACAATGCGGGAATCACGAACATCAGCATGGCCGTGGTAATCATGATGCCGAAACCCAGCGATGCGGCGAAGGGGATCAGGAACTGCGCTTGGATGGCGCGCTCGAGAATCAGAGGCGTGAAGCCAAGGAAAGTGGTGACGGAGGTGAGGAAGATGGGTCGGAAACGTCCCTTCGCCCCCTCGATGATGGCCGTTCGTGCAGGATCGCCTTCGCGGAGCCGCTGATCGATAAAGTCCATCATGACTAGGGAGTCGTTGACGACCACGCCGCTGAGGCCGAAAATCCCCATGAAGGATACGGCGCCCATGGCGATCCCCAGGATCCAGTGGCCCATGATCGCGCCGACGATGCCGAGCGGAACGACCGCCATGATAATGAACGGCTTGGTGTAGGAGCGCAGGGGGATGGCCAGCAAGACGAAAATCATGAACAGCGCGATCGCGAAGCCGCGGTAAAGCGAATCCAGGGATTCGATCTGCTGCTGTTGCTCGCCCCCGAACGTGTACGTCAAGCCGGGATCCGCGGCGACCAGTTTCGCGAGGATCGACTCGTCCAGGATGCGGTTGGCCTCATTGCCGGAAATCACGGTATCGTCGACGTCCGCAGTGACCGTCACGACCCGTTGCCCATCCTTGCGCCGGACCGTTGGCGGCGACGTGCCTGAATTCAGCCGGGCGATCTGGCTGAGCGGGACCTCGGCCCCGACCGGGGTCCGGATCAGGTAGCTTTCAATATCCGTGATGGCATTGCGCTCGTCCTCGGGCAAGCGCACGTAGACCCGGACTTCTTCCCGGCCTCGCTGCACGCGCAAGGCTTCCGCGCCGAAGAAGGCAGAGCGTGCTTGCTGTGCCATCCCCTCAAGCGTCAGCCCGAGCGTCCGCGCCTCGGGGCGCAGTTCAAGCTGGATTTCCCGGACGCCCGGCGTATGGTCGGAACGCACGTCGTAGACGCCGCCGATTCCACGCAGGCCATTGACGACCTCGTCTGCGATTTCCCCGATCCGTTCCGGGTCCGGATGAGACAGCACGGCTTCAACGGGATTGCCCAGATCGATGATTTCTCCACTAAAGACAATGCCGCGCACGTAGGGCGGGGTGCCCACCTCGTCACGCCAGGCCTGTACGACCTCCCCGGTGGAAATCTCTCGCTCCTGTGCGCTCAGCAATTTGAATTCGATTGCTGCAATGTTGGCTTCCGGTCTCAGCGAGAGTTTGGGGTCAAGCCCTCCGCCCTCGACTCGCGGACCCTGGCCCACGGTCACCGTCGAGCCGACCAGCAGGGAGGGAGCCCCTTCAGGGCGATCGCGTGAGAGCCGTTCGATGACTTGCAAGCCGGCCGCTTCCAGTTCCGTTGCCACCTCATAGGTTCGCTGTGCAGTCGTCCCATCGGGCATCTCGAGGGTGGCGGTCACGAAGTCACCTTCCACCGTATCTGCAAAAGTCGTCGCAACGATACCGGCCGGCAGCAGGGAGATGCTGAGGATGAATATTCCAATGGCGCCTGCGAGCGTGACGGCGGGCTGGCCTGTCGCAAACCGCAGCCCTCGGTCCAGGGGGCCTTCTATGAACTTGTGCAACAGGTCATCCACGTGATTCTGGGTTCGCGAGAAGAACCGGTCGATCGCGCTGGTGGGCGACCATTCGGGGCCATGCAGGTGGGACAGGTGATTCGGAAGGATCAGCAGCGATTCGGTCAACGAGATCAACAGCATGGAGATGAGGATGACCGGTAATGCGCCCCAGATTTCACCAATGCCTCCGGGAATGAAGAGCAGGGGAATGAAGGCGGCGACCGAAGTGAGGACAGCAAACGTTAACGGAACTTTAATTCGCCGCGCGCCGCGGATCGCGGCGACCACGCCCGATCGACCCTTCTTTCGTTCATAGTGGATATGTTCTGCCACGACAATGGCATCATCGACGACGATACCGATGGCGAGGACGAATGCGAACAGGGAGATGGTGTTGATCGCGAGATCGAGCACCAGCATGACTGCGAGAGCGCCGATCCCCGAAATGGCGAGGCCGGCGGCCACCCACAGTGCGAGGCGGATCTCAAGGAACAGGGCCAGCGCGATGATGACGAGCAGCAACCCCAGGAGGCCATTCTTGACGAGAAGATCAACGCGCTCTGCGTAGGACTGGGATTCGTCGTTCCATATCGTGATTCCCACGCCGTCGGGAAGGGAGGGGGTGATTACATTTGTGATGTGCTGCTGCACCGTCGTGGCGACATCCATGACCTTTTCGCCATCGGCCCGGTAGACCTCGATGTAGGCAGCCGGGTGACCCTGATGCCGGACGATCAGATCGACGTCCTCGAAACCGTCGTGGACTTCGGCGATATCACCGAGGCGCACGACCGTGCCGTCATCGCGGCTAAGGACGACAATTTCTTCGAAGTCCTGTTGGTCATAGCGCTGACCAAGGGTGCGGACACGCACTTGAGATTCTTGGGTTTCGATACGACCGGCAGACAACTCAAGGGAGCTGTGGCGGATCGTATTCGCGACGTCGCCGAGGGTCAGACCGAGAGCCCGCAGGCGGTGCAAGGGCACTTCGATGGAGATCTCGTAGTTGCGCGTGCCGCTGATTTCGACCTGGGACACGGCGGGAAGCGCGGCGAGACTGTCTTCGATCTGGTGGGCCAGTTCTTTTAGCGAATGCTCGGAGACGTCGCCATAGACGACTAGGCGAATCATGCTCTGCCGGTTAGTCAACTCCCTGATTTCCGGGCGCTCCGCACTGACCGGGAAGGACTGGATGCGGTTGACCGCCGACTCGACATCATCCAGTGCCCGGTTGATGTCCGTGCCTGACTTCACCTCGATCTTGACGGACGCCATGCCCGGCGCCGCGATGGATTTAACTGTTTTTACATCATCCAGCGATTCGACCTGCTCTTCAATTTTGACGACGATCGATTCCTCGACTTCCTCGGGCGTGGCCCCGGGGTAAGCCATGGAAACCTCGATCTGGTTGAAGGGCAGTGTGGGCCACGCCTCCCGCTCAAGGCCGGTCAGCGCCACCAGGCCGGCGAACAGAATAGCGGCCATGAACAGGTTGGCGGCAACGCCGTTGCCTGCCATGTAGGCGATAGGCCCGCCTGGTTCTGCCGAATGGCCGTTGTCTGGACTCATTTTCTTGGGGGTGCGCCCTGAGGTTCGGGTGCCAGGGTCATGATGCGCTGATCGCCCCTAATCGAAGTTAGAAACCTGCATGGAGTTCGGATTCTAGGGGAATTATGTAGCAAAATCCGCGAGGGATTCTTTGCCCATGTCTTGACGCTTCCCAGGCCGACTGTGACGGGCTGCCCCGCCGGTGTCGCCACCTCCACGTCCAGCTGCCCCATTCCCGAAGGCCAGGATGTTCAATGCGGCGTTCACATCCGCATCGTCCGCGTGCCCGCAAGCGGTGCACTTGAAGTCCGATTGTTTTCTGCTGCCCTTGTCGACATGTCCGCACTGATGGCAGGTTTGGCTAGTGTACGCAGGAGGCACCTTACGCACTTCCATCTTGTAGTTCAGGCACAACTCCAGCGCACCCCATGCGCTGGCCAGTATCTTCCGGTTCAGAGCCGCCTTCGCTTTCACGTTCTTGCCAGGCTTCTCTTTGGTGCCCTTGGCCGATTTGGTCATGCTCCGGATGTTCAGTTTCTCTACGTAGGCCAGGTCATACTGTGAAGCCACGTCTTTGCTGACGTGGTGCGCCCAGTTCAGGCGGGCGAAGCGTTCGGCCTGAAACGCTTTCTGCAACCGTACCTTGGTGATCTTCCCGCGGTTGCTCTCTCTCGCCTGCCGCGCCATCTTGCGCTGGTATCGCTTCCGCTTTGCCACCTTCCGCTTAAGGTCGGGCCCTGGATGCTTGGTGCCGTCTGAAAGTACCGCCAGTCGCCCTTCGGCGATATTCCGGTCGATGCCCACTTCTCGGATGCTGTGCGGAAGACTCGCTTTCGCCTGAACTTCATAGGTCAGGTAGGCATACCACTTGCCACATTCGTATCTGATCTGGCCGGACTTGAACTCGCCGTCCGGGTACGGGTTGTTGCCCGCCATCTTCATCCAGCCGACCTTCTGCACGTACAGGCTCTCTCCCGCCACTCTGGCTGACTGGTAATCAATCGGGAAGGATGGCAGGGTGGTGTATTTGCCATGGAATTGCGGGGGGCTCCGGTTTAGTTTTCCGCCGGTTTCCAAATCCTTAAAAAACGCCTTGTAGGCTGTCTCGATGGGCTTCAGAGAGATTCTAACCACCTTTGACGAATAGCCCTGCAGCCACTTCGTCGTGCCGTCTTCCCTCCGCATGGTGGTGAAGACATGACACAGGGAATAGTGCCGAAAGTCTGGCTTGATTCCGAATTCGTACTCGTCCCTGAGCTTTTCGACCATGTGGTTCCAGACGAAGCGGCAAGCCCCAGCGGTGCCGTGCAACTGCTGATTCTTCCTTGCAGAACCCGGATACAGGCGGTAGCGGACGGTACGGTGGACTTTCATTTCAGAATTAACTCTTGCAGATTTTGCTACATGATTCCAAATTCTAGCATTGTAGGCATAAATCGGGGCTAATCAATTTGAAAAATAACGGCTTTTGGCGCACAATAGCGCGCGAGAGCATGACATGCCCTCTGTGAGGCTTTTAACCTACGCATGGACAACCTGAAACAAAGCTCGAATCCCGAGACTGAAGAGCTGACCGGCGCGGAAATCTTCACCCGTTGCCTGGTCGAAGAGGGGGCCACCACCGTGTTTGGCTACCCCGGCGGTGCCGTGCTGCATATTTACGATGAGTTGCACAAGCAGAAGGAAGTGGATCACATCTTGGTGCGCCATGAGCAGGGCGCGGCACATGCAGCCGAGGGCTTCGCCAAATCGACCGGGAAAGTCGGGGTGGTGCTGGTGACCTCCGGCCCGGGCGCGACCAATGCCGTGACCGGTATCGCCGACGCCTACATGGACTCGGTGCCGCTAGTAGTGTTTACCGGCCAGGTGCGCACCGCGCTGATCGGCAATGACGCGTTTCAGGAAGTGGATACGGTCGGCATCACGCGGCCCTGCGTAAAGCACAACATCCTGGTGAAGAAGGTGGAAGACCTTCCGCTTGCGATCAAACGGGCGTTCCATATCGCCGGAACCGGGCGCCCGGGACCGGTCGTGGTGGACATTCCGAAGGACGTGACGGAGCAGAGCATGGTTTTCTCCTATCCGCAGGATCCGGACATGCGCTCCTACCAGCCGACCATGGAGGGGCATGCCGGGCAGATCAAGCGGGCGGTCAAGCTGATCGCAAAGGCCGAGCGCCCGATCATCTACAGCGGTGGCGGGGTGATTTCCAGCAATGCCCATGAGGAGTTGACCGAATTCACGCGGCTGACCGGGTTCCCCATTACCAATACGCTGATGGGTCTCGGCGCCTATCCGGGCACCGATCCGCAGTTTATCCAGATGCTGGGCATGCACGGCTCCTACGAAGCGAACATGGCGATGCACCACAGCGATGTCCTGATCGCCGTTGGGGCTCGTTTTGACGACCGCATCACCGGGCGGCTGGACGGTTTTTGCCCTTACGCCAAGGTGATTCACATTGATGTCGATCCGTCGTCCATCTCGAAGAATTTCCGAGCGCATGTGCCGGTGGTGGGGGATGCCGGCAAGGTACTGCGCGCGCTGACCGACGAATTACGCGACGGCAAATACACGGTGCCTGACATCTCTGCGTGGTGGGGGCAGATCGGCGAGTGGGCGAAAAAGGACTCCTTTGCGTACCAGCAGGACATGGACGGCGAGATCAAGCCGCAGTACGTGCTGGATCAACTGTACAAACAGACGGGCGGGGATGCTTTCGTGACCTCCGATGTGGGGCAGCACCAGATGTGGGTGGCGCAACTGTACAAGTTCACCCAGCCGCGGCGTTGGATCAATTCCGGTGGGCTCGGCACCATGGGATTCGGGCTGCCGGCGGCAATGGGCGTGCAACTGGCCCATCCCGATGCGCAGGTGTGCTGCGTGACCGGGGAGGCGAGCATCCAGATGTGCATCCAGGAGCTGTCGACCTGCCGGCAATACGGGCTGCCAATCAAGATCATCAACTTGAACAACCGGTATATGGGGATGGTTCGCCAATGGCAAGACTTCTTCTACGATTCCCGTTATGCCATGTCGTACATGGATGCCTTGCCGGATTTCGTGAAACTGGCGGAGAGTTACGGGCATGTCGGCATGAAGATTGATAAGCCGAAGGACGTGGAGCCGGCTCTGCGCGAGATCCTGAGCCTTAAGGATCGGCTGGTTTTCGCGGATTTCATTACCGATCCACGCGAAAACGTGTTTCCGATGATTGCCCCGGGCGCGGCGCATAACGAAATGATTCTGTCCTGACATGCGGCGGATCCTGGCCGTTCTTCTGGAAAACGAAGCGGGCTCGCTGTCGCGGGTCGCGAACCTGTTCTCGGCACGCGGCATCAACATCGAATCGCTAACCGTGACGCCGACGCCGGACGAGACCCTGTCCCGCATGACGATCGTGACCTTTGGCGACGACCGGGTGCTGGAGCAGATCACCAAGCAGCTGCACAAGCTGGTCGACGTGGTGACGGTGGTGGATATGACCGGGCAGAACCATGTCGAGCGCGAGATGGCGCTGATCAAGTTGCGATTGCGCGACGAGGGCTGCGTGGACGACCTGCAACGTGTCAACAAGGTCTACCGCGGGCGCATTGCCGACGTGAGCGCCCTGTGCTACACCAGCGAAGTGGTCGGCACCAGCGAGGAGATCGACGCCTACCTGGCTGCGATGGCGGAACATGAAGTGGTGGAAGTGGTCCGCTCCGGGCCGCTTGGCATTGCGCGTGGCGAGCAGGCGCTCTCCATTCGGCAAAACTAATGACAACCGCCGGGGTATCGCGCCGGCAAGGAAGCTGACTATGAAGGTTTTTTACGACAAGGATGCGGATCTGTCCATCGTGCAGGGATGCACGGTGGCGATCATCGGCTATGGCTCCCAAGGGCATGCTCACGCCAACAATCTCAAGGACTCCGGGGTTTCGGTCGTGGTCGGCCTTCGGGCCGGTTCTGCCTCCGAGGCGAAGGCGCGCGAGGCCGGGATCAAGGTCGCTGGAATCGGAGAGGCGACGGCAGCCGCCGACATCGTGATGGTGTTGGCGCCGGATGAGCATCAGGGCGCGCTTTATGCGGAGCAGATTGAACCCAATCTCCGCCAGGGCGCCACGCTGGCGTTCGCGCACGGGTTCAACATTCATTTCGAACAAATTCGCCCGCGCGAGGACCTGGACGTGATCATGATCGCCCCGAAGGGTCCCGGGCACCTGGTGCGTTCCACCTATATTGAGGGCGGAGGCGTTCCGACTTTGATTGCAGTCTTCCAGGATGCCAGCGGCAAGGCCCGGGAGACGGCCCTGTCCTATGCCAGCGCCAACGGTGGCGGCCGGGCCGGAATCATTGAGACCACGTTCCGCGACGAGACCGAGACCGATCTGTTCGGCGAGCAAGCCGTGCTCTGCGGCGGCGTGACGGCGCTGATCGAGGCGGGATTCGAAACCCTGATAGAAGCGGGCTACGAACCGGAAATGGCGTACTTCGAATGCCTGCACGAACTCAAGCTGATCGTCGATTTGATCTACGAAGGCGGCATCTCCAACATGAACTACTCGGTTTCCAACACGGCCGAATACGGCGGCCTGACTCGCGGGTCGAAAGTGGTCGGGGATCAGGCGCGCGAGGCAATGAAGAAGATCTTGGCGGATGTCCAGAGTGGAGAATTTGCCCGGGAGTGGGTGAAGGAAAATGCATCCGGGGCGGATCATCTCCGTCAATTGCGCGAAGCCAGCCAGGGTCAATCCATCGAGAAGGTCGGAGCGCAATTGCGGGAGATGATGCCTTGGATCCGCGAGCAGCGCCTGGTGGACCGTAGCCGCAACTAGGGCGGGTGTATCATGTTAGAATTGGAATACTTGGGCAGTGCGCCCGGTGACCATTACTCTGGCAACTCTGGAGGAAAAAGATGATAGGCAACCTCGTGTCGATGGTTGTGTTTTGGGCGATATACGCATTGCTCGCGTGGTGCATCGTCAACTTCGTCTAAGCCAAAGCCGAATATTCGTGTCGCGGCGGTTCCACGCCGCGACGTCACTTCTTCAAAACTCCGTCCCGTGAAGGGTCCCCGCCGTTATCGCCGCAGCATTTACCTGCTGCCGAGCCTGTTGACCACAGTGGCGATGTTCGCCGGGTTCTCGGCGGTAATCTTTGCCTTCGATCAGCGTTTTGAGCCCGCCGCGTTGGCCATTTTTGTGGCGATGGTCTTCGATGCACTGGATGGGCGAGTTGCTCGCCTAACGGACACGGCCAGCGAATTCGGCCTGCATTACGACAGCCTGAGCGACATGCTCGCATTCGGAGTGGCGCCAGCACTGGTGCTGTACGAATGGAGTTTGCAGTTCATGCAGCCGGTCGGCAGTGAGTGGGCGAAGCTCGGCTGGCTGGGGGCTTTCTTCTATATGGCGGCGGTCGGTTTGCGATTGGCGCGCTTCAACACGCACGCCCACTCTCAGGATCGGGCCTTTTTCCGTGGCTTGCCGAGTCCGGCGGCGGCAGGGACCCTGATGGCAGGCATGTGGGTTGCCGACAGTTACGGCTACGCTGGCACTGAGCTTAAGGAAGTGGCGTTGGCGGCAACCCTGCTGATTGCCATCCTGCTGGTCAGCCGGTTCAGTTACTACAGTTTCAAGGAAACCCGACCCAAGTTCCGCGTCGGTTTGGTCACCTGGCTGGCCATCTTGGGAGCACTGCTACTGTTTTCGATCCACCCGCCAAACGTGTTATTACTGCTGTTTGGTGGCTATGTGTTGTCGGGGCCGGTGCTGTATCTGGTCCGATTGCGCCGCCGCGGAGGACGCCGCAGCGACCCTCAATCCTGAAGTTCGGGTTTTCGGAAGCTTAGACGAGCGCCCGGGGGGCGACCAGGATACCGTCCGGATCGGCGCAGACCCAATGCCCGGGGGTGAAGTCGATTCCGGCGAAATGGACCGGAGCATCACGATCCCCAAGATTCCGCTTCACGCTTTTCAAGGGATTCGTATCCAGTGCCTTGACGCCGATCTGGATGGTAGCGATGACCGCAGAGTCGCGGATACAGCCATTGACGATGACGCCGGCCCACTGATGTTCATGTGCCATGGCGGCGAGGATGTCGCCGAGCAATGCGCACTGCATGGAGGCGGAGCCGTCCACGACTAAGACGCGACCATTCCCTTCCTCTTCCAGCGCTTCCCGGACTTTCGAGTTGTCGTTCTGGCAACTGACCGTTGAGATCAGGCCCGCGAATGCAAGAACCCCTCCGTAGTCGCGGAACCCCGGTTCGGCGATCTGGACTTCATCCGGGTACTGGTCGGAAATGTCGGCAGTGGCGAGCGTCATGAGAAAGTCCGTGAATTTTGAAAGGCGCCATTATAGGGGCACGCCCAAAACTTGGTGCATCAGCGTAGCCCGATTGCCGACAACTCCTTTTGTAAATCCGATGAGTCGAGAGTCTCCAGTGGCAGGTTCAGCAAGGTCATGACGCGAGACTCCAGATGGTCTCGAACCTCTCGGAAACAGGCAAGGGTTTCCTCTTCGCTTCCAGTGAAGGTGTAGGGATCTCGAGTCCCCCAATGCGCCCGGATGACGGAACCGGGAAACCAGGGACAGGTTTCGCCTGCCGCGGAGTCGCAGAGGGTCAGGATCGTATTGAAAGGTTGGCCGGCGAACTCGTCCCAGGACTTGCTGCGTGCATCGCTTGCATTAATGCCGAGCTCAGCCAGCACTTTCAGGGCTAGGGGGTGGACGACTCCGGCAGGATGACTGCCGGCACTGCATGCGCGAACGCGATCGCTGCCATGGTGGGAGAGAAGAGCCTCCGCCATGATGCTGCGGCACATGTTTCCCGTACAAATGAATAGGACAGAAAAGGGGGAATTCGCACTCAAAACGGGAGCTCCAGTTCGGGGCCTACGGCAAGCATTTGGCTCCGAAACTCGCCCTGGATTCGCTTGATGACGTCTGGGGTCGTGCCTTCGAAGCGGGTCACCACGTACGGCGTTGTATTGGAGGCCCGAGCGAGCCCGAACCCGTCATCGAAATCTGCACGGACGCCATCAATCCGAGTTAAACGGGCTCCGGGGAATTCGGCGCGGGCCGAAAATTTCTCGATAAACCGGTGCTGGTCGCCATCGACTTCAAACGGGATGTTGATTTCCGGTGTAACGCAGGCTTGGGGCAAGGCGGCAAAGACCGCACTGGCAGGTTCTCCCTTTTCGGCCAGAATCTGCAGCAGCCGGGCAGCGGCATAGATGCCGTCGTCGAATCCGTACCAGCGTTCCCGGAAGAACAGGTGCCCACTCATCTCGCCCGCAAGGGCGGCCTGGGTTTCGCGCATCTTCGCCTTGATGAACGAATGACCGGTTCGAGCCATCACTGGCGCACCGCCGGACTCTTCGATGACCCGTGGCAGCAGGCTGGAGCACTTGACGTCGAACACCACGGTGGCGCCCGGCTCACGCTTGAGCACGTCGGTGGCATGAACCATCAATTGTCGGTCCGCCCACAAGATCTCTCCTTTATCGTCAACCACGCCGCAGCGGTCGCCGTCCCCATCCAGCGCTATGCCGACTTCCAGCCCATTTTGCAATACGCGGTCCTTCAGATCTTCCAGATTCTTCGCATCGCTTGGATTGGGGTGATGGTTCGGGAAATTGCCATCCACATCGCAGTACAGTTCCGTCACATCCGCCCCACAAGCACGCAACACTTGAGCGGCGATGGGGCCGGCGACGCCATTGCCGGCATCCAGCGCGATGCGCATCGGCCGAGTCAGTTGGATATCTTCGGCGATTCGCTTGACGTAGGCCTCCGACACGTCCTTCTCAATCCGATTCCCTCCGCCCGGACAGGGCAGGTCTTGCAGCATGCGCGCGCGCAGAGCCTGAATGTCGTCGCCTGCAAGCGTATGGCCTTGCAGAACCATCTTGAATCCGTTGTATTCGGGGGGATTGTGGCTTCCGGTCACCATGATGCCGGATCCATGGCCGAGTTCGTGGGTCGCGAAATACAAGACCGGGGTGGGCACTTGCCCGACATCGTGGACGGTGAGGCCGGCATCGGACAAGCCTTCGATCAAGGCCGAGGCCAAGGCGTCGCTTGAATGACGCCCGTCACGACCGACGGCTATTTCCCGGGCTCCCGGGTATTCGGCCGATATGGCCCGGCCGAGTTGCCGTGCAAAAGCCTCCGAGAGTTCGCTGCCGGCAATGCCCCGGATGTCGTAGGCCCGGAAGATGTGCTCAGGGATCGTCATTCTTTGCCAGTATGTCCAAACCCGCCGGCACCCCGTGCGCTTTGCGGGAATTCATCGACGATTTTAAATTCGACTTGTTGCACGGGTACGACGACCAATTGCGCGATACGTTCGCCGACTTCGATGGTAAAGGCGTCGCGCCCGCGATTCCAGCACGAGATCATGATTTCCCCCTGGTAATCGGAGTCGATCAGTCCGACCAAGTTGCCGAGCACGATGCCGTGCTTGTGGCCGAGTCCGGAACGCGGCAGAATCAGTGCGGCGTGGCCGGGGTCCGCGATGTGGACAGCGAATCCGGCTGGAACCAATTCGGACTGGCCGGGTTCGAGCGTCAGGGGTTCCTGCAGGCAGGCGCGAAGGTCCAGCCCGGCCGAGCCTTCGGTCGCGCGGGTCGGAAGCTCGATGGAATCGCCGAGCCGTCTATCGAGAATGCGTAGTTCGACGGGCAGCATGGGAGAAGTCGACTACCGAAGAGGC
>CAZRSJ010000038.1:0-13558 GCA_964602805.1 uncultured Chromatiales bacterium | reverse complement strand
TTGTTGATCAGGATGTGAAGCCCGCCGAACCGCTCGGCCGCCTGGTCGATCACGGCGTCGATGCGCTTGCGGTCGGCGACGTCGAGCCGCCAGGACTCGGCGGTCCCGCCGGCGTCCCTGATCTCCGCCGTGACCCGCTCGGCCGCCGCCGCATCGATATCGGTGACCGCGACATGCGCCCCCGCGCCGGCAAGCGCGAGCGCGGCGATTCGTCCCAGCCCGCCGCCCGCCCCGGTGACCAACGCGCTGTCGCCGTCGATGCGGAACAGCTTGTCGATCGAAACCTCCTCGAAGCCCGCCATGGCCGCCTCCCTGAAGACCCCTCCGGTCCCGCATCTCCCCGCCGCTCGCCCGCGCGCTCAGGCATCGCGGGATTCGCGCCCAAGCACGCACCCGCAGAAACCGGTGTTTTTCGGACGTTCCCTGCCGGTCTCGCCCTGCGCTGAACTCCAAGACCATATCGTATTTCATCCTGACATTTCGGGATCGATTGAGCAAGGAGCAGTCTGATGAGAGACGAGCGTGACTTTCGATTCGACAGGGAGACCGGAGATGGGGCGGATGAAGAGCAGCTTGAAGGCGCTGCCGTCGAGCAAGCGGTGAATTACAACGTCAACTTCATGAAAACCCTGCCCGGCAACGATGCTGCCCTGCACAGCCGCGGATCGGAGGAGACGCTCACAACCCTTACGGGAGTGCGGGAAATCTACCGGGCAGACGACGTCGTTTATTCGGTGATTCTCCAGAACTTCGACGGGATGCTCGCGCCGGATGGCGTGCCTTTGGATTTCGCGACGTATCGGAAGCGGAGTCGATTCTCATGACAGTTCTGGGCGCAGGCCACTGTGTCCGGGTCGAATCGTTGCAGACAGCTTTCGCTAGACGCGCGCGAAAGGAACCCCGGCAGCCGTTCCCAAGCCATGACTTAGATTGCGGAATTTGCAACACGCTTCATTCTTTCATCTTGAGCGGCATCGCAACCACGCCGCCCACGGCCTGTTCAGTGGGCAGGATTTCAATCGTCGATACGTTCACATGTGCCGGTGCGTCCACGGCATAAGAAATCGCGGCTGCAATGTCATCCGGCTGCAATTCGGCAATACGGGACTGGCCGAGCGTGGCCAGCTTCTCAGGGTCGCCCGATGCCGAACGGTAAAACTCCGAGGCGACCCTGCCGGGACAGATCTCGGTCACGCGGATACCGCTGCCGGCAAGCTCGATACGCAGGTTCTGGGAAAAGCGGTGAAGGGCCGATTTCGCACCGCCGTAGAGCGCCGAAACCAGAGTATGCAAGCCCGAGATCGAGCCAATATTCACAATATGGCCGCGAGCGTTCGCGCGCATTCGGGGTAGCACTGCCGCCGTGATCTGCATTGGTGCGACAACGTTAATTTCGATCGCCTCCCGGATGGCGCCTGAATTCAGATCCTCAAGTCCGGTGATGCCATGACCGACTCCGGCATTGTTCACCACGATATCAGGAGCGAACCGTTCGATTTCCTGAAGTATCTTGGGGACGTCACGCACATCGGCCGCAAGCCAACCGCATCCGGTTTGCTCCGCGAGGGCCCGCAGCCGCCCTTCGCGCCGGCCAACAGCAAGTATCGAACGACCAGACAGTGCAAACCTGCGCGTAATTGCCTCGCCGATTCCGCTAGTCGCCCCTGTTACGACGGCAGTTTCTAATCCTGCGATCATCTGGCCGCCCTCTGCGAATTACTCGGAAAAGTCCAAAATAATTATGAAAACCGTCGACTGAGTTGATAGACGACCATGCAGGACGTCATTGTGCTCGCCGCCGCCTCCCTTGGGGTGAAAGCACATCCACGACATAATACTCACTAGCTCGTTAGGATCCAACCCCGGTCGTTGCAACGTGTCGACGTGATGACCTTGTCGTATGACCACTGCCTCGTCAGCCAGACTCGCCATCTGCGGCATGTCATGGCTGACATTCAGGATAGCGATGCGACCCGCGTCAAAGATTTGCTTGATAAGTTGCTCGACTTCTGCGGTTACGGCGACGTTCAGGGCGACACGTAAACAGTAGACCTTAGTGGACAACGACTCGACCACCTCCGCCTGGTCGCCCAATCGTCTCAACTTCCTATGGAGCCGGATAATCTCCTTATCGGTCTCTGATGCCTGAGTCTTCCGGGCCAGGCGATCTTCCAGCCAGGCGGCCTCCTTCTCTTCCAAGTCGAGTTGCTTGAGCAGCCCCCTGCATTCCACGCGCCAGCCACGGACACGGCGGCCTCCGGCGCTGCACGACCCAGCGAATCACCGACATCGCGCCCGTAATCAACAGCCCCCTCGCAAATGGCCTCCGCGTCGTTCTTGTGGCGCTTCATAAAGAGCGGTGGCGCCAGCTTCACCTCGTGGCCTAGCTTCCTGCGGAACGCGATCGACCCTCCCGCACGAGCGCTGTGGAGTTAAAAGCTGTTTTTTGTCAGATCGATGCCGATGATGTGAAGTTGTTCCATGGATTACTCTCCTGCAGAGCGGCAAACTTTGTTATCTGGCACGAGTGTGATGATGCCATGAGGGCGCGTCCATTCTATTGCTTATTCCTAATCGCAAATAAGCGATTAAAGCTTGCTGAGTTATCTTCGCCTTAGTCTATCGGGGGAGCAATGTCGAAGCCGAACCATTTCAAGGAGAGCCGCGAGATCGTTCCATCGGCGATGGCGTCCCTGATTGCTACGGAGAACATATCGGCAAGAACTTTGTCCTCATGGCGGACACCGATGCCGGTTCCCGCGCCGAAGAGCCCACCAGTAAAACCGGGACCAATGACTTTCAGCTCTCCATCCGCTCTTTCAAGCAGGGGTTTCAGGTAGGATGCCTCGGCGAAGGCGGCGTCCACCTTACCCTCCAATAATGCCTTGTCGAGGTCTCCCATGACTTCAAACTTGCGTATCCTGGCGCTATCGGCCATATGGACCTTCAGGAAATCCTCGAGCGTGGTCCCAGCCTGCACGCCGATGGTCTTGCGGGCGAAGGCCACCTTGAGAGCACCTATGGCTGTTTTCTCCCTGGCGTCCAGCCGGTCCATCGTGACCGAGTGTATTCCGGTCGTCAGACTCGCGAGCGGGTCGTACGCCCGGACGGCGAATGTGGCTGGTGCTGCGGCGTAGGCACGTGAGAAGGCGATGAGTTTTCGTCTTTTCTCGGTGATAGACACGCCAGTCATGATGGCGTCAAACTCACCTGCGCGGAGTTCGCCAATCATGCCCTTCCACAGGCGCGCGCTTATCTCGCACCTGACCTTCATGCGCGTACACAGATAAGCGGCGAGGTCGATTTCGAAACCGATAAGTTTTCCCGAAGTGTCCTTTTCGTTCCACGGGGGATAGGCGCCCTCGGTGACGATCCGCACCCTAGCACCCGGCCCCCAGTCCGAAGCCTGCGTCGGGATGGTGAGGACGAGTGCTGCCAAAACGAGAGCAACCAGAAACGACTTCAACGCATGCTCCTTTCTTATTACCGGTCGTTTTGGTTATGAATATTAGGGACAGGACGCACAAGCAATAAAAACAGAGCAAGTTCTGCGACGGCGCTTTTGCGGAGTGGCGAGAACCGGGTTCGAATACGCTGCCGACGCCTCCTCACTTCCTCGGTTCGCCACCAGCAACAACACGACACTGACATCATGATCATTCAGCGTGACACTCCCTTTACACATGATAGTGTTGGCAAAAACCGGTGTCATGCACTCAAGCCCCGTGGAGGCCAAGCATCACCATCAGCACGACGGCGATGCACGAAAGTCGACGCAGAATACCTCTCTTCTCCCCTTCCGAATTTGCAAGAAAATCCGTCCCGCAAAACCAGGCGCGAACGTGGCCGTGGCCAGGGCGAAGGCTACAGTACCCGCCAAGAGTCATTTTGTATCCATCCCCGGGTAGTTCCACAGGTAGAGTAACGTCATCCCTAAAAACACCTGTAACGCCACCCACAGGAACCCCAATCAATACGGTGAAATCGATGATGCGAAAACGACCGTCACGACTCTCCAGAAGGCGCGACGCCGCCTCTCTCGCACGAACGCATCACCCCTTGCCCTGCCCATCCGCCTGTATGTGCAGTCCTTCGAACAGCCTCCAGTGGCGATAGTCGAACTCAAGACAGCCCCGCTCGTCATGGAACCGCACCTTGTACCTCCTGACGACCTCGAGAAGGGGCGCGTGTTTCCTTGTCATCTCCCGGAACATCCACTCGACGCTTTCGAACTCGAGAATCGCCCAGCCGGGGAGCCCCACAATGAATCGGACGAGAACGTCTTCTGGCTCGTCGAATTCCCCGGCCAGCAAGGAGCAGACCCCCCACCATCTCTTCGGGGTTCAGCGGAATCAGGGGCTCATTCCCTACACATGGGGACCATTTGCGCACGAGGCGTTCGCTTCTAACTGGCGGGGTAATACTTACATGAGCCTATCACCGCTCGGGTGCATAATAAAGAACGGAAATAAATGCTTCCACGCTGAGGTCGGTAATATTGAATAGCGTCCTCATCGTGAACACGTTGATCTTCTTATCCATGATTACGCGAACCCTGTCCTAAGGAGCAAGGCATACGAACAGGTCTCCACTCCTTATAGAGAGAATTCGGCAATGGCGAGGCGCGTCGCGCAACCTCTTCCCGACTGTCCCGATTTCCGTATTCCTCTCAGGTGGCCTAAATGGCGACTGCGTAGCAAGGGGGGTGGAGCGGCAGCTATCAGGCTCATTACAGGAGAGATACGAGCGAGATAATGCCTGAAAGGGTGCCCCCAGAAAAGCCGCCCACAGCAGAGCCACCCGGAAGACCGAGTCGAACGGAAGAAAGCAATCAGGCAAGCCGAAGCCTCCGGGGATAGAACGCTCAGTAGCGCCGAAATCTCTTCTGACAAAACCATTAGAACCGCACGGGCGGCCTGCGCGGCGATGAGCCGCCATGGCTTCGCGCATCGACTGCCCTGCACGTCGAAACCGCACGGCGCAATGCGCCTTCACTGGCCGACAAGCGCGTATCTCCCCACGTCCTGTGCCACAGTTGCGCCATGTACACGCTTGAAGCACAGGCGATATCCGAAAAGTCTCTCTGTGGCTGGGACACGCCAGCATACAAAGCACCGAAGCCTATCTTCGCGCCGACCCGGCGGAGAAGTTCGATATCCTTGCAGTCGGGCTGCCTGCCGGAATTAAGAAGGGCTTTTTCAAAAACGCGCCCGACAGTTTGCTGGCAATTCTGAGAGACGCAAGGACCAAATAATTATGGAGAGTACCCCGGCCCCGGAGGCCAGTGCTGGCAGGGCCGGAATACCTCTACTCTCCATAACTATTTACTCAACATAATGAGCGTATGTAGAGCTCTACATAGTAATCAGCGTCGTCATCATGGAGGCATCTTCGATGATGTGGCGATCAATATTATGTGGAGTTGTCGCGGATCACCATTTAATAACAATAGCTTGAGGCTGTCATACTCCCCATAACAATATAGCCTTGGAACCTCACATTGCGCCTTCTGGAAGCGAGGCGGGGATACCGGTATCCTATCACCGCCTCGCCGACCCTGCCGAGTATCAAGAATGGCGACGCGCATGATCATCGATTTCATTTTTCAGGAATTCGGTTGAAAACTGGTTGAAAAACGCGATGCGATCGATAGGTTGGGCGTATCCCGCAACTGTATGTGTGGCGTCGAGACCTCCGAACTTTGCGACCTCTGCGCCCACAAACGCACGCAGGATGTGTTATATGGGCACGAACCGGTGCCTCGGACCGGTGTTGGTCTTGCAGTGGATGTGGATGAAACACCCAGCCAGTCCGGATGACGCAAGAGCTGCGATCAGTTGGATTTGTCCATCTTGGTTTCGCTCGATCAACTAGTTTCCGAGGATTGCATTGCGTCGAATCGTTCGAAGAAAACGCTTGCATTCTAGTGGTCTTACATGTACGTCCATACACGGTTCGATTGTCAGGAGCCGCAAACGAGGCGGTGAGCAGCAAGACAGTTTCGCTTCTTAGGACAGCTTGGCGTATGATTATCTTGGCCGGGCGAGTACTTTCAGTGCCGCGCGCATAGACGTACTCTCTGATTGCTGTGGATCCGACTATGCTGACCGCGTCGATGTCTGAGTGGCCCAGGATCACATCCACAGCTTCCTTGTCGTTGTTCACCAAATTGAGCATGCCATCCAGCAGCCCGGTTTCGGAGAAGAGTTTGGCAATATGCACCGCCACCGATGGGTTCCGCTTGGAGGGCTTAAGCACGTATACATTTCCACAGACGATGGATACTGAATAATTCTAGAGAGGAACCATGACAGGGGAACTGAACGGTATGATGCCAGCCAGCACTCTTACAGACTGGCGAACCACAAAACTGTCGATAGCCATCGCCACGCATTCGGAATATTCACACCCTAGAAGCTGTAGGATGCCGCGCGCACTTCTCCACCTCACTAAAGTGCGAGAGCTAGCCCTTGGCGTCCGCGATCATTTTACCTTATTCGGCCGACAGTATTTCGGCAAGCCCATCCGTATGGCCGTTGAGGAGGTTAGGGAGCTTGAACGTCACCGCCGCCAGTTTGCTGGCAGGCGTGGCAGCACTCCATGCAGGTCGGGTCCTGCGAGCCGTGACATTGACTGGTTCTCCCTCACGCAGGAGGAATGGCCCACCGTCGGCGAAGCGCACGAACCCTTTTTCGACCTCTCAGTCCATTGGTCCCACTCACCAAGCACCCTCACACGCACGCTTTGGTGAAAGCGCCCGCTAATCTTCCTATCAATTGTTATTCCCGGGAGGGAAACGGGACACGCCGTTCTCCCTGAAGCGTTCGCTAAGAGCGACGAACGACCCGACAATCTCACCCGAACTGCCGTCGTTCTCCTCGAACGAGACGGCGTTGAAGCCCGCCACTAAGCGGGGGTTCCCGTCCGTGTCCTGGCGGCTGGAAAGGGCCCCGCCCCAGAACCCCTCCGTCAGAGTGACGGTTCGCTCCGGGTGTCTCAGCGTCAACCTGTCGCGATCGAATCTGCCATCTTCTCTGATGATCGCTGTGGCGAGGTGGATTTCGTAGTCCTTGGCGATGCCTTGCACGTCGCCTAATTCCTCGCCGAGGAAAACACCGAAATGCCCGCGCTGCGTGACGAGATCTCCCACGCACCCGATGCAGCCTTTCAATGTGCCATCCGCGAAGTCAGCAGTGAGGGTGATCGTCCCCTGGTATTCCTCGAGCACGAATTCGCCCTCATTTTCTCCCTGGTCGCTCCCGAACACATATGAGTAGAGCCCTCCAGCCGGACCAGCGTACGTGGCTGTCCCGTCGACCGGCAGTAGCGGTACGACGCCATGATCGAGAGCCGGGCCGTCGATAATCCCGAACCGCTCCGAACCCTCGAACGAAAGCGGTGGTTTCTGGTCCGGGAACTGCGCCCACCAGCCGGCCATGAGGTAGTCCGACGGGTCATCCGGATCCCAGCTGACCAGGCTGTGGGCTACCGTAGTGGCGTCATTCGTAATCTTCAAGAACGTCCAGGCCCGCGCTTGATGGCCGGGCACGGGTGTTGGCCTGGGTATCGACTCAATGGCATCATCAGTCGTATTGACGGATGCCTCGGTTCCATCGCCAAGATTCAGGAAAAGTCGCAGGTTTTCGCCGTCGAATTGGGTATTCCTATATAGATTAATAGGAACTCCGTCAGGTGAACCGCTGCCGCCGCTTCCCAGGCAGGCGGTCAACAGAAACGCCATTACGAGCAGCAAAGGAATGTATTTCATGTCAATCCCCTTTCGTCTGAACCGGAAAATCCTCGTGGCTTGTCGCGATTGAAGTCGAAGTAATGCACACTATCTGTTCGCGCGCGGAGGAATTACGAACGCCGCCATCGGTGCCTCTGCGCGTATCGTTCGTTTATTTCTGAAATGAACAACGTAGTCAAACTGCTCATTACCAACAGGCGTGTCGGCAAGTGCAAGATTTGTTTCCCTTCCACCCTCGATTGAAGGCATATCGAATCCCGTGAGTCTGAAGAAGCAACATCCGCAAACCTGCATTCCCATATGATAAAACTTGTGGAACCGCACGGAAATCTGTTCCGGGATTTTGTTCATTTTAAGCGCTCCGGAGCTGTCGTGGAGCAGCCAAATTCCGGCCCTGTGCCAGGCAGGCGGAATCAGGCCGTTATCCGGCTTCGGGAGAACAATGGGTGCGCGTGACCCGCCTCAACGAGGAGGTTCGCGGTATTGAGCGCTGCCTCAAGTTGTGGCATCGGGACAACGCCGCAAGCCGCAGGGTGGTGGAGACCCCTGGTGTCGGTTTGCTGGGCGCGACCGCTTTGGTGGCCGTGATGGGCGGTCCCGCCGCGTTCATATCCGGTTGGGAATTTGTCGCCGGGCTAGGTCTGACGCCCGGGCATATCGGGACCGGCGGCAGGGTGCGTATGTTCGGAATATCCAAGTGGGGCGACAGGTATCTGCGCACCTTGCTGATACACGGCGCCCGCGCCGCCACTGTCGTCGAGTTTTGACGGAGCCGGACAAGGCGCTGTTGTTCGCCGGTATCCATGGTGTGAACGGAGGAGCGAAGCCGCGCCAGGAACCCGTTCAGCGTATCGGCGAGCCGGAGATAAGTTTCCTGATCCTTGACTTGCTCGACAACGGACTGCAGTTCACGATGAAGGACCTGTTCCTGACGGCGTAGTTCGGGCGTTCTCTCGCGCAGTTCGTCGATGGTGATCAGTTCCTCCTGCCAGGCATTGACCGGGCGGTCGATGCTCTTTCGTTCTCTAATCAATCGGCGGCGCAAGTCTGTCTCGCTCTGCCGGTTGGGGTAGGAGTCGCATACCGGCCCGTTGAGATGCCGCCAGGCTTCGGAACCCAAGCAGCGATA
This sequence comes from uncultured Chromatiales bacterium, assembly GCA_964602805.1. GTDB lineage: Bacteria > Pseudomonadota > Gammaproteobacteria > Poriferisulfidales > Poriferisulfidaceae > Poriferisulfidus. Next base: position 4,679 of record CAZRSJ010000038.1, on the reverse strand, counting down.
ATAGCAAATCGTGCGGGTGCTCGTCCGGGTCAATGTGCGAGAGAGTGCATAGCCATATTTTCCGCACGATACCGGCCCCTGCAAGACGCTGGGCGTCCTGGCCCGGCGTAGCCCGAGGGCCTTTTTCACCTCCAGCCGCTCTTCGGCCAGGGCAAAGCTCTACTCGCCGACACAGGAATCTCGATCCATGCCTAACGCGGTTTCTCGTTAGAATTGTTTTCGCCCTTTTCTGGAGCTATGATGAGATTCAGATGTAGCATGCATATCTAAAAATTGGATTCGTTGCAATTTTGAAGATTCAGTTCAGGACAAAATGCCAATGTTTGCAAGGCTGTCAATCACTCTAGTCGATCGCGGATGCTTGGTTAATCCCGGAATCAGGCCAACGTCATGTTGACTTTTGTTGAGGAGCTTCTCCTGCTGACGGCCAATGAAGACAGCGAGTTGGTTCCGATGCAGGAGGACCAATACGAATGTGCCATAGCAGGCGCCGTGCTGATGGACTTGGCTTTCGCCAACAGGATCGACACCGACCTGCAAATGCTCGTGGTCAGTGAGCACACGCCAATCGGCAATTCCATGCTCGACCGTATCCTGGCGAAGATTGCGGGCCGCAGGCAGGCTGTGGATACGCGGAGGTGGATCAGGGATTTATCCGAAGACGAAACGCTCACCATACAGGAGTCGGCGCTTGACGACCTTGTGGAGCGCGGCATACTGAAACACCAGGAGAAGAAATTTCCGTGGACCTCCCGCTCCCAACGCTACGTGATGGTTGACGGCAAGGCCCGGAACGAGCTCAGTCTGCGTATCGAGAACGTGCTGATTTCCGAGGATATCCCCGACCCCCGGGACATCGCCCTGATTTCTTTGCTGGATGCCTGCGATATTCTCCCGGACGTCTTTCCCGGCAAGTGGCTCGAGCGATGCCACCCCCGGCTCGAGCAGCTTCGCAAAATGGACCTGATCGGCCGCGAGGTGGCCGGCGCGATCGCCGATGTTGATCGAACGATCATTCTCGCTCTACGAGCCCGGTCGACACGTTTCCGAAAACTGCTGCTGGCCCTCTCCGTTATGGGCGCTCTGGCCACGGCGGCGACGCTGCTGTCTCCCCGCGTCCCCGTACCGGACCGGTTCGGCCCCACCTTCTTTGAGCTTCTGTGGTTCGACGGTCTGTGGCAACAGTGGAGCGGATATGCGCTTCTCGGGTTGAGCGGGGCGGGGTTCATGACGGCGGCGCTCAGGAAATGGCGGCCTGCGGCGCGATTGAGCGGCTCCAACCGGTGGCGGCTCGCCCACCTCGTGATCGGTATCTGCTGCTTGCTCGTCTTGTTCGTCCATACCGGCTTCCGGATAGGCGCGAATATGAACGCGGCGCTCATGATCTGCTATCTGGCCATACTGATGTCCGGCGCGTTGGCCGGAATCTCGATCAACGGAGCGTCTCAGCTCCGTAAAATCGGGGTTTCCCCAAAACCGCTCTACACCCTGTTGAGACTCCACGTCATTGCGCTCTATCCACTGCCGGCTCTGCTGATCATCCACATCCTCATCGTCTATTCGTACTGAGAGAACTGCGCGTGCCGCGACAGGCGATTTTCCGGATTCTATACGCGACCGGAACCCTGTTTGCCGTGGCTGTCACGGCGGTGTGGATCTCACTGGGCGGTGATCGCGGAATGCTGGTGATCGGCAAAGGCACCGATGCCCACCACCAGATAATGACGACCTGCGAGACCTGTCACGCCGGGCCGGTTTTCGCTGATGCGGCGGCGGCGGAAAGGGCGCTTAACAAGACTTGCCGGAACTGCCACGAAGAAGAACTGAAGGCCGCCGGTGACAGCCATTCGCGCAAGAAGTTTCGCGGTCCAAGAATGGCCGCATACTGGGAAAGACTCGATGCGCGTCGCTGTACAGCCTGCCATATAGAGCACCGTCCCGAGATCACGCGCGCAGGGGCCGTCACCGTCGCGATGGATTTCTGCGCGGCTTGTCATGCCGAAGGCGATCAGGACGTGCGGAAGGTTCGCCCGAGCCACGCGGGGCTGACCTTTAACACATGTGCGTCGGGGGGCTGTCATAATTACCATGACAATCGCGCCCTATATGAGGATTTCCTGGTCAGGCGCGCTACTCAGCCCCGGGTTGCGCCCTTACCGGTGCACAGTTTGAGTGCGCGTTACCGAACTCGGCAACTGCCAGAGAAGGCGGCACTCAGAAGGAGAGACGCCATAGCTCCCGAGAGCGCGCTCGCCGAACAGGCGGTGCTGAACCAATGGGCCACCTCCGGTCACGCGGCAGGGGGGGTGAACTGCGCCGGTTGCCACGCGCCTGATGTCGCGCAAGGTTCTCCTCGCGCCGAAGTAGAGGCCCGCTGGGTCGACGCGCCGCGCATGAGGGTTTGCGAAGGTTGCCACAAGATGGAAGCCCGAACGTTCTCACGGGGAAGGCATGGCATGCGCGGACACCCGTTGATCGCGCCTCCCCGAGACCCGGGCCGCCAGCTCGAAGCGCTGGGTCTCGGCGGCATCCTGCCGGAGGGAATCGCGGCCTGGCTCGCGGACCCGGTCCCTCCGACTCGTATGACCGTCGCCGAGTCGCGTCTGCCGATGCGGGCCGACGCCGTCAGTGGAACGCTCAATTGCGGAACGTGTCACCGGCCCCATGCGGTGGACATCAAGCGGGCCGCGGTCCAAGCTTGCGCATCCTGCCACGATGACACCCACACCAGAGCCTACTTCGAAAGCACCCACTACGGGTTGTGGCAAGCCGAGCTTGCCGGTGAGGCGCCGCCGGGCGGTGGCGTCAGTTGTGCGACCTGTCATCTGGTCAAGATCGAACGTCGCGGGAAGATCATGACCAATCACAACCAGAATGACAATCTGCGACCGAACGAGAAGATGATCCGGTCCGTATGTCTGGATTGCCATGGCCTGGGTTTTGCGCTCGACTCGCTTGCGGACACGGGGCTCGTGGCCCGAAACTTCAGGGGGAAGCCCGCGGTTCATGTCAGAAGCATCGAATGGGCGAAGCGGCGCGCAGCGGCAACTGGGTGGAACAAAGGACATTGACCAACTGCTGCGCATCGTTCAAAATCCGGGAAGACAAACAGGGAGGATCAGATTGCCATGCGTCCAGGCACACGCAAGCTGGTCGGACCCGCACTCGGCGCGGCGATTTTAATGGCGGCGGGTGTTGCGGCCGAGGGGATACCGCACCGCCGGGTAGCCGATATGCTGCATCTCGTAGTGTCCTCGGATCGGGCGGTGTATACGCGCAAGGTGGTCCAGCGTCTTACGAGAGACAAGAAGATCATCACCGCATCGGAGCATTTCGAAGACGATTCGGCATTGCCTCTGCCGGCGCAGATGTTCCGTTTCGGCGCGGAATTGGTTGCCGACAAGACCGAGGACTTCTCGTATTCGCTACTCTCGTTACATCCGATCAACAAGAAGAACGGCCCGGGAACGAATATGGAGAGGAAAGGCCTCGAATATGTCGAAAATAATCCGGGAAAGAATTACTACGGTGAGGAGAAACTCGGCGGCCGACGCTACTTCACCGCCGTCTACCCCGACTATGCCGTGGCCGAAGCCTGCGTGAATTGCCACAACAACCACAAGGACTCTCCTCGCGCCGACGCCAAGGTCGGTGACGTGATGGGCGGCGTCGTCATTCGTATCCCGCTGGACTGACGCCAGCCGGTTTTGCGCGTTGTCCGGCGCCGTCCGTACCGACTTCGCAGAAACAGCGACTTCACCCGTGGGTCCTTAAATATATTTCGTGTAAGGTAGAGATAAGCAATACACTTTAATTCAACAATCCGTATGAAAAACGATATCCGATACGTTTCCGATGATACGGACGCACCCTCCCGGTAACTTCACCCCAAGGGCAGGTGATATGTCTTGCCACCCTGCAGGAGGGAACAGCTTCACATCCGTATCGGTTCCAGTTTTTCGGTGCCGGATGGATTTCGAAACGTCACGGTAATTCCCCTCTGGACTTCGCCAGCACCCCACATTCATTTGACGATGAAACGGTTACCGGTCGTTCGCATTGAACTACGGAGCACAAACAGGGGGAAGACCATGTTGCCCTGAAACGGAGGCGGGAGGATTGCATTTTTCCGCCGCCCTGCTTTACACTTTAAAGACTGGGAACAAGACCGGGCGGCGCGAGGCCGCCGCATAATCAACCTTCATATTAACCCGCAGGGGCCTTGGGAGAGGGGTTGAGCTCTCTCTTGCTGGGGGGCCTCTACACTTATCGAATCGACCGAACACGCAACGAGAACAGGGGGCCAACCATGAAATCCAGAGTTCTTCTTATCTTCGTTTTGACCATCGCCATAGGAACTGCGGCGCTCGTATCCCTTCCGAGCCGGGCGGACGCCGCCTGCAGCGTCCGCATCGGCGACCTGAACTGGGACAGCGCCAACTTTCACGATCAGGTGACCGCCTTCATCCTGGAGCACGGCTACGGCTGCCGGGTGCGGCTCATCTACGGCGGCACGCTGCCGATCATGACGGCCCACTACGAGGGCAAGAACGACATTATCATGGAGCTCTGGTACGACAACGTGAAGGCGCAGTACGACCCCGCCATGAAGAGCGGCAAGGTGAAGAAGCTGAGCGTGAACACGCCCGACAGCATACAGGGCTGGTTCATCCCGCGCT
>CAZRSJ010000037.1:0-13607 GCA_964602805.1 uncultured Chromatiales bacterium | reverse complement strand
CGGCCAACCGGGCCTCTCTACTGGCTTTTACTCGTGTAGCTCGCGAATCGGGGCCCCCCGGAAACCAGCATGAAAACTGGCCATTCTGCTATACTCTGCCGACTTAATAGGGCTGGAAGCGAACAGTAATTTCATCGCTAACGCCATGATTCGAAAGATTTTTACAAGCCGCCCGAACTTCATGATATTGCAGGCGAGCGTCGCGCTGCTCCTGTTCGCCGCCTTGCTGTACTGGCAAAGGGCGACCCTGGAGGAAGTCTACCTGGGACCTTTGGCGACGCAACTCGGCATGGTCGTCAACGGCGTCATCGGGGTGTTGTTCCTGGTGGCGTTGGCCCGGATCTTCTACCTGTTGTTCGACTACACCCGCGAAGATCGCGCCATCGATCTGTTCGAAGAGCAGGTGGATTTCGGCCTGACCGAAGCCGGCATCGAAGGCCTGTCCGAATCCCTGATCGTACAGCGTTACCGCGTCCTGCAGCAGGGTCGTTCGGAACTGGACCGGCCCCAGCAGGCGGCCCTGTCGGCCATTCTGCTGAACCAGGAGATGACGCGTCTCGGGCTGATCCGCTTGATACAGAGCCTGCTGATCCTGCTCGGCGTGTTTGGGACGGTCGCATCGCTTTCCTTGGCCCTGGTCGGGGCTTCCGACCTGCTGTCCTTCCCGCAGAACGGGGGCGGCATCGGCCTGGTGGTCCACGGGATGGCGACCGCGCTTTCCACCACGATGACTGCTATTGCCGCCTATCTGGTGCTGACGCTCATTTTTTCCCGACTGGTGGCGAGCCAGTCCAGCGTGTGCCAGCAGATCGAAATGCTGACCTTGCGCCGGCTACTGCCGCTGGTGTCGCGGGAAGGAGGAAACCTGGCCCACACCCTGGCACTCAGGCTGAAGGATCTGAACGAAGTGGCGATTTCCCTGGCGGAAGTTCAGGATCGCTTGGCTCCGCACCTCGAAGCCATGCGCCACGAGCGGCACGTGCAGAACGAACACAGCAAGAAGTTGATGGAAGCGCTGCAAAGCGTCGACAAGACCCTGAGGAAAGGGTTCCGGTTGGATCAGTAAGGGCCATGATCGGCGGCCAATCCTCGTTTCCCGACTACGCCTCCCACCTCTCCTCGATCAACGAGGAGAACTTCTGGCCGTCCTTCACCGACATCATGATGGTCGTGGTCATCGTGTTCCTGATGTCCAGCACGGTCGCGGTGCTGCACAACTGGGACCTGTCCAGACAGGTCCAGGAAACGGCCGCACTTGAGCAGCAGGCCAGGGAAAGGGCGGAAGACCTGAACCTGCGCCGCATGCTGCTTCAGCTCGAGTTGGAAGAGATGCAGGGCCGCATGGAAAAAAACCGCGAGGCACTGGAAGCCAAGACCGGGCAATTGGAACAGCGTGAAGGAGACCTGGCCGATGCGCAGGGCGCGCTGGCCGAGCAGCAGATACAGTTGATGGACATGCAGGAGGAATATGCGCGCGTACAGACGGAAATGAGGATGAGCCAGGACGTGAGCGCGGAACGCGAGCAGGAATTGCTCGAAGTACAGCAGCAATTGGAGAAGATGCGGGACGAAAGCGTGCTGCGCGAGCAGATGTACGTCGAGGTCGAGAAACGGCAGCGGCAGACTCGGGAGGAGTTGGCGCTCCTGCAGAAAGAGTACGAGGAGATGGGCGAGAAATACGCCGCATTATCCAAGCCGGCCCGCAGCCCCATGGGCAAGGTGGTCACGGCCGTTCGCTACATGAAGGTGGAGGGGCAGCCGTTGTTCATGTTCAAACTTCCAGACGCCCAACAGTTCGAACCCATCGGTGAGGAAGAAATGCACCAGGCCCTGTCGCGACTCAAAGAGGAACACGGGAATAAGTTGTTCGTCCGGATCGTGATTCCGATGGACAGCAACCTGACCTATCAGGAGGGCTGGGAGTTTTCGCTGGACCTGCTGAGGCGCTACGACTACTACTATGCGGATTGAAGGGGCAGTCGCTCGACCATGTGCAGCAACCGGAATCCGCTTGAAACGGCAGGGGCAAGCCCCATATTAATCGGCGACGCCTGAACTCCCGCACACACAAGAAAGAGAGGAGCGCTCACATGTCCGGGTCTGTTGTAATTGAAAACCTAGTCAAGATTTACGGTGACCTGCATGCCGTGGACGACCTGAGCTTTGAAGTCGGGTCCGGCGAAGTCTTGGGTTTTCTCGGGCCGAACGGCGCCGGAAAGTCCACGACCATGAAAATCATCACCGGCTTCCTGCCGCCGACTTCGGGCCGCGTGACGGTTTGCGGCCACCCGGTCGAGACACAGCCGGAGGCGGCCAAGAGATGCCTGGGCTACCTGCCGGAGGGGGCGCCGGCGTACAGCGAGATGACGCCGTGGCAGTTCCTGAATTTCGTGGCGGACATCCGTCGGCCCGAAGATCGCCGGGGGCGGCTGGACTGGGTCATCGGGCAGTTGGGGCTGGAGCCCGTGCTGCACCGCCCGGTCGACACCCTGTCGAAAGGATATCGCCGCCGGGTCGGCTTGGCGCAGGCCATGTTGCACGACCCGCGCGTGTTGATCATGGACGAACCGACCGACGGACTGGACCCGAACCAGAAGCGCCAGGTGCGCGATTTCATCAATGAGATGGCGAAGGACAAGACCATCATCATCTCGACGCACATTCTCGAGGAAGTCGAGGCCATCTGCACGCGGGCCATCATTGTCTCTGCCGGCAAGATCCTGGTCGACGAAACCCCCGAGGAGTTGCGCCGCCGTTCCCGGTACTGCAATGCCGTCACGGTCCAGGCGGAATTGAACGAACCGGTGCGCACCGCGCTCGGCGAACTCGAAGACGTCGCGGTGGTGGAGCCGGAGCGCAACCAGGCCCTGACCCTGATCCCCCGGCCCGGTTGCACGCTGGAAGGCGCGGTCCGCGATGTCCTGCTGCGGCACAACCTGAAGGAAGTTCCGCTGCACATCCAGGCCGGGCGGCTGGACGACGTGTTCCACACCCTGACCCATAACGTCCATGAATAACTTGATCGCGATTCTGCGCCGGGAACTGGTTGGCTATTTCCAGACACCGGTTGCCTATGTCTTTATCATGATCTTCCTCCTGCTGTCCGGGACGCTGAGTTTCTACCTGGGAAATTTCTACGAGCGAGAACAGGCGGACCTGGGCGCGTTCTTTACCTTCCATCCTTGGCTGTACCTGTTCCTGGTCCCGGCCATCTCCATGCGCCTGTGGGCAGAAGAGCGAAAGACCGGCAGCATCGAACTGCTGATGACGCTTCCGGTGACCGTGCCGCAGGCGGTACTCGGGAAGTTTCTGGCCGCTTGGATCTTCACCGGCATTGCGTTGTTCCTGACGTTCCCGATCTGGCTCACGGTCAACTACCTGGGCGATCCGGACAACGGCATCATTCTGGGCGCCTACCTGGGCAGTTTCCTGATGGCAGGCGGATTCATGGCCATCGGCGCCTGCATTTCCGCGACCACGCGCAATCAGGTCGTGGCATTCATCCTCAGCCTGGTGACTTGCTTCCTCTTTCTGCTGAGCGGCTTCCCGCTGGTACTGGATTTCTTCCAGCTGTGGCTCCCGCAACCGGTCGTCGATGCCATCGCGTCGCTTAGCTTCCTGACTCACTTCTCCTCGATCAACAAGGGCGTGATCGACTTGCGGGATCTGTCCTACTTCGTGATCCTGATTTCGGTCTGGCTGTACGCGAACATGATCGTGGTCCGGGCACGCAAGGCAGCATGAACGGTTCGAACAGAAAGACCTATACGGCGGCAGGGCTGGGCCTCCTGGCCGTGCTGTTTGTCTCTTCCATCATGTTGAGCAATCTGACCCTGGACAACATGCGGCTGGATCTGACCGAACAGAAGCTCTACACCATGAGCGAGGGCACCCTGAAGGTCATCGACAGCATCCAACAGCCAATTAACCTGTACCTGTTCTTTTCAGACCGGGCCAGCGCGGAGAATGCGCACCTGCGCAACTATGCACGGCGGGTCCGGGAGTTGCTGGAAGAATATGCGTATTACTCGGACGGCCGGCTGATCCTGCACGTGATCGATCCGGCGCCGTATTCGGAAGAGGAGGACCGGGCGACGGAGTTCAACCTGCAATCGCTCCCGGTGCAGGGCGGCGACAAGTTGTATTTCGGTCTGGTTGGCACGAACGTGGTGGATGACGTGGAGGTTATCGAATTCTTCCAGCCGGACCGCGAAGCTTTCCTTGAATACGACATCAGCCAGTTGATTTATGCCCTGACGAATCCGGCAAAACCTGTGGTGGGAATTCTCACCGGCCTGCAGGTGTTCGGCGGGTTTGACCTGGCAAGCCAGCGATCCACGCCCCAGTGGGCGATTCTCGACCATATCGAACGGCTGTTCGAGGCTCGCCAGATTGACCTCGAAGCCGGAGTGATCGATCCGGACATTCGGATCCTGATGCTGATTCACCCGAAGGACCTGTCCGAGAAAATGCTGTATGCGGTGGACCAGTTCCTGATGCGCGGGGGCCGATTGATGCTGTTTGCCGACCCGTATGCGGACAAGGATCCCATGTTTCAGGATGCCAGCAATCCTCCGGATTCGGGCGGGATTCAGGCCTCCGATATCGGCCGGTTGCTGGATGCGTGGGGGCTTGAGATCGACATGGACGCGATCGTGGCCGACCGGGCCCTAGCCCTGCCGGTGCAAAGCCCGAACGTCCAGCGGCCGGTGCGCCATATCTCGTTCATCGGGCTCGACGAGGAAAGAATCAACAAGGACAACCTGATTTCCGCCCAGCTGTCCCGGGTCACGTTCGCGTTCGCGGGGCAGATCAAGAAGACGGACGCGTTCCAAGGCGAATTCGAGCCGCTCTTGTACACGTCGGAGGATTCCGGCGAGATTCCGAAACCACGCTACCGGCACCTTCCCGACCCGACTGCCTTGCTGGAGTGGTTCGAACCCGGTGGCACCCCCTTGACGCTGGCTGCTTGGGTGCGGCTGCAGCCGGGCAGCATGTTCCCGGAGGGTCCGCCCGCGGATGCGGTTCAGCCTGCGGATGGACATCTGGCTGAGGCGCGGGAGGTGATCGATGCGATCGTGGTTGCGGATGCCGACATGCTGTCGGATACCTTGTGGGCGCGGGTACAGAACTTTTTCGGGCAGCGGATCGTACAGGCCTGGGCCAGCAACGGTGATTTCGTAGTCAATGCGCTGGAGAGCCTGGCCGGCAGTGGTGACCTGATCGGCTTGCGGGGCCGTTCCGAATTCTCGCGACCGTTCCATGTGGTCGAACAACTGCGGCGACAGGCGGAGCAACGGTTCCATGCCAAGGAGGAGGAACTCCAGCAGCGGCTGCAGGAAGCGGAGGAGAGCATCAGCCGAATCCAGCAGTTGAGACAGGAAGGGGAGCAGAGTCTGTTGACGGAGCAGCAGCGTGCTGAAATCGAAGCATTCCAGCAGGAGCGGTTGCGGGTACGCCGTGAACTGCGCTCGGTTCGGCACGAACTGGACCGGGATATCGAACATCTCGGCTTCGTCCTGCGCCTGATCAATATCTGGCTGGTCCCGGTCCTGGTCACGATGGCTGCAGTCGGCTTGTGGCTGTTCCAGCGCCGGCGCCGTTCCCGGAGGGTGACCTCATGAACCGTCGTGAACTGAGCATCTTGGCAATCCTGACTGGGGCCGTGCTGCTCGCAACTGTCGCGATGTATAACATTCGCTACCAGTCCGACGACCAGGAGTACATCGGAAGCTTGTGGCTTGAGAATCTCGACATCAACTCCGTAACCCGCATTGACGTCACCGGGCCGGGGAGCATGCCGCAGGTCACCCTGGAGCGTCGTCCGGAAGGGTGGGGAGTGGTGCAGCGCCAGCACTATCCTGCGAATGTAGGCACCATCCGAAGCCTGTTGCTGGATCTGTCGGAAGCGAAACTGCTTGAGCGCAAGACCCATGATCCGGCGCAACATGCCCAGTTGGGTCTGGGTGGAATTGAACGGCTTGAGGCAAAAGGGCAGCAAGTCGCGCTTCATTCCGCGAAAGGTGATCGGTCGGTTCGCATCGGCGCGAACCCGGATGGGCGCAGTGCTACTTATGTACGAAATGCCGACGACGATCAGGGCTGGCTTGTGGACCGGACATTCACGATTCCAAACGAGCCACGGCGCTGGCTCGACCCGGAGCTGCTGGATATCGGGATGGAGCATATACGCCGGATGGAAGTCGTGCATCCGGATGGAGAAAGAATCGAGGGGCAACGTGAGGAAGAAGCCGCGGATGTGAAATTCACTGTGCTCGACCTCCCCGAAGGCGCAATGCTGAAAAACGAGTACGCGCTCAACCGCATGGCCAGCGCCATCACCAGCCTGTCGCTGGAAGATGTCATGCCGGCATCTCAGGCCGAGGTTTACCTGGAAGACGCGGCCCGGGCCCGATACGAGTTCTATCAGGGCTACAGTCTGGAGGTGCGCCTGTTCCCAGTGGATGTAGAGCGGTATGCGCGTTTTACGGTGCACCTGGGAGAAGACATGAGCGATGAGGACCGTACGCGGGTAAGCATGCTTGCCCGGCACCTTGAGGACTGGGCATTCCGAATCCCGTCCTTCGCTCACGACAGCATGGCACTGCGCTGGGTTGACATCCTGGAGGAATAGGACTGCGGGCGTCGCCGGAGCCCAGTTCCCTGATGAAGCCATTCGGAGGAGTGGACAATGTCATGGACGGGCATGCCGCAAACGGGCCTACCCGCCTTATCTAGGCTCATCTCTCCCGCTTTCGCTCAAGGGAACGCAATTCTGTATCGCGAATCGTTTCTCTGATTCGCGGCGTTGAAGAATATTTTGTTTCGGTCACTTTCCCTCCGAAAGTGAGCCTGTACCTGCGCCGGCGTGACGGGGCAAAATTTGGGACTTAGACGCCTTACTACACGAGGCTTCATATGTTCTGAATCTGCGCGAAAGTTGTGCGTATTCTTCCCCGTGCTAGAATCAAATTGCCCAGTTCATCTCCTATCAGTTACTGAGAGGGCGAGGTGATGTTGTCTGGGTGCGTTGTCGGGAATTGCTTTCTTTGGCCTTGTCCCTGCGGCAAACTGTCCCGTTCCGTTTCTTCTCCCGCCAAACTGTTTCAGTGGGCTGAAAGCCTGCTGGCCTGTTCTTCGCAACGCTGGCCGCGTTTACAGGAACATTGCCAATCCTGATCCCGTGGTAGTCGAATGACAGAACAGGCCGACAACTCTGTCAGGGATTTCGACGGCACGCGTTTCGTCGTCCGCACCTTCTTCTACCTTTTGCTGGTTCCGCTGTTTTTGTTGCTGGTGGCCACGGTGGTCATGGCATGGTATGGAGTGATCCGTTACCTCTACCAAGAGGGGTTCTTCAGCTGGCTCATGACTCTGAATGGATCGGCTCCCCTTCCCTGAATTTTGGCAGTGTTTGACGGTTCAGGTGCCCTTTGCCGACCCATTCGAAAGGTTGAGGCGAGCGTGGACGAAATCGCCTGCCGTCTCGTGCGACCCAAGAAGGAGAGCCGGAAATGAACGAGTTGAAAGTTATTTTGTGGATAGGCGTAGTTTCCGGCGTGTTTTTTTGGCCGATGTTTTTAGTCGCATTGGTGGCGGCAGTGCTGATGATGGTAGATGGGTATTTCCAAGATGTTTGAATGCGAACTTATAGGCGCGTCCGGCCCCATCGGGACGATCCAGCCTTTCTATATCATCAACGCCGAAGAGCCGGGCTCGGCCATACCCACTATCTAGTCAAGTTTCGACAGATACTTTTCAGCGTCCAGGGCTGCCATGCAGCCGGTTCCGGCGGAAGTCACCGCCTGGCGGTAGATTCTGTCCATGACGTCTCCGGCGGCAAAAACGCCAGGGCAGCTGGTTTCGGTCGCGTTGCCGTCAAGGCCACTAGCGACGGTTAGATAACCGTCAGCGGACATATCCAATTGTCCTTTGAACAGGCCCGTATTGGGATCGTGGCCAATGGCGATGAAGACGCCTTGGACTTCCAGTTCTTGCGTCGAATCATCGCGGGTGCTCCGCAACCGAATCCCGGTCACTCCAGCATCGTCCCCAAGCACTTCCTCCAGCACGTGGCTCCAGGCAATGCGCAAGATGCCGCTTTCTTCCAACTCGAACAGGTGCTTCTGTAGGATCTTGTCGGCACGCAACTCGTCGCGGCGATGCACCAGCGTGACGGAAGAGGCCAGCTTGCTGAGGTAGATGGCTTCTTCAGCGGCAGTATTGCCGCCACCGATAACGGCGACGGGCTGATCCTTGAAGAAAAATCCGTCGCAGGTGGCGCAGGCGGAAACGCCTTTGCCCTTGTAGGCTTCTTCCGAAGGCAGGCCGAGGTAACGCGCGGTGGCCCCGGTAGCGATGATCAAGGATTTGCAGAGATATTCGCCGTTGCCGCCGGTCAGGCGGAACGGACGTTGCGAGAGGTCGGCCTCGGTGATGTGGTCGAATTCCACCGGCACGCCGTAGCGTTCGACATGCTTTTGCATCCGAGCCATCAGGTCTGGGCCTTGCAGTCCCTCAACATCGCCTGGCCAGTTGTCGACATCGGTGGTCAGCATCAACTGGCCTCCTTGTTCCATGCCGGTGATCAGGAGAAGGTCGAGGTTGGCTCGGGCGGCGTAGACGCCGGCCGTGTAACCTGCCGGGCCGGAGCCGAGGATAATCAGTTCGCGAGGTTGGGAGTTCTCTGGCATGGCGGCGTATTTTAGCGGAAGCCGTATCCTATAATTCGTACAAACACGTGCTTTCGTTTTGAAGAAAAAAACCCCCAAGCGCCCCAAGCAACAGGATTCGGAGCCGCCCCGCATGTCTCCGGTGTTCCGCGAGGGCGCGTTGCTCGTCTTCACGGCCCTGGCCGTCTACTTGCTGGTTGCACTGATCACCTACCATCCGGATGACCCGAGTTGGTTCGATACCGGGGACGGGGACATCCGGAACGCAGCTGGAAAGGTGGGCGCGGTCGTGGCCGACCTATTACTGTATTTGTTGGGCTACATCGCATACCTGGTTCCGTTCATGCTGGGGTACCACGGCTGGCTTCTATACAGCCAAAGGGCAATCCCGGGGGATGCGAAGAAGCCCGGTTGGGGTTTGGCCGCGATGCGTTGGGGCGGGTTCTTCATGACGCTGATGGCGGCCTGTGCCCTGATCGGGATTTACCTGCTGGCGCCAGCCTTGCCGACCGGAAGTGGCGGGCTGATCGGCAAAGGCGTCGCAGGCGGGTTCGTCGCGGCGTTCAGCGAGGTGGGCGCAACGGTACTGTTGCTGGCACTGCTGTTAGTTGGCACTACCTTGTGGACCAGCTTTTCATGGCTGAAAGTCGTGGACCTGACCGGCAAGTGGACCTGGGATGCGGGAGTCGCGGTGACTGCGGGAATCCAGCGCATCCGCGAATATTTTTCCGGGCGTCAGGACCGCCAGCAGCGGGAAGAAAAACGGAAGCGGACAAAGGAGAAAAGGGCGGCCAAGAGCCCCACCCGGATCGAACCCAAGATCCAGATCGAAGCCGATGCTAAAAGGCAGGCGAAAGAAAAGCAGATTTCCTTGCTGCCCGCGAGCGGCACCAAGGAATTGCCGCCGCTCGATCTGCTGGACGAGCCCATGGAAGGCAGTATGGGATATTCTGAGGAAGCTCTCAGCAATATGTCGAAACAGATTGAAATCAAAATGGAAGAGTTCAAGGTAGATGTTGCGGTGGTGGCCGTGACGCCCGGTCCGATCGTGACCCGTTTCGACCTGGAGCCGGCCCCGGGAGTGCGGGGCAGCAAGATCAGCGGTTACGCGAAAGATTTGGCGCGTTCGCTGTCGGTGGTCAGCGTCCGTGTGGAAGAGGTGGTCGAGGGGAAATCGGTAATCGGCTTGGAAGTGCCGAACGAGGATCGCGAGATGGTGATGGCCAGCGAGATCCTGCGATCGGCCGCGTTCAACCAGTCCCCGTCCTTGCTGACGCTGGCGCTCGGCAAGAGCATCAACGGCGAGCCGGTGGTCTGCGATCTGGCGAGCATGCCGCACCTCCTGGTAGCTGGGACGACCGGTTCCGGCAAGTCGGTGGCAATCAACGCCATGATCATGAGCCTGCTGTACAAGGCCTTGCCGAAGGACCTGCGATTGATTTTGATCGACCCGAAGATGCTGGAGCTCGCCATTTACGAAGGCATTCCCCATTTGCTGACCCCGGTGGTTACCAACATGGGACAGGCGGCCCGGGCCCTGTTGTGGTGCGTGGGCCAGATGGAGCGGCGCTATACGGTCATGTCGAGACTGGGCGTACGCAACTTGAACGGCTACAACCGGAAGATCGAAGAAGCGGCCAAGAACAAGGAACCCATCCCGGATCCAACATACGAGAGCCTTGGTGAGGAGGATGAAGCGCCACCGTTGGAGCACCTGCCTCATATCGTGGTCGTGATCGATGAATTCGCGGACATGATGATGGTTGCCGGGAAAAAGGTCGAGGATTACATCATCCGCTTGGCACAGAAGGCCCGTGCTGCCGGCATCCATCTGATTCTCGCCACACAGCGCCCGACGCGAGAAGTGATTACCGGCCTGATCAAATCGAATATTCCCGCCCGTATCTCTTTCCGGGTTGCCTCGCAGATCGACTCGCGTACGATTCTGGATCAAGGCGGAGCGGAACAACTGCTGGGGCATGGAGACATGCTGTTCCTGGATTCGGGAGAGACGTTGCCCAAGCGAGTCCATGGCGCATTCATTTCGGACGATGAGGTCCGTCAGGTAGCCAAGTACCTGCGTGAGCACGGCGGCGAGCCCGACTACTTGGATGAGGTAACGCGAGAAGAAACGACCGTCTCAATTCCCGGGCTGACCGAGGAAAGTGATGAAGAGGGCGCGGAGGATCCGCTGTATCAGGCAGCGGTGGAGATTGTGCGCCGAGATCGGAAAGCCTCTGTCTCGTACCTGCAGCGGCGTCTCAAGGTTGGCTACAACCGTGCGGCCCGGATGATCGAGGAAATGGAGGAAGCGGAGATTGTTGGTGCGGTGCAGCCGGGGGGCGCCCGCGAGGTGCTTCTGCCTCCGTCTGACGAATCGTGATGACGTCTCCGGCAGCCCGATCTCTGGTTTTTGCCGGTCTGTTCGGACTGGTCGCAATTCAGGGTGTGCCGGCGACTCCGGAGAGCGAGCTTGAGCGGTTTTTCGAACAAACTCAATCCCTGACGGCGTTTTTCCAGCAGGAAGTCTGGTCGGCGGACGGGGAACTCCTGTCCTCCGGGCATGGCGACATGAGCCTGTTGCGTCCGAATTTCATGCGCTGGAATTACCGGGAACCCGAACCCCTGGTCCTGGTTTCCGATGGTGTCAATTTCTGGTCTTACGATCCGATTCTTGAGCAGGCCACCGTCGCGCGGGTGGAAGATGCTTTAAACGATACGCCGCTTTCGGCTTTGCTGGGCTCGCGGATTTTGGAAGATCTATTCGCGGTCGAACGCACTCAGCATCAGGATGGGGTTGATTGGATTGTGTTGCGGTCCCGGGCAGGTGCTGCACGGCCGGTTGAACTTTTGATTGGCTTGCGCTCGGGCACGCTGGAACACTTGCATTTCATCGATCAGTTCGGACAGGAAGTGCAGGTCCGGTTCGAGCAGGTGCAGGTGAATCCTCCTCTGCAGCCGGAATTCTTCTCCTACCAGCCGCCACGAGGCACGGATATTCTCGGCACGCCGACCCAATGAGTGAGCTGTTTGATTCGAGAAAAGAGTTCCGCCCGCTGGCGGACCGGATGCGCCCACGGAGCCTGGAGGAATTTGTCGGGCAGCAGCACTTGCTCGCAGAAGGGTTGCCTCTGCGACAGGCAGTCGAGGCCGGGAAGCTTCACTCCATGGTGTTCTGGGGGCCTCCGGGCACGGGCAAGACCACGCTGGCAAAACTGATCAGCCGGTATGCCGAGGCCCGGTTCGTCAGCCTTTCGGCCGTGCTGGCCGGAGTCAAGGAAATCCGTGAGGCGATCGCGGAAGCCCGGCTGGCTCAGGATCGTGATCAACAGGCCACCGCGCTGTTTATCGATGAGGTTCACCGCCTCAACAAGGCGCAACAAGACGTATTTTTGCCGCATGTCGAGGATGGGACGATTTACCTGCTCGGCGCAACCACGGAGAACCCTTCGTTCGAACTTAACAATGCATTGCTGTCCCGCGTCCGTGTCTATGTCCTGAAAATGATCGAAAAGGAGGATCTAGCGCAATTGCTTGAGTGGGCGCTGACGGACGAAGAGCGGGGAGCGGGTGCCCGCCCGGTTGCGCTGGAAGAAGATGCCCGCGACCTGATGATTCAGGTGGCGGATGGCGACGCACGTGTTTTGCTGAATCTGCTGGAGATCGGCTTGGACCTTGCGCCGGAGCAGGAAGGAAAGAAAGTCATCGATGCCGCGATCATGCAGCAAGTCGCAGGGCAGGGCACTCGACGTTTCGACAAGGGGGGAGAATATTTTTACGACCAGATATCCGCGCTTCACAAGTCGGTGCGAGGATCCGATCCGGACGCTGCCTTGTACTGGCTATGCCGCATGCTGGACGGGGGCTGCGACCCTCGGTATATCGCCCGGCGCGTGGTGCGGATGGCAAGCGAGGACATTGGAAACGCCGCCCCGCAGGCACTCAACCTGTGCCTGTCCGCTTGGCAGGCCTATGAGCGACTGGGTTCTCCCGAAGGAGAATTGGCCATCGCATCGGCGGTCGCCTATCTGGCTTGTTCGCCAAAGAGCAATGCGGTGTATATGGCTTACAAGGCAGCGATGGAGCAGGCCAAGAAATCGGGCACTTTGGAAGTTCCGATGCATTTGCGCAATGCTCCGACCCAGTTGATGAAGGATCTGGGCTACGGGAAAGACTATCAATACGCACACGACCATGAGAGCGGGTACGTGGCCGATGAGGTCTACCTGCCCGAGTCCTTGCAAGGCATGTCGTTCTATTTTCCCGTCGACCGGGGCCACGAGAAGGCAGTCGGGGAGTGGTTGCAGAAGATCCGGGAAAGTGCGCGCAGGCGTTCAGCCAATTGAGGGCGGCCCGGAAGCGGTAGCGCCCGGGCCTTGGTAGAATCGAGTTAATCGCCGGTTTCTGGCGTGAAAGGATCCACGGGATTGCCGGCCATGACCCAGGCTTTGAATCCCCCGGCCATATGTTTGACGTTTTCGAAGCCCATCTGCTTGAGCGTGTTGGCGGCCAGCGCCGAGCGGCCGCTGGTTCCGCAATACAGGATCAGGTTTTCGGCCTGAGCGAAGATCGGCAGATGCTTCGGCGAAGACGGGTCGGCGTAGAATTCCAACATGCCGCGCGAGGCGTGGTGCGCGCCGGGCACCGTGCCGGTTTGGATCAGTTCATTCTGGTCGCGTACGTCGACGACGACGACGCCGGGCTCGTTCAGAGCCTGGGCGACGGCCGCGACGGAGACTTCGTCGACTTGGTCGACGGCCTCGGACAGCATTTCCTTGAATCCTCGCTTGATTTCTACGGACATGGCATTACCTTTGTGGATGGTTGTGACGATTCCCTATCGTAACTCATTGAACCTAAAACTTGTAAGTCTTATGGGCATCCCCGATCCGCGAGCTAACGCGATTTTGCCAGTTTTTCAGAGGCCGGAGGTCC
>CAZRSJ010000036.1:0-13912 GCA_964602805.1 uncultured Chromatiales bacterium | reverse complement strand
AGCGCTGGCGCGGGGTGCGCCCGACGGTGCGCGGCGTGGCCATGAACCCGGTCGATCACCCGCACGGCGGCGGCGAAGGCAAGACCTCCGGCGGCCGTCATCCGGTCACCCCCTGGGGCGTGCCGACCAAAGGACACAAGACCCGGCACAACAAGCGGACCAATTACCTGATTGTCCGCCGCCGACACAAGAAACAACGGTGATGCCATGCCACGTTCACTGAAGAAAGGCCCGTTCGTCGACCATCACCTGATGGCCAAGGTGCGCGAGGCCGTCGAGAACAACGACCGCCGCCAGATCAAGACCTGGTCGCGGCGTTCCATGATCGTGCCGGAGATGGTCGGGCTGACGCTGGCCGTGCACGACGGCCGCCGGCATGTCCCGGTGCTGGTCAACGAGAACATGGTGGGGCACAAGCTCGGTGAATTCGCGCTGACGCGCACGTTCCGGCAACATGCGGGCGACCGCAAGGCGAAGGCCTGATGGAAACGCGCTGCGTCACCCGCTACCAGCGCATCAGCCCGCGCAAGTGCCGGCTGGTGGCCAACCAGGTGCGCAGCCTGCCGGTCGGGGAAGCCTTGGAAATCCTGCGTTTCTCGCCGCACAAGGCGGCGCAGCTGATGCGCAAGACCGTGGAGTCGGCGCTGGCCAACGCGGAGCACAATCACGGCGCGGACATCGACCTGCTGCGGGTGAGCCGCGTGACGGTCGATGAAGGGCCGGTGTTCAAGCGCTTCCGCCCGCGCGCCCGGGGCCGGGTCGGAAGGATCCTGAAGCGCACCAGCCACATCACGGTCGTGCTGAGCGACGCGGAGGAGTAAGCATGGGACAGAAAGTCAATCCGATCGGATTCCGCCTCGGCATCATGACCGACTGGAACTCGAACTGGTACGCGGAAGGCACCGAATACCGCGACCAGCTCAACAATGACCTCATGGTCCGCGATTTCCTGCGCCACAAGCTGGCACAGGCTTCGGTCAGCCGCATCCG
The DNA here is from genome assembly GCA_964602805.1 of uncultured Chromatiales bacterium. Taxonomy (GTDB): domain Bacteria; phylum Pseudomonadota; class Gammaproteobacteria; order Poriferisulfidales; family Poriferisulfidaceae; genus Poriferisulfidus. The sequence goes on along the minus strand of CAZRSJ010000036.1, from coordinate 12,922 downwards.
GATCGAGCGCCGCAACGACACGGCCGAGATCACCATCCATACGGCCCGCCCCGGAATCGTGATCGGCAAGAAGGGCAACGACATCGAGATCCTGCGCCGCGAAGTTGCGCAGATGATGGGCCTGGCTCTCGGCACGGTCAAGATCAACATCGACGAGATTCACAACCCGGAAGTGGACGCCCACCTGGTGGCCGAGAGTGTCGCCCAGCAGCTGGAAGGGCGAATCATGTACCGGCGCGCCATGAAGCGGGCCGTGCAGAACGCCATGCGGCTCGGCGTCCAGGGAATCAAGCTGAACGTGGCCGGGCGCCTCAACGGCGCCGAGATCGCGCGCAGCGAATGGTGTCGCGAGGGCCGGGTTCCATTGCATACCCTGCGCGCAGACATTGATTACGGATTCGCCGAGGCACGGACCACCTACGGCATTATCGGCGTCAAGGCCTGGATCTTCAACGGCGAGATCGGCGGGCCGGACGGACCGCTTGGCAAGTAACGGAGACCGCCGCCATGATGCAACCCAAGCGCACCCGCTACCGCAAGCAGCAGAAAGGCCGCAACCGGGGCCTGTCGCAGCGCGGGCACAAGGTCAGCTTCGGCGAGTACGGCCTGAAGGCGACCACGGGAGGGCGTCTGACCGCTCGCCAGATCGAGGCGGCCCGGCGGGCCATGACCCGTCACATCCGGCGCGGCGGCAAGATCTGGATCCGGGTGTTCCCGGATGTTCCGGTGACCAAGAAGCCGCTGGAGTCGCGTCAGGGCAAGGGCAAGGGCAACGTCGAGTACTGGGTCGCCAAGATTCAGCCGGGCCGCATGCTTTATGAAATCGAAGGCGTCCAGGAGGACCTGGCGCGCGAGGCGTTTCGCCGCGCTGCCGCCAAGCTGCCGGTCCAGACCACCTTCGCGCACCGGACGTTGGCCTGATGGACATGCAGGCCCTGCGCACGAAAGATGACGCGGAACTGCGTGCCGAACTGTTGCGCCTTCGGCGCAGCGAGTTCGAGATGCGGATGCAGGTGCGCATCGGGCAGCTGGCGCGCAACCACACCTTCCGGGAGACGCGTCGCGACATTGCCCGGATCAAGACATTGATGACGGAACGTCGTCAGGGAGAGAAGAAATGAGCGAGAAGATCCGCTCCGTGATCGGCCAGGTGGTCAGCGACCGCATGGACAAGACTGCGTCGGTCGAGGTGGTGCGCCAGCTCCGCCATCCCCTGTACGGCAAGTACATCCGCCGGTCGACCAAGGTCCTGGTGCACGACGAGGAGAACCAGGCTCACATTGGCGACCGCGTGCGGATCCGCGAATGCCGCCCGCACTCCAAGCACAAGGCCTGGGAACTGGTCGAGGTTCTCGAGGCGGCGAGAGAGGGGCGCTCATGATCCAGGTCGAGACCATGCTGGATGCGGCCGACAACAGCGGCGCGCGCAAGGTGCAGTGCATCAAGGTGCTGGGCGGGTCCCGCCGGCGCTATGCGCGGATCGGCGACGTGATCAAGGTCAGCGTCAAGGATGCGATCCCGCGCGGCAAGGTGCGCAAGGGCGAAGTGCTGAACGCGGTGGTGGTGCGCACGGCGCACGGCGTCCGGCGCGGCGACGGTTCGTCGATTCGCTTCGACCGCAATGCCGCCGTGCTGCTGAACAACCAGATGCAGCCGATCGGCACCCGCGTGTTCGGCCCGGTCACCCGGGAACTGCGTTCGGAGAAATTCATGAAGATCATTTCACTGGCACCGGAGGTGCTGTGAGGAATCATGAACAGGATCCGCAAAGGCGACACGGTTATAGTCATGGTCGGCAAGGATCGTGGCCGGCAGGGCACGGTCCTGCGCATGCTGCCGAACAACCGGGTGGTGGTGGAAGGCCTGAACCTGGTGAAGCGGCACACCAAGCCGAATCCTCAGGTCGGCCTGCAGGGCGGCATCGTCGAACGCGAAGCGCCGCTGGACCTCTCCAACGTGCAGATCTACAACCCGACCACCCAGCGCCCGGACCGGGTCGGCTTCCGCAGCCTGGAAGACGGACGCAAGGTTCGCTTCTTCAAGTCCAACGATGAAGTCATCGACATCTGAGGTTGCCATGGCCCGTTTGAAGCAGCAATACCTGGAAGAGATTCGCCCCCAGTTGAAGGAACAGCTCGGGGTGAACAGCCCGATGGCCGTTCCCCGGATCGAGAAGATCACCCTGAACATGGGATTGGGCGCGAGCGCGCGCGACAAGAAGATCATCCAGAACGCGCTGGACGACCTGAAGCGCATCACCAGCCAGACGCCGGTGGTGACCCGGGCGCGCAAGTCGGTGGCCGGATTCGCCATCCGGGACGGCTGGCCGGTCGGTTGCCGGGTGACGCTGCGCCGGACCCTGATGTACGAGTTCCTGGACCGGTTGATCAACATCGTGATTCCCCGGATGCGTGATTTTCGCGGGCTGCCGGTACGTTCCTTCGACGGGCGCGGCAACTACAGCATGGGCATCCCCGAGCAGATCGTCTTCCCCGAGATCGACTACGACACGATCGACCAGATGCGGGGACTGGACGTGACCATTACCACCAATGCGCGCGACGACGCCCAGGCCGAGGCCCTGCTGCGCGCGTTCAAATTTCCCCTGCGGAGTTGAAGCATGGCCAAAGTCAGCATGATTCAGAGAGACCGCCGGCGCCAGCGCTTGGTGCGCAGTTATGCCAAGCGTCGCGCGGCCGCGCGTGCCATTATCAAGGACCCGAACAGTACGCTGGAGCAGCGTCTGGCCGCCCAGGAGACGCTGCAGAAGATGCCGCGGGACTCCTCGCCGATGCGCCTGCGCAACCGGTGCAGCATTACCGGCCGGCCACGGGGCTATTACCGCCGCTTCGGCCTGGGGCGCAACAAGCTCCGCGAGGCCGCCATGCGCGGCGACATCCCGGGCCTGACCAAGGCCAGCTGGTGAGGACGGCGCCATGAGCATGCAAGATCCGATCGCCGATATGCTGACCCGCATCCGTAATGCCCAGCAGGCTCGGCATGAGACGGTGGAAATGGAATATTCGAAGCACCGCGAGTCGGTCGTCCGGGTGCTGCGCGACGAGGGCTACCTCACCGACTATGGGGTCGAGGAGGGCGAGCCCTGCAACCGCCTCCGGATCACCTTGAAGTACCACGAAGAGAAGCCGGTGATCAACCGCCTGCGCCGAGTCAGCCGCCCGGGCTTGAGAGTCTATCGTGGCGCGTGCGATTTGCCGTGGATCCGGGGAGGCCTCGGCATCGCGGTGGTGTCGACTTCGCACGGCGTCATGACCGACCATGAGGCCCGAAAGGGCGGGCATGGCGGCGAGATCCTCTGCACCGTGGAGTAAACGATGTCGCGTATCGCCAGCCGCCCCATTCCGCTGCCGGACAAGGTCGAGTTTTCCATGTCCGACCGGCAGGTGACGGTCAAGGGGCCGAAGGGGGAGCTTTCGCTGCAGCTGGCGGATCCAGTCAGCGTGCGCGAAGAGGACCGCGTGGTGTACTTCGACGCGCCTGCGCAAGCGTCCGCATTGGCGGGGACGATGAATTCCCTGTTGACGAACAACATCAAGGGCGTCCAGGAAGGCTATTCGAAGAAGCTGGAACTGGTCGGCGTCGGTTACCGGGCGCAGATGCGGGGGCAGGCGCTGAACCTGAACCTCGGCTTTTCGCACCCGATCAATTACACCGCGCCCGAGGGCGTGACCCTGCAGACCCCCAGCCAGACCGAAGTGGTGGTATCCGGGATCGACAAGCAGAAAGTCGGCCAGGTGGCGGCGGAAATCCGCGCCTACCGGCCGCCGGAACCGTACAAGGGCAAGGGCGTGCGCTACAGCGACGAGCGGGTGCTGCGAAAGGAGGCGAAGAAGAAATGAGCCGTCTCGACCAAGTTCGCGGCCGGCGGATGCGCCGGGTCCGCACCCGGCTGGAGGATTCCAGCCGGTACCGGATGACCGTGCACCGCACCGAGCGGCACGTGTATGCCCAGGTGCTCAGCCCGGATGGCGCCCAGGTGATTGCCCAGGCATCGACCCTGAGCCCGGAGTTGCGCAAAAAGCTCAAAGTCACCGGCAATTGCGAAGCCGCCGGGCAGGTGGGGCGCATGGTGGCGGAACGGGCGCTCAAGGCGAAAGTGGAAGAGGTCTGGTTCGACCGCGGAAGATTCCGCTATCACGGCCGCGTGCGCGCGCTGGCGGAAGCCGCGCGGGAAGCGGGGCTCAAGTTCTGAGGAGATAAGAATGGCGACGAATCTTGAAGTTCTGCAAGGCAGCGAAGAGCTGGTCGAGAAAATGGTTGCGGTCAACCGCGTGGCCAAGGTCGTCAAGGGCGGCCGGCAGTTCGGCTTCACCGCGCTGACCGTGGTCGGCGATCGCAATGGCCGCGTCGGAGTCGGTTACGGCAAGGCGCGCGAGGTGCCGCTGGCCATCCAGAAGAGCATGGAGAAGGCGCGACGGTCCATGATCACGGTGCCGCTTCGCGATGGCACCCTGTACTATCCGGTCACCGGCACGCACGGCGCGGCTCGGGTCTACATGCAACCCGCTTCCGAGGGTACCGGGATCATTGCCGGCGGGCCCATGCGCGCCGTCTTCGAGGTGCTCGGCGTGCACAACGTGCTGGCCAAGTGCATCGGCTCGCGCAATCCGATCAACACCGTCTACGCCACCCTCAAGGGGTTGCAGTCCATCCAGTCGCCGGAACAAGTGGCCGAGAAACTCGGCAAGTCGGCGGCCGAAATGAAGGAGCGCATGCAATGGCAAAAAGCCTGAAGGTCACTCTGGTGAAGAGCCTGATCGGCCGCTTGCCGGATCACCGGGCCTGCGTGCGCGGCCTAGGCCTGCGCCGCCTGCACCAGACCGTCGAGGTGCAGGATACGCCGCAGAACCGCGGCATGGTGCGCAAGGTCGACTACCTGCTTGAAGTGGAGGAGAACTGATGCGCCTCAACACCCTGACGCCGCCGTCCGGCAGCCGCCGCCCGCGCAAGCGCGTGGGGCGCGGCATCGGCAGCGGGACCGGCAAGACCGCGGGACGGGGCCACAAGGGCCAAAAGTCTCGCTCCGGAGGCTATCACAAGACCGGCTTCGAGGGCGGGCAGATGCCCCTGCAGCGCCGCTTGCCCAAATCCGGCTTCCGCTCGCACCGGCCACTGTGCGCCGAAGTGGGCACCGGCCGCCTGGAGAGCCTGGACGAGCCGACCGTGACGCTGGACTCCCTGCGCAGCGCCGGGCTGGTGCCGGGTCACGCGGTGCGCGCGAAGATCATGCTGCGCGGCGAATTGACCCGGGCGTACGCCGTGCAGGGAGTCGCCGTGACCCGCGGCGCGCGCACGGCCATCGAAGCGGCTGGCGGAGAGATCCAGGAGTAAACCGTGGCGCCTCCCAAAGCCTCGCCGTTCTCCGAGTTGCGCCAACGCCTCCTGTTCGTGGTGGGCGCGTTGATCGTCTATCGCATCGGGACCTACATTCCGGTGCCGGGCGTGGACCCCAGTGCGCTGGCCCGTTTCTTCGAACAGCAAAGCGGCACCATCATCGACCTGTTCAACATGTTCTCGGGCGGGGCGCTGGAGCGCCTCAGCATCCTGGCGCTGGGCATCATGCCGTACATCTCGGCCGCGATCATCATGCAGTTGATGACCGCCGTGATCCCGAGTCTCAAGGAATTGCGCAAGGAAGGGGAGCAGGGGCGGCGGCAGATTACCCAGTACACGCGTTACGGCACCCTGGCCCTGGCCACGTTCCAGGCCGGCGGCGTGTCGGTGGCGCTGCAAAGCCAGGGCATCGCGCTTTACACCGGCTACGGATTCGCGATCACCGCCATCATCACCCTGGTGACCGGGACCATGTTCCTGATGTGGCTCGGCGAGCAGATCACGGAACGCGGGATCGGCAACGGGATCTCGCTGATCATCTTCACCAGCATCGTCGCCGGTCTGCCGACCGCGGTCGGCGGCACCCTGGAACTGGCCAGCACCGGCGAACTGTCGGCCGCGCTGGTGGTGCTCCTGTTTGCCTTGGTCTTGGCCATCACCGCGTTCGTCGTGTTCATCGAACGTGGGCAGCGCCGTATCACGGTCAACTACGCCCGACAGCAGCAGGGCCGGCATGTCGCCATGCAGTCGACGCACCTGCCGTTCAAGCTCAATATGGCCGGCGTCATTCCGCCGATCTTCGCCTCCAGCATCATCCTTTTCCCGGCCACGTTCGGGCAATGGGCCGGCACGGCCGAAGGCATGGGCTGGCTGCGCGACCTGTCGGCCACCCTGGGGCCGGGGCAGCCGCTGTACGTGCTGTTCTACGCGGTCGCCATCGCGTTCTTCTGTTTCTTCTATACCGCGCTGGTGTACGACTCCAAGGACACCGCGGACAACCTGAAGCGCTCCGGCGCATTCATCCCGGGCATCCGCCCGGGTGCGCAGACGGCCCGCTACATCGACACCGTAATGACCCGCCTGACCGCAGTCGGCGCGATGTACATCGTGTTCGTGTGCTTGCTGCCCGAGTTCCTGATCCTGGGCCTGAGCGTTCCGTTTTATTTCGGCGGGACTTCGCTGCTGATTATCGTGGTGGTGGTGATGGATTTCATTGCCCAGCTGCAGACGCACCTGATGTCGCATCAGTACGAAGGGCTGCTGAAGAAAGCCGAGGCGCGGGGCATGCGTTCCCGCAGCCTCCTGCGATAAGAGGAGGAGCTCATGAAAGTCCAAGCTTCCGTCAAACGAATCTGCCGTCACTGCAAGATCGTGCGCCGCAACGGCGTGGTGCGCGTGATTTGCAGGATTCCCCGCCACAAGCAACGGCAGGGTTGATACGGTAAAATACACCCCTTTTACGCGCACGAAGAACCATGGCACGAATTGCAGGCGTCAACCTCCCCGATCACAAGCATACGGTGATCGCGTTGCAGTCTATTTTCGGCATTGGACGCAGCCGGGCGGTGGCGATTTGCGCGGCCTGCTCGGTGAATCCGGCGGAGAAGCTTGGCAGCCTCAGCGAGGGGGAATTGGGCACGTTGCGCGAGGCGGTCGGAAAGTACACCATCGAAGGCGACTTGCGCCGCGAGACCGCCATGAGCATCAAGCGCCTGATGGACCTCGGCTGCTACCGGGGGGTGCGCCATCGGCGCAGCCTGCCGCTGCGCGGCCAACGAACCCGAACCAATGCACGCACCCGAAAAGGGCCGCGTCGCCCCATCCGCAAGTAATCCATGGCTGCTCCTAAATCCAAGACCTCCACCCGGGCGCGCAAGAAAGTCCGCCGGACGCTGACCGACGGGATCGCGCACATCCGCGCCTCGTTCAACAACACGATCGTGACCATCACCGACCTGCAGGGCAACACCCTGTGCTGGGCGACCTCCGGGGGGTCTGGCTTCAAAGGTTCCCGGAAGAGTACACCGTTCGCCGCTCAGGTCGCGGCTTCGCGGGTCGGCAAGGAAGCCCAGGAGTTCGGAATCCGCAATTTGGAAGTCCGGGTACGCGGGCCGGGACCGGGCCGCGAATCGGCCATGCGGGCGCTGAACGCAAGCGGCTTCCGAATCACCAACATCCGGGACATCACTCCGGTTCCGCACAACGGCTGTCGCCCGCCGAAGCGGCGCCGCGTCTGAGGGTAAGGTCATGGCACGGTATCTCGGACCCCGATGCAAGCTCATGCGGCGCGAGGGCACCAACCTGGAGCTCAAGTCGCCGGTGCGCGAACTGGACAAGAAATGCAAGCTTGACGTGCCGCCGGGCAGCAAGGGCGGGCGCGGAGGTCGGCGCGGACGGATTTCCGACTACGGCCTGCAGTTGCGTGAGAAGCAGAAACTGCGCCGCCTGTACGGCGTGCTTGAGCGGCAGTTCCGCAACTACTACAAGAAAGCCTCGCAGGCCAAGGGTTCGACTGGGGACAACCTGATGCGCCTGCTGGAGTGCCGGCTGGACAACGTGGTGTACCGAATGGGCTTCGGCACGACCCGGGCGGAATGCCGCCAGATCGTCTCGCACAAGGGCATTGAGGTGAACGGCAAGGTGGTTAACATCCCATCGTATACGGTCAAGGCTGGCGACGTGGTCGCCGTGCGCGAGAAGATGCGGGAGCAGGTGCGGATTAGGGATGCGATCGCCATTGCCAAGCAGCAGGGCCTTCCGGACTGGGTGGACGTCAACTTCGACAAGTTCGAAGGGACCTTCAAGCAACCTCCGGCGCGTGACGAGATTTACAGGGAAATCAACGAGTCTCTGGTCGTTGAGTTCTATTCAAAATAATCCTGAAGAGGACTGAAAGAATGCTGAGCAGCGAACTGATGGTGCCCCGCGTGGTGGAAGCCAAGTACACGGCCGGCCGCGAGGCACGGGTGGTATTGGAGCCGATGGAACGGGGATTCGGACACACGCTCGGGAACGCGCTGCGCCGGGTCTTGCTGTCGTCCATCCCGGGCTCGGCCATCACCGAGGTCGAGATCGAGGGCGTGAAGCACGAATACGACACGCTCGACGGGGTGCAGGAGGACGTGGTCGACATCCTGCTCAACCTCAAGGGCATCGCCATCCGCATGCATGAACGGGTCAAAGCCGAACTGCACCTGAAGAAGAGCGGCCCGGGGGTCGTGTGCGCGGGCGACATCGAGATCGGCCATGACATCGAAATCGCAAACCCGGATCACGTGATTGCGCACCTGACCGAGGCTGGCTCGCTGGACATGCGGCTGAAGATCGAACGGGGTCGCGGGTATGTCCCGGTTCCGGCACGCCGGCGCGACGACCAGGAACATCCCATCGGCACCCTGCTGCTGGACGCAAGTTTCAGCCCGATCCGACGAGTGGCCTACCACGTGGAGAATACCCGCGTGGAGCAGCGCACCGACCTGGACAAGCTGGTGTTGAACCTGGAGACGAACGGCACTGTCGAGCCGGAAGAAATCATCCGCATGGCTGCGGTGATCCTGAGTGAACAACTGTCGGTGCTGGTTGGCCTCGAAGGCGAGGTGATGCGCCCGGTTCCGGCCCACACGACGGAGGTCGATCCGGTCTTCAAACTGCCGATCGACGAACTGGAACTGGGAGTCCGCTCGATCAACAGCCTCAAGCAGGAAAACATCTTCTTCGTGGGCGACTTGGTGCAGAAGGGCGAGGACGAACTGATGAAGCAGACTCCAAATATCGGAGTGAAGACCGTCGCGGAAATCAAGCAGGCCCTGGCGGCACGCGAGTTAACGCTGGCCATGAAGATCGAGAACTGGCCCCCCGCCGACCTGGTGCGCGGACGCACACCGCTGTTCTGAGGAATCCGCCATGCGCCACCGAAAGGCCGGCCGCCGCCTGAACCGAACCTCGGCACACCGTCGCGCCATGTTCCGCAACATGGCGGTGTCGCTGCTGCAGCACGAGGGGATCCATACCACTTTGCCGAAAGCCAAGGAACTGCGCCGGGTCGTCGAGCCGTTGATCACGTTGGCCGGCGAGGACACATTGGCCCGTCGTCGCCGTGCGTTCGACAAACTGCGCGACCGGCAGACGGTCGGAAAATTGTTCACTGAATTGGGTCCGAAATACAAGGATCGCCCGGGGGGCTACCTGCGGGTTCTCAAGAATGGTTACCGTCCGGGTGACAACGCCCCGATGGCCTATGTCGAGTTGGTAGATCGGGAGACTGATTCAGGTACGGAAATGGAGCAGCCGGCTCTCGAAGTCTCCGAAGTCGCTAAAGCAACGGAATAAGCAAAACCTGTTCTTAGGTATGAGGCTAGACTAAGCCTCCTCAAAAATCAAACTGGAATCGCTACCCATGCCGGTGTCGTGGCGTTGCGTCGATGTAATCGCATAGTACCAATTTACCTATTTCCGTATCATTGGAAATCAGGCACAGTACCGCTTCTTCGAGGAGGGTTTCGCGAAAGTCGGGATCGCGCTCAACACGGGCGAGAATCGTTTCTTTGAAGTTCCGTGTCAAAGCCATATGTTGGTTCCTTTCATGGAGATGTTTAATCTGCGATTGGCAGGCTGTGTTTATGTCACTTTCAATGCCGGTGCCAAGAATTGTCCAGTATAAGACTTCTTGTTGCGCGCAACTTTCTCCGGTGGGCCTTCGGCGACGATCCGGCCTCCCTCCTGGCCGCCTTCCGGACCGAGATCGATGATCCAGTCGGCAGTCTTGATGACGTCCAGGTTGTGTTCGATTACGATCACCGTATTGCCGCGGTCGCGCAATTGGTGCAGGACGTGCAGCAGGAGCTTGATGTCATGGAAATGCAGTCCGGTGGTCGGTTCATCCAGGATGTAGAGGGTCTTCCCGGTCCCGCGCTTGGACAATTCGCGTGACAGTTTGATGCGTTGGGCTTCTCCCCCTGACAGGGTGGTGGCGCTCTGCCCGAGGTGCAGATAGGACAGGCCGACTTGCGCCAAGGTGTCGAGCTTGCGGCGTACCACGGGGATATTCTCGAAGAATTCGCGGGCCGTCTCGACCGTCATGTCGAGGACCTCTGCAATGTTCTTGTGCTTGTAGCGGATGTCGAGTGTCTCTCGGTTGTACCGCAGTCCCTCGCAGACATCGCAGGGCACGTAGACGTCGGGCAGGAAGTGCATTTCAACCTTGATGACGCCGTCACCTTGGCAGGCCTCGCAACGACCGCCCCGGACATTGAAACTGAATCGGCCCGGCCGGTAGCCCCGGGAACGGGCTTCTTGGGTACCCGCGAACAGTTCCCGCACCGGGCCGAACAGGCCGGTGTAAGTGGCCGGGTTCGAACGGGGAGTGCGCCCGATCGGGCTCTGATCGATGCGGATAACCTTGTCGATCAGGTCCAGACCCTCCAGTTTTTCGCAAGGGCCGGGAATCCAGTCCTTCGGTCGGATCATCTGCCCGTACAGGGTGTCGTTCACGAGCGTCGACTTCCCGGATCCGGAGACGCCGGTGACGCAGGTGAGGAGGCCGACCGGGATCGACACGTCCAGGTCGCACAGGTTGTTGCCAGAGGCCTTGCGGACGATCAACTGCCGGTCTTTCTGCGCGCGTACCCGTTGCGTGGGGATTTCGATCTTCTGCTGCCCTGAAAGGTACTGGGCAGTCAAAGAGTCTTTCACTTGAGAGACCTCTTCCGCCGAGCCTTGGGCGACCACGCGGCCGCCATGGATTCCTGCGCCGGGGCCCAGGTCGACCAGGTGGTCGGCACTGCGCATGGCGCTTTCGTCGTGCTCCACGACGATGACGGTGTTTCCAAGGTCGCGCAGGTGGGCGAGCGTCCTCAGGAGTCGGGCGTTGTCCCGCTGGTGCAGGCCGATGGACGGCTCGTCCAGGATGTAGGTCACGCCGACCAGCCCGGCACCGATCTGGCTGGCCAGGCGGATGCGCTGCGCTTCACCGCCGGACAGGGTTTCGGCGCGACGCTCTAGGCTCAGGTATTCCAGGCCGACATCGATCAAAAACCGAAGCCGTTGGCCAATTTCGGCGATGATCTTCGCGGCAATTTGCGCCCGGTACCCGGAAAGATCCAGCTTTTCGAAGAATCCGAAGACCTCTGAAATCGGCCAATGCAACAGCCGGGGCAGGGGGGTGCCGTCGATGAAGACGTTTCGGGCGGCCTCGCACAGGCGCTCACCCTCACAGGCCGGGCAGGCACGCTGACTGCGGTAGCGCGAGAGTTCGTCGCGCACGGCCGGGGACTCCGTGTCGCGATAGCGGCGCTCCATGTTCGGGAGCACGCCCTCGAACGGATGCTTGGAACGCATCCGGCGACCGTGGGTGTCGGTGTATTCAAACGTGATGGATTCGCCGTTGGAGCCGTACAGGATGATGTCGCGCGCACGGCGCGGCAGGCGCTGGAAGGGGGTATCGACGGAAAACTTGTAGTGCTTTGCCAAGGTTTTGATCATCCGGAAATAGGTCACGTTCCGTGAATCCCATCCGCGGATTGCGCCGTGGCGCAGGGAGCGGTCGGAATGGATCACCTTGGCCTCGTCGAAGAACGTCTGTACGCCGAGGCCGTCGCATTCGCTGCAGGCGCCGACCGGGCTGTTGAAGGAAAACAGCCGGGGCTCCAGCTCGTTGAGGCTGTAGCCGCATTCCGGACAGGCGTACTGGCTGGAGAAGGTTTCGTCGATGGACTCGCCGTCCATGTTGACCACGCGCGCCACTCCATGCCCGAGCCTTAGCGCGGTTTCGAAGGATTCGGCAATGCGGGTGCGGATTCCGTCGCGAACTTTCAGGCGATCGACGATCACCTCGATCGTGTGCTTGCGGCGGAGATCCAGCCGGATCGGCTCGTCGAGTTCGCGGGCTTCGCCGTCGATGCGCGCACGCAGGAAGCCTTGTGCCCGCAGTCCTTGCAGCAGTTCCTGATGTTCGCCCTTTCGATCACGCACCACGGGGGCGAGAATCATGACCCGCCGGCCTTCCGGCAGGGCCTGCACGTGATCCGTCATTTCAGTGATGGTCTGGGCCTGCAGGTCGTGGCCGTGGCGCGGGCACCGGGGGATGCCGACCCGAGCGTACATCAAGCGCAGGTAATCGTGGATTTCGGTGATCGTGCCGACGGTGGAACGGGGATTGTGCGAGGCACTCTTCTGTTCGATCGAAATGGCCGGGGACAGCCCTTCGATGCTGTCCACGTCGGGCTTTTCCATGCGCGCGAGGAACTGGCGGGCGTACGCCGACAAGGATTCGACGTAACGCCGCTGCCCCTCGGCGAAGATGGTGTCGAAGGCGAGCGAGGATTTGCCGGATCCGGACAGGCCGGTTACCACGGTCAACCGATCGCGCGGGATGTCCAGGTCAATGTTGTCGAGATTGTGCGTCCGTGCTCCGCGGACCCGGATTTGTTCCATGTCAGGGCTTCCGTCAGGTTAGCCCCCTACTATACGACAGAACCGGACTTGCCCGCTACCTGACCGGTGACCACTGCCAAGCCCCCGATCCGCGAGCTAACGCGATTTTGCCAGTTTTTCAGAGGCCGGAGGTCCG
>CAZRSJ010000035.1:0-14099 GCA_964602805.1 uncultured Chromatiales bacterium | reverse complement strand
GATTTTCGAGGATCGGTTATGACGCAAGTTTCAAAAATCAAGGTGCCGGAAGGGCACTCTTTGCACCATGTGTGCTGTCCGCACGACTGCCCGGATACCTGCTCTATGCTGGTCACCCGGGACGACAGCACGGGGCGCGCGGTCCGGGTCCAGGGCGACCCCACGCATCCGGTGACGCGCGGCTACCTGTGCAATAAAGTCAATCATTACCTGGACTTGGTTTACAACGACAACCGGGTCCTTTATCCGCATAAGCGGGTCGGCCCCAGGGGGCCTGGCGCCAAGTTCGAGCGCATCAGCTGGGATGAGGCGCTGGACATGGTCACCGACAACTTCAAGGAAGTCATCGCCGAGTACGGTTCCGAGGCGGTGCAGCCGTATTCATATTCCGGCACCTTGGGCATGCTGGGCTACTGGGCGATGGACCAGCGCTTCTGGAACAAGATGGAAGCGGCCCGGCTGGAGCAATCCATCTGCATTTATGCCGCGATGTGGGCTGGCATTCACACCTATGGCGTGGCCAACGGGCCGGCCGTCCATGACGCCGTGCAGGACGCGGAACTGATCGTCCTGTGGGGCGCGAACCTCGTCAGCACGGGGGTGCATGCCATTCCGTTCATTCGCGAGGCTCAGGAGCGGGGCGCCAAGCTGATCGTGATCGACCCCCGGATCACCCGCACGACCATGATGGCGGATTGGCACATCCAGCCGCGTCCCGGGACCGATGCGGCGTTGGCGCTGGGTGCGATGAAGGTCATCGTGGATAACGGCCTGCACGACGAAGCGTTCCTGCGTGAACAGACGATCGGTTGGGAGCAGTTCATCAGCGAGAAACTCCCCGAATACCCGCTCGACAAGGTGTCGGAGATCACCGGCGTATCGGAGGCGGATATCGAGAAGTTCGGCCTGATGTACGGCAAGGCGAAGAAATCCTTCATCCGTGCCAACTACGGCCTCAACCGGCATCAGAATTCGGGACAGACCTGCCGGGCCATCCTGGTCATGCCCTGCATCACCGGTTCCTGGCGCGAGCCGAACGGCGGTGCCGCATTCGGGACGCTGGAGGAGATGTGGCTGCAGTTCAACCTGGCCAAGCTGCAGCGCCCGGACCTCGGCGATCGACCCAATAAACGGGTGGTCAACATGGTGCAGATCGGGCGCGCCCTCGCCGACAACATCGGCGTGGACGACAAGCCGCTGGATCCGCCGATCAAGTCGATCTTCGTGTACAACTCGGATCCGGCGAACTGTGCGCCGAATTCGGGCAACGTGCGGCGTGGCTTGATGCGCGACGACTTGTTCGTGGCGGTGCACGATACGTTCTGGACGGACACCTGCAACTATGCGGACGTGGTGTTGCCGGCAGACACGCAGCTCGAGCGGATGGACCTGCATGCCGCGTATGGGCACTGGCACTTCAACCTGAACAAGGCGGTTATCGAGCCGCTGGGTGAAAGCTGTGCCAATACCGAATTGTTCCGCCGGATGGCGCAGAAGATGGGCTACGTGGAGGAAAGCGACAACGCGTTCACCCAGACCGACGAGGAGATGATCCGCGACATCCTGTTCGACGAGGAAGTCAACCCGCTGATGGAGGGGATCACCTACGAGCAACTGGAGAAAAACGGCTGGGCCCGTGCCAGCGACAAGTCGAAGCGGCGCGACTTCCTGAACATCGGCTGGCCGACCGCGAGCAAGAAGATCGAGATCTTCAGCCAGACGCTGGCGGATGAAGGGCAAGACCCGCTGCCGACCTACAATCCGGAAATCGAAGGGCAGGAGGATCCGAAGCGCAAGGATTATCCAATCCAGGTGCTGAGTTCGGCCGCCCACTACTTCATCGGCGACTCGTTCCAATCGGTGCCGAGGCTACAGGCGATGATGTCCCGGCCCACGGTGGAGATGAGCGTCAACGACGCCAAGGAACGAGGCATCGAGGACGGCGACCTGGTTCGCCTGTACAACGACCGGGGTGAGACCTACTGCTATGCGGTCATCATCAACGGCCTGATTGACGGCGTGTGTGCGACGCAGAAGCAGTTCAAGGGCAGCAACACTCCGGGTGGGGTGAACGTGAATGTCCTGAACTCGGAGATGCTGACCGACTTCGGCTTGAGCCCGACCTTCTACTCGTGTCTGGCCGAAATCGAGAAGGCGGACGCGGAGACTACCAAGAAGGCGCGTCTCAAGGAGTTGGGAGGCGTCGAGGGCTATATCGCCGCGTGGCGCAACAAGAACCGGGATGCCGAGGCGACCGATGAACAAATTCTCGAATATGCCAAGCAAGAGCATCCGGAGGTCTTCAACTGATGGCACAGGAAATGTTTGAGAGCTGCCGGGACCCGCTGGCCCTGCCGCAGCCGAACCGCGAAATCCAGACGCTGCGCGTCGGTTACCGGGAGGGACGGGTCAAGAGCATGCGGAACCTGACGCATGACACCTACGAGATCGTAGTGGCGTGTGATATTGATCAGAAGCAGATCGGGGAGGCGGGCCAGTTCTGGACCATCCGCGTCCCGGGCCTCCGCAAGCCGCGCCCGTATTCCTTTGCCCGTGCTCCGGAGTCGGAGAACCCGGGAGAGCATACGTTCTACATCCGTTTGGTGCCGGGGGGCGAACTGTCCGCCTGGTTGGCGGGAGGAGATCGCACCGGGGAGGAGGTGACTCTGTCCGGTCCGCTCGGCAAGTTCAAGCTGGACCCGTCCAACGAAGACATGGTCTGCATCGCGGGTGGCTCCGGCATGAGTGCGGTTCACTCCATCATCGAGCATGCCGCGAACCTCAAGGTCGCCCGGAACTGCTATTTCTTCTATGGAGCCCGTACGCAAAAGGACCTATACCTGGAGGAAGAAATCGAGGCGCTGCAGAAGCGCTGGCATCCGGACTACGTGCTGAAGTTCCACCAAGTGCTCAATGAGGAGCCAGAAGATTCCGACTGGACAGGCGGACGTGGCCTGGTGACGGACTATTTCAAGAAACATTACCTGGCCAACGGGCAAGTGGACATCAACCGGATGAAAGCCTATTTCTGCGGCCCGCCGCCGATGATCGACGCGGGGATCGCGGTGCTGAAGAAGGCCGGGTTGTCGGATCGCGATATCTTCTACGACAAGTTTGAGGATGCGCGTTCCCCTGTGCCGATCATCGACAACACCAAATGCGTACTGTGCGACGAGTGCCTGATGGTCAAGCCGGTCGAACACTGCATCGTGGAAGCCGCGAGTCTGCGCCGTGGGAACGGCGGAACACCAGGAACCATGGAGTACGAGGAGGTTGAGCCGGCTGCCACTGCCGGGTTGTATTACAACACGCTCTACATCAACGAGAAGGAATGCATCCGCTGCTACGCCTGCGTGGAGATTTGTCCAGCCAAGGCGATTTCTCCGGATTATGCGCCGATGCCCAAGACGCTGGCAAGTATCGTCGAGTGACGTGATTCAGGCCGGGCATTCGCCCGGCCTTGCACCTAAACCAGAATCTGCGGCTTGCCGTGCGGGGCTTACGCGCACCCGCCGGCGGTTACCGTCACTTCTCGTGCAGCCTGGAAAATTCCGTCAGGCGTATGCACCAGCGCGATAACACGCGAAGTCTCACGCATCTTGACGCGCAGCGAGACGTAGGGTTCGGCCTGTCCCTGGATGTGGGAGACGGAAATCAGGGGAACCGGGTTGGCCTCGATCAGGATGCTGATCTTCTCGGCACCGGGAAGCGGGGCATAAACCTGGATCGGGACCTTGCCGCTGTCTTCGGCGATGTCTGGCACATCCAGTTCAATGTCAGGGTGGTCTTGGATACTTTGCCCGCCGGTGAGTTCGGCCAGCGCATCTTCAAGGGTTTCTGCCGAAAAAGAGTTTGGGAGACTGGAGAAGGCGGGGCGGATGAGGGTCAGCACCGGCAGGGCGGCGACGGCCTGCAGCAGCAGGCGGCGTGATCGTTGTGGAAAGGTCGAAGGTTTCATGGGCCCATTGTATGGCAGGTTCAGTAAAATTCGTCCGCTATGTCCAGGATTTCTTTGCGACGGTGATCGATTCGAGCCTGATTCGCAGAACTTGCCTTGGCATGTTTTTCCGCGATTTCTAACTGGTTCGCAGCCTGCCGGAGTTGTCCTTTGCTGAGGTAGTGGTCGGCCAGCGCGATGTGCGAAATCGCTGGTTGGCCAGTGGCATTGGCAGCCTCGGCGAGTAGGCGGTAAGTCTGAGGGCTCTGGATGCCTCGGCGGACCCGCTTGCGAATCAGTTTCAGGGCCTGATTGGCTTGCCCGGCTGTTAGGTACGCCTGCGCCAGATAGAACTCCACGGCGGCATGAGTGGGATATTCTCGGCCGAGGGATTCAAGCGTCTCAAGGGCTTGATCCAGTTGGCCCAGGTGCTTGTGCGATTCGGCCGCCGCCAAGTCTAGTAGAAGGCGAAGCTCTGGCACGTCAGTTTCGATATCGCGCAAGAGCTCGAGTGCGCGGGCATGGTCACCGTGCCTTTGCCAAGCCACCACGATGCCGTATTGTTCAGGTGCTTGCGGTTCATGACCGGAGTCAAGCTTGTCCTGAAACAGTTCCAGCCTTTCATGTGTGGGGGTTTGCAGGGAGATCATGCGTTCCCGGATGAAGCGGAAAGCCATCGTGTCTTGGACGAAAGTGCCTTGATACTGCCGTGCCCGGTCCCGGGCTTCCACGATTCGGGAAGGGGTGGCCGGGTGGGTGCTCAAATATTCGAAATCTTTCCCGTAGTGATGACCGGAGTGTTTGATTAGGACCTCGAAGAAGTTTGCGACCCCGTTTGGATCGATGCCAGCCTTTGCAAGAAATTGGCTGGCAAACCGGTCCGCTTCCTGCTCGTTGGCGCGGGAGTAGTTGAGAAAACGTTGCTGCTCCGCAGCCTGGCTCAACACGGCGGCCGGTATTAGCGCAGATGTCTGGGTAACACCAGCCAGAATGACCCCGGCCATAGTGAGAAGGCTGAAGTTCGAATTGCTCATGTGGTCCTGCATCCGGGCTAGGTGACGCTGCGTGACATGCGCCATTTCGTGCGCGATGACACCTGCTAGTTCGCTTTCATTCCTCGCTTTCGTAATCAGGCCGGTGTAGAAGGCCAGTAATCCTCCGGGCATGGCGAAGGCATTGACTTGCCGGTTGTGGACGATCAGCAGATCGAATTCTTGCCGGATCCCGGCGCGGTCCAGGATACGGTTCGCGAGGGACCGGATGTAGGCGTTGGATTCCGGGTCTTCGCTGACCGGCAGATGGCCGTACAGCTGGGCCTTGAGGAAGCGCTTGATCCGGGCTTCTTCGGCTTGAGTCATGACCCGGTCGGCCGGCTCGCCGACGCTGGGCAATTCGGAATCATCGATGACGTAAGTGTGGGCATGCACGGCACCGGCACTGAGCAAGACCAAGATCAGGCCCAAGACTGTGGTGTGCAGGGGGCAAGGATTCAAGATCTGGGAGACGGTCATAGGGCAGGGATGTAAAGATCGGTTTTCCTGTATGTCGAAGATGCCCAAGCGCGGCCCTGCCGCGTCATAGGGGTAAGACAAAGGATCTTGGGCTGAAGTTTCCCGTCTGACGCTCGCATGCCGTAGGCCAAAGCCGCGCATGAAACCACCATACAATCATTGTACGCCAGATATAATGAGTTTTTTTCTACAGGAGTTTATGCACATGGCGGATTTTGACCAGGAGCTGGATGCCTCCGGGCTGAATTGCCCCCTTCCCATCCTGCGCGCGAAGAAATCCCTGGCCTCTATGGAGAGCGGGCAGGTTCTGCGCGTGGTTGCCACTGACCCCGGAGCAGTCAAGGATTTCGAGGCATTCTCGAAACAGACCGGGAACCCATTGCTGGAATCTTCCGAAGAGGGTGGAAAGTTTTATTTCCGGCTGCAGAAAGCCTGACTTTTGCTCGGCAGGGATTGCTTCCTGCCCAGATGATTGTTTGCCAAAACACCCGGGCAGCATGATGTCGCCCGGTTAGTCATTAGCATGCTGATTTTGTAATATTTTCAATCAACATATTTTTGTAACAACAGGCTGGATTTCCGGCTTTCAGGTGCTATAATCGTTACTACCGCAAGGCTCAGCTTGAGGTGTTAACGTGCTGATTATGCAAGGAAACTTGCCTATCGGATGCTTCCGGATCAGTCGGCGAGTCACGCCTTGCGTACGAATGCCGAGCCGCAAGAATGTTGTTTTTCAGCAACACTTCGGCCCACAACGAATAAGCCGGCACCTTTGGTGACCGGCTTTTTTATGCCTTCTGTCTCAAGAGCGAGGGTAGAAATCATGAGACCGACCAGACACTCCAACGCAGGAATTTCGCTTTTTATCGCCATGGCCCTGTGTGGTACGGCGGTGGCGGAAATCGAAGAAATTACAGTCACGGCACAGAAACGCGAGGAAAACGTGCAGGACGTGCCGATTTCCGTGACGACTTTCTCCGATGATTTCTTCACCCGATCAAACGTCAATACGCTCCGGGATATGGCGCGCTACGCGCCCAACCTGAGCTTGCCTCAATCCAGCACGATCGCCAACCAGCGAATTATCCTGCGAGGCGTGGGCTCGGTCGGCAACAGTGCCATTGAGCCGACCGTCGCGGTTTTCATTGATGGCGTTTACTACCCACGACCGTCCTCGATCGTCGGCAGCATGACCGACTTGGATCAAGCAGAAGTGCTTCGCGGCCCGCAGGGCACCCTGTTCGGGCGCAACGCCTCGATGGGTGCGTTGAACATCGTCACCAAGAATCCGACGAATGAGCATGAAGGGAGGATTACCTTCGGGTATGGCGACTACGACGAGAAACGTATTTCCGGCTATATCAACAGCGCGATTTCCGAGAGGGTCTCAGCCCGCCTTTCATTTCAGGCCTCGGAGCGTGATGGGTATGGCGACAACACCTACACCGACCAAGGCAGCAGGAGCACCGTGGGCGACTGGGATGACATCACGGTGCGTGGGAAATTGCTTTTCACTCCGAACCCCGATACCGACGTCCTCCTGACAGCGGATTTCTCCCGAGTCAGGAACGAGGGTGCCGTCACTGAATTCATCGGCGATACGGCGCCGGGACAAAGTCTTTTAGGACTGACCCAGCTTTTGCCTACTGGAGAGTTGCCGGAAGCTAATGACGTCTACGACCACAAGCTCCATCAGATGCACCGCGATGATGCCGACGATGAACAGTGGGGTCTGAGCAGTGACATTACTTGGACAGCGGGTGGTCACACGATCCGTTCAATAACAGCCTACCGGGACTGGGAGAACGATAGTCTGGATCAGTCGGTTATCCGTCTTCCAGCGGACTTGGTGCCAACAGACCAGTTTTATGATGCGGAAACTTTCTCGCAGGAGTTGCAGATTCTTTCTCCCGAAGGAGAAAAAGTTGAATACGTGTTTGGCCTGTACTACTACGATGAAGAATACTCCCTGGACAACTATTCCCGTCTCGGACCGGACTTTTGTGGGATGGTGCGGACTTTGTCGAGCATCTCACAAGATGCGTTCGCCAGAAGCCTAGGAACAGCAGCGGCGGCTGTAGATGCGGTTTTCAATACATCAACAGCTCAAGCCATAGAGCAGGCTTTGACCACGCAAGCGACACAATTCGCAACAGCAGGATTGAGTCCATATTCGGTTTGCGTGGGTGGTGGGGAGAACATGGCCACGTCGGAGTTCACCCAAGATGTCAGCAACTATGCCGCCTATGGGCACCTGACCTATCACCTGACGCCGCAATGGCGCCTTGCTGCGGGAGCACGTTACACCCGAAGCGAAAAAGACGGGGAATTTGAAAGCATCGTTCATAACCCGCTGGCTGCTCCGGGCTCGGCGACCAATCCGTTTGGCTTGGACTTGCGCCAAACTGAACCCCTGAAAAGCCTGACTCACGATGAAGAAAAAGTGACTTGGCTCACTAACCTCAGTTATTTCCTTGACGACAACACCATGTTGTTTGCCAATTTCTCCACCGGCTTCAAGTCGGGTGGATTCAATCCTGAGGGCTTCAACAGCCAAGTGGCAGACGCCGGGAGAACCCGGAAATTTGACACCGAAACCACTAAGAATTACGAACTTGGGGTTAAGCGAACGATGTTGGACGGGCAACTGATCGCCAATGCGACGCTATACCGCACCAAGATCAGCGACTTCCAGGAGCGCCAATTCGACGGACTGAATCTTATCGTTCACAATTCTGGCGATCTCACGCAGCAGGGGGTCGAACTAGACGTACAGTTCCAGCCGAGGGAAGACTTTTTTGCCACATTGGGCGTGAGCTACTTGGATTCAGAGTTCGATTCCTTCCCCGATGCCACCGCGCTTCCAGGCAGGATTGCTGCGGCTTCGGGGCACAACAGCTTTGTCGGATTTTGCCAGGGAGTCGTGGGCCCGCTGCTCGCAGCGGATCAGACAAATCAGGGGCTGGCACAAATACTCCAAGGATGCCAGAGAATGGCTATTCCGACTCAGGACCTGAAAGGTGCGCGCAACCATTTCTCTCCGAAATGGCAGGTGTCGTTGACCAGCGAATATTCGTGCCCGCTGCCGGATACTGCTGCGGATTGGTATATCCGGGGAGAGTACCAGTTTGTCGATGATCAGAACGTAGGCGCAGATACGAATCAGGATCCGGACACCATGCAAAGCAATTACAACCTCTTCAACGGAGGGATGGGTGTACGCAGCCAGAGCGGTGACTGGGAAGTGTCACTGTTTGTCAAGAATATCTTTGATGAAGAGTATTGCCAGACCAAATATGCCCAGCCGCTGGTTGGTTCACTAGGGTTGGCGGATACGGAGGGTACGGAGGGATTCCGTGGCGCGAAGCGTTGCTCGCTTGGCGAGCCTCGCACCTGGAGCCTGGTCGGCAGTTTCCTGTTCTGAATGAATGAGTGGGGGCCTGTTGCAGCAGGCCCTCGGCTTTCCCATGTAGGATTTCGAAGCGCTTGAGCTTCAGTTCAATTTTCTGCCGTGGTATGCGGTTTTGGTAGCTTCGAAAGGGTATCGGTGCCGCACGACCCGAAATCCGAATTTCTTGTCGGGGCTCATCTTGGGTATCGGGTTGATTCCGAGCTTGTAGTTCTTCGGATACAACTCCAGTTCAAGATGGTGAGCCATCAGCATCAGGTTCATGGCTAATTGCAGTTCGCTCCATCGTGCGCCCCCGCAGGTGTGCGTCCCGATGCCGAAGGGTACGTAAGCGCCCGGATATTGCTTGTGTTCGCTTCGGGGCGGCGCGAAGCGGTCGATGTCGAACTTCAGGGGATCCTTGAAAAACCTCTCATCGAAATGGGCGGCGGTAAACGCGACCATGAGCGTGCTGTTGGGCGGGACCTTGTAGCCTTCGATTTCGAAACCGTTCATCACGGTTCGCAGGTGCATGGGAATCACGGGGTGTAGCCGCAACGCTTCCATGATAAACCGGTGTGTCACGTCGATTGCCGACACGTCGAGGTCCTTGCCGGTCGGGTCTCCGTCGGCAAAGAGCGCATCCGCCTCGGCGACAATCCGCTCCCGTGCGTCAGGGTTCATGAGCATCTCATAGATGGAGAAAGACATTTCGCTTCCCAGGTAATGTCCGGCGATGATCGGCGCGATGAACGCGAAGCCAAGGTCAGTTTCCGGCAGGAATTGCGGGTCGGAGTAGTGAAGATCCATCAGGTCGTCGACCAGATCCCGGCGTTTGCCCGCACGCTGGGCCGGAGTATGTGAGGCGTGAATCTGGGCATAAAGTTCCAGTACCCGCCCGAGGGCTCGTTTCATTGCGGGTGTACGCAGCATGAAGCGAGGCACGATCTTGACCACCGTGGCCAGAAGCGCTCGGTATTCGTATTTGATGAGATCGTCGAGAATATCGGCCGGTGCAATGCTCACGCTGAGATTGGCGACTTGCTCGCCGACCATCCGCTGGCATGCCATCTCGGTACGCACGGTGTTTCCGATTCCCCACCAGTCGAAGTGTCCCCTGGCCATGGCCAGCAGCTCAGCCAACCGATCCTCCACCACCGCGCGGGAATTGCCTGCTCGAACCATCTTTCGCATGCGGAAGTGGTCGGCGCCGTCCATGCTGGCGATGGACCGCCCGGTTCCCCACGTATGCTGAAAATCCGCGATAAAGTCCTGCGAACGGACATGGAGCCGGCCTTTCTGGCTGAACCAGTGGTTCTGTTCCGCACCGGCGAGGACGACCATGTCCCGGCCCCCGGCCTTGAGTCGAAATACCGGACCATGCTTTTGGGCTTGCTCGGCAAAGAATTTCGGGAGGTCTCTCGCACGGAATGTCTTCGACAAAAGCATGTCCTTCAGCCCAATGACCGGCATGGCGCGGTACCGCACCGTGCGCATGCTTTCGGGGGGGCGGTAGGAACTTTCCACCGCAGCCCCGATGTTCTGCCCGATCAAGTCCATTCTGCTGAGGAGCTCGATCCGTTCTTCGGCCTCTTCGTACTCTTCGGGCTCAAGCATCGCGCGGATGCCGCCGCAACTTTGCATCAGGCCGATGATGGCGATGTCGCGCGGATCCGGTATCTCGTCGTCCAGCAGTGTCCGCATTATCCGGCTTTTGATTTCTTCTCCGGTCCGGCCGTCTACCAAGGGATAACGGCCCGAGCGCGCGACCTTGCTCGAAAGGTTCCAGAACCCGCCTTCATCTGCATCCAGGATGCCTATCTTGGACAACCGGTCGAGCGCTTCCGTATTGATCGCATCCGCGCTCTTTGCAATGTGCTCGACCCAGAATTGTGGAGTATGCGTCTCGGTTTCCTTGGCGATTTCCGCCAGCGTTGGATCCAGTAAATTGTCACCGGTGGGGGTCGAATCGATCAGGGTCAGCGTCCCCACATCCGTATCGATGCGGTTTTCCAGCGCGAGATCCATCAGAACACCTCCTGCGAGTACGCAGGACATCTTCCATTCCGGGATGGGGATGAAATAGCCCGTCTTCTCGTCGAGCAGCATCAGGAGGATTTCTTCAGCAAATCTCATGTCAGTGTGTCTCAGGGCAGCTGATGTTGCTTCCTCGAATCCTGCGGGGTGGTTTCGAGATCATGGTACTGGGGTAGATCACTATCGCGTTCACCCTGATCGGCCCTCCCAAACTCCGGGTAGAACTGTTCGCAGTAGCGCCGAAATTTCCCGATTTCGCCGTCAGACTGGCACAATCGGGGTCGAGGACGATACTGCTTACGTTCCCATATTGTAACGTCCTGAAGGACATCGCGTTTTTGCGCGGTCAGGATGATTTCGTTCATGGCCCTGGTGCGCCATGAAGGAGGAAGAAACCGCATACCGGCTATAAATCGCTTCGGTTTTCGCAATTTCCGCATTTGCGAGGCCAGCACCATTTCGAGATGTTTTTCGTCGGTTGGCGTGGCGAGCACCCATAAACGTGAATCCATGCCGATGGAGTGCTCGCGGATTTCGACGTATGAGAAGCCAAAGCCATAGATGTGCGCGATCGCGGACACGTCAAAAATCGTTTTGGCCCCGGCAAAGGCCCGGGTGCGCTTGAAATCGAAACAACTCTTGAGATAGGGTCCGTCTATGGAAACCTCGCCGACCGGGTACACGCTGTCGTAGCCGTGAATGTACCGCAGGTGCGCGATGTCCACGGAGTTTTCCGTGGTTTCCTGGGGATGGCCGGGAAACCGCATGGTCCGGTATCCGATTTCCCCCCAGTCCTCGTCCATAGACGGATCCTCGGGAAGATCCCATTGCGGCGGCCGCCCTTCACTTCCCCACCATGCGAAGACCAGATCGTCAATCGTCCGCGTCTCGAACACACTGAGCTGGGTGGCTTTCGGTGGCGGGGCATAAGGCGTGGCGACGCACTTGCCGGTCACGTCGTATTCGTAGCCGTGGAACGGACAGACAAGACAGTTGTCCCGAATCTTTCCTCCGGCGCCGGGTCCCAACTCGGAGCCCAGGTGGGGGCAGGCCGATCTGGCCACGCAGATGCGCTCCTTGTCGTCGCACCAGACGACGATCTTTTCGCCCATCCAGGTCTTTTGGGTCAGTTTTTCTTTCAGGATCGTCCGGCGGCTGCCGACGAAGTACCAGCCTTCGGGAAAAGGGGGAAGCGAGGAGACGTCGTAGTGCTTGATTCGGTCCACTCGCATCTCCTGCGAAGTGCTGCGGTCGGGAGTGCTAGGCTCCATGATTGGCAGGGGCTAAATCCCCTTTACGATACCAGAATTTAGCCATTTCTGGCAACCAGCACGGCGATAAATTGATGATTCCCCATATAATAAGAGAGCCATCCAACTCGGGGGTCGCAGACGGTATGCTTCTGCTGTGCGGATCACGATGATAGCCACTCGCCGCTCATTTGTCGGGTCGCGGACAGTCGGAGCGACTTGAGATCACCCTCACGATATCTATGTCGAACCTGCAGGGTACAGCCGTGGAGCCGAGTCGGACGCGATGGCGCGCCGCATCGACGGCGGCATTCCTGGGTCTGATCGGCGGTCTCACTGCCGCGTGCTCGGCAGCGCTGGTTCCTCCCGCTTCCGAACCGGTGTCGCAACTTCCCGAAGAGTTTTCGGCCAATACCGTGCCCGGCGCATACGCCCCATCGGAGTGGTGGAGCGCATTCAACGATCCCACCCTGAACCGGATTATCAAGGCCGTCCTTTCCTCGAACTTCGATTTGGCAGAGGCAGTGGCCCGAGTCGATCAGGCGAGGGCGAGAGAGCGAATTGCGGATTCCATCAGGTCTCCGCGAGTTCAGCCAATCGGCACAGCCGAAGACACCAGCGCACCGACTAATGCAGGAATCGGTTCGCAAGTGGGCGAGTTGGATCAAGGTTCTCAACTGAAACTGCCCGAACGGATAAGTCTGACCACCTACACTTTTAGCATCGACTTCTCCTACGAGGTCGATTTCTGGGACCGCAATCTCAACAAGTCACGTGTTGCCGGGGCCGAGCTTCTGGCTTCGGAATGGGATTACCGCGCTGCCCGTATCGGGGTTGTGGCCGAGACCGTACGCACGTATCTGGAAATCACCCACCTGCGGCGCCAATGGGAGTTATCGGAAGAAATCGTAGAGATTTTCCGGGAACGCGAAAAACTAACTTCGTTCCGGTACGACAGCGGGGTGGACAGTGCCCGCGATCTCTACCGGGTGCGCCGAAGTCTGTGGGACGCAGAGACCGAACTGCCGGCTATTGAAGGGCGGCTGGCTGATGCAGAAGCACGCCTTTGGGTGTTGCTGGGAGGATTCCGCGAAAACCTGGCGGACCTGCTGCCTGATACATTGCCGTCGCTGGGGGCGCTTGAACCCGTCCCGGCAGGAATCCCGGCGGATCTTCTAACGCAACGCCCCGACGTGGGCGCGGCGAGGCAGAGAATGGAAGCGGCTCGCTACTTGGTCGGCGTAAAGCGGGCAGAGTTGAACCCCTCCTTGTCGTTGGGCGGTTCTATTGGGCTGCAGAACTCGGAGTTCGAAGATTGGTTTCACCCCGATCAGTGGTTCCGGAATCTGACCGTGAATTTGCTGGGCCCGGTATTCCAAGGATCCCGCCTGCAGCAGAACGTGACACTTGCTGAAAAGCAATGGAGCGAAGCGGTTGCTGCATATGGGCGTGCCGTGGTGACTGCGGTGAATGAAGTCGAAGCCGCCTTGTCCGGATGGGAAACCAGCCATCGCTTCTATACCCTGCGAAAATCTTTCTCCGAAGAAGCGCGGGCTGAAGCGGAATATCAGGAACGGCGCTATCAATCCGGGGTGGCGGACTACGAAGACTACCTGACCGCCTCGCAGACCCTCGTGAGTGCAAATTCAGCACTGGCGGCGGCGGAGCGCGATCTGGGCTATGCGCGCTTGGCGTTGCACCGTGCCTTGGGGGGGACATGGGTGACATCCGGATCGACCTCGCCTCAAGCGGATAATCCTGCTCAGGCGGAGGATTTGCAGTCTACAGCGGCATCCGCCGACTAAATCAAGGGGGAATTATGTAGACAACTTGACAGAGAAAAGCCATACACCATAATCCCGCTATGAAAGTCCATCGCACCGTCCGCTACCGCCTGCATCCGGGTTCTGCAAGAAAAAATCAGCAACTGCACGGCACCGCCGGAGCCTGCCGCTTTGTCTGGAACCATATGGTCG
>CAZRSJ010000034.1:0-14223 GCA_964602805.1 uncultured Chromatiales bacterium | reverse complement strand
CCGACTTCGAACGTGCGCCCGGGCTGCGGCGCAAGGTCCTTGATGTGCGAGGTGTGCAAGCGCTGCTCGTCGTTGGTCAGGTTCTTGCCGTGCAGGAAGAATTCCATCGTCGACCCGTTGCCGGCCGGGAGCCCCAGCGTGGCGTGTACGGACAGGTCGTCATAGCCGTTGGTCGGCAGTTCGTGCTCCACCGTCTCGTCCTGATCTTCGGCCCGCAGGTAATCCACGCCCATGGAGATGCTGCCCCAGCGGGCGCTCAACCCGACGCCGTACCGCAGCGGCGGAATGCGCGGCAGCCGGTCGTTGCCACTGACGGACAGTTTTGCGTCCACGTAATCGAACTTGCCGTGCAGGCGCGCTTCGCCGGCGGGCCAGGACGCAATCTGGACGCTGGCTTCGGCGTCGATGCCGAAGAATTCCGCATCTTCCTGTGCGATCCTTTCTTCCCGGAGGCTATATTCAGGAAGGTGTGCTTCTGCGCATTCGTTGTCATACGTCTCCGGGATAGGCGTAGCCTCCATAGCCTCCTCCCTATTGAGATCAGTGGCCTCCTGACATGTAAGGCCACGATTGTCCACCATCCTGTTGGTAGATTCGCCGTCGGCCTCATCGTCGGTGGTGGCCTTCCAGTAGATGTAGTCGGAGAAACGGGTGAAGTAGGTGGACACGGCGACATCCCAGGCCGGCGCGGCGTAGTGCAGCCGCAAGGCGACGCTGGCGGCACGTTCCTTGCTCAGTCCGGCATCGCCGATCTCGTAGGTGTTGGTCACCAGGTGCGGGCCGCTGGCGTAGAGTTCCTCCGCGATGGGCGCACGGCTGGAATGGCTGGCGAGCAGGCCCAGCTCGAGCCGGTCGCCAAGCGGCACGAGGGCACCGATGGAAACCGCGTGGATCGTGAAATCCGTGTCTCTCCCCTCCTCATGTTCCTCCTCGTCTTCGTCGTGCCCGTGCTCGTCTTCATGACCGTGATCATGGTCGTCCGCTATCGGATTATGATTGTGCGACACACGCTCCAAGCGCACGCCGGCTTCCAGGTCGAAAGTCTCGTACGTGCGACGACCGACCCAGAACGCGCCGATGCTGTTGGTGATCGCCGGCTGGACAAAGGCTTCCTCGCCGAGTGCCTCGAAGTCCCGGTAGGCGTACTGCAGACCCGCCACGCCTTCCCATGGGCCGGCTTCATGGTGGAACTCGGTGCGCACTTCCCAGGCGTCGTTGGAAAACGTGGTGCCATGATCGGGGTCACTAGGTTCGAATTCCACATGCTTGTATTCGCTGTAGCCGACGCGCATGTTGAGGCGCTCGACGCCGGCAAACGGTGAGAGCAGGTCCATTTCGAAGTCGATGCGCGTCTGCTCCATGTCCAGCAATGCTGAGCCCTCTTCCTCCTCGTGCTCCTCTTCTTCGTGCTCCCCTTCCTCCTCGTGCCCATGCCCGTGCGCGTGCGCGTGCCCCGGCAGCCCGTATTCGGATTCCAGGCGGCTGACCGAGAAGCCCGCGAAACCCCAGTCTCCATGCCATGAGGCGCCGCCCGCAATGGAGTCCGACTCGAAATGGCTGCCCGAGAGTTTGTCGCGGGCTTCCTCCTCGTGCTCATCCTCGTGATGCTCCTCTTCAGGCTGAGTTGCGGCGCACATTGCATCATTTGTATTAAGGAGGGCACACTCCTCATCAGCATGATCGTGCCCTTCCTCTTCCTGGGCACGCAGATAGGCCGATTCCGCATAGCCCGGGATGTCGTAGTCGTCGCCGTCCTTGGTCGCGCCGTCCAGATGCCAAGCGAAACCGCCCCGGCCTCCGTTGAGTTTGAACGCGGCGGTCTCGCCGCCTGTTGCGCTGTTGTGGCGCGCCTCCGCTGCGCCGAAGAAGCCGTCGACAGGTTCCTGCGGAATGCGCCCAGTCTCTACGTTCACGGCACCGCCGATGGCGCCGGAGCCGTACAGCAGGATGCTCGGGCCGCGGAGCACCTCAACCCGTTCGGCAATGAACGATTCGACGGTAACCGCATGATCGGCGCTCACAATCGACGCATCCATCGTGTCCAGGCGATCCTGCATGACGCGCACTCGCGGGCCCGCCAAGCCGTGCACCACCGGCCGGCCGACGACGGTACCGAATGCCGATTGATGGATGCCGGGCTGCCGACTGAGCGTGGCACCAAGATTGACGTCTCTCGCCCGATCCAACGCTTCGCCGTGCAGACTGGTCGCCGGAATCGCCAAACCCTTGTCGCCCAGCGGGTGCGCCTTGATGACAATCACTTCCGGACCCTCATCCGCCATCACCGAAAGCGAAGCGACGCAGAGCAGCAATCCCGCTGTATATCGCCGCATGCGTCCAGGCCGATTCGCACGAGAAATACCATCGTGCAGACTATGCCCTGTGCTTGCCGGCAGGCGTGTTTCTAGGGGTGCGGAGGCTGGAGACATTTCGAGCGGACCTCGTTGACAGGTAATTTCCGGCGGATTGTAACATTATTACATTTCTCGGGACGAGGTATCCGCTCTATGGATGCCAACGCAAAGTTGCAATGTCCCCTTTTCGGTTGATATGGATGGCGGCAGAGTTGAAGGCGCCCCGATACTGCAACCAACTGCAGCAGGAACAAAAGCCGCGCCTTCAGAACCGGCTTTCAGGCGCCGGGAACCTCCGAATCTTCGCTGCGCAACGCCAACCACAAGTAGTATCCCATCGATACCAGCGTCATCGCAGCCGCCACGCCCAGCAGAACCAAACCGTACACGTAGAGCGGGTCGGACGAGTCGGGCGTCGCCCATAGCAGCAGCACCAGCGAGGCCAGTTGCAGCAGAGTCTTGAACTTGCCGAGCCATGACACCGAAATCCGCGAACGGGCGCGTGTGCCGGCCAGCCATTCGCGCAAGGCCGAAATCGCAATCTCCCGCCCGATGATCACGCAGGCCGGGGCAACCAGCCACAGGCTGTTGTCGCGCGACACCAGCAGCACCAACGCCACGCATACGATCAGCTTGTCCGCCACCGGGTCCAGGAAAGCCCCGAATGCGGAATACTGGCCCAGTTTCCGGGCCAGGTAGCCGTCCGCCCAGTCCGTCAGGCTGGCAAGCGCGAACAGCACGGCCGAGGCCTGGGGGCCCCATCCAGGGATGAAAAACACCCCGGAAAACACTGGGATCAGGGCGATCCGCAGTCCCGTCAGCAGGTTCGGAATGGTCGGCTCGATCATGCGTTCTCTTCGTGCAGGTAGTCGTAGATCTCCTGTGCGAGGCCCGCCCCGATGCCGGGCACCCGGGCCAAGTCGGCGGCCGTCGCCTTGCGGACACCCTGCCACCCCCCGAAGTAGCGTAACAGGTTCTGCCGACGCTGTGGCCCCACGCCGGGAATCTCCTCCAGTGGCGACTCAAGCCTGCGCTTGGCGCGGCGGCGGCGGTGCCCCGTGACGGCAAACCGGTGTGCCTCGTCGCGGATCTGCTGGATCAGGTGAAACGCGACCGAACGCTGCGGCAGGTGCAGCGGCCCTTCGACGGTGTCGGCGTACACGGTTTCCGTCCCAGGCTTGCGGCCTTCTCCCTTGGCCACGCTGGCCACCACGATGCCTGGGGCGTCGAGCGTAGCCAGTACCTCACGGGCGACACGCAACTGCCCCCTGCCGCCATCGATCAACAGCACATCGGGAGCCGGGTACTCGCCCGCGCACACCCTCGTATAGCGGCGGGTCAGTGCTTCGCGCAACGCCCCGTAGTCATCCCCCGGGGTGATACCGGAAATGTTGAAACTGCGGAATTCCGAACGGCTCGGCCCCTCCGTGGTGTAGACCACGCACGAAGCCACCGTTGCCTCGCCGCGGGTATGACTGACATCGAAGCATTCCAGCCGGGCCGGCATAGCGTCCAGCAACAAGGCCTCCGCCAACGCTTCCAGGCGTTCCCGTATTCCGCTGCGGGACTGCGTCCGCACGGCGATCGATTGCCGGGCGTTGCGTTCCACCAGCTCCACCTGGGTGCGCCGGCGCCCCCGCACCTTCGCGCGCAGGTGAATCCGCCCCGGGGACTTGCTGCTCAACCATTCCTCAAGCGCTTCCTGGTCCGGGACCGAATGGTTCAGCAGGACTTCCGGCGGCGCCACACGCTCCAAGTAGTACTGCCCCAGGAATCCTCGCAACAGTTCCGGGGCTTCGATGGCCGCGTCGTTGACGACCGGGAAATAACTGCGGTTGCCATGGCTTGCGCCGCCGCGGAAAGAACTGACCTGAACGCAATGCAGTCCGCCCTCGCAGACCGCGGCGACCACGTCGAAGTGCCCGGACGCCACCCCCGTCCGGTAATGCCGGCAGATCTCCTGCAGCGACTGGATGCGGTTCCGCCACTCCGCAGCCTCCTCGTAGTCCAGGCGCTCCGATGCCCGGTCCATCCGTGCCGTCAGATCGTGCATCACTTCCTCGTTCCGCCCTTCCAGGAAGCGCAACGTCAGGTCGATGTCCGCCCGGTAGTCTTCCGGCGTGATGTAGCCCACGCACGGCGCGGTGCACCGCTTGATCTGGTACTGCAGACACGGCCGGCTGCGGTTGCGGAAGAAACTGTCCGGGCACTGCCGGGTCCGGAACAGCTTCTGCAGGGTGTTGAGCGTCTCTCGCAAGGCCCCGACGCTGGCATAGGGTCCGAACGTGCGGCCCTTGCGACGCCTGCGCCCGCGGTAGAACGACAGCCCCGGGTAGGTCTGGTGGGTCGAGGCGTAGATGTAGGGATAGCTCTTGTCGTCGCGCAGCAGGATGTTGTAGCGGGGATGGTGCTGCTTGATCAGGGTGTTCTCCAGCAGCAGGGCCTCCGCTTCGGTGGCCGTGACCGTCACCTCCATGCGCTCGGTTTGCGCGATCATCCGGCGCGTGCGCGGACCCAACGAGGTTTTCTGGAAGTAACTGGATACGCGCTTCTTCAGGTCGCGTGCCTTGCCGACGTACAGGATGGTGCCGGACTCGTCCAGCATGCGGTACACGCCCGGGGCGTGGGTCAGGGTTTGCACGAACCCCCCGGCGTCAAAGGCCTGATCGGTGCGTGAAACCATGGGAGCGACCTAGTATCGGATCAGTGCGGAACCCCAGGTAAAGCCGCCGCCGAACGCCTCCAGCATGAGCACGTCGCCCGATTGGATCCGACCGTCCCGCACGGCCTGGTTCAGCGCCAGCGGCACCGAGGCGGCAGAGGTGTTGCCGTGCCGGTCGACCGTAACCACCACCCGTTCCATGGGCAGGTCCAGCTTGCGCGCGGTGGCCGCGATGATCCGGTGGTTGGCCTGGTGCGGAACCAGCCAGTCGACCTCGTGCCGGTCCATCTGGTTGGCCTCGAGGGTCTCGTCCACGATCCGCCCCAAGGTGTTCACCGCCATCCGGAAAACTTCGTTGCCCTTCATCTCGATGAAGGAACCGTTCACCTCCGGCGACACCTGCAGCAGGTGGTCGTAGCGCCCGTCCGCATGCAGGTGGGTCGACAGGATGCCGGGTTCGTCGCGCGCCTGGAGCACGACGGCGCCCGCTCCGTCGCCAAACAGCACGCAGGTGCTGCGGTCGCTCCAGTCGACGATGCGGGACAACACTTCGGAGCCGATAACCAGGACGGTGCTTCCGCCTCCGGTCGCGATGAACCGCCGGGCGATGTCCAGCCCGTAGATGAACCCGCTGCAGACCGCCTGCACGTCGAATGCCGGGCACTCCCGGGTCCCCAGTTCTCTCTGGATATGGCAGGCCGTGCTGGGGAAGATACGATCGGGGGTGGTCGTCGCCAGCACGATCATGTCGACGTCTTCCGACGTCAGCCCCGCCGCGTCCAGCGCCTCGCGAGCCGCCTGCGCGCCCATCGAGGCCGTGGTTTCCTCGTCTCCGGCGATGTGGCGCTGGAGGATCCCGGTGCGTTCCCGGATCCATTGGTCCGTGGTGTCGACCGTCTTTTCCAGTTCCTCGTTCGTCACCACCCGCTCAGGGAGGCAGGCTCCGGTCCCGGTGATGGCCGTGTGCATCATGACTCGACGTCTACTTCGATCCGGTCGGCCAGCAGGGTATCGATGTTCTGATCTATTCGCATCGGCAGGTCTCGGCGCGCCTCCTGCTGTGCACGGATGATGGCCTGTTCGAAAGCGAACGCATCGGCGCTGCCGTGGCTTTTGATGACCACGTGGCGGAGGCCAAGCAGGCTGGCTCCATTATAGCGGCGAGGGTCGACCAAGCGGCGGAATCCCTTGAGGATCGGGGCGGACAGGGCCATCGCCGAACGGCGGTAGAGGTTGCGCTTGAATTCCTCCTTGAGAAACGTGGTCAGCATCCGGGCCACGCCCTCGGTGGTCTTGAGCGAGATGTTGCCGACGAACCCGTCGCACACCACCACGTCGACGTCCCCGCAGTAGATGTCGTCGCCCTCGACGTAGCCGATGTAGTTGAGCCGGCTCTCGCGCAGCAGGGCGTCCGCCGCCTGCACCTGCCGGTTGCCCTTGATGTTCTCCTCGCCGACATTGAGCAGGCCGACCCGGGGACGGGGATTGTCGTCAAGTTCCTGGGCCAGCACGGAACCCATCACGGCGAATTGCAGGAGGTGTTCGGCGCGGGAATCCACGTTGCCGCCCAGATCCAGCACGTGCGTGTGGCCGTCCAGGGCCGGCACCGTCGACTGGATGGCCGGCCGGTCGATCCCCGGCAGCATCCGCACCACGAAATGCGAGAGCGCCACCAGGGCACCGGTATTGCCCGCACTGACGAACGCCTGCGCCTCGCCGTCGCGCAACAGGTTGAGTCCGACCCGCATCGACGAGTCCGGCTTCCCGCGCAAGGCCTGCAGCGGGGGCTCGCCCATCTCGATCTGTTCCGAGGCGTGGTGCACGACCATGCGGGCCTCGGGCAAGGGCCCCAGTCCCTTCAGTCGTTCCCGGATCAGGGGTTCGTCGCCGACCAAGATCAGGCGCAGCGACGGGTCGGCCTGGAGCCGGGAGGCGGCGGCCGGCAGTACGCTGTCCGCGCCATGGTCGCCACCCATCACATCCAGCGCGATGGTGACAGAATCGGTCATGGAATGATCCGCGCAGCGGCGGGAGCAGGCTCCCGGTCAGGCGTCCGTCTCGTCCGGATCCTGTTTCGGCTGCTTGATTTCGAGAACCTTGCGGCCCCGGTAATAGCCGTCGGCGGCGATATGGTGGCGGCGGTGCCGTGTGCCCGTGGCCGGATCCTCGGACACCGTGGCGCCCTTCAGCGCATGGTGCGAGCGGCGCATGTCGCGCTTGGAGCGGCTTTTCTTGCTTTTCTGGACGGCCATCCGGACTTCCTCAAAAAACGCGGCGACACCATGGGCACCGTTGGGCGGCGTATTGTAACTGATTTACCGGCTATCCTCTTCTCCGATGAGGACCAGGCATTCGTCGGCGAACACACGAGACAGGAATGGATTCCCAGCCGACTGGCGAGCATTGAATTCCTGTACCGTATAGAGCGTGGGGCTGATTTTGCGGTCCAGACGTGTCTCTACCGGCGCGAGCGCGACGTAGAGTTCTTCCAGCATCAGGTCGTCCGCGATGACAAGCAGGTCAATGTCGCTTGCCGCCGTATCTGTGCCCTGTGCGGCAG
Source organism: uncultured Chromatiales bacterium (assembly GCA_964602805.1). Classification (GTDB taxonomy): domain Bacteria; phylum Pseudomonadota; class Gammaproteobacteria; order Poriferisulfidales; family Poriferisulfidaceae; genus Poriferisulfidus. The sequence continues at coordinate 6,647 of CAZRSJ010000034.1, read as the reverse complement.
AGCCATAGATCATGGCCAGCCTGATGCGGTCGGTGAATAGATCCAATGCTTGTCGAATCGGCTCCGCGACTGCGACCGTTTTTCGCATGATGCCAACGAGTTCGTGGTACACGGGGCATTCGGGATTAGCCTGATAGTGCTTCTGCATCCCGATTGGGGTCATCCGCACTAGGCCGCTGGAAGCCAGGCGCTGTAATTCACGCTGTACCGCCCCGGAGCCGGAACCGGTCAGTCCGATCAGTTCCTTGGTATAAAAGCTGCGGTCCGGCTGGCCAAAAAGCAGGCCTAGAACCCTCTGCTGGGTGGTGGTGAACAGCGCGTCAGCAAGGCTAGTGGATGCGCCAGAACGTTCTGTAGCAACCTTGCGGCGAACCGGCATAGATTTACCCATAATGGGTATTATCGTACCTTATTTGGGTAACATACAATAGCGGAGCTTATTCAAAGAATTTCGGCAATGGAAGACTCAAGGCAGGAACAACTGCGGGACTGGGTGCGCCAGACCCTGCAGGATACGGAACTGGAACTCCGCCAAGTGGCGGGCGACGCCAGTTTCCGGCGTTATTTCCGCGTGCACGGTGCGGGCCGCACCTGGGTCGCAATGGACGCACCGCCGGAAAATGAGCCACTGCAGGCTTTCCTCGCAGTCAACGCACACCTGCAGAAAGCAAGCGTGCACGTTCCAGACATCCAAATGGAAAACGAGGCCGACGGGTTCCTCTTGCTCGAAGACCTCGGCGACGACCAGTACCTGCCGCACCTAAACGAAGAATCGGCAGATTCCCTGTACGGGGATGCCCTTGATGCCCTGCTGCGCATCCAGGCCCTGCCGCAAGGCCCGTTGCCGCCGTACGACGCGAAACAGTTGCGCCTGGAACTCGACCGGTTCACCGATTGGTATCTGGGTCAACACCTCGGATGGGAATTGAGCCGCGAGGATCAACTCATGATCGAGACGGCCTGGCAGTTGCTGATCAACCGCGCCTTGGAACAACCGTGCGTAGCGGTCCACCGCGACTATCACTCCCGAAACCTGATGGTGACCGAGCCCAACCCCGGCATCATCGACCACCAGGACGCGATGTGGGGGCCGGTGACTTATGACTTGGTCTCCCTGCTCCGGGACTGCTACATCGCCTGGCCTGATGAGCGGGTCTATGGCTGGGCGGAACAGTACCGCCAACACGCCATCCAACAGGGGATTCTCGATGAGGGCGTGGATTCCGAGCGTTTTATGGAATGGTTCGACTGGATGGGAGTGCAGCGCCACCTGAAGGCGGTCGGGATCTTCGCCCGGCTGTGCCATCGGGACGACAAACCTTCCTTTTTGGATGACGTGCCGCGCGTCCTGCGCTATGTCCAAGACGTCTGCGCCAAGTATCCGCCACTGCAACCCTTGGCGGATCTAGTGGCACGACTGCCGGAGCCCTGACATGCCCTCGGCCATGATCCTGTCGGCCGGGCGCGGGGAGCGTATGCAACCGCTGACCGACACCACGCCGAAGGCCCTGCTGGAAGTCGCCGGCGAACCTCTGATCGTGCGCCACCTCCGGGCCCTGCGGGAGGCCGGGGTCGAGGATGTCGCCGTCAACCTGTCGCACCTTGGGGAACAGATTCGTGACACTCTGGGAGACGGCGATGAATTCGGCGTGCGCATCCTCTATTCCCCTGAACCCTCTCCCCCGCTGGAGACCGGCGGTGGCATCCACCAGGCTCTTCCCCTATTGGGATCGAGCCCGTTCTGGGTAGTCAACGCAGACGTCTGCACCGACTACCGATTCGCCACCCCGCCGATGGCCGACAGCGACGACGCGCACCTGGTCCTGATCGACAACCCCGCACATCACCCGGAAGGAGATTTCCATTACGAGGAGAGCCGCGTCCAAGAGCAGTCCGGAGAACGCCTGACGTTCGCTGGGATCGGTTTCTATCGCCCACGCCTGTTCGAATCGTGCACACCCGGGCGTTTCCCGTTGGCTCCCCTTCTTGAGGCCACTATCCGTGACGGACGGGCAAGCGGCGAGCATTATCGCGGACGGTGGGTGGATGTTGGGACAGCCGAGCGCTTGGCCGAGGCCCAAACCCGATTCGATCCACGCGCAACCCCCTGAGGAAACATAATAAACATATGATTTACTTGTCTTTAATCTTCCTGCGCCAGTTCGCCTGAAACCCTGCACGACGATTTTGTGATATAGTGAATACATGTATGCATATATTCAAACCAAGAGAGGCATTGCGACATGGCGACTTCTATTCGCCTAGCCCCGGAAACAGAGCAAAGGCTTGACTACCTCGCCTCGCAAACCGGGCGCACCAAGGCTTACTACTTGCGGGAAATCATCGAGCATGGCATTGAGAAGATGGAGGACTACTACCTTGCCGCTGACGTGCTGGAACGTATCCGCAAGGGACAGGAACAGGTGCATTCGGCGGCTGACGTAAGGAAGGACCTTGGCTTGGACGATTGATTACGCCGATACGGCTAAAAGGCAGCTCCGCAAGATCGACAAGCAGACGGCACGGCGCATCGTCGATTTCATGGACAAGCGCATTGCTGGATTGGAAAATCCACGTAGCACGGGTAAGGCATTGACCGGCCCGCTTGGCAATTTCTGGCGTTATCGGGTGGGCGATTGCCGGGTGATTTGCGACATTCAGGACGACACTTTGCGCGTACTCGTCGTGCGGGTGGGCAACCGGCGCGCAATTTACCGGTAAGGAAGAATAATGGCGAAAAAAGCGGCGTTTCGGGTCGCCGCACCACACGCCAAAAACACCCCTTAAACCCCCTCCGTCCTCTATAATTGCCGTGCATCAAGCGCGGAACGAAAAACAGACCATGTCCGGGCGTACCCTGTACGACAAACTTTGGGACGAGCACGCGGTACAGACGGCCGAAGACGGCACCACCCTGCTGTACATCGACTGCCAGCTGGTCCACGAAGTCACTTCGCCGCAGGCCTTCGAGGGCCTGCGCCTGGCTGGCCGTGCGCCCTGGCGACCCGACAGCATCGTTGCGGTGGCCGATCATAACGTTCCGACCGAGCCGGATCTCGAGGAGATTCCCGATGCGGTCTCGCGCCACCAGGTTGAGGTTCTGGACGCCAACTGCGCCGAGTACGGCCTGCTGGAATTCCCGATGGGGGACCCGCGCCAAGGCATCGTGCACGTGATCGGTCCGGAACAGGGCATCACCCTGCCCGGCATGACCGTAGTCTGCGGCGACTCGCACACCTCTACGCACGGTGCGCTGGCGACGCTGGCGTTCGGCATCGGCACCTCGCAGGTGGAGCACGTCCTGGCCACCCAGTGCCTGCCGGTGCGCAAGCCGGCCAATATGCTGGTGCGTCTCGAGGGCCGCGTCGCGCCCGGCGTCGGCGCCAAAGACCTGGCACTCGCCCTGATCGGAAGCATCGGTGCGGCGGGCGGCACCGGCTGCGCTATCGAATTCGCCGGACAGGCGGTGGAATCCATGAGCATGGAGGCCCGCATGACCCTGTGCAACATGGCGATCGAGGCTGGCGCGCGTTCCGGCCTGGTCGCAGTCGACGACGTCACCCTCGAATACGTTCGCGGGCGAACCTATGCGCCCGAAGGCACCGCCTGGGAAGAGGCCGAACGGCGGTGGCGCGAATTGCGCTCGGACGGCGATGCCGTGTTCGAGCATGCCGTGGTGCTGCAGGCCGGCGAGTTGGCTCCCCAAGTCACCTGGGGCACGTCGCCGGAGATGGTCGTGCCGGTCGATGCGGCCGTGCCCCGCCCCGAGGAGGCGGAAGACTCCGTGCGTGCCGACGACATGAAGGCCGCGCTGAACTACATGGGCCTGGAGGGCGGCGAGACGATCACCGACCTTGAACTGGACCGGATTTTCATTGGTTCCTGTACCAATGCCCGCATCGAGGACCTGCGCGAAGCCGCCGCGGTCGTCCGCGGGCGGCACTGCGCGGACAATATCCGCCAAGCCCTGGTCGTCCCCGGATCCGGGCGGGTCAAGGCGCAGGCCGAATCGGAAGGGCTGGACCGGATCTTTGCCGAGGCCGGCTTCGAATGGCGGGAACCGGGCTGTTCGATGTGCCTGGCCATGAACGCCGACCGGCTGGAGCCCGGCGAGCGCTGCGCTGCCACCTCCAACCGGAACTTCGAGGGCCGTCAGGGCGAGGGCGGGCGCACCCACCTGGTCAGCCCGGCGATGGCCGCGGCAGCCGCCTGCGCCGGGCATTTCGTCGACGTGCGGGAATACCTGGCATGATCCCTTTCGTCCGCCACCGCGGGATCGTCGCGCCGCTTGACCGAAGCAATATCGACACCGACGTGATCATCCCCAAGCAGTACCTGAAGTCGGTCAAGCGGACCGGGTTCGGGCCGAACCTGTTCGACAGCTGGCGCTACCTGGCGCCCGGCGACCTGGAGAGCGACCACTCCCGGCGCCCGCGCAACCCGGATTTCGTGCTGAACCAGTCCCGTTACCAAGGGGCTTCCATTCTGGTCACCGGCGCCAACTTCGGCTGCGGTTCCTCGCGCGAACACGCGGTCTGGGCGTTCCTGGACGCCGGTTTTCGGGCCGTCATCGCGCCGAGTTTCGCGGACATCTTCGACACCAACGCCGCCAAGAACGGCCTGCTGACCGTCCGGCTGCCGGAGGATGCCGTGCGCGCGCTCATCGAGGAGACCGAACAGACCGAAGGCTACCGGCTGGACATCGACCTGCCGGAACAGACGGTGGCGGCGGATTCCGGCGCAACCTGGTCGTTCGACATCGATCCGCAGCGCAAGCGCTGCCTGGTCGAAGGGCTCGACGACATCGCGCTGACCCTGCATCACTCGGACCGGATCCGCGAATTCGAAGCGGCCCGCCGGGCGCACGCCCCCTGGCTGTTCGACCGCTTCGGCGGCAACCCGTAATGTCGCGCGTCCTGATCCTGCCCGGCGACGGCATCGGCCCGGAAATCACGGCCGAGGCCCGCAAGGTGCTCGACTGCCTGGTCCGCGACGGCGGCCTCGAACTGGAGCTGGACGAAGCCCTGGTCGGGGGGGCGGCGGTCGATGCGCAGGGCGATCCCCTGCCGGCCGGCACCCTGCAGGCTGCCCGCGACGCCGACGCCGTACTGCTGGCGGCGGTCGGTGCGCCTCGTTACGACACTCCCGACCGCGCGCTGCGCCCCGAGACCGGCCTGCTCAGGCTGCGCAAGGGACTGGGACTGTACGCCAACCTGCGCCCCGCGACGCTGATGCCCGGCATGGCGCATGCCTCGAGCCTCAAGCCCGAAAAACTTGAAGGGCTGGATCTCCTGATCGTGCGTGAACTGACCGGCGGGCTTTATTTCGGCGAACCGCGCGCACTAGCCGAGCACGATGGCCGCAGGCGCGGCGTCAACACCATGGTCTATGATGAGGATGAAATCTCACGGATCGCCCACAGTGCCTTTCAGGCCGCCCAGTTGCGGAGCCGGAGGGTTTGCTCCGTGGACAAGGCGAATGTCCTTGAAGTCTCGGAGTTGTGGCGGGCCGTGGTCGGCGAAATCGCACAAGAATATCCCGACGTCGAACTGTCGCACCTGTACGTGGACAATGCCGCCATGCAACTGGTCGCCGAACCCACCCAGTTCGACGTGATGGTGACCGGCAACCTGTTCGGCGACATCCTGTCCGACATTGCCGCCCAGTTGACCGGGTCGATCGGCCTGCTGCCCTCGGCGTCCCTGAACGAGAAGCGCCAAGGCCTCTACGAGCCGGTGCACGGTTCGGCTCCCGATCTGGCCGGCACCGGCCAGGCCAACCCGCTTGCGATGATCCTGTCGGTCGGCATGATGCTCCGCTATTCCCTGCAACGGGCCGACGCCGCTGATGCGGTGGAAGGCGCCGTGCGAGACGTGCTGGAACAGGGACTGCGGACCGCCGACCTCGCAGACGGCAGCGAAACCGTCGGGACGGCACAGATGGGGGATGCGGTGATCGACGCGCTTGAGGGGCGCCTCGGCTCATGAGCAGGCTAAACGTCGCCATCGTCGGCGCCACCGGCGCCGTGGGCGGCGTCATGCTGCAGGTCCTGGAGGAGCGCGACTTTCCGGTCGATGACCTGCACCTGGTGGCCAGCGAGCGCTCGAAGGGCCGAAGCCTGTCGTTCCGCGGCCAGGAACTCGGTGTCCAGGCTTTGCAGGAATTCGACTTCGACCAGGTACAGATCGCCCTGTTCTCCGCCGGCAGCGAGCCATCGCGCCAGTTTGCGCCACGAGCCGTCGAAGCCGGCTGCCTGGTGATCGACAACACCTCCTGCTTCCGCTACGAGCCGGACATCCCGCTGGTGGTGCCCGAATGCAACCCGGACCGCATTGCCGACTACCGCAGCCGCGGCATCATCGCCAACCCGAACTGCTCGACCATCCAGATGGTCGTGGCGCTCAAGCCCTTGTACGACGCGGCGGGGATCGAGCGCATCAACGTCGCCACCTACCAGGCGGTCTCCGGCACGGGCCAGGCCGCGATCGAGGAACTCCGCCGGCAGACCGGGGACGCGCTTGCCGACCGCGAAAGCCCCTGCGAGGTCTATCCCCGCCCGATCGCGTTCAACGTCCTCCCGCACATCGACAGTTTCCAGGACAACGGCTATACCCGGGAAGAGATGAAGATGGTCTGGGAGACCCGCA
>CAZRSJ010000033.1:0-16106 GCA_964602805.1 uncultured Chromatiales bacterium | reverse complement strand
CTCTTCCGTTCCTTCATCGGTCTCGACCGCCAGCGTGTGCGCGGACACGAACTCTCCCCGGCCGGTCACCACCTCGACTTCGCGGCGCTTGGCAAGCGCGCCGAGGCCATCGGCCAACTGTGCCACCCCTTTCTCCTTCCAATCTCGCAATGCGTCCAGATCAATCCGTGGTGGGTCGAACACCACTCCCCGGTCCCGCCATTCGGCCGCATCCTCGATCAGGCCGGCCGCGTGCAACAAGGTCTTAGACGGGATGCAGCCAACGTTCAAGCATACGCCGCCGAGCCGCGGGAAACGTTCCACCAGCATCACCTTCATGCCCAGATCCGACGCACGGAAAGCGGCGCTGTAGCCGCCGGGGCCGCCGCCAATCACCACCAGGTCGATCGTCTTCACGGATTATCCCTCCCCCCAGTCCAACTCATCGGGATGTTCCAGCAACCAGACCAGCGCCATCACGAACTGGGCTCCTTCCACTCCGTCGACGACGCGGTGATCGTAGGACAGCGACAGCGGCATCATCAGGCGGGATTCGACCCGGTCTTCAATGCAGACCGGCTCCTGCACCGCACGCGAGATACCCAGCACCGCCACCTGAGGCAGATTGATGACGGGGGTGAAATGCCCACCCCCGATACCTCCGAGATTGGACAAAGTGAAACCGCCGCCCTGCATGTCCTCGGCGGTCAGCTGCTGGGCCCGGGCACGCTCGGCCAGAGCCGCAACTTCTCCAGAGAGGACGGAAATCGATTTCTGGTCGGCATCACGAATCACCGGGACGACTAGACCCTCGTCTGTGTTCGCCGCGAAGCCGATGTGGACGTATTCGCGGACGATCAGGTCTCGCCCGTCTTCGCTCAGCGAGGCATTGACGCGGGGAAACTGCTTTAGCACCTGGGCGCAGGCCTGAAGCACGCAGGCGGTCAGCGTCAGGGACTCGAACCCTTTCTGCCCGCGCAATTCCTTCCGGCGTTGATCCAGTTCCGTGATATCCGCCTTGTGGTGCTGGGCCACATGGGGGGCCAGTTGCCAATTGCGCTGAAGGTTGGCACCAGAACGCCGCTGGATACGGGTCAGCGGCTCGGTCCGGGTCGGGCCGAATCGTTCGGCATCCACCGGCGGCCCGGAGGGACGGACGGCTGCCGTCGGCTCTTGTTGCCGCGTCAGGATCGCCTTGACGTAGAGTTGGACGTCCTCGTAGGTGATCCGGCCTTTGCGGCCGCTGCCGGAGACCTGCTCCAGGTCCACGCCGAGTTCCCGCGCGAAACGGCGTACGGCAGGCCCGGCGTGGGGCAAGGTGCCAAGACGGCGAGGCTCCGGGGCGATCGGCGGCGGGGCCGGACTGGCAACGGGTTCAACTGGCTCCGCGGCAACCGGCTCCGGAGACGGTGCGGATTCGGTCTCGGGCGCTTCCAGCTCCGGTTCGGAGTCATCCGGACGGTCGGTCAGGGTCACGACCAGCGCATCCACCGCCAACATATCCCCGACCTTGACATGCACGGCCTCCACCACCCCCCCGAACGGCGACGGCAGGTCCATCGCGGCCTTGTCCGATTCCAGGGTAATCAGCGGCTCGTCCACGGAAATCGACTGCCCGGCCTGCACGAAGACCTCGATCACCTCCGCTTCCTCGACATCCCCCATGTCGGGGACCCGGACTTCCTGGCTCATGAGGCGAACGGCTCCGACCGGTCGGGATCCACCGCGCATTCGGCCGCGATCTTCTGCGCCGTTGCCGGATCGATCTGCCCTGAAGCCTCCAATGCCCGCGCCGCGACGTGCAGGATGTGGTCGGCGTTGACCTCGAAGAACTCGCGCAACTTCTCGCGCGTGTCGCTGCGCCCGAAACCGTCGGTGCCCAATACCCGGTAGTCGCGCCCGGCAGGCAGGCACGAGCGGATCTGTTCGGCGTGCATGCGCACGTAATCGCTGGCCGCGATGATCGGGCCAGGATGCTCGGCCAGGCATTGCTCAACCCAGGGGGTTTGCGGATTTTCGGGGTGCAGGCGGTTGTGCCGCTCCACACGGGCGCCGTCACGTGCCAAAAGCACGAAGCTGGTCACGCTCCACACGTCCGATTCCACTCCATGAGCGCGCAAACGCTCGGCAGCCGCCAAGGCTTCGCCCAGGATGGCGCCGGAACCCAGCAACTGCACCCGGGGCGCATCCGCGTCCTGCGCCTCCGCAACCTGGTGCAGGCCCGCCAGAATTCCCTCCTGCGCGGACTCGGGCATGGGGGGATGGGCGTAGTTTTCGTTCTCGACCGTCAGGTAGTAGAAGCGATTCTCACGCTGTTCGTACATGCGCCGCAGGCCGTCTTCGACGATCACCGCGACCTCGTAGGCGTAGGCCACGTCGTACGGGTAGCAGTTCGGAATGCCGGCGGCCGCAAGGTGGCTGTGGCCGTCCTGATGCTGCAACCCCTCCCCGGGCAGCGTGGTGCGTCCGGCAGTGCCACCGATCAGGAAGCCGCGGGCCTGCAGGTCGCCCGCCGACCAGATCAGGTCCCCCACGCGCTGGAAGCCGAACATCGAATAGAAGATGTAGAACGGAATCATCTGCAGGCCGTGCGTACTGTAGGAAGTGCCGGCCGCCACGAACGAACTCATCGCGCCCGCCTCGTTGATGCCCTCCTCCAGCACCTGCCCGGTCTTCTCCTCGCGGTAGTAGGCCAGCTTGCCGGCGTCCTCCGGCTCGTACAGCTGCCCGAACGGCGCGTAGATGCCGAGTTGGCGGAACATGCCCTCCATGCCGAAGGTCCGGGATTCGTCCGGCACGATCGGCACCACCCGCGGGCCCAGCTCCGGGTCTCGGAGCAGGCTGGCCAGCACCCGGACCAGCGCCATGGTGGTGGAGATCTCGTGATCGTCCGTACCTGCATGCATCTTGTCGAAAATTCCGTCCGGGATGCGCAGCGGAGGCGCGGTGTCGCGCCGCACCGGGAGGTAACCGCCCAAGGCCTTGCGCCGAGCCTTCAGGTAGCGAATCTCCGGGCTGTCCTCGGCGGGGCGGTAGAACGGAATCCGGTCCTTGATCTCGTCATCGCTGATCGGGATCTTGAAGCGGTCGCGAAACGCCTTCAGGTCCTCGGCGTCCAGTTTTTTCTGCTGGTGCGTGATGTTCAGCCCCTGCCCGGCCGTCCCCATCCCGTATCCCTTGATCGTCTTGGCCAGGATGACCGTCGGCTGACCCTTGTGCGCGACGGCGGCGCGGTAGGCGGTATACACCTTGTGCGGATCGTGCCCGCCGCGATTCAGGCGCCACAGGTCCTGGTCGGCCATGTTGGCGACCATCGCCTCAAGTTCCGGGTACTTGCCGAAGAAATGCTCGCGAACGTACGCGCCGTCCCGCGCGCTGTAGGTCTGGAAATCCCCGTCCACGCACTCCTCCATCCGCTTGAGCAGGATGCCCTGGGTGTCGCGGGCGAAGAGCGGGTCCCAGTAGGAACCCCAGATCAGCTTGATGACGTTCCAGCCGGCGCCGCGGAACACGCCTTCGAGTTCCTGGATGATCTTGCCGTTCCCGCGCACCGGGCCGTCCAGGCGCTGCAGGTTGCAGTTGACCACGAAGACCAGGTTGTCGAGCCGTTCGCGTCCGGCCACCGAAAGCGCGCCCAGCGATTCCGGCTCGTCCATCTCGCCGTCGCCGACGAATACCCAGACCTTGCGGTCACCCGCATCCAGCAAGCCGCGGTGGTCCAGGTACTTCATGAAACGCGCCTGGTAGATGCCCTGGATCGGGCCCAGTCCCATGGAGACGGTCGGGAACTGCCAGAAATCCGGCATCAGGTACGGGTGGGGATACGAGGACAGGCCGCCGCCCTCGGCCTCGCGGCGGAAACGGTGCAGGTGTTCCTTGCCGAGCCGGCCTTCCAGGTAGGCGCGGGCGTAGACGCCGGGCGCCGAGTGGCCTTGGAAGAACACCAGGTCGCCGTCGTGCTCCTCGCTGGGGGCGCGCCAGAAGTAGTTGAAGCCGATGTCGTACAGGGTGGCCACCGACGCGAACGTGGCCACATGCCCGCCGAGCCCGGGGTGATCCTGGTTGGCCCGCACCACCATCGCCATGGCGTTCCAGCGGATCAGCGAACGGATCCGCCACTCCAGGGCGGCATCCCCCGGGCAGCTTTCCTCCTGCGCGACGGGGATGGTGTTGAGGTAGGCGGTCGTTGCGCTGTAGGGAATGGTCAGGCCGGAGCGCCGGGCCCGGTCCAGCAGGCGTTCGATCAGGTAGTGCGCGCGCGCCGGGCCCTCCTCCTTGAAGACCGAGTCCAGCGCCTCCAGCCATTCCTGGGTTTCCAGCGGGTCGACATCCTGTTGCTCGGGGCGCGGCAGAGTCATGAGACCGACGAATCAGATCCAGAGTCAAACCTCTATTATCGCCCACCGAATCCCGCCCGCAGGGCTTCGGAGGCCGGGAATCCCGTCATTTGCCCCACCGCCTATTCCAGAGTAATATGGGCGAACCGGATAAACAGGAAGCGTAGATTCGGATGGCTTACTCCGATCCTCTCCAGCACGGCGACCATCTACACGACGAGCAAAGCTCGGCGGACACGCGCGCGATCCCGATCAACCAGGTCGGCATCAAGGACATCCTGCACCCGATCGAGTTCGTCGACCGCAGCGGCAAACCCCAATCCACGGTCGCACGGCTGACCATGACGGTCAACCTGCCGCCGGAGGTCAAGGGCACGCACATGTCCCGCTTCGTGCATGTCCTGCAGGACCACAAGAAAGCGGTCTCGCTGGAAAACTTCAACGGGCTGCTGCGCGACATGGCGATCCGGCTCGACGCGGAGGAAGGCTTCATCGAAATGGCCTTCCCTTTCTTCATAAACAAGGCCGCCCCGGTGTCCGGCGTGCGCAGCTACCTGGACTACCAGATCCGCCTGAGCGGGCGTTTCAACCGCGGCGACACGCGCCTGACCGCCTCCATCGCGATCCCGGTCACCAGCCTGTGCCCCTGCTCCAAGAGCATCTCGGACTACGGCGCGCACAACCAACGCTCCCGCATCACGCTCAGCGTGACCCTGGCGAAGCCGGTCTGGATCGAAGACCTGATCGAGATGGCCGAGAGCGAGGCATCCTGCGAACTGTACGGGCTGCTCAAGCGCCCGGACGAGAAGTACGTCACCGAGCGTGCCTACGACAACCCCAAGTTCGTGGAAGACATGGTCCGCGACCTCGCCCTGCGGCTCAACGAGGACGACCGGGTCCGGGCCTACAAGGTGGAATCGGAGAACTTCGAGTCCATCCACAACCACTCGGCTTACGCCTGCATCGAAAAGGACAAGTCCCGGGACGTCATCTCGCGGCGCGACAACATCACCTACCTCGCCATGTCCCGGATGCAGTCCGGAATCACTCCGCAAGACAAGGACGACTGACCGCGGCCCGGCTTCCGGCCGGATCGCAATCCCGAAACTGGATTATTTCGCGTCGGCCGTGACGCGGGGCACCAGCGCGTATGCGGCCAGGATCGCGCGCAACACGCTGCGGGTCAGTTCCTTGCGGACGGGTTGCTTCGATTTGTGCCGATGCACCGTCAACAGCGTCAGGTTTTCCTCGCGCGCCAAGAGGTGCACTTCCAGCAGGGCGCCTTTCCCGCCAGCGGAATCCCCGCCCCGGTAGCGGAACACGTAGGTGCCCTGACTGCGATCGAAATCGACCACGTACAGCCCCGAGCGTTCCAGGGCCACGCCGACCTGGCGCCATACGCTGCTGTATTCGTCCTCCACCATCAGCACCGGAATGCCGCCGATATACTGCAGGTCAAGACCGACGGTGGCCTCCACCTCCTCTTCCTCCAAGGTCGCGACGCCCTCCACCCGCGACGCGCCCAGGTACTCCATCAGGCGGACCAGCATCTCGGCCTCCCTCTCCGGATTCGGTCGCCCGGGCTTCCAGACCACCGAGTTGTTGCCGCCCACGCCCGCCACTTCCAGTTTCTGGCGCGTGATGAATACGTTGGCGTAGGCATTCGGCTCGCGCTCCATCCGCAATCGAAACTTTTCGCGGGATGCCGCATAGTACGAGTTGTTACCCTCTGCCTCCAGGGCCCGGACATCATCCGCCTTCTCGCGCCACCGCGTCTCCAGCAAACCGATCAGCGGCGCCTCCTGGGCCAGTTCGAACCCCTGGTCTTCCCAGAACGCGCGCAGATGCGGCCACAGGGTGACCGGGTCCGCGCCCACTTCCAGCCAGCGCACGTTGCCCTCCCGGCGCACCTTCATATCCAGGAAGCCCGGCAACACCGCGGCCTGGCCCCGGCCGGTCTTCTTGGCGCTGACCCCGCCAAGCTCCGGGATGATCAGCTGCTTGCTGGTGTCCGGCAGGGACAACTGCGGCGGAACCCTGAGCGCTTCCGTCGACTGGCTGGTGCCATACTCTTCCTCACCCCCGAACCAGTCGGATTCGAACACATCCGCCGCCTCGCCGACCAGTTCCTCGACGGTCAGGGGCTCGTCCCCGCAACCCGCGAGCATGCCCGCCAGGCAGCCCATCCACAGCCAGCGCTTCATTCCAGCACCCCCGCCGCACGCATGGCGGCACACAGGGTCTCGTGGTGCGCCTCCGAAAGCGGGGTCAACGGCAACCGGATGCCCTCCGGAATCAGCCCCATCCGGTTCAGGCACCACTTGACCGGAATCGGGTTGGACTCGACGAACAGGTCTCGGTGGAGGAGTTCCAGCTTGCTGTTACAGGCCCGAGCCGTTTCTTCGTCTCCGTCCAACGCCGCCTGGCACATCTCGTGCATCAGCTTGGGGGCCACATTCCCTGTCACCGTGATCACTCCTCGACCTCCATTGAACAGCGTTTCCATGGATGTCTCGTCGTCTCCGCTAATGATTATGAACGCATCGTCGCACAACTCGCGCAAACGCCGGATTCGCTCCAGGTCGCCGGTCGCCTCCTTGACGCCGATGATCGATCCCAGTTCGGACAGTCGTGCCACCGTCTCCGGCAGCATGTCGCAGGCCGTCCGGCCCGGAACGTTGTAGAGGATCTGCGGGATCGGCACGGCCCCGGCGATGGCCCGGTAATGCCGGTACAGGCCCTCCTGGGTCGGCTTGTTGTAGTACGGGGTCACCAGCAGGCAGGCATCCGCTCCAGCCTCGTGGGCGTAGCGAGTCAGTTCGATGGCCTCGGTGGTGGCGTTGGCGCCGGTGCCCGCGATGACCGGGATCCGCCCATTCACCTGTTTCACCACGCGGCGGATCACCTCGTGGTGCTCCTCCACGCTCAAGGTCGCCGATTCCCCCGTCGTACCGACCGGGACCAGTGCGTCGCTGCCCTGCTCCAAGTGGAAGTCCACCAGCGCGGACAGTGCCGCATAGTCCACCTCCCCTGATGCACTCATGGGGGTTGCCATGGCAACCATGCTGCCTTGAAAAGTCGTCATGCGAGAGCCGGTGGATGCGCCAATTACAGTTTAACAAAAAGCCCGTCAGGCCCCGGGCCACGCGGCCAAATGTGATATGCTTGAAATCCCTTTTTCTGAAGTCATACACAGAAGATGACGCGGAAACCGGTTGCGGAAGGCAACAAGGCTCCAGACTTCGAACTGGTGGCGACGGGCGGCAAGTCCGTGCGCCTGTCCGAACTCCGCGGCCGCCCCGTGGTGGTGTATTTCTATCCCAAGGACAACACGCCCGGCTGCACCGCCGAGGGCCAGGATTTCCGCGACCTGTACCCGCGCTTCCGCCGGCGCCGGACTGTCGTCTTCGGCATCTCCCGCGACACGCTCAAGACGCATGAGAACTTCAAGGCCAAGCACAAATTCCCGTTCCAGCTCCTCTCCGACCCGGACGAGGTCGCCTGCAAGCGCTACGACGTCATCAAGATGAAGAACATGTACGGGCGGAAAGTCCGCGGCATCGAGCGCAGCACCTTCCTGATCGACCCGGAGGGCGTCGTGCGCCGCGTCTGGCGCAAGGTCCGGGTGTCCGAACACGCGACGGAAGTGCTGGCGGCAGTCGCCGACCTGTCGAAAGCCTGATTCTTCTCTAGTCCGGCGCGGCGCGCGGCCAGCTGCGCAACACCACGTCGATCAGCGAGGCCAAGGGGATGGCGAACAGCACGCCCCATACGCCCCAGAACCCGCCGAACACCAGGATCGCGGTCAGGATGGCGGCCGGATGGAGGTCGACCGCCTCCGAAAACAGCAGCGGCACCAGCAGGTTTCCGTCCAGGAACTGGATCACGAGGTAGGCCAGCATCAGGTAGGCGAATTCCGGGCTCAGGCCCCACTGGAAGGCGGCAACCAGCATAACCGGGACCGTCACCACCACCGCGCCCACGTACGGGATGATGACCGACAGTCCGACCAGGAACGACAGCAGCAGCGCATATTGCAAACCGAACAGCGCGAACGCGAAGAACGTCGCGACCCAGACCACCCCGATCTCGATCAGCTTGCCGCGAAGATACTGCGACACCTTCAGATCCATTTCACCCCAGACTTGGGAACTGAGCGACTGCGGTGCCGGCAGGTAGGTCTTGGCCCAGTCCAGAATCCGCCGCTTGTCCTTGAGCAGGAAGAACACCAGGATCGGCACGACGACCGTGTACACCACGACCGACAGCACGTCCACCACCGTGTCCAGGGAAAAGCGGATGATCTCGTCCGCGAACGCCAGCACCTCCGCCCGAACCGCCATCAGGATCTGTTCCACCTGGGTCGGGCTGACCAGTTCCGGATAAAGCTCCGGGAGCGACTCGACCCAACGCTGCCCCGCCGCGAGCATGCTCGGCAACCGCGCCGCAAGATCCACGATCTGTTCCGACAGCACCGGCACCAGGCGCAACAGCAGCAGCAGCAGGGCCGCCACGAACAAGACGTAGACCAGAAGGAAGGAGAACAACCGCGGGATCCGGGTCTCCTCCAGCGCGCGGATCAACCCCTCGAGTATGTAGGCCAGAAGGATGCTGACCAGAAGCGGCGCCAGGATGTCGCCGATGAACAAGGCCAGGGCCAGCCCCAGGCCGATCAGCAACAGCAGGATGACTTGCTGCGGATCCGTGAAATGCCGCCCGTACCATTCGCGGAACACCTTGATCACGCGGCTGCCTCCGGCACGGCGGCGTAGAAATCCATGGCGAAGTCCCGCAGGGCTTCCACGGTCGGGGGGCGATGCGGCTGGCGCAGGCTGACCAGGGACAGTTGGCGGGTCAGCGCCGGGGTCAGGGACGCGCAACTCAGGGTGTGCAGCTGCAACTCCTTGTGGATGGTCTCGCGCGAGAGGATCGACACGCCCATGCCGGACTCCACCGCGGCCTTGATCGCCTCCAGGCCGCCGAGTTCCATCACGATGTCGATGCGGTCGACACCGATGCGTTGGTTTTCCAAGTAGTTCATGATGACCTTGCGGGTCCCGGACCCTTCCTCGCGCATGACGAACGGGTGCTGCAGTACCTGGCTGATGCGCACCGGCGCGCTGTGCAGGAGCGGATGCTTGGGCGGCGCAATCGCCACCAGTTCGTCCATCTTGCACATCTCCACCAGCAAGGTCTTGTTGCTCACCGGCCCTTCCACGATGCCGAGGTCGGCCGTGCCACTCTCCACCATCGTCGCCACCCCTTCGGTGTTCGAGACCTTCAGGCGTAATACCATTTCCGGGTGGTGGGTGCGGAACTCGCGCAGCATCCGCGGCAGCATGTACACCGCAATGGTGTTGCTCGCGCCGACCGTGACCGGTCCGGTCAGGTCGCCGGCAATACGGTTCATCTCGGTTTCCAGTTCGTTGTACAGCTCGAAGATCTGGCGCGCGTACTCGTACACCTTGGCGCCGGATTCGGTCAGCGTGATGCGATTGTGCGTGCGATCGAACAGGCGGGTCTTGTAATAATCCTCCAACTGCCGGATCTGGAACGTCACCGCCGGCTGGGTCAGGTGCAGGACTTTGGCCGCCTTGGTAAAACTCAGCAGCCGGGCCACCGTATAGAAGGCTTTCAGGCGCCGGTCGGACATCGCGGGTACGCGCTCATGAGACTTGTTCAAGTATACACCGCGGACACGACGCGGGCGTGTCACACCAGACCGCGGGTTTTTGTAAGATGGGCGCGCCCGACCGTCCGATCATGCGCCTGTCCCGACTGCCCCTGACCACGCTCAAGGAGACCCCGGCCGACGCCGAGGTCGTGAGCCATCAGCTGATGCTGCGCGCCGGCCTCATCCGGATGCTGGCCGCCGGGCTGTACAGTTGGATGCCCTTCGGCCTGAAGGTTGCGCGCAAGGTCGAAACCATCGTGCGCGAGGAAATGGACCGCAGCGGCGCCGTGGAATTGCTGATGCCGGCCGTGCAACCGGCGGAACTGTGGCACGAATCCGGGCGCTGGGAGCAGTACGGACCGGAACTGCTGCGCTTCGCCGACCGCCACGAACGGGAATTCTGCTTCGGCCCGACCCACGAGGAAGTCATCACCGACATCGCGCGGCGCGAACTCAAGAGCTACCGCCAGCTGCCGGTGAACTACTACCAGATCCAGACCAAGTTCCGGGACGAGATCCGTCCCCGTTTTGGCGTGATGCGGGCCCGGGAATTCGTGATGAAGGATGCCTATTCGTTCCATCTCGACTCGGCCAGCCTCGACGAAGCCTACGAGGAGATGCGCATCGCCTACTGCCGGATCTTCGACCGCCTGGGGCTCGAATACCGATACGTGCGGGCCGATTCGGGTGCGATCGGCGGCGCCCTGTCGCATGAATTCCACGTGCTGGCGGACTCCGGCGAGGATGAGATCGTGTATTCGGAGCAATCGGATTACGCGGCCAACGTGGAGCAGGCGCCCGCCCCGGCACCGGAGTCCCCGCGCCCCGAACCCACCCAAGAGATGAAAGAGGTAGACACTCCCGGCCAGCACACCATCGAAGAGGTCTCGGAGTTTCTCGGCACGCCGCCGGAACAGTCGGTCAAGACCTTGATCGTCCAGGGCGAGGAAGACGGCTCGCTGGTCGCGCTCATCCTGCGCGGCGATCATCGCCTGAATGCGGTGAAGGCTGCCAAGATCGAAGGCATCCGGAGCCCGTTGTGCTTCGCCGACGAGGCAGAGGTTCGCGAAAAGCTCGGTTGCCCGGTCGGCTCGCTGGGGCCGGCCGGTCTCGACCTCCCGCTATACGTGGACGCCAGTGCCGCCGTGCTGTCGGACTTCGTGTGCGGCGCGAACCGGGAAGGCGTGCACTACACCGGGGTCAACTGGGAGCGCGATGCGGAGCCGGAGCGGGTCTGCGACATCCGCAACCTGGAGGACGGGGAGCCGAGCCCGGACGGCAGCGGCCCCGTTCGCAGCGCGCGAGGCATCGAGGTCGGACACATCTTCCAGCTCGGCGACAAGTACAGCCAAGCCATGAACTGCACCGTGCTGAACCCCGACGGCAAGGAGCAGGTCGTCACGATGGGCTGCTACGGCATCGGCATCACCCGCATCGTGGCCGCCGCCATAGAACAGAACCACGACGAACAGGGCATCATCTGGCCGGACGCGATGGCGCCTTTTTCCGTCTTGCTGTGCCCGATCGGTGCCGACCGCGACGATGCGGTCCGCACCACCACCGAAACCCTCTACCAGCAATGCCAAGAGGCCGGGATCGAGGTCCTGATGGACGACCGCGACCTTCGCCCGGGCGTGATGTTCGCCGAGGCGGACCTGGTCGGCATTCCGCACCGGGTCGTCATCAGCCCGCGCACGCTGGAACAGGGGCGGCTGGAATACCGCCACCGGCGCAACCTCGATGAATCGGAAGATGTGGCGGTAGACGGACTGCTGGAGTTCCTTCAGGCGAGAATCACACCGAGCTGAAGCGCAGGCCCCCTTCTCCGCAATCCACCCGGACCGTCTGTCCGGGCAGGAATTTCCCCTCCAGAAGCGCCTGGGCCAACGGGTTCTCCAGGTCGTTGCGCAGCACCCGGCGCAAGGGCCGCGCGCCGTAGTCCGGATCGTAGCCGGCATTGCCGACGAACTCAATCGCCTCGTCCGACAATTCCAACACCAAGTTCCGTTCGGCCAAGCGCTGCCTGAGCCGTTCGACCTGGATGCGGACGATCGCCTGGATCTGGTCGCGCTGCAGCGCCCGGAACACCAGCACCTCGTCGATCCGGTTGATGAATTCCGGACGAAAATGCTCCGTCAGTTGCTCCTGCAGCGCAAGCTTCAGGCTTTCATGCGATTCGCGCGCCATTTTCTGCACCGTATCGCTGCCGAGGTTGGATGTCATCACCACCACCGCATTGGCAAAGCTCACGGTGCGCCCGTGACCGTCCGTCAAACGGCCGTCGTCGAGCAACTGCAGCAGAACATTGAACACGTCCGGATGCGCCTTCTCGATCTCGTCGAGCAAGACCACCGTGAACGGGCGGCGGCGCACTGCCTCGGTCAGCCGGCCGCCTTCCTCGTAACCCACGTAGCCGGGCGGCGCGCCGATCAGCCGTGCCACGGAATGCTTTTCCATGAACTCCGACATGTCCACGCGCACCATCGCCGACTCCTGGTCGAACAGGAATTCCGCCAGCGCCTTGCATAGTTCGGTCTTGCCCACGCCGGTCGGCCCCAGGAACAGGAAAGACCCGATCGGGCGGCCCGGGTCGGTCAGTCCGGAGCGGGAACGCCGGATCGCGTGGCAGACCGCGGATACGGCCTCGTCCTGGCCGACCACCCGCCGGTGCAGCGCCTCCTCCATGCGCAACAGCCGCTCTTTCTCCCCTTCCAGCATCCGGGACACCGGGATGCCGGTCGCACGTGCCACCACCTCGGCGATTTCCTCTTCGGTGACGATGTCCTGGAACAGGGTCGCCTGCGGCTTCTCCGAGTCGTGCGCCTGCTCCAGCTGACGCTCAAGCTCCGGAATGATTCCGTGCTGCAGTTCCGCGGCACGCTCCAGGTCGTTCTCGCGCCGCGCCCGGTCCATTTCAAGCCGCGCCTGGTCCAACTCCTTCTTGAGCCGGGCGGTGTCGCTGACCGCCGATTTCTCGGCCTTCCAGATCTCCTCCAGGTCGGCATACTCTTTCTCCAGACGCTCCAGTTCTTCCTCCAGCACCTTCAGCCGCTCGCGGGAAGCCGGGTCGTCTTCCTTGCGCAAGGCCTGGCGTTCGATCTTGAGCTGAATCATGCGCCGATCCAGGCGGTCCATCTCCTCCGGCATGGACTCGACCTCCATGCGAATGCGCGAGGCCGCCTCGTCGACCAGGTCGATCGCCTTGTCCGGCAGGCGGCGATCGGTCAGGTAGCGCGCCGACAGGGTGGCGGCGGCGACCAGAGCCGGATCCGTGATCTCGATCCCGTGGTGAACCTCGTAGCGCTCCTTGATCCCGCGCAGGATCGCGATGGTGTCCTCCACGCTCGGCTCGTCGACCAGGATCTTCTGGAAGCGTCGCTCCAGCGCCGCGTCCTTCTCCAGGTTCTCGCGGTATTCGTCCAGGGTGGTGGCGCCGATGCAGTGCAGTTCGCCGCGCGCCAGCGCCGGCTTGAGCATGTTGCCGGCATCCATCGAGCCTTCCGCCCGGCCCGCGCCGACCATGGTGTGCAGTTCGTCGATGAACAGGATGACTTCGTCTTCCTGCTGTGCCAGTTCCTTGAGGACCGCCTTGAGCCGCTCTTCGAATTCGCCGCGGAACTTGGTGCCGGCGACCAACGCCGCCATGTCCAGCGCCAACACCCGCCGGTTGCGCAAGCTCTCCGGCACCTCGCCGTTGACGATGCGCAGCGCCAGCCCCTCGACGATCGCGGTCTTGCCGACGCCGGCTTCCCCGATCAGCACCGGATTGTTCTTGGTACGCCGCTGCAGGATCTGGATCGCGCGCCGGATTTCCTCGTCGCGGCCGATGATGGGATCGATCTTGCCCTGCTCGGCGCGGCGGGTCAGGTCGTCGGTGTATTTCTCCAACGCCTGGCGGTGCTGTTCGGCATTCGGGTCCGTAACCGGCCCGTCACCCTGCAACTGGGCGATCGCCTGCAGCAGGCGCTCGGTGTCCACACCGCATTCGCGCAGCAGTTTCCCGATCTCTCCCCGATCCTGCTGCGCCGCAAGCAGGAACAGTTCGGATGCGATGTATTGGTCGCCGCGATCCTGCGCAAGCTTGTCGCAGATGTTGAGGATGCGCTGCAGGTCGGAAGAGAACCGCACTTCGCCTTTCTCACCGGTCACTCGCGGAAGAGCGTCGAGGCGCCGGGCAAGACCGTCGCGTAGGCGGTTCAGGTCGGCCCCCGCCTCACGCAGCAGCGAACCGGCCGCCGTCGCCGACTGCTCAAGCAGGGCCGTCATCAGGTGCGCCGGATCGATCTCCGGGCAGTCCCGGCCAACCGCCAGTGACTGCGCTTCCATCAGCGCCTGCTGAAACGGCTGGGTCAGCTTGTCTACTCTCATGTCGTCAATAGGTTGTCGAACCCCTTATTAAATTGGGGCTCGGGAGGCCGGTTTCAATGCGGCTACGGACAGCGAAACGGAAGAAATCCTTCCTTATCGGTAAAATAGTTTTCCTTTTTTCATGGACGATACCGATGATCAACCCCTACGCCAGCGAGCGACTGATTCCACTCGCCGTTGAAGATGCCGAGCGCGCGGCCGCGCTTCGGGACGAGGCCGAATCCCTGCCTTCCCTGCTGCTCAACTCCGCCGCCGTCTCCAACGCCGTCATGATGGCCGGCGGATACTTCACCCCGCTGACCGGATACATGAATGCCGCGGACGCCCTGCGCATCGGCCGCGAGATGCACACCGAGTCCGGACTGTTCTGGCCGGTGCCGATCCTCAACCAAACGCAGGACGCCTCCGCCATTGAGGGCGCGTCGCGCATTGCCCTGCGCGATTCCAACCGGGACGGCAACCCGGTGCTGGCCATCCAGCAGGTCGAGGCGGTCGAAACCCTGTCCGAAGCCGATTTCGAACGCCTGGCCGACCAGGTCTACCGGACCACCGACCCCGAGCATCCCGGCGTCCAAACTTTCCTTGACAACGGCCGCACGCTGGTCTCCGGGCCGATCGAAGTGCTGGACTACAGCTACTTCCCGGACGAATTCGCCGGCACGTTCCGCACCGCGGTGCAGATCCGCAACGAGATCGAAGAGCGCGGCTGGAACCGCGTGGTCGCGTTCCAGACCCGCAACCCGATGCACCGCGCGCACGAGGAGCTGTGCAAGATCGCCAAGGAGACGGTCGGCGCCGACGGCGTGCTCATCCACATGCTGCTCGGCCGCCTCAAGCCCGGCGACATCCCCGCCCACGTGCGCGACGACGCCATCCGCAAGATGGTCGAACTGTACTTCCCGCCCAACACGGTGATGATCACCGGCTACGGCTTCGACATGCTGTACGCCGGGCCGCGCGAAGCCGTGCTGCATGCCATGTTCCGCCAAAACGCCGGCTGCACGCACCTGATCGTCGGGCGCGACCATGCCGGGGTCGGCGACTACTATGGGGCATTCGACGCGCAGACGATCTTCGACGAGGATGTGCCGGAAGGCGCGCTGGACATCGAAATCTTCCGCGCCGATCACACCGCCTACTCCAAGAAGCTGGACAAGGTGGTGATGATGCGCGACGCGCCGGACCACCAGAAGGAGGATTTCGTCCTGCTGTCCGGCACCCGGGTGCGGGAAATGCTGTCCAACGGCGAGGACCTGCCGCCTGAATTCGCGCGCCCGGAGATCGCCCGGATCCTGATGGATTACTACCAGTCCCTATGATTTCGGTCCGCGCGCTTTTCGCCGAACTGGGCGTCCTGCGCGTGGCGCTGCTGGCGATGGCCGGCGCCTTGGCGTTGTTCGCGACCGACCCGGGCGTGCCGCTGAGCCTGCACGGCTGGGCCCTGATCCGCACCCTGGTCCTGCCGGCGGCAGCCCCGCTGGTGTTCTTCGTGCTGCTGTTCGACATCCTGATGTCATCGGTCCGCCTTGCCGACGCACAGTCCGAGGCGCGGGCGCGCTGGCGGCGGGTGCTGCTCGTCGAGGTGGTTTTCGTGCTGGGGCTGCTCGCATCCTGGCTGCCCTTCTTCCGTGAAGTGCTGACCCCGATCGCGGAACGCTGATCCATCGCCCCAGGGCCGACCCCGTCCGGCGCACCTGCATAGGTTCATAAACATATGAGAACACCCGGCGGGCCGCGGTGAGAGTCGC
>CAZRSJ010000032.1:0-18353 GCA_964602805.1 uncultured Chromatiales bacterium | reverse complement strand
CGTCAGGAAAACTTCGGACTTGCAGGGAGGGGACGAACCATATATGTAGGATAGCCCAGTTAGTTCGAAAAAGAGAAAAATTCCTGTGCGCACGCCTGCGTATGGCGGGCAAATTCATCCAGGCTCAGACCCCGGGCCTCAGCGATCTGTTCGGCGATGTGGGGCAGCCACATGGGCTCATTGCGGCGGGTTCGGGGGCGCGGGCGCAGCGTGCGTGGCAATAAATAGGGCGCGTCCGTCTCGATCATCAGACGGTCCAGCGGGATCTCGTCGATCAGGTCTCTGAGCGGCTGTCCCCGGCGTTCGTCGCAGAACCAACCGGTGACACCGATGTACATGCCGCGCTCAAGACAGGCATGCAGCAATGACCGTCCTCCAGTGAAGCAATGCAGGATAGCGCGCGGTGGGCGGCTGGCCGTGTTATCGAAGACCTGCAGGAAGTCCTCGTCCGCGTCGCGGTTGTGCATGAGTACGGGCAAGCCCAATTCGCCTGCCAGTTCCAGTTGTTCCGAGAAAGCGGCAACCTGTGCTTCGCGAGGCGACAAGTCCCGGTAGTAGTCCAGTCCGCATTCGCCGATGGCGATGACTTTGGGGTTTTGCTGAAGGTCGCGCAGGATTTCGGCGCTGTCGGAGCCCCATTCACGCGCCTGATGCGGATGCACGCCGACCGCCGCCCAGCAGTCGGGATAGCGCTGTGCGGTCGAAACGCATGCCCGGCTCTCGGCAAGATCCGCGCCGGCCAGCAGAAACCGGGTGACGCCGGCTTCCCGGGCCCGCTGCAGGACCTCTTCCTGATCGTTTGCGAACGACTCGTGGGTCAGGTTGCAGCAGATGTCAGTGAGCATCAAGCCTGGGGTCTCCGCATTCCGCGCAGCGGCCGAGCCTCATTTCCGAAAGGGGTTTCTGGCAGGTGCGGCATAGCTGGGGATAAGTGGCATGCAGTTGGGGGTCCACGGCTAGGCGGTCGTCGAAGACAAAGCATTCCCCCTGCCAGTGACGGTCGCCGCATTGCTCGAAATAGTTCAGGATGCCCCCGGACAACTGCCAGACTTCCGGGTGTCCCTGCTCGCGCAGCCAGGCGCTGGCCAGCTCGCAGCGGATGCCGCCCGTGCAGTAGGTCACGATGGGTCTCGTGTCCGGTTCCAGGTCGCGAGCCGCTTCCTGGAAATCACGGAACTGGTGCAAAGGCAGGGTTTCAGCGGCGGCAAACTGCCCCAGGTGCGTCTCGTAGACGTTGCGCACGTCCAGCAGCCGCAGTGGGCGACCCTCGTCCAGCCATTGGCATAACTGTTGCGGTGGCAGGTGAGTGCCCGGCTGGCGGCGGGCGACCGGAGTGTCCACTTGGATAGGCAGGAGGGAAGGGCGGAAACGGACGATCAGCTTGGAGAAAGGCGAGGTGGCGATGCGGCTGCGCCGGAACTGGAGCCGCTTGAACGGGCTTTCGTCCAAAAGAAGTTGCTCGATCTGGCCGATGCCGTCTTCCGATCCCGACAGGCTCAGGTTGATGCCTTCGGGGGCCAGGGTGATGTTGCCGGTCAGCTGCAGGCGTTCGCAGGCCTCAAGCAGGTGGCGGCGCAGCGTCTCGTCTTCGTCGAAGTCCAGGAATTGGTAGGCCGTGGTATGGGCCAGAAGGGGCGTCATGGTCAGAATTGTTCCAGGGTGGTGAACAGGCCGACCCGAAGATCCTTCGCCGTGTAGATGTCACGGCCATCCACCTGGACCAAGCCGTCGGCGATCCCCATCACCAGTGAACGGGTGATCAGGCGTTTGAGATGGATGTGGTAGTGCACGGTGCGGTTTTCCGGAGTCACCTGGCCGGAAAACTTGACCCGGCCGACGCCCAGCGCCCGGCCTCGCCCCGGGTGACCCTGCCATCCTAGGAAGAATCCCACCAACTGCCACAGGGCATCGAGCCCCAGGCAGCCCGGCATCACCGGATCGCCGGGGAAATGGCATTGAAAAAACCAGAGGTCGGGGCGAATGTCCAATTCCGCCTGCAGCTCGCCTTTCCCGTAGGCGCCGCCTTGCTCGCTGATATGCGTGATGCGGTCCAGCATCAGCATGTTCGGGCTCGGCAACTGGGCGTTGCCTTCGCCGAACATCTCACCGCGTGCGCAACGCAGGAGCTCCTCGTAGGAGAAACTTTGAGGTGAACCCATGGGATGGAAACCGGGTAATAAGCCTGCAGACTATTCTATAGAGTGCGGATGAGGGGAGATCAGGCCGGTTCGGCGTCGGCCTGGGCATCGAGCCGCATCCGCCCCAAGGCAAGACGCAATTCACCGAACGTCTGTGTCGGAATGATCCGGGTGTCGTCGATCACTGCCTCAAAAAGATTCAAGTTAGAGCCGTGCAGGAGGATCGGATGGCCTTCCGGGATGGTGCGGCGGAGTTTGCGCAACTCATTCGGAAGCAAAGGATCATCGACCGGGTGGGCGGCGATGGCGGTGCACAGGGCCCGGCTGCGCTCCGCTGCATACGCGATCTCGTCAGCAGACAGCCCAGCGCCAAGGAAGACCGGCCGCCACCCGTAGGCTCGGGTCGCCACGGCCAGGCGAAGCAGCGGAAGTTCATCTGTTCCGGACAATCCGCCGGCCACGACCACACGGAAGGCGGAGCCGGTTCCCGGGCGGGTGGCATAGTTCAGCAAGTGGCTGCGGATCACGCCTTCGGCCATGTGCTTTTGCGCCATGCGCAGGGTTCCGTTGCGGCATTCATCCTGCATGTGCTGGATCAGTGGTGCGATCAGGTCTTCTTGCATGAACAACTCGACCAGGTTTTTCTCGGCGTCACTCAGGGTTTCGGCCAACTGTTCCGGGTCCATCCTGTCGATTGCCTCGAGGCACCGGTCGAAATATTCCATGACCGCGTCCGTGCGTGGGCGCGAGGAACCGAGGGAAGGCACCAGAACTGCCGCCCGCTCATCTCCTTCCACCATGGCCTGAAGTTCGGCAGTGGATGATCGCGCGATGTCGCCGATACGCCGCCCGGCATCGGTGGCACGAGCCAGCAGGCGCAGGCGCTCGATATCCTCGTCTCGGTACAATCGGCGCTGATTTCGGGTGCGCATCGGTTCGACTGCGTGGTAACGGCGCTCCCAAGCGCGGATCAACTCGACGCTCAAGCCCGAGCGGCGCGCGGCAACTTGGATGGGATGGAGCGGTGATTCGGCCATGTCAAATTATCCACCTTTTGTACAGGAAAATCCCGGGCAATCCGGTGTTTCGTACAGCCATTGTACTGGATGCCCTCCCGTCGGCCAACTGGAAGGCTGAAATATTTGTGATAGATTAGCCTCAAAAGAATCGTGTCCCCACGATTGTCAGAATTACTTAGGAGGAGTCGTGAAAAAACTGTTTATCAATGTACGCTATTTCCTCGCGCCGTTGCTGATCCTGTCGGCGCTGTTCGGGGTTATGGCAGGCGGCCCGTGGGTTTGGGTTGGCGTCGCCCTGATGGGCGTCGGCATCCTGGTCGATACCACTACGCCACAACGCACCATGGGTGCGGGGTTTGACGAAGAGGGCGATACCTATGGCATCCCCGCTCTTCAGAACGGTGTCATGTACAGCATGCTGGGTGTTTTCATCCTGTTGCAGTTGACCATTGCTTGGCGCATCTACCAGTATGTGACGGGTGTCCCGATCGGGACCGGCACTTTCCTGGGCCTGTCCTATCAGGAAGGGATCACCGGGATGCAGTTGGTCGGTGCGGTCGTTTCGACCGGCATCTTCGCCGGCATCGGCATCATCTACGGACACGAGCTGGCGCACACCAAGGGCTTCAGTTTCGTGATTGCCCGCTGGATGATGGGACTGTCTGGTTCGTCCCATTTCTGCTACGCGCATGTGTACAACCACCATCTGGAACTGGGTTGCGAGGATGATCCCGCGACTTCACCGCGCGGACGCAGCATGTATGCCCATCTTCCGAAATCCTATTTCGGCCAGAGCAAATTCCTGTATACGATGGAGAAGCATCGCCTGGAGCGTCTGGGCGTGCCGTTCCTGTCTTGGCAGAACCGCTGGATTCGTGGCTATGCGATGAGCCTGCCGACGATCTTCCTGTTCTGGATGGCAGGCGGCTGGCTTGGCATCTGCGCCATGCTGCTGATCTGGATGATTTCGAACTTCGAGCTGGAAGCGCTCAACTATCTGGAGCACTATGGACTGATTCGTGAGAAAGGCCAGCCCATCGACTATCGCCATAGCTGGGACAACAGCACGGCTTTCACCAGTTGGTTTTTCATCGAGATCGGCCGTCAGGCGGACCACCACGACCGTGGCGAAACCCACTTCTGGGAGCTCGACGAGGTCGGGGCGCCAAATACGGGGATGGGGTATTTCACCCTGTTCGCATTGGCGTTGATTCCGCCGGCGTTCCACGCCTTCATGGAGCAGGAATTGAAGAAGTGGGACGACAACGAAGCCTCCGAAGGCGAGTTGGAAGTCTCCCGGGCGATCAACAAGGTTGCAGGCTACGCATACGAGGTCTGAAAACCCTAACCATATAAAAGAGCGCCCCCTTTCGAGGGGGCGTTTCTTTTTTGAGGCAAGCCCTCCGTACAATAATGATCATGAGTGAGTTCGGGCAAACCCGCCAGCTGGAAGACCGGTTGATCGACGACGCTGCGACCGCAGGGCAGTCAGCACAGCAGCAGCGTCGGTTGACGCTGGAGAAAGAGTTGCGCCGCCCGGATCTCAAGAATTCGGAACGTCTTGACGCACAGTTGGAACTCTCCCGGATTCTGCTTGACCTCGGTGAGTCCGAGGCGGCATTCGCGATGGCCCGGGAGGCGCTGGATGCAGGAATCCAGGCGGAGCGCTACGAAGAAGCGGTTTCGGCTTGCCAGGTGATGTACCTGAGCGAGCAGCCGGAGTCCACGCCGGCCTTGGGACACGGCCTTTGGCTTGCGCTGGCCTGCCCGATGGATCTGGAGTTGACCCGGCAGATGTTCCGCCACTTTGTGGAGGAGACGCCAGCCCATTCCGATGGCGCGGCCGTGGCTGCGATGCTGGCTTATTTCCTGATGGATAAACGGGCGACCGGTGCGGAACGCAATCGCCTGATCTTCTTGGCTCAACAGCAAGTCGCGGAAGTGGCTGAACGCCACCGCGGCATTACTGACGATGAGACAATCGGAGTCTGGGTGCAGATGCACGATCTGGACGATGTGGATGTGTTGCTGGAACGGATGAGACGTATCCTCGATGCAATCACGCCGGACTGGTGGTTCGACCGGGAGGCGGTGCGCGCCCGGTTCTCATCCGATTGATTCCAACCGGCACGGGGTCATGGCATCAGCTGACGATCCTTATGCACGCCGCATCATCCACATCGATATGGATGCGTTTTATGCGGCAGTCGAGATGCGCGAGGATCCTTCGCTACGAGGTCGCCCCTTGGTCGTCGGTGGTGATCCGGAACGGCGGGGCACGGTGGCGACATGCAATTACGAGGCCCGAGCCTATGGCATTCACTCGGCAATGGCGAGCCGGACTGCCAAGAAACGATGCCCGGAAGTAATCTTCATCCGCCCGCGGTTCGACCTGTACCGCGCAGTGTCGGCCGAAATACGTGAAATCTTCCTCCATTACACTTCCAAGGTCGAGCCCTTGTCCCTGGATGAGGCGTACCTGGACGTGACTGGCTGTCGCCTGTTCGGTGGAATCGCCACCGACATTGCGCGCGACATCAAGCGTTGCATCCAGGAGAAAACCCGGCTGACCGGTTCGGCCGGCGTCTCGTACAACAAGTTCCTCGCCAAGATTGCCTCGGACATGAACAAGCCGGACGGCCTGACCGTGGTGCGCCCGGAGGATGGCCCGAAGCTGGTGGCCCGCCTGCCGATCCGAAAGTTTTTCGGGATCGGGCCGGTCACGGCGGCACGAATGAAGGAACTGGGAATCAAAACCGGGGTCGATCTCAGGCAGTGGCCGCTGGAACGGCTCCAGCCTTTGTTCGGGAAGCACGCCGAGTACTACTACCAGGCAGCACGGGGCGTGGATCTGCGTGAGGTCGAGCCGGATCGACCCCGCAAGTCACTGGGCTCGGAGACGACATTCGTGCAGGACATTCAGGACCTGGAAGAAATGTTGAATGCGCTCAAGTTACGGGCACGCGAGGTGGCACTGGATCTGCAGGAAAAACAGTTAACCGGGAAAACCGTCACGGTGAAGGTCAAGTTCAGCGACTTCACGCAGGTGACCCGGAGTCATTCGTTCGACCGGCCACTGACTTCGTACCGGCAGATGGTGGCCATCCTGCCGGATCTACTGCGCCGGGCCGTTCAGCCAGGCCATGCAGTACGCTTGCTTGGAGTGACGGTTTCGAATCTGGCTCCGCATGCCGACGAGGAGAGGCCGGTGCAGCGCAGCCTGTTGTAGGACAGTGAACTGTGGCTGTCCAGTTCTACCGGTTCTTGGAACTCTAGCTAGAAGTCTCCGGACTTTCTGAAAAAGGCATGTTCCCCCCTTGGAACACCTGTTTCGGATCAAATTCCTCCTTCCACGCAAGGGCCATTTCAAACTTCTCTCCGTAGTGCTCTTTCCATTCTTCGTGCCCGTAGCCTGTGCCGCCCGACAGATAACTCTTTCCCCCGAGTTCGATGAGCGTTCTGTCAATCTCCCGCAGTCTTTCCGCCAATTCGCTGGCACGCTCATGCCGGGTGTGAACGGTCAGGACTGAATATGAAAATACGCGTTCACCCTCGGGGCACATAAGAAGCGGGGCGTCATTCGATCCGGTTCTGAGCGGGTAGGTCCCGGTCCAACTGGCTGGCACTTGCGGGATCCAGCTCGGATCCAGCCACGGCTGGGCAAGCAGCGTTCGAAGAGCTTCCCACGGCAGGAACCAGTCTCGCCATGGATGGTAATTCATCCAGAGGAATCCCCATTTGGGGAACATTCCCGCGTATCCGACATCGGTCGTGTCCTTGATGGCTTTGCCCTCGTCGTGTCCCAAGCCTTCCAGAATCTTTTCATCATCGCAATCCTCGTCGTATTCGATACCGGCGGTTAGGGTAATGCGTTTCTGGTGGAGTCGAACTTCTGCCCGAAGGTGATCGAACCAGCCCTCACTGGCGATCTGCTCGTAGTCGCTGGCGAACCGGTCAAAGTCCTGATAGTGGAGCCTATACACTCGGATTCGTTCTTTGGCTTTTCGAAGCTGGAGCCATGCGTCGGTGATGATGCCGAACTGACCTTGGCCCGCCCTGACCGCATTGAAGAGATCGGCATTCTCGGTGCGAGAACATCGGACGGGCGCACCGGTTCCGGTCACGACCTCAAGTTGTTCTACATGATCAGTCTGCATCCCGTGCCGGTGCGAACTGCTTCCCCATCCTCCGGCGGACAGCGTCCCGCCCACAGTAACCTCGGCAATATCCGCCAGCACCGGTGGAAGCTGCTGTGTCCCGCGCAACGTGTCCAGGACTTTGCCCCATGACGCTCCGCCCTGTGCGCGCACCAAGCCTCGTTCCAGAAGCTGGACGCGATTGAGTTCCGTCATGTCGAGCACCAGGCCGCAATCCGTTAAGGATTGTTCTCCTTGGGAGTGTCCTGCCCCTCGAATGGCCAGCTGGGTTTCGTCTCTTGCAGTCTTACGGACGAGATTCGAGACTTCCTCGGTGCTTCTCGGTGTTGCTACCGACGCGGGCACCCTCTGAGCCATTCTTCCAAAGTCGTACGACCGTGCCTCCCGGTCTTCCTGAGTCTCGCTTATGCCAGTGACAGGGGGATTTTGTCTGTTCATTTTTGATACGCATGCAGTGTGTATTACTGAATCTGTCCGCACACAAATTTTTTCATCTTCTTATTTTTACTTAATCACAGGGCGAATCTGCCACCGCCTGTTGCGGATAACTGCTGAGAGGTGCCTTTTCAATCGGTAAAGGATGCTTGATTTATAGGAACTTCAACGCTCTCGCTGTGTCCTGCGAAGGCTGCTTTGACCCTTGACACAGTTGTTTCGCCGTGGACAATTGCTTATATGTCACGGCGGGATTACGCCGGGGAGCGGGGAGGCTAATATGGCAGAGAGCGGGGCGGGAGTAGGTCGCCTGGATGCCGGGGTTGCTGGAAAGGGTGGAGTGATCGAGCCGTCGATCCAAAACGCCCTGCTGTACTTCCAGCCCTTAGTGGTTTTTCCTTTGATTATTTGTGCCGCCATGTATGGTGGCTGGTGGATTGCGGGTCCGGTCCTTTACGTCGTGCTTGTGGAAAGCCTCGACCGGGCATTCGGCGAAGAAGAGCGGAACATGGATCCGGACAAGACGTCCGCGAGCCGATTGTTTTTGTACGACCTAACTCTCTGGCTGTGGGCGATACTCTGGCCTGCGTCGCTGGCATTTGCGCTTTGGCAGATTCTTGTTGTCGGGCATTTGGCCGTTTGGGAGATTGTGTTGATCGCGGTAGCGTTGATCAACGTCGGCCAGGCGGTTTTCATCATTGGGCATGAGATGGTCCACCGACAGGCTGCATGGGAGCGCTGGTTGGGTGAGTTTCTTCTAGCTTCCTCTTCCTATCCGCATTACGCAACCGAACACGTCTATGTCCACCACGCTTTTGCCTGCACGCCCATGGATGCCGGGACGGCTCCCAAGGGAGTCAGTTTCTGGCGATTGATTCCGCGGGACCTGAAGTGCAGCCTCACCGAAGCTTGGCGCTTTGCACGCAACCGACTGGCGCGTCGACGTCTGCCGATTTGGCATTACACAAATCCTTTCTGGCGCTACTTTCTTGAACTCGCGATCTGGTACGGGCTGGTCTATTGGATGGGCGGACCATGGGCACTGCTGGTGTTTATCGCCCTCGGTTTCAGCATGGTTCTTTCGATGAAGATCATCAACTATGTCCAGCATTATGGGCTGCAGCGAATTCGCTTGCCTAGCGGCCGGTACGAAAAGGTTCAGCCGTGGCATTCCTGGACCGCTTCCAGCAGGTTTACAAACTGGATGTTCTACAACATGCAGCGCCATTCCGACCATCACATCGAGGCGACTCGGCATTATCCGTTGCTGCAGCATTACAGCGAAGACCAATCGCCAAAACTGCCGGGAAACTACCTGCAGATGGCGGGTCTGGCCCTGCTTCCCCGGCGCTGGGCCGAGACGATGGACCCGCTGGTTGACAGCTGGCGGGAAAAATTCTATCCACAGATTGACGACTGGCGTGCTTACGAGAGCCGGGCATATGCTGCCTACCCGGATGCGTTCGAGGCGATCAGTGAAATTCTCGATACGACGCCCCTTCTCTCCGAATGGATCAATCATTCTCCGGAACTGCTTGAAAACCTTTTGGACAGGGAGTTCACCGACCTTGACCTTCCAGATGGCTTTGGACCGGATTCAGAATTCGAAAGGGTTGCTCGCAGTGGTCTTGCACGCCTGTACTGGACACGCGAATTCGGGGTCTCCGAAATGAAGGAACAGATCGGAGAGATCCCATACCAAGGAATCCGGGAGGCGGTTGAGACTGCGCGACACTGGTCTAACGACAAGACATTCCAAGTCGGCATGCACACGGTACGCGGCAGTCTGTCGCCGATCGAAGCGGGGGTGGCTTTGTCCAATATCGCCGAAGCCTCGGTGGCCGTTTTGCTGTCGGCAGTCGAAAAAGTGCTCTGGAGCCGTCATATTTGGCAGACCAGAGACGGTGTCGCGGTGGCGGTTTCGGGAGAGTTGGGTAGTGGGGAGGCAATGCCTGGTATCGAGCTTAGACCTATAGTCGTGTACGACAGCGAAGAGCCCTCCGAAATGCACAGTGAAGTGGCTTGCAGCCGCTTCGTTGAGGCGCTTCACGCTTTGTCTCGCGGCAGCTTGTTGTTCTCTTCGGCTTCGAACGGAGGAAAAGGGAAATCAATCCGCTCCTTGGATGATTTCAAGGAATACCACCGAACGACTGGTTCGGCTGAGGAATTGCTGGAATTGGCTCGGGCGCGGTGCATCTTCGAGACCGGTAATTCCGAAATAGGGAGGCAGTTCGCTGAAGCGCGGCAGGAAATTCTGGCCCACGGCGTTGCACGTGATGCCCTGATCGCAGAACTGCGTGGGGCGGCCAAAGAAGCAGCTGAATCTGGTTTGCTGTCAATTGACAACATGCGAGGGGGGTGCCGGGATGTCGAGCGTGCGGCCCGGTTCCTGCAGTTGACTCATGCGGAGGATACTCCGGACATCATGGCCCCTGATGCGGTTACCATTTTCCGGGCTGCGGGTGCGGCAGAGTTGATTTCAGCGGATGCCGAGAAACACCTTGTGGAAGCCGCAGAAATGTGGCAGAACTTGAGAGGCATCCTTCAGCTCGCCGTGGAAGATGGCCATGCAGCCGATAAAACAACTCCGAATGTGAAAGCTATGATCATGCGTTCCTGCGGAATGGATGAGTACGACGAGTTGACCGTGGCAATCCGTGGCACGGCATCTCGTGCAGCCGCTGAGATTGATGAACTAATGGCTTGATCTGAACCCCTGCATGTAGCGAGCGATTCTCGAATGCGGGTATAAATATTTGAATACGGGGGAGTTATACGGGAGCGGTTTTAGTGGAGGCGGCACGCCGATCCACAGCCATTAACAGGGGCGGGAGAAGCAGAAGGTCCGCAAGTAGCGCCAACGCGATAATCAGTGCGGTCAGCAGTCCAACCTGCATAGTGGGAATGAATGGCGACAAGGCCAGGATTAAGAAGCCCGACACCAGCACGATCGAGGTCGTGAACAATGCCCGCCCGACGGTTTGAAAGGCATAACGCACCGCCTCGTCAGGGGAGGCTCCGTGTTCGCGTCTTGCACGGCGGTACTTGCTGAGGAAATGCACCGTATCATCCACCACGATTCCGATCGTCATCGCCAACACAACCGATAACGCCAATCCCACTTCTCCTACGGCCAGACCCCAAACACCAAATCCCATTGCGCCGGGAATAAGGTTGGGCACGAGGCTCACGAGGCCAAGTCGGAGCGAACGTAAGGCGGCGATAAGAAAGAAGGAAATGCCGAGAAGCGCGACGATCGTGCCAAATAACATGGCCCGGATATTCCGCTGCCCAATATGCGCGAACATTAACGAGGGACCCGCGGCCTTGACTTGCGTGAGGTGCGGAGCGTTGTCATTCAGCCACGCCATTGCCCGCTCGTGCAACTCCAACACTTCACGTGAAGAGAGAGTCCTGGCGGTAACACTCAGACGTGTAGCTGATTTAGAGACGTCGATCTGATTGTTGAGGTCGAGTCCGAGAGGAAGCGAGAGTTCGTAAAGCAACAGGTATTGTGCTGCGAGCTCCCGGCTGGTCGGTAGCCGGTAGGCATCTGGATCATCGCCGTACATGCTCTTGTTGAGTTGCCGGAAAGTGTCACTGATAGACATGACGTGTCGCGTTTCCGGTTGAGCCCGATACCAGTCGGCAAAGGCCGCTAGGTCTGCGAGATATGCGGGATCGGAGATTGCGCCGGATTCGGATGAGGCAAGCGAGTAATCAATTACGGTGTTTCCACTTAGATGCTCGTCTAGAAAGTCGCTGTCTTGGCGAAATTCAACGCTTTCGTCGAAAAAGTGCACGAGCACATCGTTCAGCTCATTGCGTGGAATGGCGGCCAATAGCACGAGGACGAGTGCTGTCATTCCCCACAACAGGAAAGTTCGACGGCGCACGACAAACTCCGCAATAGCCGCCATCATCGGGTCGTGCTCTTGTCGGCCCGCCCGGGCTCGTGCCGGGAGCAGCGAGAGCATGGCCGGCAAGAACGTGATAGAGAGGAAGAAGGAAGCGACAATGCCGAACGCGACGAATGTGCCCAGATGACGATAGGGGGGCACTTCGGAGAAGTTCATGGCCAGGAACCCCAGTGCCGTGGTCAGGCTCGCCAGAAAGACAGGATTCAGGTTGAGTCTGAGGGATTCAGCAATGGCTGCATCTTTTGAGTCTCCAGCCTGCATGCGTTGTTGCGTCGCAACCAGTAAATGGACGCAATTGGCCACGACGATCATCAATACGATAGTCGGAGCCGGGGCCGTGGGTGGGGTGAACGGCAAGCCGACCCAGCCGCCTAGCCCCATGGAAACCAGAATGGAAAAGATGATGACGGCTCCGGTTGCGATCACTCCCGTAATTCCCCGGGTCAGAAGGCCGAGGATCAGCGCCATAAGAATCAGGCTTACAGGAAGAAAAGTCTTTTGGCTGTCGATAGAGGCTGTCGAAAAGGCATGATTGATCACAACCGTCCCGGCGAAACGGATATCAATTCCCGGGAATCGCTTTTCTGTCTCCGCCGCAAGGTCGTACATGAATTTGGCCACTATCGGGACTATGGCCGCCTCGTCTTCTGGAGGCAATTCCACAGTTACGTTGACCGCACTCACGCCTCCGTCTGCGGCAACTAATTTTCCAGCGAGCCGTGGTTCGGCCAGGGCCGTCGCACGAATCTGGGCACGCTCTTCCGGATTTCCCAGTTTTTGAGGGTCTACAAGGTCTCGCACGTACAGATCATCGCCGCTCGCCGTTGTGTGTTGGAAATTGGCGATGGAATCAACCCGTCTGGAATGGGGGGTTTGCCAAGCTTGTTCGGTTAGCCATGCCGTAGCCGAAAGAGCCAATTCCGAAGCGAAATCACCACTCTCCGGAACGATCATGAAAAGAACATTGTCGCTTTTCCCGTAGGTGTTTTCCAGTAATTCAAGCGCAAGCAGTTGGGGGTTGTCCTCGCTGAAGAACATGCGGTAATTTGTAGAGGTCTTGAGAAACAAAATGCCGCTGCTGGCCAGTGCAACCAGGAGAAGAGAAGCAATGATGATTGGCCAACGAGTCGCCACCACCCACTCGCCGAACCGTGCCTCGAAACGTTGGTCCGCAGCGCTTGAATTGTCTGTCACAGATGCGAATTCTATTGCACGTTAACTTCGCTCAACCTCATCCTATCGAGAGTAGGTATGGGGGCTGAGAACCTTCAAAAAAAGTGTAGCACACCCTATATCAAAATACTGCAACCGTGCTTGACACGGTCATGTTGGCGTGGACAATTGGAAACTAGGGGAGGAGTGATTTTGGCATGCTAGCGGCCACGAGGCAGCGGGCGGCTTCTCGTGTCTCCACCGAATTTCAACTACTGATAGCATGATTCCAATGCTTGCGTTTTCGAGCTGCATACATTCCAGAAGAGAATGTCTCCGCGGCGATAGATCCAGATCGCTAATAGTTCAGACATTGCAGGAGCCCCGCTGCAGAAGGCATGCGGGATAAGATTGTGGCGCAAAACCAACCGACAAGTGCTGCCAAGTCCGACCAACCTCGGCAGAATCAGACGCAATTGCAAAGTGTGAAGAAAAGCGGGCAGGGCGAGAGCACAAGCAGCAGGATGACGCCACGCGAAACCCCACGGTCCGGGATGCTGAAGAAAGTTACGGCCGCTGACCTCGGCCTTGTCGAATTTCCGGCGCTAGCGCCACATTTTGAATTTCGCTTGATTGATGATGGGCAGATACTCTTGGTTTCTGAAACTTTCAATACATTGCTTCGCGAAAAGATTCACGCTGACCTTTTGCCACTTCTCGATGGACAGCATTCGCATCACGACATCATCACTCAATTTGCCAAAACGTATTCGGAATCCGAAATCCAAGCAGCAATTGCTTCTTTAGTCGCAAGGGGGTATGTCGTTTCAGGTGACTACCTCATGGAACGGGGACAGGCGGCATTCTGGTCCTCGCTAGGTGTTTCTCCCCGATGGGCCGAGAAGCATTTGGCAGAGTCGACAGTGAAGGTTGCTGGCGATGACGGCCATCTCGCCCGAAAGCTCGATGCTCTGGGCATTACTGCTGGCACCGGTCATCCGACTCTCTCGGTCATGGTTTGCGAGGATTATCTTGGTTCACAGTACGCCGAGATCAATCAGCGCCACCTCGCGTCTGGCGAACCGTGGATGCTGGTACAGCCGAGGGGGATTCGGCCTTTATTTGGTCCGGTATTCCGACCATCAGGACAAGGCCCATGCTGGGCCTGTCTTACATATCGTATGCGTGGTCATCAAGAAGTCCACAATTTCCTGCGCAATCTTGCCGGAGATAGTGAGGCTTTTTTGCCTTTTGCTGCCGAACCCGCCGTTTTGGATTCGATTTATGGACTAGTTGCGGCCGAAATCGCCAAATGGGTGGTACTTGAGGAAATGGCTCCTCTCCATGAGCGGGCTATTTCGCTTGACGTCGCTCGGTTAAAAAGTGAACACCACCCGGTCATGCGTCGGCCCCAGTGTTTTGAGTGTGGGGATGAAGCACTCTATAGTGCGGACCGGTCGCCGACCCCGGTGCAATTGCGCGCAAGCCCGAAAAATATATTCAACAGCGGAGGCTTGCGCTCTGTTTCCCCAGAAGAGACTCTTGCTCGATACCGACACTTGATCAGTTCGATCAGTGGTGTTGTCTCATGGGTTGCACGGACCACAGACGAAACGGACCCTTGGTTGCATGTTTATTGGGCCGGGAGCAATTTCGCGCTGCAAAGCAGAAAATTGAGTTCATTGCGGCGTAGTTTGCGAAGCAAGAGTGCGGGCAAGGGCAGCACACCGAGGCAATCCGAGGCAAGTGCCCTCTGCGAGGCGGTCGAACGCTACTGTGGCGCTTTTCATGGAGATGAGATTCGCCGTCAAAAGCGATTTTCAGATTTTGTCCAAGCTGG
The DNA here is from genome assembly GCA_964602805.1 of uncultured Chromatiales bacterium. Lineage (GTDB taxonomy): Bacteria > Pseudomonadota > Gammaproteobacteria > Poriferisulfidales > Poriferisulfidaceae > Poriferisulfidus. Next base: position 3,692 of record CAZRSJ010000032.1, on the reverse strand, counting down.
GGAATCGGAAGCGATCCACCCAAATGATGTCCAGTTGTTTAGCGATTGGCAGTTAGATCACGCTGAGGATATAAATGCTGAGGACCATCCTTACAACGTAATTCCATCACGTTTTGACCCAGATGCGGAGATTGATTGGTCGCCGGTATGGTCGTTGACTCAGAACCGGCACCGATACCTCCCAACATCGATGCTCTACAGCATACTTAGTGAGCACCAAGAGCGTTCGGGGTTGAAAGCGGATTCGAACGGGTGCGCTGCCGGGAACACGTTGGAAGAAGCTATCTTGCAAGGGTTTTTTGAACTGGTTGAACGCGATGCCTTTGCCGTTTGGTGGTACAACCAGTTGCGTTTGCCCGGTGTGGACTTGGATAGTTTCAATGACGACTACCTGGCATCCGCATGTGATCGTTATCAAGACTTTCACCGCGACTTATGGGTGCTGGACGTGACCAATGATCTTGGCATTCCAGTATTCGTCGCCGTTTCCCGTAGAACCGACAAGGAAGAAGAAGACATTATCTATGCGGCTGGGGCACACGTAGACCCGCACATTGCTGCCCTGCGCGCGGTATGTGAGTTGAACCAGTTCCTGAACTTGGTCCAGGGAAGAGGGCACGCCTCTGCAAGCGCAGCAGTCAATGACCCAATGTGTCGATGGTGGTGGAAGAGCGCAAGGCTGGCGGAGCATGCCTACCTCGCACCAGATCCCGATAGCAGGTCAAGAGGGAAACCGGACTATTCCGTTCCCGACACCACGGATATGAAAGAAGACGTAGAGCAATGCCGTGCGTTGGTCGAATCCAAAGGCATGGAGTTTCTGGTGCTCGATCAGACACGACCCGATATTGGGATGCCGGTGGCACGGGTCATCGTGCCCGGTCTGCGCCACTTTTGGCCACGTTATGCACCAGGGCGCCTGTTCGAAGTGCCGGTTGAGATGAAATGGCGCGAAAATCCGATTACAGAGGCGAGCCTCAACCCCGCCCCGGTCATTGCCTAGTTTTATATGGACATCATCAAACAGTACCGAGCTACCGAGGAACGCCTTCTTGACGAGGCGGATTCCATGGGGGATTTTCTGAGTGGTCTCAGAAGCCGTTTCTCACCTCAACTGATTGGTGATTCGGGTTGGGAAGGAACCCTGAAGCGTGCCCGCGAACTTCCCGCAACCATGGCGGCTTTTCCTTTTGGGTTTGAGTTGCCGCTGCATACTTCCTCACCCACAGCGGATTTCGGTGTATCGTTGATAGGCGGGACCCAGACCGCTGGATATTTTGAAGAAAAAGGGCTGGCAAAGAATGCAGATGCATCTGTTGCCAGGGTGGCCGGATTGCTGGGGGAAACCAAGCCGGAGGATTCACCTTTGCGCCGCATTGCGGGTAGCAAGATGCTGTTTGAGTACGATGTCGATTCCGCTCCGAATGGCACATCCCCGGATCCGGGAATTTTCCTATATCCGGATAAAAAAGTATTGATTGGTGATGGTGACAGTCAGCGGCTCAAAGACCTTGGTGTTGTGGTTGATGCGGTCGCTTCAGCTAGCGGTTGGGATCTGAATGCTGCCGAACGCCAACAGATTGAACGAATATATATGGCACTGACTCCAGAGATATCTATCTGGGGGATTGGGGCTTTTCCATCCAGAAAAAGAGGGATTCGATTGGCGGCAGTAGGGTTTAGAAAAACACGTGATGCCCTGTCATTTTTGGAACGCGTTGGTTGGCCTGGACAACCCTCAGCCGTTAATGCGATTGCGTTGGGTTTGGAGGAACGCGGCTCCTTTGTCTATCTGGGTATCCACATGGATATCGACGAAAATGGCGTAGGACCAAAGCTGGGATTGAGTTTCTATGCTCAGGAAACAGAGTGGTTAAAAGATATCCAGCATTGGATGCCTCTCATAGAAGGTTTGCGTGAAGAGGGCCATGCCGTCCCAGAGAAACTCTCAGAGCTGGTCGATTGGTCAGTAGGGCCGGAAACCCTATCGGGCAAGTCTGGGCAATTTATGCTTATGCGGGGAGTTCACCACATCAAAGCTACATTAGTCGATGATCAGGTGGCACAGGTCAAAGCCTACATTTTCCTCTTGATGTTTTCTTGGCCGTTTTCGTTTTAGCGCAGAATTTGCCACCGCTGACTGAGGGCGGATTTTTGCTGCATGGCCGAATATGCGGCCGCTTAGACCGGTTTTACGGCAGAAACGAAGTGGTAAGTAAAAATTCCTTCTTGTAATCCCTGGTCATAACTGATGGTTGCATCCATGAATTCTCGGGACGCTTGGTTTGGCAAACTGGATGGAGGGACTAAGAATGTGAACAACTGCCATCTTTTCCGAAGACTTTCCGTAGCACGCGCGACTTCGGAAGAGAGATCCTGACACTCTATCTGCTCGAATTTCGCCTCTTCGAGAGTCGCAAGTACATCACGCCATGGTTCCAAAGGTGGCATGCGCCAGCCATGTTGCGTGCTGACGTGGATCGCTTCTTGGGCTTCAGACATTGGTGCGCCACTCGTGAATCCTTCCAAAGCTTGCCATCGCGCCCCTGGCTTGAGCACGCGGTGTACGCCTTGGAGATAGGCGAGTTTGTTCGGGGCATAGCAGAAAGATTCGTGATTGAGTACCACATCAAAACTTTCATCGGGAAATGGCAGGTCCATAAAGTCCCCATAGAGAAACTCGACCAAGTGACTGACTCCACGCCGTTCCGCTTGCTCTGTCGCCACTGCGATGTGGGGCTCGCAAACGGTCAGGCCAGTGACGTGAACGCCATACGTCTCAGCCAACATGATTGCCATCCCTCCTACGCCACAGCCGGCATCTAGTACCCGCTGTCCCGGGCCGAAGTCGCACCCTTGTAATAGGATTTGGTTAGAACGCAGCAAGGCCTCCTGATCAGTCGTCGTATCCGGTCCCCAAAGGCCGAAATGGCAGGCCAAGAGGTCTCCGGCCAAGGCGACCATGTAGTCGGTTAGGGCGGCGTAATGATCAGAAACCGAAGTCTCGCCTTCTGGTCCATGCTGTGGCAAAGGTTGCTCGCTGGACATGGCGGTATAGTTTAGTCGAGCTGGTAGCGCGATGAGAATAGAACAGAATCAATTCGGACTCGTCGGGCTCTGAGCGGAAAAGTAATGCCTTGTTTCCCAAGGCTACTATTTAAAAAACGCTCAAAGCGCCATCACATTAAACATGAATGGCGCAGAGGGCATCACCTTCTGCGCCATCGTTATGTGCTGAACTAAAGCTGCTTGAAACTAACTGCCAAGTCGTAAGCAGTTAAGTCTTTTTACAGGCAGCAAGAAAGTCCTGCAGCGATCATTTCCAACTGCTCCTCGTTGAGTTCAGGACCAGCCGGCAATGTCAGATGGAGAGTGTTTGCGTCACTCTGATGGACTACAATCGTGAAGTTCTCTGGCACTTCTACGCCAAACTCTTCAGCGATCATAGCCTTCGGGTCAGAGACGAGTTGCTGACGAAAGTCCGCATCCTCCATTGCTCTGTCCGTCAGATGCTGACGCATTTCCTCAGCTCTTTGAGCTGCTGCTTCGTAAAGTTGTTCCATATCGTTTTCCTCGCTAATTGTGATCCACAATATGTGGTTACAAGTATAGCACAAATTTCTTGGGCTCGTGCCACTTGCGCGGGTTCAGGACATGTGAGAACAGGCCCTGCTTGACGATTGCCGCGTAAT
>CAZRSJ010000031.1:0-18969 GCA_964602805.1 uncultured Chromatiales bacterium | reverse complement strand
ATTTTAACAGAAGTTCCCGGTTCCCTCTACTCTCTGGTGAGAAATCCAGGCTAGGTGCAGCCGAGCGGAAATCATCCGCCAAGCAATTCAGCTACACATCGAAGATATCGAAGACCTGTCGTTATGCGCTGAACGACTTTGTGATTCAAGCGATCGTGTGTTGCCTTGGAAAGAAATTAAAGATGGCTTGTCTGGTTAGGACTGAAGGTTGATGAGGCCCGTGCTCTTGGCAATCACCATTCCCTGACGACCCGCCCCCCCGATAGACGATAACCCGCCTGCATCGCTTTCGCCAAGGCCTCGTCGTGCGTCACCAGCACCAGCGCAATTCCGCGCTCCGTATTTAGTTGCTTCATCAAGTCGAATACTTCATGCGCCGTATGGGGGTCCAAATTCCCGGTCGGCTCGTCGGCCAGGACGACATCCGGGTCCATGACCAGCGCACGGCACACCGCCACCCGCTGTCTTTCCCCTCCGGACAGTTCTCCTGGCCGGTGCTGGAGACGATCGCCCATGTCTACCCGTTTCAGCAGTTCTGCGGCCTTCTCACTTGCCTCCTCGACCGACATTCCTCCAATCAACGGCGGCATGGTGACATTCTCCAGTGCCGAGAACTCGGGCAAGAGGTGATGCATCTGGTATACGAAACCCAAGCTCCGGTTGCGCAATTGCGCCTGCTCCGAGTCAGCCAATCCATCAATTCGACGCCCTCCGATCTCGACGGTGCCCGTATCAGGGCGATCCAGCCCTGCAAGCAGGTGCAGCAAAGTGCTTTTCCCGCATCCGGAAGCGCCAACAACCGCCACGCTTTCGCCTCGGGCAACCTCGAATTCCAGGTCACGCAGGACTTCCACCTGCATCTCACCCGAGCCGAACGACTTGGCCAGTCCGGAGCAACGCAGCACGGAATCACTCATAGCGCAACACCTCGGCCGGCATGACCTGCAACGCCTTGCGCGCCGGGTAGACGGCAGCAATCACGGACAGGAGAATCGAGGCCACCGCCGCAATCACCACGTCTCCCCAGAGCAACTGCGATGGAATCTCACTAATGTAATAAACTTCCGGCGAAAAGACTTTGAAACTAAAGGCTTTTTCTATCAACCCCACGACCACCTGAAGGTTGTAGGACAAGGCCACACCTCCGCCGACCCCCAGTGCTGTCCCCCCAAGGCCGATCGTCAAGCCTTGCAGCAGGAAAATTTGAAGAGTCCCGCGCTGGGTCATGCCCAAGGTACGCAGTACCGCGATATCGGAGCGCTTTTCCAGCACCGTCATCAATAGCGCAGAAATGATGTTAAACGCTGCCACCAGCACAATCAGCATCAGAAGGAGAAACAACATGGTTTTTTCCATCTGGATCGCCTTGAAGAAGCCGTTGTCCAGATCCGACCAGTCCAGCACCCAGTAACGCCCGTCCAACTCTTCGCGGAACCGGTCGGCCAGCCACGGCGCCTTGAACAAGTCCTGGAGGCGGACTTTCAGGCCACCGACTTCCCCCTCGTCCAGCGCCAGCGCCTGCCGGGCATCTTCCAGATGCATCAAGGCCAAGTGCCGGTCATAGCTTCGCATGTCGAGATCAAAGATCCCGACTACCTCGAAGCGACGGAATTTGGGTAGAAGCCCGGCCACCGTACTGGCTGCCCGCGGCACGATCAGGGTCACCTGATCACCCACCCGGACATTCAAATGCCGGGCCAGTTCATCGCCCAGCACGATTCGGTATGCGCCCGGCTCCAGCCGATCCAAGGTGCCTCGGGTCATGTGCTGTGCAATTCGGGAAGCTTCCGCTTCCAGCGTCGGCAGCATGCCTCGCAGCCCGACCCCGCTCACACGGTCCCGGTAAAGCAGCATCCCCTGGCCTTCGATGAACGGCGCACTCGCGACCACTTCCGGGTACTGCGCCAATTGCTCTGCCAGTCCGCGCCAGTCCTGCAACTTTCGGTCTGACTCGCTGATGCTGATATGGGACACCATGCCCAGCAGTCGATCCCGAATCTCGGTGTGGAATCCGTTCATGACCGACATCACGGCGATCACCGCGGTCAATCCCAGCGCGATGCCCAGCGTCGAGACCAGCGAGATGAAAGAGATGAAACGGTGCCGGTGGCGTGCCCGAAGGTAACGCAGGCCGATGTACAGAGGGACCGGGAGATTCACGGGATGCGCCGATCGATCGTCACTTGGGTCATCGCGTTGGGGACGACGGCCACCGGCCCGACCTCTCCAATCAGGTCGCCGCTTTGCCTCTCTGCCTGTCCGCTTTCGCTGATACGGGCCACCACCATGACTTCGCGAGCCTTGGATAGGTTCATCTCCGGCATCATTGCCAAAGTGTCGTCCAGTACCACCTGTACCGGGAACTCGCTCGCCACGCCACGCCAGATCGCGAGCGGCATGGGCGGCCCGTCAACGCGGCGCGCGTATACGAACAGGGTCGCGTCCGGGCTGTAGCCTTCCGTGAATGCCGGGTCCAGCGTCACCTCCACCTGCAGGGAGGGACCGATCTCGGGTTCGCCGGCTTCACGCCTGGCTTCGTCCAGCCAGTTCTCGACCATGGCGCGGACACCCTCCTCTTCCACCGGCAGGACCAGGAGCAACCGTTCCCAAGACTGAACCGCCGCTTCCGCGTTTCCTCTCTGCCAGGACGCCCAACCGAACAGCCACAAGGCCTTCTGATGGCCCGGGTCCAGATCCAGCGCCCGCGACAGGTAGTCCATTGCCTCGTCCGAGAACCAGTCTCCGCCTGCCATCGCCATCGCGTCCGCCAGTGCCACCAGCGCCGAGGGGTCCGAATATTCCAGCAGGGCATTGGCATGCATCCATGCACTCACCGCCTCCGGCCCTTGCCCCTGTTCTCGGTAAAAGTCCCCGAGTTCCGCCCAGGCATTCGCTTCCTGGGGGTTCTCGTCGACCTGCCGAAGCAAGCGTTCGTGCAATGTTTCTATCTGTTCGGTCTCGTCCGGCGCGCCGCCAAATATCGCGAAACGCGTCAGTTCGCTGGACGCCAGCATGAGGCCCACGCTGACGACCACTACGCCGAGCGCAAGCCATACCGCGGTCCGCCCTTCCTGTTTCGTGGATTCGGCGGCGCCGTCGCCAACTTCCTCCACATCTTCGAGGAGGCTACGGTCCAGTTCCGCCTCGGCCTCGCCGAACAGCTCCGGCGAGAGCCAGCCGATTTCGACGTCCTGCTGCAATTCGTCCCGGCGGAGGTTGTAGGCGTGAGTCAGGATGTCGCGCATGGACTCGGAGCGCGGCCGCCGCTTCGCCCACCAGGGATAGAGCACGAAGATCAGCGCCAGCACCAGCAGCGCGAGGCAACCTGCGAAAAACCCCCACATCAGCCGTCACCCCGCTTCAGGACTTTCGCGAGCCGTTCACGCTCTGCGTCCGACAAACCGCCGGATGCCCGCGCGTGCCGGCGCCGGATGCGGCGCAGCAGCAGCCAGGCAGTGAGGGCCAGCAGCACGAACGGACCCGTCCACAGGGCGACCGTGCGCCAGGCAAACGGAGGGCGGTACAAGATAAAGTCTCCATAGCGTGCCTGCAGGTGTTCAATGATCTGCTCATCGCTCAGGCCCTGATTGATCAGGTCCCGGACGCGCTTGCGCAGGTCGCCCGCCAACTCCGCATCGGAATCGGCCAGCGACTGGTTCTGGCAGACCAAGCAACGCAACTCGTACAAGAGCGCCTGGTACCGCTCGTCACCCGCCTCGTCGGCAGCCAGGCATGCGCCGCCCATGAAGAGCAGGCAGAACCCCCAAGCCGTGATCCGCTTCATGACCTCTCTCCGCGGATGCGCGCCAGGATCTCTTCCCGGTAGGCCTTCTCGTCCAGCGCGCCGATGTGCTTGTAGCGGATGATGCCATCCGGATCCAGCAGGAACGTTTCCGGGACCTTGTACACGCCCAGCTCGATCCCCACCTCGCCATGCTCGTCGAAGGCGCTGGAACGATACGGATTGCCGTAGACCTGCAGCCAGTTCCGGGCTTCGTCGCGCGTGTCCCGGTGATTGATCCCGTACAGCGCCAATTGCTGCGACAGGCGCATCAGCAGTTCGTGCTCTTCCAGGCAGGTCGTGCACCAGCTGGCCCAGACGTTGAGCAGGCTCCATTCGCCGCGGAGCGCCGCGGAATCGAATTTCTCTTCGGTCGAGCTCAGGCGTTCCGCCTGAAAGGCCGGAACCGGCAAACCGACCAGCGGCGAACTGACCCGGGACGGGTCGCGCGTCAAGCCGATCGCCAGCATGACGACCAACCCCGCAAACAAAACCACCGCCCACCAACCGCGCATCATGCCCGCACCCTCCCGCGCCGGTAGCGGTAACGGCGGTCCGACAACGCCAGCAGTCCCCCGAACGCCATCAGCAACGCCCCGCCCCACAACCATTGGATAAACGGTTTGACATACAGCCGTACGCCCCAGCCTCCGCCGGGCTGGGCCACCCCGAGCGCCGCGTACACGTCGCGCCAGACCGTCGAGTGGATAGCGGCCTCAGTCATCGGCGAGGACTGCACGAGGTAAGTGCGTTTCTCCGGCCGCAATTCCGCCACCAGTGCACCCTCCCGGTAGACGGAAAGGTGTCCCTGCTGAGCCTGGTAGTTCGGCCCGTCCACTTCGCGCACGCCGTGGAACACGAACTCGTGTTCTGCAAATGCCACCCTGTCGCCCTCGTTCATTACCAGTTCCCGCTCCATCGAGAAAGCCGTCGTGAATGCGATGCCGAGCGCGATCACGCCGAGTCCGGCATGCGCACAGGTCATTCCGATCATGTGCCGGGGCAAGCGTCGCAGGCTGTAGCCGGCGCTGGTGCCGCGCCGCATGCGGGAGAACTGCCGCCACAACGCCGTCAGCGTCCCGGAAATGCACCAGACCCCGAGCATGGTCCCCACCAGGACCAAGGGCGACGTGGAGCCGAAAGCCGCCCACGGGACGGCGGTGCCCAATGCGAGCGCCAGCGCCAGTGGCACCTGAAGCCGGCGCAACAGTTCACGGGCACGGGTCTTCTTCCACCGCGAGATCGGCCCGATTGCGGCGAGGAACAGCAGCGGCAGCATCAACGGCAGGAATACGAGGTTGAAGTACGGCGGGCCGACCGACATGGAGGGCAGCCCGAGAACATCCACGATCAACGGGTACAGGGTTCCGAGCAGGATGGCAAACGTGGCAATCAGCAGGAACACGTTGTTGAACAAGAGCAGGGTTTCCCGGGAAAGCAATTCGAAGTGGCCCGGGCTCTCGATATGGTGGGCGCGTGTCGCGTACAGGGCGAGCCCGCCTCCGACGACCACCGCCAGGAATCCCAGGATGTAGACGCCGCGGGCGGGGTCGTTCGCAAACGCGTGCACCGACACCAGCACCCCGGAACGCACCAGGAAGGTCCCGAGGAGGCTCAGGGAGAATGCCAGCAGTGCCAGCAGCACGGTCCAGCGTTTGAAGGTATTGCGCTTTTCGGTGACGGCCAAGGAATGAATCAGTGCAGTCCCGACCAGCCAAGGCATGAACGAGGCGTTCTCCACCGGATCCCAGAACCACCAGCCGCCCCAGCCGAGCTCATGGTAGGCCCACCAACTACCAAGGCCGATGCCGAGGGTCAGGAACATCCAGGCGGCCGTCACCCAGGGCCGCGTCCAGCGCGCCCAGGCCGCGTGCAGGTGGCCACCCCACAACGCCGCGATGGCGAATGCGAAAGCCACCGCGAATCCGACATAGCCCATGTACAGCATCGGCGGATGGATCACCAAGCCCGGGTCCTGCAGCAGCGGATTGAGGTCGCGCCCCTGCATGGCCGGGGGAATCAGGCGGTCGAACGGATTGGAGGTCGCCAGCATGAAGGCGAGGAACCCAAGACTGACAAAGCCCAGCACGGCCAGCACGCGCGCCCGGAACAGCATGGGAAGCCGACGGCTCAGCGCGACCACCGCGACGGTCCAGCCCGACAGGACCAGGGACCACAGCAGCAGGGACCCTTCATGCCCGCCCCACACGCCGGAAATCCGGTAGGCCAGCGGCAGCTCCGTATTGGAGTTGTTGGCGACGTAGCGAACGGAGAAATCGTGTTCGATGAACGCCCAGGTCAACGCAAGGTAGGCGAGCAACACCAATAAACCCTGGCCCAGCGCCAGCGAAGAGGCGCTGCGCATCCAGGTCGGGTTGCCCCGCTGGGTTCCCAGGCTCGGCAGAAACGCCTGCAGCGCCGCCAGCACGCAAGCCAGAACCAGGGCGAAATGGCCGAGTTCGGGAATCACCAGGAGATCCCGACCGGGGCCTGCCCCGCTTCGGTCAAAGCCTCCGCCACTTCCGGCGGCATATAGTTTTCATCGTGCTTGGCCAACACCTCTTGAGCCACGAACACGCCGGCTTCGTTCAACTTGCCCAAGGTGACGATGCCCTGCCCTTCGCGGAACAGGTCCGGCAGCAGGCCACGGTAGTGCACCGGCAGGCTGTGCGCCCCATCGGTCAACGCAAAGCGGACTTCCATCGAGCCGGTCTCCTGCTGCACGCTGCCTTGGGCCACCAGGCCTCCGAGGCGGAATGTCGTCTGCGGTTCGACCAAGCCGGCGGCGACCTGCGAAGGGCTGTAGAAATACAGCAGGTTCTGCTGGAAGGCGTACAGCATCAGCGCCACTCCGGCGGCGACCCCGACGGAAACGGCCACGGCCAAGCCAAGACGGCGTTTCTGGCGGGCATTCATAGCGCCATTTTAACGAAGGTTGCGGTTCCGGGGGACCGGATGCCGTCGTTCAGTGGGCTTTCCCCTGCCCGCTGCCCTTGCCCCTGAGCCGCCGGTGCCGCCACCACGGCACAACGGCGTTGCCGATCAGCACGACCGCCACCAGTCCGTAGGCGCTCCACACGAAGAACGCATAGCCTCCCATCGCCAGGAATTCAGCCACGCCGCACCTCCTCGGCCCACTGCCGGTCCGCCTCCTGCTCCAGGATGCGCACCCGGATGCGCGCGAGCAGAACCGTCGAGAAGTAAAGGATGAAAACCGTGCCCATGAACAGCAGCGGCCAAAGCATGCTGGAATGTGCCGCCGGCTTGTCGAAGCGGGTCACCGTGGCCCCCTGGTGCAAGGTGTTCCACCACTCCACGGAGTAATGGATGATCGGGATGTTGACGATCCCGGCCAAGGCAAGCACGGCTGCCACCCGCGCGCCCTTGCGGGAGTCCGCGAAAGCGTTGTGCAGTCCCAGCACGCCGATGTAGAGGAACAGCAGGATCAACTCCGACAGCATCCGGGCATCCCCCCACTGCCACCAGGTGCCCCACATCGGCTTGCCCCACAGCATGCCGGTACCCAACGCCAGCGCTGTGAACCAGGCACCCAGCACTGCACATTCATAGATCGCGATCTCGGCCAGCTTCACATGCCAGACCAGGGCCACCAAGCCGGCCCCCGCCATCACCGTGTACACCATCAGCGACAGCCAGGCCGACGGGACATGGACGTAAATGATGCGGTACGCTTCACCTTGCTGGTAGTCGGGCGGCGCGACGACCAATCCCCAATACAGGCCCACGGCGAAGCCGAGCACGGTCAGAACGGAAAGCCATGGCAGCCAAGCACTGGCAATCGCATAGAAATGCCGAGGTGAGGAAAGTGCTGCAAATCGTTGAAACATAATGTTATTCCTGGCTGACACGCAATGCGGCCGCGGTTGCGAGCGGAGCCAGGCTCACGCCCAGGAACAGCAAACCCGCCAGCAGCAGCAAGGCCCCGTCGGCAGGCCGCCCTTCCACCGCCGCGTGCACGGCCCCGGCGCCGAACATCAGCACCGGGATGTAAAGCGGCAGCACGATCAGCGCCAGCAGAATCCCGCCGCGCGGCAGGCCCAAGGTCAGCGCCGCGCCCAGCGCGCCGACCCAGCACAGCACGGGCATGCCCAAGGCCATCGAGACGGCCAGCACCCAAAGCGCCTCACCACGGAGGCCCAACCACCCGGCCAACACCGGGCCGACCAGGATGAGCGGCAACGAGACGATCATCGCATGCGCGATCAGTTTCGCCAGCGCCAGCCAACCCAATGATACCCCACTGGTCACCCACAACTCGATGCCGCCTTCCTCGAGATCGGCCGAAAAAAGTGTTCCCTGGGCCAACAGGACCGCCAGCAGAGCGGCGACCCAAAGCAAGGACGGCGCAGCCTGCCCCAACAGGGCCAGATCCGCCCCCGACCCAAGCGGAAACAACAGCATCACCAGGGCATAAAATACGAGCGGCTGCAGCAACTGGCCACGCCGCCGCCATGCCAGTCGGAGTTCGCGCCGGAAAACAGCAGCAAACGCCCGGCCCATCATGCGCCAAGCTGCAGGGTCCAGCCCTGCAGGGAGTCCGAAATTTCGCGATGCGTCGCCATCACGACCGCTCCGCCCCGGTCCAGTTGCCGGTGCACCTGGGCTTCGAACCAGCCGACCGAGGCCTCGTCCAGCGAGGTCAGCGGTTCATCCAGCAGCCAAAGCCGGCGAGTGCTGAACGCCAGCCGGGCCAACGCGACGCGACGGGCCTGGCCCTCCGACAGGCGCCCGGCACGCGTTCCGGAGAAGGCGCCAAGCCCCACCGCCTCGAGCGCCGCGGCCGATGCCCCGGCCTCGTCCCCCTCCAACGCCGCCATGAACTCCAGGTTCTCGCGAGCCGTCAGGCCGGCGCTAACCGCCACCCGGTGGCCGACCCACAGTACCGGCTCGCGCTCCCCTTGCCAGACCAGTTCTCCCTGTTCAGCCGGCGACAGGCCTGCCAGGATCCTCAGCAACGAGGTCTTGCCGCTGCCGTTGGCGCCGCGCACCAGCCACAGTTGCCCGGCCTTGATCTTGAACGAGAGGTTCTCGAACAGGGATCGCCCGTCGCGGCGACAGCCGAGTCCGCGCGCCTCAAGCATGTCCCCACCCGGTTTTGACAGGCAAAGCGGTTGCCAGTAAAGTGAACTGCATGTGGAAAACGGTCTCAGCGGCGGCGGCAATCATACTGGTCGCGGTCGGATTCACAGGCTCCATGGGTGCCTCTATGGTACTGGATGCGACCAACACCACGGAATTCTGCACCTCCTGCCACTCCATGCAGTGGAACGAAGCCGAGTGGATGGACTCCGTGCATTTCAAAAATGTGTCGGGAGTCCGCGCCAGCTGCGCCGATTGCCATGTTCCGAAATCGCTCATCCCCAAGCTCGGCGCCAAGCTGATCGCAGCGCGTGATGTCTGGGGTGAACTGATGGGAACCATCGACACGGCCGAGAAATTCGAGGCGCACCGCTGGCACATGGCCAGCCGGGTCTGGGACCGGATGAAGGCCAACGACTCCCGGGAATGCCAAAGCTGCCATACGTACGACGCGATGGATTTGGACGAGCAGGATCGCAGCGCGCGCAAGAAGCACCACAGGGCCCCGATGCGCGGCAAGACCTGCATCGAGTGCCACAAGGGCGTCGCGCACAAGATGCCGAGACGCCCGGTCGCGGCGAAGGACTGATTTTTTTAGGGCGATCGCCTGCGGAAAACCAGCAAAAATTTCGCAGATACGAACCCTTTTCCGGGCAGAAAATCTCCAAACTCCAACCTTGTCCGGTCGGGATTCACCCTGCGTCTCCGACTGCCTTTCTCTTGTGTTACGATACCGCCCCGATATTGCATCTTGGGGCGTTCCCGGACCTTTTGCAGGAGAAGATTCAATGCATTCGCAATTCATTTCTCGAGCCATCCTGACCAGCGCCCTGCTGCTGTCGCCAGCCTTACATGCAGGTGAGCATGGAGGCGAGACACCGATGGCATCAATCGAAATGCTGACCGGCGCGTGCGTGGCCTGCCATGGCCCGGCCGGAGCCAGTGTCGGCCCGGCGATACCTTCCCTAGCGGGACTTCCGGCGGTTTACTTCATCGGCGCCATGCTTTCCTACAAGCACGGCCAGGACCTAGACGCTGCCGAGGCAGAAGCCGCATCCGACCCCGAACTTGAAGACGTGGAGATCTTTGCCCGTCACGGCACGATCATGGACCGGCTCGCCTCCGGCTACACCTTGGCCGAGATCAAGGCCATGGCCGACTACTTCGCCGGCAAGCCCGTCGCCTTGGCGACCCAGGAATTCGATGCCGAACTTGCGAGCATGGGCGAGGCTCTGCATGCAGACAATTGCGAGAAATGCCACGAGGAAGGTGGACGATCCACGGTCGACGACATGGTCCCGCTCGCAGGGCAATGGAAACATTACCTGCACTACAGCATAGCCGACTTCCACGGCGGTGCACGGGGCATGCCGAAAAAGATGAAATCCCGGCTTGAAGAAGTCATGGAAACCGAGGGCGAAGACGGCCTCGCGGCCCTCATCAACTACTACGCCAGCCAGCAGTAATCGCGGAGGAGTAAAGATCATGACAACCCTGACAAGACGCGGCTTCCTGAAAGCGACCGGCGGCATTGCGGCCGTAGGCGCGGTCGGGATGAGCTTCCCTCAGCTTGCCCTCGGCGGCAACAAGAATGTGGTGGTGATTGGCGGTGGCGCTGCTGGCGCGGTCGCAGCCAAGCACATCAAGCTGGCGGACTCCGGAATTAACGTCACCCTGATCGAAGCCAACGATCACTATTACACCTGTTTCATGAGCAACGAGGTCATCGGAGGCGGCCGGGACATCTCGACCATCCGCCACGGATACGAAGGTTTGGCAAACCACGGTATCCGGGTGGTGAACTCCAAGGCCACGGGAGTCGACACCGATGCTCGCGCCGTCACAACCGAGGGCGGGGACAGTTTCCCGTACGACCGGCTCGTCGTCAGCCCCGGCATCGACCTGAAGTGGGGTGCGATCGAAGGCTACGACATGGCAGCAGCCGAAGCCATGCCCCATGCCTGGAAGGCCGGCCCGCAAACGGCGCTGCTGCGCAACCAGCTTGAGGCCATGGAAGACGGCGGCACGTTCATCATCTGCCCGCCCGGCAACCCGTTCCGTTGCCCGCCCGGACCCTACGAGCGGGTCTGCCAAGTTGCCCATTACTTCAAGGAACACAAGCCCAACTCGAAAATCCTGGTGCTGGACGCCAAGGACAAGTTCTCGAAGATGGGCCTGTTCACGCAAGGCTGGGAGCGTCGCTACGACGGCATGATCGAATGGGTGTCCGGCACGGATACCGCCGGCGGCATCGCGGAGGTCAACACCGCCGACATGACGGTGACCACCGAGTTCGGCGACACCCACAAGGGCGCGGTGATCAACGTCATCCCCCCGCAAAGTGCAGGACAGATCGCGCAAGCGGCCGGACTGACCGACGACTCCGGCTGGTGCCCGGTCCATCTGGACACCTTCGAGTCGAAACTGGTACCGGGCGTACACGTCATCGGCGATGCCAGCATCGCCACCGGGCTGCCGAAATCCGGATACGCGGCCAATTCCGAAGGGAAGGTCTGCGCAGCGGCGGTCGTCGCCATGCTGGCCGACGAGGAACCGGGTACGCCGTCCTATGTCAATACCTGCTACAGCCTGATTGCGCCGGATTACGGCATTTCAGTTGCGGCGGTCTACCGCCTGGCGGAAGACAAGAGCAAGGTCGCCAAGGTGGCCGGAGGCCTGACGCCCTCGGACGCTTCGGACGAAATGCTGGCCCGCGAGGTTCAGTATGCGTACAGTTGGTACAACAATATCGTGGCGGACATGTTCGCCTGACCCCGTCATGGCGGAACCCGCCAGACTCCAAAACGCGGGGGCCTTAGTGGCCCCCGTTTTTGTCTCCCCCCTTTTTCGTGCTTGAAATCCCTCCGCTTCCCGCCGCCGGCTCTCGCCTAGGTTGCGGGCAACTGTATGGCGCGGCCCGCGCCTTGGCCATTTCCGAGCTTGCCCGCCGGAACCCTGGCCTCACCCTGGTTGTCGCTCCCGACATCGCCGCCCAGGTCGCGCTGGAAGTCGAATGCCGATTTTTCCTCGGCCCACAGACAGACTTCTTGTTGTCGTTTCCCGACTGGGAGACTCTGCCCTATGACCTGACCTCGCCGCATAGCGAGATCATCTCTCAGCGCCTGCGAACACTCCATTGTCTCCAAACCCGAAAGACAAACAGCCTGCTGATCACATCCGCCCCCACTCTGCTGCAGCGCCTGTGTCCGCCCGATCATGTCCACCGCCAAACGACCACCCTTTCCACCGGCGGCAAAATCGAAATCGAACAGCTGCGCCAGCGGCTGGACTTGGCTGGTTACCAGAACTGCTCCCAAGTCGTGGCTCCGGGAGAATTCGCCGTGCGCGGATCGTTGCTTGACCTTTTTCCAATGGGAGCCGAATCTCCATGCCGACTCGACTTCCTCGACGACTGCATCGACTCCATCCGCATGTTCGATCCCGAACGCCAGACCTCGACCGAACGGATCGAGCGCCTAGACATCCTTCCGGCACGCGAGTTTCCGCTCGATCCAGAGACCATCGAGCGGTTTCGGAAGAATTTTCGCAGGGCGTTTGATATTGACCCGTCGCAAAGTCCCATCTACCGGGACATCAGCGAGGCGATCGTCCCTGTCGGCATTGAATACTATCTACCCCTGTTCTTCGAGGGAACCGCCAGCCTTTTCGATTACCTGCCCGCTGAAACCACCATCGTGTGCTGGAAAGACGTGGACGATGCCGCAGCCCAAACCCTGAGCGAGATCGAGACCCGCTGCGAAAGTCGGCTCCACGACGCCGAGCACCCGCCTTTGCCGGTCCCGATGCTGTACCTGGGCGAATCCGAATTCCAGGAAGCTCTGGCAAGCTACCCGCGATTGGATCTCAACCGTTTCGAACACGAGAAGCAGTCGGAGGAAACCGCCTTCAACTACGCCTCACGTGCGCTCCCGGAACTCAAGGTACGACCACAGGACAAGGTTCCCGCACGTGCCCTGCGCCAATTCCTTTCTTCCTCTTCACGGAGAATCCTGTTCACAACCCACTCTCCGGGACGGCGCGAGCAGTTGAAAGAGCGCCTGGGAGCCCTGAACATCAAAGTCAAACCCATGGAAGGCTGGGAAGACTTTCTTCGGCAGGAACCGGACCTGGCGCTGGCGGTCGCGGACATTGAAGAGGGTTTCGAGCTTCCCGAGACCGGGATTGCGATCATCCCCGAGTCTCATCTGTTCCCGGACCGCACCCCCCAGCAACACCGCCAGCGGAGCCGAAGAGATCCCAAGGCCATCCTGTCCGAGCTTGCCAACCTCAAGCACGACAGTCCAGTGGTTCATGAAGACTATGGCGTTGGCCGCTACCAAGGGTTGCGCAAACTGGAAATCGACGGAATCGAACAGGAATTCCTGCTCATCCAGTACGCCGACACGGACCGGCTGTACGTGCCGATCATGGAGTTGCATCGGATTACCCGCTACAGCGGCGCGGATCCGGAAGACGCGCCCTTGCATTCTCTCAGCGGGGATCAATGGCAGAAAATCAAGAACCGAGCCGCAAAACGTGCCTACGATGCGGCGGCCGAACTGCTGGAGGTCCAGGCCCGTCGCAATGCGCAGGGCGGATGCACGCTCAAGATCCCGTCGGATTACCCGAAATTCGAAGCGGCCTTCCCTTTCGACGAAACCCCGGACCAGGCGCAAGCCATCCGCGAAGTTCTGGAAGGCCTGGAAAGCGATTCACCCATGGATCGGATCGTCTGCGGCGATGTCGGCTTCGGAAAAACCGAGGTCGGGATGCGGGCCGCTTTCGCCGCCGCCTTCAACGGCTTCCAGGTGGCCGTTTTGACCCCGACCACCCTGCTTGCCCAACAGCACGGCAAGACTTTTCGTGATCGATTTGCCGATTGGCCTGTCCGGATCGAAGCAATCTCCCGCTTCCGGACTGCCCGGGAACAGGCCGGCATTCTGGCTGATCTCGCCGAGGGGAAACTGGACATCATCATCGGCACGCACCGACTGCTGCAGGACGACGTGAAATTCCACAATCTCGGGCTGGTCATCATTGACGAAGAGCAACGCTTCGGCGTGCGCCACAAGGAGAAGCTGAAGGCACTGCGGGCCCGGACCAACCTGCTGACCCTGACCGCCACCCCGATCCCACGCACTTTGAACATGTCGCTGTCCGGTCTTCGAGACCTTTCGATCATCGCGACCGCGCCTGCCCATCGGCATGCAATCAAGACTTACGTCACCCAGTGGAACCAGCAGCAGATCCGGGAAGCCTGTCTGCGTGAACTGAAACGGGGCGGGCAGATTTATGTTCTGCACAACCGGACTGCTTCGATCGATCAAGCCGCCGAAACCATGCAGCAGATCGTCCCAGAGGCCGAAGTGCGAGTGGCGCACGGGCAGATGCGGGAACGTGAACTGGAAACCGTCATGCGTGACTTCTATCGTCAGCGGTTCAACATCCTGGTCTGCACCACAATTATCGAAAACGGCATCGACATCCCGACTGCCAATACCATCATCATCAATCGCGCGGATCATTTTGGATTGGCCCAGTTGCATCAACTGCGCGGCCGGGTCGGGCGCTCGCACCACCTCGCCTACGCCTACCTAACATGCCCGCCCCTGCAAACCATGACGCCCGATGCGAAAAAGCGGATCGAGGCCATCGAAGCCATGGAAGAACTGGGTTCCGGCTTCATGCTAGCAACCCAGGATCTTGAAATTCGCGGCGCGGGCGAACTGCTGGGCGAAGAACAGAGCGGCCAGATCCAGCAGATCGGGTTCGCGCTATACCACCGCCTGCTGCAGCGCGCGGTAGACACCCTGAAGAAAGGGGCACTGCCAGAACTTGACAAGCCGCTCGAGCACGGACCTGAGATTGACCTGGGCCTGCAGGCGTTGATTCCGGATGATTATCTCCCCGACATCTACCTTCGGCTCACACTATATAAGCGGATTGCCGGTGCGACTTCCGACGCAGAACTCGATGACCTGCAGGTCGAGATGGTGGATCGTTTTGGGACGCTGCCGCAGGCGGTCACCAACCTGTTCGCCATCACCCGTCTGAAACTGGAGATTACGACATTTGAATTTCTCCGTAAAATACAACTGACCCGGCACGAAGGCCGGATCACGTTTGGCGATCCCGGCCCGGAACCGGAATCCGTCGTCCGGATTATCGAGGACTCGTCCCACCGCTACCGCCTAGACAACAAGATGCGCCTTCACTTCGAACTGGACATGCCGACCCTGGAGGACCGGATCCATGCCATCCGCGGCCTGACGCACCGCATCGGAACCCGGGAAGCCGCATGAGGAAGATTTCCGCTTGGTTCCTGGCTTTCGCGCTCCTGCCCGCCGCAGGCTGGGCTGAGGACCTTTATCGCGTGGAAATTCTCATCTTCGCGCAACCTACGGAATCCACGAACCAAGTCCGACATTTCGAATCGGTTCCCGACCTGGAGCTGGATCAGGCGGTGGATTTCCGCCAGTATTTCTGCCTCCCTGCACGGTCGGGTGCTGAATTCATACGACGCTTCCTGTCTGAAGAAGAAGTCGCGGAATGCCTGAGCGGATACCTGCGCCTCAACGAACTCCGGCAACCCATGGTAGGGGAACGGATCCGACTGGAAAAATCCGGGCAATACCGGATCCTCCACCACGCCGCCTGGCAGCAGCCAGCCTCACTCCCGGACGAAGTCCACCCGGTCCGCCTAACCAATGGAAAAGAGTTTTCAGAGGCATCCCCGGATGCCCCGGCACTGGATGGAAGCCTGCGGCTGTCCAAGGAACAGTTTCTGCAGATCGATCTGAATCTGCTGTATCACTACCCCACCGCAACCTCGGGCCCCGACGGAGAATCCGTTGGATCAGACGGCCTGCTTCTTCAGGTCAGCCGCAAGCTCCGCTCCGGCGACCTCAATTACATGGATCACCCCTTGCTCGGGGTTCTTGCGCAGGTCACGCCGGTCGAAGAGGACCCGCTCGATCTCGAGGCGAGTCGAACGATCCGCGCCGCCAGTTCGGCGCGCTGATTCTTCCGGCCTCAGCCGGACTGTGACTGCACGTGCAGCGTTCGCGTCGGAAACGCGATCTCGGCATCGTTCCGTTCCACGATTTCCGCTATCGCGAGCAGGAGGTCCTGCTTGATTCGGGTGTATTCCGCACGGTAGACCGTGGGGGTGTAACACTGGATGAAGAAATCCACCGAAGATTCGTTGAACATGTCGAAACGGGCCAACACCGGCATCTCCTGGTCGACGTCCGGTGATCCCTCCAACAACGCCTGCACTTCGTCGACAATCGTCTTCATCTTCCCCAGGTCGTCGTAGCGAAGCCCGATGACCTGCTTGATCATCCGGTGGGACATCCGGCTTGGGTTTTCGATCACGATGGTCAGGAACATTCCGTTTGGAATGTACAGGGCATTTTTCGAATGTGTCCGGATCAAGGTCTGGCGCCATCCGATTCTTTCGACAGTCCCCTCGATATCTCGGTCCGGGGAGCGAATCCAGTCACCGGTCTTGAACGGGCGGTCCATGTGCAGCATCAAACCGCCGAAGAAATTCCCCAGCATGTCCTTGGCCGCGAACCCCACGACCAAGCCGCCGACCCCACTGAACGTGAGGAGGCCCACGATGCTCACGCCGAAGGTCTGCATCAGGCCCATGCCGACGAGCACGACGATGGCGGCCTGCAGGGTCCGGGCAACCGCCAGATGCAGGTCCTCGTCCAGTTCCTTGCCTTCGGCCCGGGCCCGCTGACGCGCTTCGGCGCTGTAGTCACGGATGAGCGAGAACAGGAACCATCCCAGAATCAGGAAGACCCCTGCTGTCTGGATCTTCGGCAGCCAGGACGCGAAAGAGGACTCTCCCAATAGCAATTGAATGATCAGCGTCAGCGCGATGAACCAGATCAGGGCCTGCACGGGCCTGGATGCCGAACTCAGCACGGCGTCATCCATGAGGTAGGCCGTGCGTTGCGCGCCGCGCTGCAGAATGTTCAAAAGCCAACGCCCGATAACGCTCGCCACCAGCGCCCCGCCCAATAGCAGGAGCACTTGAGACAGTCCTCCTTGTCCCAGGTGTGTCTGGCCGATCTCAAGCCACTGTTCAATCATAGATTCAGCTCCAATTCGTCCTCTTCAGCATAACGAGCCGCCAATTCCACTGCTTCTTTCCACATCGGCAATTGGTGCAAATCCTCGAGCGGCTCGGCTCCCGGAGCACCCCGCATTCGGAACAGGCGGAGACTGGCCACCGGATTATGGTATTCCTTCATGTGATCCAGCACTTCGTTGACCGCCGGGCGATTATTGCACAGCAGCGCCACATCGCAGCCCGCCTGGAACGCCGCCCGCACCCGGGACTCGATATCTTCGTGCAGATGGGCCGCATGCATGTTCAGGTCGTCGCTGAACACCACTCCGGAAAAATTCATCTGGTCCCGCAAGGTGTGCTGCAACCATTTGTGCGAAAAGGTGACCGGGACCTCGTCCACCTCCGGGAAAATGATGTGAGCCGTCATCACTCCTTCATCATAGGCTGACGCCAAGTGTTCGAACGGAACCAGATCCTCTCCACGGATTTCCTGAAAATCGCGCTTGTCGATCGGCATGTCCTTGTGGGAATCCTCGTGCACGTGCCCATGCCCCGGGAAATGCTTGATCACTGATTTCATCCCAGCCTGGTGCATGCCTGCAATGTAACGGGAAGCCAGTTCGGAGACGGTATACGGATTCCGGTGGAAAGCCCGCCCGCCGATGACCTCGCTGGTCCCCCAGTTCAGGTCCACCACGGGGGCGAACGAGATGTCCACGCCGAGTGCCCTCAATTCGGCCGCCATCAGCCAGCCCATCAGCGTGCAGGCCCGGTAAGCGTGCTCCCGGTCCCGGCGGTACAGTTTGCCGAGCGCCTGAGCGGCCGGCAAGCGCGTAAACCCTTTCCGGAAGCGTTGGACTGTCCCACCCTCCTGATCCACGCAGACCGCCAGGCCTGGTGTCCGGATCTGATGGACTTGCCGAATCAACTCACCGAGCTGCTCGGGAGACTCGTAGTTCCGTGTGAACAGAATTAGACCCCCAACCAGGGGGTGGGCAAGGATCTCACGGTCTTCGGGCTCCAGTTCCTTGCCCGGCACATCCACGATCAATGAACCCAAGGGGCACTCCAGAGGAGAAGTTGCTGTCACTGTTTTGGCCAGATCGGCAGGTTTAAGCCCCTGCGAGCTACAACCTATTTGAGACTAGTATAAGCATTTGAAAGCCAGAAAGATGATCAGTATTCCAGCTTTCTTTCCGCGTACGGTATAAACAATTACGGTTCAGAATCCGGCTCAAACGCAACGGTTTCAACATCGGTCTGAGGAAAATCCCCTCCCTTGAACAACAGAGGTTCACCACTCGTTTTTGCCAACGCGTACGCAAAGCAGTCCCCGAAATTCAAACGTGCCGGGTGTCGGCCCTTGCCAAAACGCCGCCAAGCATCGCGGGCGGCATATGCCTGATCCAACGACACCGGGACAATTTCTATTGAAGCGTCGGCCAGAAAAGCGTCAAACTTAATTCCGGCATCCGCCCCTCCCCGACTCTCAGTCACAATGGCTGTCTCAAGGAACCCGACTGCCGACATCCGCCGCGGCCACGCTCCCGAAATCTCGTTCGCGTACTTATCCGCATCCGGCTCACTCAAAAGCACTGCAAGGATAGCTGAAGAATCAATGATCACTTGGGCAGCCCCATTTCGTCATAGAGAAAATCACCATGTTCCGTAGAGGAAGGCCCTGGCCCCATCAGTGCCGCGCAACTCCGTCCTATTTCGCACAGATGCCGGGCTAGGGTTTCCCTGTTCGCAAGCTTCTTCTCGCGCTCAAGGCGATCCTTCAGCGCAATGGTGATTGCGCCGGTTTTGGTCTCCCCGATCAGCTTAGCCAGTTCATCCACTAGTTGGCAAGTTTCCTCATTTTTGATGTTGAGGCTCATTGGATTATGATTTAGGGTAGAAATTATAAATTATTCTACCATACCCCAATTGGTGTGCTCGCATGCCCCCCCGATTCGCGAGCTACACGAGTAAAAGCCAGTAGAGAGGCCCGGTTGGCCGT
>CAZRSJ010000030.1:0-21177 GCA_964602805.1 uncultured Chromatiales bacterium | reverse complement strand
ACTAGAGTGCATGTAAATTTCAACCTCCTTTCGGCGTGTTATGATTTCCGGGATTTCACCCATAAGCACGGACAATGACCCGCCGCCAGCTCCCCATCGGCATCCAGTCCTTCCGGAGAGTTCGGGAGCAGGACTGCTACTATGTCGACAAGACACCCCATATCAAGCGGCTGGTCGACATGGGGGATTTCTACTTCCTGTCCCGGCCACGTCGATTCGGCAAGAGTCTGCTGGTGGATACCCTGCGGGAACTGTTCGAGGGAAATGAGCCCCTGTTCCAGGGCCTCGACATTCACAGCCACTGGGACTGGTCAATCAAGCATCCGGTGGTAAGGCTGAGTTTTGATGGCAACTATGGCGAACCGGGGGGACTTGAGGGAGACATAATCGAGCAACTGGAAAGTATTGAGCGCCATCACGATCTTTCACCCGCACAGACATCCGATACCGGGTCAAGACGCCTTCGGAATATATTGGACAGACTTCATCATGCCACCGGACAGCAGGTCGTGGTGCTGGTGGACGAATACGACAAGCCGATCCTGGACGTCATCGATAGGCCCGAAATGGCCACCACGAACCGGGACTACCTCCGGGGCTTCTACGGCATCATCAAGGGAAGTGCCGAGCATGTCCGCTTCGTCTTCGTCACCGGAGTGAGCATGTTCTCCAGGGTGAACCTGTTTTCAGGTCTCAACAACCTGATGAACATCAGTCTCGACCCGAATTTCGCCACCATCTGCGGCTATACCGACGCTGACCTGGACACGGTGTTCGCCCCGGAGTTGCCGGGGCTCGACCGGGACGAGATCCGGGAATGGTACAACGGCTACCACTGGCTCGGGGAGGAGAAGCTCTACAACCCGTTCGATCTGCTGCTGCTGTTCAACAGCCGCAACTTCGAGCCGCACTGGTTCGAAACCGGCTCCCCTACCTTCCTGTTCCGGATGATGATGGACCGGGAGGTGAGCCCGATGGAACTGGAACACCGGAGTACGGATGCCGGGCAACTGTCCAGGTTCGATGTCGGGGACATCGGCATCGACGCGCTGCTGTTCCAGACCGGGTACCTGACCATCACGGCGAAGGAGCGGGATGGCAACCAGACCTTCTATACCCTGGATTATCCCAACCTCGAAGTACGCCAGAGCCTGAACCAGGGGCTGCTGGGTTTTCTCGGCCGTCAGGGGAAGGAGGTGTCGGACAGCGGCAAGGAACTCGGCCGCCTGCTGGCCGACAACGACTTCGATGGCTTCACTGACCGGCTCAGGTCATTCTTCGCCGGAATCCCCTACCAGTGGCAGGGAACCAACGGCCCCGCCCGCTATGAGGCCTGGTACGCCGGGATGCTGTACGCCTGTTTTCGCACCATCGGCCTGGACCTCCGGGTGGAGGATTCATCGAGCAGGGGCCGTGCGGACATGGCGGTGCTCCACGGCGGCCAGGTGTTCGTGTTCGAGTTCAAGATGGCCGATGGGGAGGACGACCGGGACGCCGCCGCCCAACAGGCCATCGAACAGATTCGGGAAAAGGGCTATGCCGAAAAATACCGGGACCGGAACGAACCGGTCCATCTGATCGGCGTCGCCTTCGGCAGGGACAGGAGCCCGGCGGCGGTGAAAGTGGTCCCTGCCTGAATCCTGCTGCCTCGGGGTGGGTCAAGCCGCCGTGGAATCATGGCCGCGGCTACCCGGAAACGGTCATGGCCGGCCATGGTTGCACCACCCCTGGACACCCCCGTAACCAGGCCCCGGGGTGAATTCCGCAATGCCTGCTACGGCCGAACGTAGCGTCCTCTGCAACTGGTTGATTGATCTGGTTTTATCGATTGGGTCCACCTGATTCGGCATCATTCCGTATTAATTTGGATTCAAACCGGGGCTGGATCGAGCGCACGCCCGGCACCGGACAATGGAACACACCGGCAACCACCGCTCCTGACCGGAAGCGGACCCCGGTTCGGCCGGCTCCCGGAAAGACTGTTCCGCACCCCGCCATCAGGTCGTCAGTCATGTCCGGCACGCAAAAAACCGGGCGGGTCCGAAGACACGCCCGGTTTGTGAAATGAACGGCGCCCGAAAGAGTCATGTAAAGGGCCGCCGCCCTCGTTGAAAAAGGTTACTCCTTGTTGAGAAGGCCCCGACCATTTTTCCGTCCTGACCGTACGTCGTGTAGAAGGCCCCGGTCGCGACCTTCGGAACGCCGTCGTCGCCGTTGTACCGAAGCTTTCCTGACCACTCGCAGGAGGCTTCAGCGGCCGTTTCGCCGATGACCCAGACTGTGTCGTCGTCGGCCGCCCGGGTAATGTCGCCATGCGGATTATCCGAGATCCCAGGCACGGCGGTATTGATGGCTGCTTCCTTCAGCTCAATCGACCAATCCCGGCTCATACCATCGGCCCCCATGAACTGGTCGATGGTGCCCGTGATCGAGCTGTCGCTGAAATCGGCCTTGAGCGTGGCTCTGGCAGTGAAGTGGCCGGCGTCGTTCGTGCCAGCGGTCGAACTGCTGAGAGCGTACTTGCCGACGGCTCCGCCCCTGTATGTCGCCTTTCCCTGCAGGGTGTCGAGGCCGGTGGTGTGGGGAGCACCCCTTTCGCCCAAGAACCAGCTCACTGTTGTTACGAATCACATTATTTGAACTCGCCTGTCCCGGATTATTTTGAAGGGGATCGGGACGGTTTGCCCCGGATTGCTCCAACATTGTTTCCGTCCCGGATTAAACCGGCATTTCTTCCCGGTAGTGTTAGGATTGGTTCGGAGATGACCAGGAGGGGTATCGTGTGATGGTGCCGGGAGATGGTCTCGGATTCAGAAGACGGAAGCCCTGAGGAGATTGTTCCAGTCCTTGATACCGTCTCCCTCGGGCCGCATGCGCAGGACGCGGGGATCGTCCTCGAGGGCGGCGGCACATCGGTCCCCGGTGGGGTCGGCATCGTAGCCGCACAGGATGGTGCGGACGCGGTCGTCCCGCAGCCATGGGGACAGTGATGTGGTAGCTCCGGCGGTGGAGAGGATAAAGTCGGGTTTCCGGGTCAGCGGGAGGAGCCATGCGGACAAAGCGTCGATGGCGGATTCGACGGTGAGGACGGTTCCGCCGATGGGATTCCTGGGCATTGTCGGGCAGCGGATCCAGAACCCGCCGCGCTTTCTGCTGGAGCCCCTGGCGAGGCCGCGGAAGGGGGTGTGGCCGGGTGCGCGGTGGATACCGACGATCTCGGCGCCGGCGAAGCTGCCGTCGGGTCCGCGCATGGCGAACACGGCGTTGCCGCGGCGGTCGGCACAGACGATGCCCTCGCCGTGGCATCGGTCGGCGAGGTCTTCGTCGATGCTGCGGTTTTTGAGGTAGTCCCGCACGGCGGCCCATCGCTACCCGTCGGGGGGTTCCACGGTCGCGGGGGTCGGGCCGGTACCCCTCGGCTGCGGCGACGGTGACGAGTGGGAGGTCGCGCAGTCGGCGCAGGCGGTCGGGATGGTATCGGTTCATGGCCCGGTATCGTCGACGGCGGTCTGAATATCGGAGGGATCGACCATGTCGCGCTTGCCGATGGCGGCAGCGGCCAGGGCGAAGTGGGCATGCGATCGATGCGGCGGGGCACGCCGCTGGTGGCCTGGGCGATGGCCTCGACGGCGTCGTCCTGGAACACGGGCACGCCGGCGCTGGCGAGCTTCATGCGGTGCTGGAGGTATGAGGAGACCTCCTCGCGGTCGAGGCCGTCCAGATGGCATCGCACGACGATGCGCTGGCTGAGGGACTCGTAGGCGGCCATGGCGAGCCGCTTGCGCAGTTCGGTGTATCCGGCAAGGAGGAGGCAGAGCCGGTTGTCGTAGTCCATGCGGTAGTTGGTGAGCAGGCGGAGTTCCTCGAGCAGGCTGCCGGTGGTCAGGGGGATGTACCGGTGCCGGGCTCGCCGGTGAGCACGCCGATACCGCCTGACTCTGATGAATCCGCGTCGTGCGTTCTTATCATCACGGCTCCACCGAAGGCTTACGGAGTAGGTGTGTCACGGAGTCATGCATCGGGAGACAGGCGCGAGGTTCGGTCCATCCCGGCCGCGGCGGTAGCCGCATCAGGGCGTCTTCATCTTTGCCGAGTCATTCAGCGATCCTCTACCATGTAAACACCTTGTCCATGCCGGCCATTTTGACTCCGGTGAATGCGGAAGCTTCGAACGACAGTGCCCTCAGGTCTTCCGATTCGAGGTTATGCACTGAGGACTTGCCGCAGGCCTTGGCCAGCATGGTGATCTCCATCGTGATGGCAGTAAGAAATCGGGCAACCCGTTCTGCGCCCGCCGGAATATTGACTCTTTTTTCCAGCCTGGGATCCTGGGTCGCAATACCGACCGGGCATAACCCGGTATGGCAATGGTGACATGCCCCGGGCGAGGTCCCGAGTTTGGCATAGTCGGATTCGTATCTCGGTGAATTACAGCCCAAGGCAATCATCGCCGCATTGCCGATCATGATCGCATCAGCGCCGAGCGCCAGACATTTTGCGGCATCCACGCCGGAGCGAATGCCGCCGGAAACGACCAGCGAAACCTTCCCGGACAAACCGCATTCCTCAAGTGCTTCGCGGGCCGGGCGGATTGCCGAGAGTGTTGGAATTCCGGTATGGTTAAGCAGCAACTCCGGCGATGCTCCGGTCCCGCCCTCAGCCCCATCGACCACCACGACATCCGCACCGGCCTTGGCCGCAATGGCCACATCATAACGCGGTCGTGTCGCACCAATCTTGACAAAAATCGGGATCTGGTAATCAGTCGCTACCCGTAATTCCTCAATCTTGACGGCCATGTCATCGGCACCCAGAAAGTCCGGATGCCGGACTGTCGAACGCTGATCGACGCCTTCGGGCAGGGTGCGCATTTTGGATACTCGCGGTGAAACCTTCATCCCCAGCAATAATCCGCCAGTACCCGGTTTGGCCCCTTGACCCATGGCCAGTTCAAAACCGTCTGCCTGTCTGAGGTGGTCAATGTCGATGCCGTAGCGCGAGGGCGTCATCTGGTAGACGAGGCATTGGCTCGCCTTTCGCTCCTCATCCAGCATGCCGCCTTCTCCGGTACAGGTCATGGTTCCGACTTTCGATGCACCATAGCCAATGGCCGTCTTGGCACTGGCCGACAGGGCACCGAAAGACATGGAGGCGATGTAGACCGGAATCTTCAGTTCGATAGGTTTTTCAACCCGGCCCGTGCCGCCACCCAGGATGGTGGTGGTATCGCAATTTTCCCGATAGCCTTCCAGCGGCAGCCGGGTCATCGTGGCCGGCACGAATGTCAGGTCATCGAACGTCGGCAGCCGCCTGTTGAAGGTGTTATATCCCCGTACCTGATATCTGCCGAGCTGAGCCAGTGCCTGCACCTCCGCGATGGCCTCCGGAGTCCAGCGCGTTGACCCTCCTTCGTCGTAGGATGATGGCAGGCCCGCAGGCCGGCCCGGGATCGCATGATCGCTGTATGCGACATCTTCCTCAGCAGGAAGTTCAAACGGATATGGGGAAGTATCTGTCAGATCATCAGCCATGCGTTTGCCTCCCGACTGTCAAAGTACCAAAGACGTTTTTCCGAAACGATTTTCTGCCACTCACGGTTGGCATCGCCAAGTCCATAATGATCCAGTTGCGACTCCACGGAAGCGACTTCATCGGGGTCGGGTTCCACGATCTTCGCATCGACACCCAGCGAATCAATGCTTCCGACAACCCATACTTCTCCGGCCCAGAGCGCATCGGCACAGGAGGCTTCGGCCCCGCCAAGCGCAATGATTCGACCGGCATGGGACATGAAGCCGGACTGATATCCCAGCCTTCCCTCAACAATGATGGTGCCGCCCTTCATCGCAACACCACAACGGGGGCCGCAATCACCCCTGATATGTATGGTCCCACCCAGCATCGAAGCCCCGGTGGCCATGCCGGCATAGCCATTCACGGTAATATGCCCGCCTGACATGCCTTCCCCGGTACCCCAGCCCGAGTTGTGTCCGATGTCGATGATTGCGCCATTGTTGAGGCCGCCGCAGTAGTAGCCCACGCTTCCTTCAAACCGCACCCGGGCATTGGCGGGCAGCCCCACGCCCAGATTATGTCTGGACAGCGTCTCACGCACCAGAACCGTTTGACCGTCGGCCACAGCAGCTTTGATTTCATCATTGATTTCGCGAATGGGTCTGCGCCCCACCAGCACTTCGAGTTCTTTCATGCTGCCGTCTGATGCGCCATGTCGACAGGCCAGATCCTAGCCACGGACGGACCGTCATAGTTCACAATGTCCATCCGGTTTGGCAACACACATCGTACAGCCTGCTCTTCCGTGGCCGCAACAAGCCCGGCGTTTCCTTCAACCGTGACCAGTGGTTTCATTGCAAACCGGTCCTTGGCAAACCCGATCCCCTGCCGATCACTGATCATGTAGGTAAACACGCCATCAATCTCCCGAATGGATTGCTGCAAGGCCTCAATTCGGGTCACTCCGCGTTTCATCTGATCCGAGATCCACACCGCAATCAGTTCACTGTCGTTGTCCGTGAGAAATCGGTAACCGACGTGTTCCAGATGTTTGCGCCAGATGAAATAGTTGGTGATCTGTCCATTGTGGACAATGGCGACATCGGGAAACGGTCGTGCCCAGAACGGGTGGCTCGCATCAGGGAGCACGGCGGATTCTGTCGCCAGCCTCGCGTGTCCCAGGCCATGGGTACCCTGCATGCTGCGTAACCGGTGTTTTTCAGCCACCGTGGACGCATCCCCGATATCCTTGATGATTTCGAGGGACTTTCCGACCGACTGCACGGCAATCCGATCAGCAATCTGATCCGCTTCCCGGATCCATCGCTCGAGGCTGTCGGGCTCCCGGATCAGCAATCGCACCGAGTAGTGCGCATCTTCGGTCCGAATCAACTGTGGGTCTTCGAGAAAGTCCGAACCGTGTTCCCGCAGGATTGTCCGAAAGTCCTCCAGATCCGAATCCAGTTGCCTGCTGCAGAACCCCATGAGCCTGACCCTGTAGCCGTCATCACACGGCTCGGAATAAATGGCGAATCCGGTCGAATCGGCACCACGGTGGGACTGGGCATCCATCAGGTCGACAAGATCGTTCCCGACCGGTCCGATCCCGTTCAGTATCCGTCCCGCTATACCACACATGAGACCAACCTGTTCAGTTCATGTGATTTTTCGGATTCGTATATGCAAATCATTTCAAACTCTCCTGTCTTCTCTCTCTGAATCGAGTGTTCCCGATTGCGCCACGCTGCAGCTCGAGACCTTCGTGTATGTGATCTTTCATCTTCCTGATGGCAAGCTGCTCGTCCTTGTGATGCAGCACATCACAGAGTTCGAGATGACCTTCCAGTGATTTTTTCAGTTCATTATCTCCGAACTCCGAAAACAGGAAATAGGATCGACTTCGATTCCAGATCACGTCAAACATGTCGCACAAAACGGAGTTGCCGGTGGCAATCACGAACTCCTTGTGAATGGTCCGATTGGCTTTGAAGTAATCCATGCCCGAACGCTGAACGCTTTTTTCGAGCTGCTCGATTGTCCTCTTCAGCCGCCTGATATCTTCCGAATCCGAATGCTGGCTCAGCCAGCCGAGCGCATAGCCCTCGACCGCATCGCGGGCTTGGTACAACTGGACCACTTCTTCATCAGTGTATTCGCGGAGCTTGAACCCGCTTGGCTGCACACGCATCAGAACGCCTTCATTCTCAAGCCTGAGCAGCGCTTCCCGAACCGGCGTGCGACTGACTTCCATCCGATCGGCCAAATCTTCCTGAATGATCCTCTGATGCGGGTCAATCATGCGGTCGAGCACTGCCTGCAGTATCTGTTGATACACCTCATCCGCCAGCCGTGACGATTTCCTGATCTTGCTGAATGTTCCCATCACTGAAGCCAACTGTTGCTGTTGCCGAGAAAACAAGTGATCATTTTATCAATCCCTTTTACCAAAATACGATTCCTGAATGGTCTTGTTGCTGCGCAACTGCTCTGCGGTACCGCTGCCAATGATCCGACCGGCTTCAAGCAGATAGACCTGCTCGGCAAGACTGAGTGTGAAATTGGCATTTTGCTCAGCAATGAGGATTGTCAATCCGTGTTCGACATTCAGCCGCCTGAGTGCCGATGCAATATCCATGCAGACCTTGGGGGACAATCCGATTGTGGGCTCGTCAACCAGCAGCAGGCGCGGGCTGTTCATCAGCGCCCTGCCAAGCGAGACCATCTGGCGTTCGCCGCCACTTTGCGTGCCGACTTCCTGATCCTGTCTTTGTTTCAATACCGGGAAAAGATCGAATATTCGGGCCAGATTTTCCCTGATGGCAGCGCGCCGGGCATAGGCTCCCACGAGCAGATTCTCCTTCACGCTCATCTGGGTGAAGAGGTTACCCCGCTCGGGGGCATAACCGATGCCGAGAGACACGATGGCTGAAGTGGAAAGCTGACGCAGGTCTTGCCCTTCGAATACGATACTTCCCGTTGCACTGTTCAATCCGAGGACGGCATCAAGCAAAGTCGATTTTCCGGCACCCACCGGCCCGATGATGGCCGACATGTGACCGCCCCCGATCCGGATGGACACCTCCTTGAGCGACACAGCCTTGCCGTACAGCACGGTCAGATTGTCAATCTGCAGCATTGGTGAGGCGTCCAAATTCACGATTCCTGCTCCCAGCCGGTGCCCAGATAGGCATTCTGCACATCTCGGTCCCGGACGACCTCTCCGAATGTGCCCTCGATCATGACTTCGCCGAAATGGATCACCACAACCCGGTCGACCAGCGGTTCCAGCGCTCTCAAGTCATGACTTACAATCATGTAGGCCGTATTGTGGGTCTTGCGTCGTGACGACAACAGTGTTGAGATATGCTCGATTTCGCCGACCGTGAGCCCGGCGAACACTTCGTCGAGCAACAGCACCTGGGGGGCCGTGGCAAGTGTTCGGGCCAACTCCAACCTTCGAAGGTCGCCCATGGCCAGTTCGTGCGGATATTTCTCCAGCTGCTCGCCGCCGAGTCCCACGCTTTCGGCGATGGCCACTTCAGCCTCCCGGTCTCCACCATGACGCAGCATATCCAGCAAACCATTCGGCATTATCCCCACACGAATATGTTCACGGACACTCAGCCCATGAAACGGACGCGGCACCTGATAGGTTCTGGCCAGACCCGCCGCCACCCGCTGGTGGATTGACAGGGCATCAATGCAATGGCCCTTGAGATACACGCTGCCCTGATCCGGATGGACTTCTCTGGTAAGCAGATTCAGCAAAGTGGTCTTGCCTGCGCCATTTGGGCCGATGATTCCCAGAGACTCGCCGTTTCGGATGTGGAGGGAAATATTGCGGGTGGCTGTCAGCCCACCGAAAGACTTGGTCAGTCCCTGTGCCTCGAGTGACTGGACCGGCTGTTCCTGTCCCACCGATGGCCGGGATATCGGGGTCTGTTGTACAGCAGGTGAATTCATGATGTCTTCTTCGGTTGTCCTGTTCTGACCATCCAGGTCAGCGCGATGCGGATCATTCGGTGAAGCCCTTGTGGCTGGAGCACATAGACCACCAGTGTTGTGAGACCATAAATCAGAAAGCGTTCCGGTCCTGGAATATACGGTCTCAGCAACTCGAGCAGCAGCGTGAGAAAGAATGCACCCATGATTGGTCCGCTAATGGTACCTGCACCGCCAAGCAGACAGGCCACCAGAATCGTGAACAGGAAATTGATATCGAACAGTCCACGAGGCGCGATCGAGCCCAGGTAGTGTATGTACATCGCTCCGCCAAGCCCCGCGATCAGTGCGCTGAGCATGAACGCAAACAGCTTGAGCCGGGTCGTGTCGAGACCGCAGGCCCGCACGGCCTCCTCGTTCATGCCGATTGCACTAAGGGCCGTACCAAGCCGGGTACGGATGAGCAGCCACATTGAAAGGCCAAGCAGGAACATCGCCGCGAAGGAGAGGTAGTAGTTGTTCACCGCACCCGTGACGATACTCGGCAGACCGGTCAGTCCACGGGTTCCACCGGTGATATCCGGCGCAATCACCTGGACGAGGCCATACATCAACTCCATGAATGCCAGGGTCACCAGCGCGAAATAAGTACCGCGTATCCGCAGTGCCGGCAAAAAGAACAGGGTCCCCGCAAGCATTGTGGCGAGCACGGCTGCAGGAACGGTGAGGTACAGACTCCATCCGAGGTGATGCGTCATCAGGGCAGTGGTATAGCCACCAATGCCGATCAAAAACGGATGTCCGAAGCTGATATATCCTGTTTTTCCGGAAAGTAAATCCCAGCTTATGGCGAATATGGCGAGATAGTTGGCAAAAACAAAAATCCGGATGGTGGCCGTGCTGGCCACCAGCGGCAGCAGCAGCATCACGATGCCGAACACGGCCCAGCCGATCAGCCCTCTCCCTGTCCCCTGAGTGAACATGATTACAGTTCCGCCTTGCCGAACAGACCGCGAGGTGCCATGATCAGAACCACGATAATCAACAGCATGGTGGCAACACCCCGAAGTTCTGCGGCAATCAGGATCGTCGTGATTGTCTCGAGCATGCCAATGACATGGGCGGCAACTAAACTGCCCAGTATGCTGCCAATGCCGCCGACGATCACCACTGCAACCGCAATGATCAACGGTGCCACCCACATGGCCGGGGTGAGTTGGGTATAGGTGGCCAGAAAGACCCCGGCCATGGCCCCGAGACCGCCGGACAGTCCCCACACGATCAGATTGATTCGGTCCGGGTCGACGCCGGAGATGACCGCGCCTTTCGGATCCATGGATACCGCCCGGATGGCACGTCCGGTATGCGTCTTGCCGACGAACAGGAACAGCATTCCCAGCATGGCCCAGCTGGTCAGTGCGGCCACGACGAGATTGTAGGTGACGATCACCTCACCGATACGCAGTATGCCGGGTATCAATGGCCACATTGATTTTGCAGACGGTGAAAAAACCACGATAATCGTGGCCTGGATCACTATCGCAAGAATCAGCGTCGAAATTTCGATCGCGATCGCATCCCCGCGCAACCTTCTGATCAGGATCACATAGATGGCCAATCCGAGCAGTGCACCGGCAACGATCGCGATCAGGAAACTCGGCAATTTGCCCAGTCCCAGAACCTGGGCACCCTGAAAGTAGATGTATCCACCGAACATCAGAAATGCACCGTAACCCAGATTCAGCACGCGGCCGACGCTGAAGATCATGGTGAAACCGACGGCAATCAGCGCATAAAGACCACTGAGCAGCAAGCCCGGGATCAGTATCTGTATCAGCATGACTGCGGTTGCACGATCATATCGCCCACACTCAGAATCGGCCCCGCGTCAGCGGGTAGCGCTGGCGCAGGGTATTGTTGGGACACTCGGGCTATTTCACCCAAGACGGCTCCTGGAATTTTCCGGTTGCAAACTTGGGGGGATAGATCACTGCTGAAGTGCCATCCTCATACCACTGCACCACAACCATGGCCGGTGAGCCATCGTCAAACGGCGGCGTGATATCGAACTTGAGGTTATGCGTGTATTCGCGCTGTGTTCTCGGTTCGATTTCGCCGGGTTTCCAGAACGCATATCGGAACCACAGTTCACCGTCCCGGTACAGTTTGAGATCCTCGTTTTCCATTTCCCGGACCCAGTCATCCAGCGGCTCGAAACCGCCAGCCCGTTCGGCTGCCGCGAATGCCGTATGGATTCCGTAATAGGCATTGAATCCGTTGAAATGCGGATAGACCGGACGTTTTGAACCGTAACGGGACTGATATGTCCTGATGAACCCGGCAGAACGATCATCCAGTGCCATACCGACCGAGGGTACCGGGCTCAGGGTCGAGGTCCCTGCGCCCAGACCGCCGGTATCATTCCAGAAGTCCTGCCCGAAAGCGGCCACATTCACACCTGTCATCGGAATGGGAACCTGAAGCTTTACATACTGGGAGGCCGGAACCTGACTGTTGACCGATGAGACCAGATAGATGAAGTCTGCACCGGAGCCAATGGCCTTGTTGAACAGCGGTGCGAAATCCACCGTATTGGCGTCATACTTAATCGTTTCCTTGATCTCGATACCGGCTTCCGGCGCCAGCAATCCCTCCACCAGGCCGGCGATCGACACGCCAAACGCGGTATCCTCGAACATCAGTACGGTACTGGTATAACCCATTTCATCGGCCAGCACATCCTTGCCGAAATCGATATAGAGCGTTGCCAGTGCCTCGTCGCTTGCGATGTTCATGAAGTACATCTTGTACTTGTCATATTCATCGACCACGAGATCAATGATCCCCACGTAAGAGGTCCACGTATCCAGTGTCGGGGTTCTGTATTCGGCCATTCGGGGCAACCATCCCAGTGAGACATCATCAATACTGCCGGAAATGATGAAATCGACATTTTCGGTTTCGTTGAGATATTCGTAGGCCTTGATGCCCTCGGCGACATCCTCCCGGGTATCGGCTTTCACGAGCTTGATCATACGACCGCCGAGAACGCCACCGGCGGCGTTGAGTTCGTCGATCGCGATTTCAGCGCCTCTAATCGTGCTAAGACCGGTGTCGGAGGCAAATGATCCGATGTAGCCGACCACGACCGGGTCCTTGTCTTGTGCGATGATTGGCGCATTCAGCCCAAGGCCGAGCAGCAACGCACCAGTCGCAAGCATGGCACTGGAGGACGTAAAGAACTTTTGTTTGGTGCTTTTCATGATTTGTTCCTGGTTGATAATGGATTGAAGAAAACAGCATGACCCGTCAGGCGGGTCATGCCAAAGGAGATAATTTCAGATGGGTGTGGAAATCGGTGGCGGTCCTCAGCTGAAACAGTCCGACCGGCCCTGAAGCCAACAGACTTCGCTACCGGCATTGTGCAGGGATAGCGATTTTCAGAAATCAATCCGACCTTTTTCATCATGGATCAGTGCGTCGAATTCAATCTCGACCATCATGCCGGGCATGGTCAGGCCGGCACCGACCCCGGATGTGACGGGGTCAATGCCTCTGAAGACTTCACCGTGTGCACGAACGAATTCTCCCGCCTGGGTCATGTCGGACAAAAATGCGCGCGTTCGCACCACATGGCGCAGTTCCGCACCGAGTTGGCGCAGGGTCTGTTCGGTACGTTCAAAGATATACAGTGATTGCCGATAGGCATCATAAGGGGCATGCAGGCGGCCGCTCGGTTCGATTGCGGTCGTTCCTGCGACAAACACGAATGGGCCAATCCGCTTGGCCCGGCTGTATGCGCCGACCTCCTCGAATCGCCCACCGGTCGAGAGGTTCTGTATGGTCATGGGCTCGACTCCAGTCTTTCACGGACGGCCCTTGCAGAAGTCCGCAGCGCGTCGAGCTCGTCGTCTTGCAGCGGCAACTCGACGATTTCCAGGACACCGGATCTTCCGAGAATGCATGGCACACTGACCACGGAATCCTCGATACCGTATTCCCCGCTGAGCAGCACCGATACCGGAACCGGACCGGGGATGGCACCCCGGATATGATCAATCAATTCCACGATGGCATGCGCCGGGGCGATGGTTGCTGACCCTTTTTTTCGCAACGCGACCACGGATGCACCGGCCGAGACGGTTCTGTCCCGGCATGCCTGAATCTGTTCCGGGTCCAGAAATTCCGTCAGTGGCCTGTCGCAGATGGTTGCCCTCGACACCACCGGCACCATGGCCTCATCGTGACTTCCCAGCATGATCGCTTCAACGTCGGCCACATTCACCCCCGCTGCAGCGGCCAGCGCGATGCGGTAGCGACAGCTGTCAAGGGTACCGGCCATTCCAAGCACCTGATTACGGGGAAAGCCCGTGACCTGGCACATCAGACAGGTCATCTCGTCCAGCGGATTGCTGACAACAATGACGACGGATGTGGCAGCGATATCGGCAATGACTGTGCCGACACTGCGGATGATGCGGGCGTTGGAGTCAATCAGTTCCAGACGTTTCATGCCGGGCGTTCGGGGCTGCCCGGCTGTCACGATCACCAGATCCGCATCCGCCACAAGCCCCATGTCCTGACCACCGGATATCTGTATGGATGCCCGTGTCAGACCGCGTGCATGCTCCAGATCCAGAGCGGTTGATTCGGCCAGGCCGGGCAGGACATCAATCAGCACGATGTGCCGTGCCAGTTTCAGATTGACACAAAGATGAGCGGTGTTCGCACCCACGCCACCGACACCCACGATCACTAGTTTTTCCAGTTTTTCAGGACAGATGCTGCGGTGTCGGCGGGGCGGCACCCAGGCCGGATGTCTCCGATACAGGATCCGACGCATGGAAGTGATGCCATCGGGACGGAAGTGGGGTGGTTTTTCAAGCGGATGGTCGAGCAGCTGGATATTGAGCCGGTCAGCGGTTTCGCGCGCCTGTGCTGTGATGATGTCTCCAGCATGCACT
Organism: uncultured Chromatiales bacterium; assembly: GCA_964602805.1. Classification (GTDB taxonomy): domain Bacteria; phylum Pseudomonadota; class Gammaproteobacteria; order Poriferisulfidales; family Poriferisulfidaceae; genus Poriferisulfidus. The sequence goes on along the minus strand of CAZRSJ010000030.1, from coordinate 6,757 downwards.
TCCAGAAACGACCGGCCGGTGCGGTGTGCATCGACCACCTGCTCATTGGCAATTACGGTGGATCGTGTCATAACTCACTCCGGCCCTCGACCATGTCAATGGCTTCGCAGGCTGAGCCGATGGCAATCTTCACGGATTCTTCTGCACCGGAAACGAACAGCCTGCCGTACCTTCCTACTGCACGCACCTGGACAATATCAATTCCGGATGCCTTTTCCGCCTCGTTTGCCGCGATGGAAATATAGGCTGCCGGTGAACATTCGATGATTCCGAGAGTCTGCCCCGGTACGAGCAGGGATCCTGCGGACCATTTGTTGAGCAGCTGTGCCTGATAGGGCTCGACCGAGGTAATCACCTGTGTCGATTCAATTCTTGGCTTGATCCGGTCATGCAGGGTCTGGCCGACCTCCGAGAGGATCGCCTCGCGAGCGGCGCTGACATGCGAGTTAGATGGTGATCGGAGAATAAAAAATCCGAACTCACGTTCCACGATCTGGCTGGTGGCCTCGACCGGGCTCGCCTTCAGCGCGATATCGATCAGGCTGAAGACTTCATTGCCGGGGGCGAATTCGCCAATCAGCACCGTGTCGCCTGCGAGTGGAATCGACCCCTGTACAGTGGCGCCGTTGTAGGCGGCAAATTTGGGTTGCAGTCGGTCAATCTGCATCAGTGCGCGAATGGTAAGCAATCTGTCCAAGGCCTATTCTCCGTAGAGGTCATTGATGTCCCGCCATCGGCGTGACGGATAGGCCACTCGCTTGATGTTGATCAGGTGCAGTGCCGTGACATTGTCCGACACAGCGGAGCCTGATGCGGTACCGGTTCCCAGCATGAAACTGGGTTCGAGGGCAGTGGAAAAACCCATTGCGCCATGAAGTGCGGGGGTGTTCACGATGATGCGACTGACCGGCAGGGTCTGACTGAATTTCGCGACAGTATCCGCATCGTCGCTGTGAATAACGGCCGTATGTCCCCAGCCTCCGAATCGCACGATGCCGGTGCAGGTTTCGATAGCCTGCTCTTCGGAACGTGACTCGTACCATGCCAGGACGGGATTGAGTTTTTCTGCAGAAAGGGGCGAGTGCCAGCCGATCTCTGTCTGCTCCCCCACCAGCACCCGGATCCCCGGCGGCAATTCAATCTCGGCCAGAGAGGCCAGGACTTCGGCAGACTGGCCGACCCGTTCGGGATTGATCCCGTTGTCGATAAAGATTATCCGGGCAAGACGTTCTGATTCCCGATCATTGCAGAAGTAGGCGCCGCGAAGTTTCATCTCGGCCCGCAATTCACGGCTGACCGATCGATCGACCACAATTGCCTGCTCGGAAGCACAGGCGGTACCGTAGTCAAAACATTTCGAACTGATGATCTGCTCGGCCACCTCGGCAAGATCGTTTCGTCTGGAACCGTGCACATAGCAGGGCACATTGCCGGCGCCAACTGCCAGAGTGGGCTTGCCGGACGAGTAGGCCGCCTTGACCATGGCTGGCCCGCCGGTCGCCAGCACCACCGAGGTCCTGCGATGTCGCATCAGTTCGGCAGTGCCGTTGAGTGTTACCGTATCCAGACACTGAATAAGATTTTTTGGTGCCCCTGCACGTTCGGCCGCCTGCGCCAGGATTCGGGTGGTCAGGACACCGGATTTGACGCCTCTGGGATGTGGAGCACAGACAATGGCGTTGCCTGCCTTGACTGCGGAGAGCGTCTTGTAGATTACTGTGGAGGTCGGATTGGTAACCGGAATCAGTGCCGCGACCACTCCCATTGGCTCGCCGAATGCGGCAATCCTCGCGACGTCGTCCTGCCAGAGGAGGTTCAGCGTCCTGATGTCCCTGAGCCATTCCGCGACCGAAAGGGAGTTGAACAGATTCTTGATGTGCTTGTCTCGGACATTCCCGTAGCCGGTTTCCTCTACCGCCAACTCTGCGAGGCGGCGGGCTTCGGGTTCGATGGCCCGGGACATCTGCTCCACGATGTTGTCGATATCCGATGGATCGTACTGGCGGAACTGCAGGCAGGCATCCCATGCGCCCTCGGCGCATCGGCGAGCATTTGCAATGGAAAGCAGGTCTGTGTCCATCATCTTTCCCCGCGTGAAATCGATTCCAGATGTCGTCGGGTGTGCTCGGGGCTTCGGGCGTCGACGCCCATTGCATGGAGTTGTCTGCCTGCGACATCCAATCGTCTGTCCAGGCTGGCGCCTGCCGTGGCAATGACTGAATCGGTGACCGGTGTGTCCACGCCAGCCAGATCCGCGGCGGAGCGAAGCGGTGCCAACGAGCCGATTACTGCGCAGTGCACCGTGTCGACAGCCTGCTGCAGATCAGGGACCCTGCGAGCGCCAGGGTCGGCGAGCGCACCCGAATACAGTTCAATCCATTCGCTGTCATCGGGGAGATTTCGCACACCATATCGTCGTGCCGTCTCACGGCGCTCCCCAAGGAGTGCCTTCAACAGCAGCAAGCTGTATTGGTTCTCGATCAATGAGCGCAGGGTGCGCCGCTCTGCAAGCGGTACAGCGCCTTCGGGCAGCCTGTCCTTCGAGCGATGAATCGCGGAGCCACCCAGCAACAGGGAAACGCATTCCACTGCCCCGCCTGCGTCGGAAAAACCCCCGTGAATTGCCGATGGTGCCGAAATCATTTGCGGACAGACGGCCCCCAGGGCCTGCATGCAGTCCTGGCGCCCTGACGGGAGCACCGCAGCAGTGACCTGTTTGCAGGCCGACAGCTGCAGTGTATTGGCGCTGGCCTCGACCCAGAACGGCAACTGCTGCAGTTCGATGATCGTATAGTTGACCATGCAGCCACCGACATGCAGCAGCCAATCCGTTTCCAGCGCTCCGAAGGTTCTTGCTGGTGCAATGACTAGAACCTGTCCGTCCCGCAGATGATCGGCCAGCACCATTGCATAGGTGCGTTGCTTGTGGACCGGACCGGTCAGACAGATCAGTTGCGCCGATGCCACCGCGACATCCAGCTCTGCCGTCACCTGTATGGACGGGGAGTTGATGCGACCGACCGGGTAGGTGCCGACTGGACCGTCGCCGTGCAAGGTGATTCCACCTGTGGAGCGAAGCATTTCCATTTCTGCGCCATAGGCACTGAACAGCGTCACGGCGAACCCTTCAGCCAGAAACAGGGCCGCCAGCAGTCTTCCGTCGGGCCCACCTCCGAGTACGGTGATCGACTTTACGGGGGTGTCCGAAGTTGCCCTGTCATCTGTCCGGGTGTCCTGTTGCACAGCCTGGGCGAAGCGGGTGAAATCAGAAACCATCCGAGAGCCTCCACAGGCCACCTCCTGGCCTGCGAATTTTTTCACCCTCCGGGCGGGAGCGACCGTGAACCCTGCACATCATTGCATCACAATGTGAAATGTTACTCGGAGGCAGCTTTCAGGACCCCAGGGCGCTCAGCAACTGCTCGACCTCGTCATGGGGGCGGGGTATGATGTGCACGGACACCACTTCACCGACCTTGTTGGCCGCACTGGCCCCGGCGTCGGTCGCGGCCTTGACGGCCCCCACTTCCCCCCGGATCAGAATCGATACCAGGCCGCCGCCAGCCCGGGGCTGTCCGACAAGGCTGACATTGGCGGCCTTGACCATGGCATCGGCCGCCTCAATCGAGGCGACGATGCCGCGTGTTTCAATCATGCCGAGTGCGATTTGACCGGCTTCTGGAATTTTAGCCATTCGGGCCTCCTTCGATGTAGATAATGAAAATCAGGGCGATGCGATGTCATTGCGCGGGGACCATGACGATGGCATCGATGAATGCGATGATGGTTGCGTCCACCGCGTTGTTCGATACCCCTGCGGGAATTCTGGCTGCCGAGCCCTGCACCAGCAGCACCCGGTCACCTACTCCGGCACCAATCGTGTCGATCGCCACCACGGACGGGTCGATCGGATTGCCGTAGCCATCCTGAATGTCGACGACAAGCAGTTTCCGACCTGCCAGTCCGGGATCCTTGACTGTGGCGGTGACAGTTCCGGTCACGTGGGCAATCCGCATTCAGAAATTCTCCAGATATCGTTCGATCTCGACCGGCGTCACCTGTGCCGCGATAAAGTCTGCTTCACGCTTAGCCTGTTGCAGTAAAATGGTCAGCCGATCCGACCCCAGAACATCCCTGATCCAGTCGGATTTGCTTGCCAGTTGTATGGCGGTGGAGATATCCCGCGGTATGGGTTCTGCGTTTTCTGATTCGTATGCATTGCCATCACACATCGGCGATGGCTGTTGGTCCTGTTCAATACCATCGAGTCCGGCTGCGATTTCAGTGGCCAACAGATAATAGGGATTGCAGTCTGCCGACCCGTCACGCTTTTCGATTCGTACCGCATTGTTGCTTCCCTCGATCACCCTGAGTGCAGCTGTACGATTGTCCCGACCCCAAGCCGTATTGATCGGACAAAACGAATAAGGTTCTCGGCGTCGGTATGCGTTGGGCGTAGTGGCGCTGGCTATGGCCGATTCCGCCATGCGTTTTTGCAAACCGGCGAGGTAGGATTTCCCGAGGTCCGACAATTCTCCGTTGCCATCGGAGAAACAGTTGGTGCCGTTCTTCCACAGGGAATGATGGGTATGGAAGCCACTGCCGGCTTCGCCCGCGAAGGGCTTGGACATGAATGTCGCGCGATAACCATGGATGCGTGCTATGTCGTGAACGATCTCACGGAACATCACGACGCGGTCGGCCACCAGCAGGGCCTCGTCATAACGCATGTTGATCTCGACCTGGCCGGCAGCATATTCCGGATTGGATTGCTCAATGGGGATTCCTGCTTCGTTGAGTTGGCGCCGGATCGGGCCGATTACATGCTCAAGTTCGGCAGCCCGGGTCAGGCTGTATACCTGGATACCGCGATCTTTCGGTTTCAGGGTTGTCGGGTCGAGAAGGTAGAACTCGAGTTCGGCCCCCACGCTTGCGGAATATCCCATGGATTCAGCGCGTGCCACCTGAGCCGTCAGGGCATTGCGGGGGTCGATCGGAACCGGCTTGTGATCCATCCCCTTGAAAAAGCCCAGACAGATTGCCAGTCCGGGTTCCCAGGGTGCGGCCACCGGTTGGGTGAGCGGAAACATGTGCATGTCGGGATAGCCATTGTCGAAACTCACGTAGGGCGTATTCCAGACATCGCTGGTCATGTCCAGTGCCAGAAGCGCCATGGAAAGGGCGTTTCCGTTTCGGCATACATCTGGCCAGTTGCTGGCGGGAATTCTCTTTCCGCGCATGATCCCGTTGAGGTCTCCGCCCCCCATTGCAACGGTATGTGTGCCTTCCGGCAAGGTTTCCAGGATACTGCCTGTCTTATCATTCATTTCATGCCGCCCCATGCTAATACCGACTAGTTGACCGAAACACTGAATACAGTATACATTGAATACAGTATGCAGTATACATAACTTGAATTGCAAGCCGTCCTGTCAAACCCATGGAAACAACCGGAATCCATGCAGTATTCGAAATTTTTTATCCGATCATCAAGATTTATCACCGTCTTCCCAGGCATTGGCAGTAATGCTGTCCGGGATGGTTCCGATATTCCGAATACTCATCGAGTCAACTCCGAATGATGATCAACAGTGAAATCGTAGTTGTCGGTGCCGGAATAGCAGGCGTGATGAGTGCCTTGAGCCTGCAGCACAGGGGATATCGGGTCGCCCTTGTCGACCGTTGGGAGCCCGGACATCCGAGAGCCTCGTCCTCCGACTACAGCCGTCTTTTCCGCAGCACCCATGGATCTGATCGGATGTACACGATGTGGGCCCGACAATCCCGGCTCCGGTGGCTGGAACTGCAGGCCGAACTGCAGTGTGTACTGTATGTGGAGTGTGGTGCGCTGGTGATTGCGAGCCGGCATCATTCGGACTGGGAAGATACGACCTTCGCAACATTTCATGAACTGGGAGTGCCCCATTTCAGGTTCGATGTCGATGCGTTGCGAGCCCGCTTCCCGCAGTTTCGGTTTGACGATGTGGCCTTTGGTCTGTATGAACCCGAGGCGGGTGCATTGATGGCTCACCGGGCGATTATCGAATTGACAGGAAAGTTTCTCAGGCAGGGTGGAACCCTGCACCGCCATCATGTTCGCACCGACGACGATGAACGGCTGCTGATCGACAACAGACCGTTGGACGCCGATTTGATTGTGGTCTGCGCCGGGCCCTGGCTCGGCAGCATGTATCCGAGAACAGTGGCACCGATTCTGGAGGTGGTGCGACAAAACATCATCTACACATCAACCCCGAGTGCGGACACATCCTTCGACGCGGAGAACATGCCGTGCTGGATTGATCACGGTCATTCGGCTTATGGAGTGCCTTCCATCGAAAGCGCCGGAGTCAAGGCCGCCATCGCCTGGACCGAAACCATCATTGATCTTGATGACGACGAACGTATTGTCGATGCGGCCACATTCACCCGAACGCGACAGTACCTCCGGTCCCGTTTGCCGAAACTGGCCGGGGAAAGGGCTGTCGATCAGAAAGCCTGCCAGATTGCGATGACGCCCGATACGCATTTCATTATCGATCATCATCCCCATCACGGTAATGTCCTGATTGTGGGGGGATGTTCGGGGCACCTGTTCAAGCATGGCCCGGTTGTCGGGGATTTTGCTGCCGGAGTCGGACTGCGCGAATTTGCCACTGCGAACCGGTTCAGACTGGGCCGCAGGTCCAAACTCGCACTGAAGGATTCTCCATCGGGTCGATAGCTGGCGTTCCGATAGCGGCGCGCAGGTCACCTG
>CAZRSJ010000029.1:0-21963 GCA_964602805.1 uncultured Chromatiales bacterium | reverse complement strand
ATTACGCGGCAATCGTCAAGCAGGGCCTGTTCTCACATGTCCTGAACCCGCGCACATAGCCCGGCGCGCAGTTTTGTGTGCTAGACTTTCATCGCCCGTTGATTTCCTTAGGGAGGAAACCTCAGGATGAAAACCGGGGCTCGTAAAGTCCGCCCAGCCGCATTTTGCCTTCTCATTCTGGCGGGCACCTATTTTGGTATCGCCCCGGCCTTGGCGCAGGAAGCTTGCCCGCCCCCTCCCGGCGGGGCAGCTTCTATTAGCGACCCGAACCCGAGGGCGGAAAATGTAACTAGCTCCAACCTTCGACAATTTGTGCTGTCCGCGAGAACCGCTTTCAAGGAGGCGGTGGCAGCAGGTCGGGGGGCAGGGCTCCACTTCGGATGCCTGGTCAGGCAAGAAGGGGGAGGTTGGCGTTCCGGTTCCACATACCTGGTGCAACTGGCACCAAACGGCCGGGTGTTCCTTCACGCGAAGAACATGGCGCTGTCAGGCAGGCTCCTGAAGCCCGGGATTCTTGCACAAATTCTTATAGGGCTGGGAGTCCCTCAAACGAGTTTAACCAACCCGAATGCTGTCTTGGCCAGATTGGGGCAAGAACCGGAGACCTCTACCCTTTCATTGCGGGCCCGGGCATCTCCGGCCATGCCGCCGCCTACATAAGTGCGGCAGGGACCCCGCTCATACTGATCTCCGGATTCGACCTCAACGCATCTCACCTGGCTTCAGAACAAATCGATTACGGCGATCCGACCATTACCGCCGAGCAGGTGGTGGGCCGCAGAACCTTGAAGGCCTTCGTCGCGAACGCGATCGAGCAATTTAAAGAGTTCGGAAGGGCCGAGGGTCGAGACGGCCTCTCGAAAGCCAAGGTCGCCTTTCGGGACCCGGACGGGCCCTGGAGGCACGGTTCCGTGTACCTGTATGTCCTGGATCTTTCCAGCAACCTCATCCTGTTTCACGGAGTGAATCCCGACAGATACGAGGTTCGGCCTTTGATTCCAACGCAACGGGACGCCGTCACCGGAGAATTCATTCTGACGCAGGTGCTCGACGCGGCGAAAAGCAGCCCGGAAGGCGGCTTCGTGCAGTACCACTTCGACGATCCCACCGACGCGACCGACAGCGCCGACATCCCCAAGGTGGGATATGCCCGCGAGTTCGAAGTCACGAGGAGAAACGGGGACGTTGAACGCTATATCATCGGCTCGGGCTTTTACCCGGACTCGCCCAGCGTGGTCGCGGGACGCCAAAACCAGGCCATTGAGACCATCCAGCCGCAGGTCATGCGGGCGATGACCGCCAGCACGGTCGGTGCGGTGTCGAGCCGCATCGAACGGGCGATCGCCGACGACGCCCCGCAGGACGCAGCGCTCAACTTCGGCGGCGCCTCCAGCCTCTCCGACGCCCTGGCCGCGCACGGGCAGTCGCTGGAGAACGGCACCTTCGACTTCGGCCAGCTTCTCGCCGGGTCGTCCTTCACCCTCCCGCTCAACGCAGCGGGTGGCGGCATCGGCGGCCTGTTCCGGAACTCGACGATCTGGGCCAGTGGCGACTACCGCGACATCTCCGGCGGCGACCGGCAGGTCATGCACTACGACGGCGACGTGATCAGCCTCAACTTCGGGCTGGATTCCCAAGTGGGCCCGGACATGCTGGTCGGCTTCTCGGTATCGTGGGCGGAAGCGGAAGTCGACTACGACGATGTCAACGGGATATCGGGCGAGTATACGGCCACGCTGACCAGCGTCAACCCCTACGTGGGGTGGCAGGCATCAGACAGCCTGAACGTGTGGGCCGCGGCCGGCTACGGCTGGGGCGACATCGAGATCAACGACGAAGCGGCAGACACGCGGGAGAGCGACCTGGAGCAGCAGATGGTGGCGGCGGGGGTGAGCGGATTGCTGCTGACCAGCGACCAGATGATCCAAGGCGGCACGACCACCGTGCGGGTCAAGGCCGAGGCCGCGTACACGCGGGCCGACATCGACGGCGAGGGAACCCGGAGGAGCCGGACGGTAGACGCCAACCGTTCGCGGCTGATGCTGGAGGCCGTCCACGAGCAGATCCTCGAGTCCGGAGGCACGCTGAACTCGTCTCTGGAGGTCGGCCTGCGGCATGACGGCGGGGACGACGAGGACGCCGAGGGTTTCGAGACCGGTGCCGGGCTGCACTATGCCCACCCGGCGAGCGGGGTGACCTTCGAAGGCCGGGCACGGGCCCTGCTCGGCCACAACGGCGACCACAATGAATGGGGCTTCAGCGGGATGGTGCGCATCGACCCTGGCGCGGACGGCGTCGGGCTTGCGCTCAGCGTGCAGCCCCAGTGGGGCCAAACGGCCAGCGGCGTCCAGCAGATGTGGGAAGCCAGTTCCATCGGCTGGGGGTCGCAAGACAACCGGTCACCGCTGCGCATGAACACGCGGGTCGCGTATGGCATGATCGCCCTGTGGGGCGGGCGCCAGGGGGTGCTAACGCCGTACGCCGACGTGTCGCTCGGCGAGGGCTCGCGGCGGCTGAGCTTGGGCGGGCAGTTCAACATCGGGGAATCGGTGCGGATGAGCCTGGAAGTCGTGCATGACCAGCCGGCGTATGGCGGCTCCGACCACGGCATCATGCTGCGCAGCAGCTTCAACTGGTAATCCTGGGGAGAAGACAGCCCGGCGCGCAAGCGGCCGGACCGTTCCCACCCGTCAACTGCCGCTTTTCGGCCCGGCCTCGGGCGGCCGCTTCGGCGGTGCGTCATACTCCACGCATTCGGCCAGGTTGTATGCCAAGAACGCACGCCCCTTGGCCCGCGCGATCATCACCACCCCTAGATCTGCGGCAAGTTCCACGCCCATCTGCGTGACGCCGGAACGCGACAGCAACACCGGGATTCCCATGCCTGCGCATTTCATGACGATCTCGGAGGTCAATCGCCCGGTCGTGTAGAAAACCTTGTCCGCCCCGTCCATGCCCTGCAACCACATACGCCCTGCGATGGTATCCGCTGCGTTGTGGCGCCCGACATCCTCCACGAACATCAGGATGTCTTCCCCCGCGCACAATGCACACCCGTGCACGGCGCCAGACTCCTTGTAAATCTGGTTGGAACTCGCGATATTGGCCAGCAGGCGGTAGACCAGAGATTGGCGAACCGTCACCTTCGGTAGGCGCTGGTCGTAAAGCTTGTCCAGCGTGCAACTGAATACGGTCCCTTGGCCGCAGCCCGTGGTGACCGTGCGCTGGGACAACTTCTCTTCCCAGTCCGTGATGCCGCACCCCGGGCGCATATCAACCGAAACCGTCTCGCGCTCCCAATCGACCCGTACGGCCGCAATGTCCTCCAACTGTTCCACCAACCGCTGGTTGCGGAGGTAGCCGAGCGCCAACTCCTCCGGGTGCATGCCCAGTGTCATCAGCGTCACCACCTCGCGTTCATCCACTTTCAACGTCAGTGGGCGCTCCCCGGCAATGCGGACCGTCCGCGCATCGCCATACTGGTCCCGAGCCGTGACTTCATGCGTGGGACTCAGGCCTTGGTTGCTCAGTTCCGGTTCACGCATTGTCGTTCTCCTGATCGTCCAGAGCCGATTCGAGCCGCATATAGATCCGGACCGTGCGCACCGAGGTTTCATCCGTCTTGACCACCTCCACCGGATAGCGGTCAATCAGCATGCTGGTCCCCGGGGCCGGAATGTCTTCCAAGTGTTCCAGGATCAAGCCGTTGAGCGTCCTCGGTCCGTCCATGTGAAAGTGGCTGCTGAGGAGATCATTGAGCTCGCGGACATGAATGCCCGCATCCACCACGACGCTGCCATCGGGCAGGGTTTCATAGACCCCCGGGTCCAGTGCTCCGGAATCCACGGTGAACGCTCCCACGATCTCTTCCAATATGTGCTCCAGGGTAACCAGGCCCTGGATGTCACCGTACTCGTCGATCACCAGGCCGACCCGGCGCCGGTGTTTCTGGAAATTGTACAACTGCCGGTTGAGATTGGTCCCTTCGGGAATGAAATACGGCTCCCGCATGGTTTCCCGGATATGTTCCGGCAACAGGTCCTCGTTCAGGATGTGCGGCAACAGTTTTCGCCAGTGCAGCATGCCGCAGACCTTGTCGAGTCCACCCTCGTACACCAGCACCCGCGTATAGGTCGGGTTTTGCAATTGATCCAACACCTCGCTCCAGTCGTCACTGAGATCGATCCCGACGATTTCATTGCGCGGCACCATCACGTCCTCCACCGTGATCTTCTCCAGATCCAGGATGCTCAGCAACATCTTTCGATGTTCCTGGGAAATCAAGCTGCGGGATTCATGCACGGCGCTGCGGAGTTCTTCCCGAGTCAGCGCATTGCGTGCTTCCTCCCTCGGCATTCCCAAGACCCGAAGCAGGCCGTTGGCGAACTGGTTGATTAGCCACACCAGCGGATAGGCAATTACCAGAAGCGGCCGGTACACGACGGCGGCCGGGTAGGCGACGCGCTCGGCGTGCAGCGCCGCCAAGGTCTTCGGTGCTACTTCCGCAAAAACCAGAATGGCCACGGTCAATAGGCCTGTGGCCACGGCCACCCCGATCTCCTGAAAGTAGATGTAGCCGAGGTACGTGGCCAACTGGGTAATCAGGATGTTGACGAGGTTGTTGCCGAGAAGGATCAACCCGATCAGTTTGTCCGGCTTGTCCAGCAACGCCTGCGCGCAACGGGCACTGTATTTGCCCTGCTCTGCCAAGTGGCGGAGCCGGTAACGGTTCAACGCCATCAGCGCAGTTTCGGAACCGGAGAAAAACGCCGACAGCAGGAAAAGCAGGACCAGCAAAGCCACCAGTTCCGGCAGTGAAAACAAGCTCACGATGCTTTTCCTCTCAAAGTCGGGGCAGCCTCACGAAAAGGCCGGCATGCCCCATGCCTATAATTGAATGTTCGGGCGCGGGCCTCGGAAACTGTACGGAGACGATTTTTTCTCACGAGACGCCATGAGCCGGAAGACCCAAGCCAAAGCCCCCGACCCCACCATCGCCCGGAACCGTCGGGCCCGGCACGATTACGCCATTGAGGAAACCTTCGAAGCCGGCCTGGCCCTGACCGGCTGGGAAGTCAAGAGCCTGCGCGAAGGGCGCGCCCAAATCAACGAAGGTTACATCTCCATCCGCAAGGGAGAAGGCTGGCTCCTGGGCAGCCACATCAACCCCCTGCCCAACGTTTCTCATCTGCCGACCGACCCGGCCCGGCCGAGAAAACTGCTGTTGCACGAAAAAGAAATTGCCCATCTTCAGGGTGCCGTGGACCGGCGGGGCTACACCCTGATCCCCCTGTCACTGTATTGGAAGCAGGGCCGGGCAAAACTGCAATTGGCGCTGGCGCGCGGCAAGCACAAGCACGACCGGCGACAAACCGAGAAGACCCGCGATTGGGAACGCGACCGCGAACGCCTTTTGCGCCGGTCCACCCGGCAAGGCGGAAAACCCTGAAGCGCCGGGAATCGACGCCGGCGGAGGTTTCCCGTCCGGTTTCAGCGGATTATTGATTGGTACAGGAATACGGAGTCACGCTTACGTCGACCTTGCCCGCAACAGCCTGATAGCACTCCGTATAGCTGTTGTAGTGGCCCGCGACATGCGCTTCCTCGCCGACCCCGACGACCGCCACCCAAGATCCTTCCGTGGGTTCAGCCGCCATTTCCTCCGTAGCCGTTTCGGACACCGCAGGCGCCTCATCGCCGCCCGTCTGATACAGCCAGTAGAAGAAGACCACCACGGCCGCGATGATGATTCCGGTAATCAGTTTGTCCACAAAAACATCCTCCAGTTTGGATTAATCGCCCCCGTGAACGGATTCCGTCCAGAGGCCTTGTCGTTTGCGCCTAGATTAGCAGATTTGGGTTGCCGGTGCCAACTCCCGAAGCTGCACGGACGCTTGATGTCCAGTGCCCCCGCCCTGGAAAAAATCAGGCGGAATCGAGCTTTGCCTCTTACCCGCCCTCCTTCGAGAGACGATCCAATTCCTGCCAAACGCAAGCCCGGCCTTCCCCGGATTTGGTCTGGATAACGTCGAGAAACTCCTCGTGCAAACGCTGCTCCTCGGAGCCGGGCCGCAGGACGGGGATGGAAGTTTTTTCGACATTGGTTCTACGGCGGCGGGTCTGGACTTCCAGCGAGAGTCCCATCTGCCCCCCCGTCATCCTGAGGTAGACCTGAGCCAGCAGCTGGGCATCCAGAAGGGCCCCGTGCCATTCCCTCTGCCTGCGGTCAACCTGGTAGAAGTCGCACAACTGATCCAGGCTGCTGCCCCCCGATGATTTTTCCCGCGCCAGCATCAGGGTGTCCGTGACCTTCAGGCAACAGTCCTCGAACTTGTCGGCACGCCCCGCCAATTCCAACTCATGGTTGAGAAACCCCAAGTCGAACCCGGCATTGTGTATCAGGACTTCCGCGTCCTCCACGAACTCCAGCACCTCGTCGAGAATCTCCGGGAACTTGGGTTCACCGACCAGTTGCTCGACGGTAATTCCGTGCACCCGCTGCGCGCCCTCTTCGATCTCGCATTCCGGATTGACGTAAGACTGGTACTGCCGCCCGGTCAGGTTCCGGTCCATGATCTCCACGCAGCCGATCTCGATGATCCGGTTGCCCACCGTCAGGCCCGTGGTTTCTAGGTCGAGCGCGACCTGGCGGGGGATCGGGTCGCTCATGCTCCCGACATCCGGTCAATCGCTTCATTCGCCAGGACGTCAGCGCGTTCGTTTCCTTCCACGCCGCTGTGGCCCCGCACCCAGCGCCAATGCACCCGGTGGGTTGCGATCAGCGCATCCAGCTGCTGCCAAAGATCCTGGTTCTTGACCGGTTTACCCGCAGAGGTTTTCCAGCCCTTGCGCTTCCAGTCGACCAGCCATGACTGCATGCCGTTCTTCAGGTAGGTGGAATCGGTCACGAGTTCGACTTCACAAGGTTCTTTCAAGCTGTTCAGGGCCTCGATCGCCGCTTGAAGTTCCATTCGATTGTTGGTGGTCTGCTCTTGTGCGCCCAATAGCTCGCGCGTATGCCCGCGCGACTCCAGCACCACCCCCCAGCCGCCCGGACCGGGGTTGCCACGACAGGCCCCATCGGTATAGGCTCGGACCTGCTTCATGGACTCATCCCTCTGGAAGTCGGCTCCACTCCAGCAAGCCTTTCGGAGATGAGAACCGGTGAACGGTACCAGCGTTCGCGCGCTGGAGTGACCGGAACGCGCAACTTGCGCGCCAGTACGCAGTATACGCCACCCAGATGATCCAGCCGCCAGCGTGCTTGTATCTCCAAGCCACTGGTGCGCTGCTGCAGAAACCGGCTCTGAACCGGGGGCCGGAATGCCGCGTAACGGCAGTCCTGAATTTCGAAATTCAGCACCGAAAGCCAGTCCCGGATCCGCCGGAATCCGTAGAAATGCCGGTCCCATGGAAAGCGCCCGACCGCAAGCAGTCGGTACAGTCCGTACCAGCTCCACGGATTGAATCCGACCAGCAGCAGGTGTCCGTTCCCGACCAATACCCGGTCTGCTTCACGCAAGACTCCATGTGGCTGATCGCTCAACTCCAAGGGATGGGCCAAGGCGAGAAGATCCAGGCAGTTCGCCGCCAACGGCAGGGCATCCGGTCGACCCCGGATCTGGCCTTGTCCGGTCCCGGGATGCATGAAGAACCGATGATCGAAACTGCCTCGTGCCGCTGAGACTTCGTTGAACAGGACGTCCGGCCCGCAGAACAACGCATGTTGTCCGGAAAGATTCTCCTGAAGATGCGTCAAGTGCTCGTGAATCAAGGCCAGGGATTCTTGCCCGGCCCGGCTTGCATACCAGTGCCCTAGCTGCTCGTAAAGAGTGGCGATGCCCATAGGGGAAATTACACTCAGGGAGACAGGCGGTCTTGTCGCCAGCCTCCCTCGATTGTCCGCTGGTACCGGATGCGGTCATGCATTCGCCCGGAGGCGTTCTGCCAGAATTCGATCCGCTCCGGCACCAGCACGTAACCGCCCCAAAACTCGGGTCGCGGGATCTCCCGGCCCTCGAACCGCTTCTCGATTTCCCGGTATTGATCTTCCAACTGGTGGTGGTCCGTCACTTCCTCGCTCTGCCTGGAGGCATACGCCCCGATCTGGCTGTCGCGGGGGCGGGTTCGGAAATAGGCATCGCTGGTCTCCGCATCCAGGCGGCGAACCGTGCCCTCCACCCGGACCTGCCGCCCGGGCGGCTCCCACCAGAAAGTCAGCGCGGCATCCGGGCGACTCTCCAGTTCCCGGGCCTTGGCGCTGTGGTAATTGGTGTAGAAAACGAAGCCCCCACTCTCCAGCCCCTTGAACAGCACCATCCGCGCCCGGGGCCGGCCTTCGGCATCAACCGTCGCCAGATTCACCGCATTCGGCAACACCAAGCCCCCCTGCTCGGCATCCTTGAGCCAGCAGGAAAACAATTCAAGCGGATCCGCTCCGGCGGAAGCGCGGGTTAACCTGTCCATTTAGGGTGTTGGTCTCCGTATCAGTTATATTATTTAACTACACCTAACTACACCCTGAACCATGAGCGAAGAAACCCTAGTCCGACCGGCCGATGAAGAAGGCTACATCATCGCCTGGAGAGCCAAGTATCAATTCGAGACCGGAAAACTGGACGGCGAAATGACCTACGGCGAAGCGACCCAGAAGTGCGCCGAACTGTGCGCCAAGGAACCCGAGAAAACCTTCTGGCCGCAACGGATCGAAAGCGCTGCCGCCTCGTACGGCAAATTCCACAAGGCACACTGACCGCGACTTGCCGGACTCACCGCAGCGACTGTTTTTTGCATTGCTGCCCGACGAGGCCGTGCGCAAACAGTTGCGTCAGTTGCAAAAAGATTTGAGCCAAGCAGGCGGGCGCCCCGTGTCCGAGGAGAACCTGCATCTGACCCTGTTGTTCCTCGGCAAGGTCGAAGCCAACAAGATCGATGCCGCCCGCGGCATTGCCGCGGGCATCGAAGGGGAACCATTCGACCTAGTGCTCGACACGCTCGGGGGATTTCGGCAGAACAATACCCGTGTCCTATGGCTGGGCCCTTCCGGGCCACCCCCGGAACTCGAAGCCCTGCATCAAACGCTGCGTCGGCAGGTCAAGAAAATCGGCCTGCGCGTCGGAAAGGGAACCTACCGTCCGCATGTGACCTTGGCTCGCAAGGCCGACCCTCGCAAGAGATTGCCGGAGAAGCCAGACCAGAACATTCCCTGGGCAGCCGGCCACCTTGCCCTGCTCGCTTCAGAACTATTGCCTTCCGGCTCCCGCTATCGGGTACTTGCGGAAAAGGATTTGTCCAAGTACGCCTTCTAGAACTCCATCATGACGCGCGCATAAACGAAGCGTCCGTCGATCCCGCCCGGGGCGAAGCGGGGATACTTGTTACCGCGACCGGCTCTTGCGACGGAACGGTCCGGTGTCTGGTCAAAAATGTTGTCAGCACCAAATGTCAGACTGAAATCTTTGATCTGACGGGTGATGCTTACATCCGTTAAGCCGTAGCCATCGTAGTAGGTCACCGTATCATCCGCAGTGCCAAATACATCATCCGCGCCATCGTTGGAATCATAACGGGAATACCAATCCCCAAAATGATGGTAGCGCAACATCATGCGCCAATCAGCGGTTGTGTGGTTTATGGTTGCACTGTAGCGAGTCTCCGGTGCACCCTCTTCGATCCACTTCTTGTCAAACCCGCTCAGGTTGCTGGACTTGGTAACCTCAGTCTCGGTACGGTTATACGACAGCAGGAAATCCGTATCCCCCATATCGCTCGCCAGTGAATACGTCAGGACGACATCGAAACCGTCGACCTTGGTGTCGAAGTCGTTCTCGAAGAACCGGATCGAGTCAAAGCCCGGCACGTCAGCAATTTTTATATCGTCGTATCCGTCGACTAGACCGTCACTGGTTGGATTTTGATTCGCGTCTAGCGGTCCACCTGTCTCATCTTTAATCGCGATCTGACTGGAAAGGAAGATCCGATCCTCCACATCAATCCGGAAATAGTCCACGGTGATGTTAAGGGCATCCAGTTCAAAGATGGCGCCCAGCGTGAAGTTGTCGGACTCTTCCGGTTCAAGCGCCTTGCCTCCGAATTTTTGGGCCAGATCGCTATTCGAGGGGACGGTCCCGGAATTGACCTGCTCTTGACTTGCTGGATCGAAGATCGTGCTGATGTTGTGGGCATTCTGCTGCCCAGGCGTCGGCGCTCGAAAACCGGTGCCGAAGGAACCGCGCAGGGCCAATACCTCCGTGGCCTGAATTCGGGTAGACACCTTAGCCGTGGTTTCGGTCCCGAAATCATCGAAGTCTTCCCAGCGAACCGCTCCGCCAACTGTCCAGTTCGGCTGCACGTCCACCTCGAGATCCAGATACGCCGCGATGTTCTCACGGTCCCACTTGCCGGCCGCCGTCTCGTTGAAACCACCGAAACCATTGGAACCCTGCCTGCCACCATTACCGGCATATGCTCCCTCAGCCCAAGATGCGCGATCACCCAGAGTAATTTCGAATTCCTCTTCGCGCCATTCGAGACCACCTGCAATACTCAGGTCCGAAGCTAGCCCCACATCGGCCATATAGTTGAAATCCAAATTGATATTTATCTCCGTCTGCGTGTACTTACCCACATCAAACGAGGTAGGACTGTCAGGACCCCAAGAAGGGTTCACCGAATTATGGAGGAAATAATCGGCCTCGTTCTCGCCGAAGCTGCCGCTAATGTCATAGGACAGGCCATTATCAAGTGTCCCTTTCATGCCGACGACGAAAGAGTAATCCGTGACATCGCCGCCGAACCGGGGCTGGAACCCGCCCGGGAACCACTCGTGGTAGGAAAAGCAATCATCGTCTGCCAGCAACCCGGCCAAACCCGGCGGCAAACCGTCTGCCCCCAACGCCACGTTGTACTGGTCGCATGCACCTGTCGTCCCATCCTCGCTGTAGTTGTTCCCAGGCGTCACCCGGTCGTAAAGCAGGGGAATGTTGAAAGCCTCCCCCTCATCATCGGTATCGCCATCGTTATTCAGGTCTCTTTTCACCGCCTGCGCGAACACTCCGCTCTCATCCTCGGGCTCACGATAAAAGAAACCAGTCTCAACCTCCCGGCTCGCATAGTTCCCAAACGCATAAACCCTCCGATCCGCGTCCAAGTCTATTCCCAGGTTGACAAAAGTCTTGATGTTGTCGTCAATGTCCGGGCTTCCCCAGACATGCGCAGGATCGGCAATGTGCGTATTGCCTGCCGCCATCATGCGCGCCACGTCACTGCGCAAGACGCTGCGGTCGGTCCCGGAGTCTGAGCTGTATTCAAAACTGAAATTGGCAAAGCCGTGTTCGGTCAGGGGCAAGCCCACGTTCCCGGACACCCGGGTCTTGTTTTCAGTGCCATCCTCTTCGTACCAGCCATAGCGGGCTTCCAAGGTTCCGCCCTCCGCATCATCCTTGAGCACAAAGTTCATCACGCCGGCGATCGCATCCGAGCCATACTGGGCCGCCGCCCCGTCGCGTAGCACTTCCACCTGCTTCAGGGCAATGCCGGGGATGACGGAAATGTCCGGACCCTGGGCACCATTCGAGCGCCCATCCGAAATCCACGTGATGGTCGCACCGCGGTGGCGGCGCTTTCCGTTTACCAGCACCAGCGTATGATCCGGGGCTAGACCCCTCAGATTGATTGGGTTCTGCACTGCCGCCGCATCGCGACCCGGCTGCATGTTCACATGAAACGATGGCACAAGAGTACGCAACATGAAATTCATGTCGTTGGAGCCCTGGTCGATGAGGCTCTCGTTGTCGATCACGTCGATGGGAACCGAGGAATCCATGACCGAGCGGGGTTGGGCACGGGTTCCGATGATGACCAGTTCCTCGACCTCTTCCTCTTCGGCCAGAACGACCGACGGCCAAGTTCCGGCAAGCAACAAGGACAAGCCGAAAGTCGTGGACAGTGAAATGCTTTTACCTAACTTCATGACTGAGCCTCCCAGAGCAGGTTTAACCTTGTATTGTATGACAAGGAAGAGGAAAGTCACTGTCAAGCGTGTCAAAACGGCAACATCATCTCCTTCGAAAATCGTGATGCCAGCATGCAAGCCCTTCTTCATTCCAAAATCCAGTGTTGACCCTGCTTTACAATTGCTGATGGTGTCTTCGGGCAGTTTCACGCGAGGTTGATCTAGAAATGCCGGTCATATTGTTCGCGGTGCTGGTGGTCGTAGCTTTCACGCTGCTCGGCACCGGTGTTCACTATTACGAGTACGGGAGCCTGAACTGGGTCTTTCTCCTGATGGCCTTGTTCCTCTCGACCAACCTGCTGATCGCCGGTTGGGAGATGTGCCTGTTTCTCCGCCGGGATCAGATCAAAAGCCGCAGCGAGTATTGGCGCGACCGGCAAAAGGAGACCGGCCGGGCAGTCGGCGTCGAGTTCCTGACCTCCCGGGTCACCTGGCGGAACATGCTGTCCCCGACGTTCTGGGCGGATGTCTGGTCCGCCTATTCCTTGTACGATGACGCCTACACGGACCGGGGCACGTTCGGCTTCAACGCCGATACCGGCAACGGCTTCTTCACGCCGATTCCAACCTTGATTCTGTACGCGGCATTGGCAACCGGATTCATGCCCGCCGTCTACACGGGCATCCTCGGGCTCGCCCTGTTCTGGCAATGGACGTATGTCTCCTCGCTCTACTGGGTCAGCTTTCTCATTACCGGCCGGCAGCACCGCATCAGCAAGCGGGAGGTGTACATCTACGTCTTCTCGCCCAATGCCGCTTGGATCGTGTTCCCGATTCTGGGACTGTATATGTCCGCTCGCTTGATCATCGATGGCAATTACGGTGTTTTAGGTTATTGAAGCCGGAAGAGCATCATGCGCAAGTTCGCGATTGGCCTGCTTGCCCTGTTTCGGCGGATTTCCCTCTTTGTCTGGAGGCTGCGCGGCAAGACAGAAGACGATATGGCGGCGCAGCGGGTCGCCAGCGGCCAGTCCTGGAGCGAATTCTGCGATACCCTGAAGGCGGCAGGAGCCGCACTGCAATTCCCAGGCGCGCCTCGGGACTCATTCAACCAAGCGGAAGGCTATCGCTACCTCAGCCGGGTCGCGCGGGCCGGCCTGATGGCATTCATCGAGCACGCCGATGCGAAAGCCCCCGTATTGCATCGGGTCGTCAACGAAACCACCAAGATCGGAGCGGACAATCCCGACAATTTCTACCAAACGGCCACGCTGGACGGCCGTTACGAATACAAGATCACCGGGCGGCGCAACAGCATCGCCTGCCTGAGTTTCGGCACCCAGTCCGGCCACTACGGCGAGGGTGGCGGCCTGCCCCCCACCGGGTACATCGAGTCCGACCAGATCGAAATGGACGAAGACGGATGCTTCGAACTGATCCTCAGCAGCAAGCCACAGGACGGAAACTGGCTCCCGATGACCCCCGAGACCGGCACCCTGGTGGTACGCCAGACTTTTCTCGACCGGGATGCGGAGACTCCGGCGGAATTAAGCATCGAGCGAATCAACTGTCCCGAGCATGAGCTCCGCCCATCTCTTCTCACCCCCCTGAAGCTGGACGAAGGGTTAAAGAAAGTCGGGGCATTGACTGCTGGCGTGCCTTTGCTGTTCGCCAAGTGGGCGCGCGATTTCCAGAAACACAACAATGAACTGCCGCAGTTCGACCCGGAGGTGTCGCTGGCCGCCGGAGGCGACCCCAATATCACCTACTACCACAGCCATTGGACCATTGCACAGGACGAGGCTCTCGTGATAGAAGTCACGCCGCCGGAATGCGAGTACTGGAACTTCCAATTGAACAATTACTGGATGGAGTCCTTGGACTACCGTCATTACCGGATTCACATCAACAAACACCTCGCTCATTACGAAAACGACCGTTCCGTGCGGCTGATCGTGGCGCACAAGGACCCCGGACACCCCAACTGGATCGAAACCGCCGGGCACACCTCCGGCACCATGTGCTTCCGATGGGTACGGGCCAAGGAATCTCCGCAGCCCCAGACCCGGCTGGTCAAGTTGAGCAGCCTGCGGGATTGACCGCGTGCGAGGCACGGCCATGGCCAAAACGGACTTCACGACATCCACGGACTACGAGCATCCCTACCGCCCCCTCCCGATCCGGGTCTTCAACTCCATCGGAAGGTCGGGCTCCCTGAATATCGAGAAACTTCTCAACGTCGCAAGACGGAAGACCGGGCTGTCGGATTTCGGCGGTGGCGGACACCTCCAAGCCCTGGAAGTTCTCGTGAAGTCGATCAATGAAGAGGCCGGCCTGACCCCGACAGGCCGGCTGATACAGAAATCCCGGCTCACCGGCGCGCTGGTCCAGCGCCTTCGGATCGAAGCGCTGCTCAAGGAGCACCCGGAAATCGAGGACATCGACCTTGGCACCATCGTCCTAATCGCCGGGCTGCAGAGAAGCGGAACCACGCTACTGCATCGCCTGCTTCATTCCCATCCGGATATCCGGGGCGTCTCCGGTGTAGAAGCGCTGGAGCCGGTGCCGGCAGGCAATGCGAAAAGGCAGCAAACGACCGCCCGCAAGTTGCGCGCGACCCTCGCGAAACATACGATTTCCTATTTGTCGCCGCAGTTCGCGGCCATCCATCCGATTGACCCCAGCGAGCCGGAAGAAGACATCATGCTGCTCGACCTGAACTTCATGAGCCAAGCCCCGGAAGCCATCATGCACGTCCCGTCCTATTCCGGCTGGCTGGAAGACCAGGATCATACGCAGACCTACGAATATTTCCGCAAGGTCCTGAAGATCCTGTACTGGCAGTGCCCCGGCAAAAACTGGGTGCTGAAGACGCCGCACCACATGGAGTATCTCGATGTGTTCCTCAGGGTCTTCCCGGATGCGACGGTCGTGCAGACCCACCGGGACCCGCGAAAGACATTGCCTTCCTTCTGCAGCATGGTGGCTCACAACCGCGCCATCTTCAGCGACCGCGTGGACCCGAAGGAAATCGCCCGGCACTGGACCCGGAAAACGCGCCGGATGGTCGAACTGACCATGAGGGTCCGGGCCGGAGCGGATCCCGACCGGCTTGTTGACGTGTCGTACTACGATTTAATAAAAGACCCCCTTGGCCAGCTTCGGCAAGTTCATCGAAAGGCAGGGATCGACTTTGACGACGAAGCGATGCAGATCGCTGAAAAATATATGAGCAGAAACCCGAAGAACCGCTTCGGCAAACATGCCTACCGGCTAGACGACTTTGGGCTGGACGAGCAAACGATCGAGGAGAATTTCTCCTCGTACCGGGCAAAACACGAGATTCCATTCGAGTAGACCCGGGGACCCGCATGCAACAGGAAGCTCGGCAGATCGGCGACGGCACTTTCGTCAATGCCATCATCAGTGCCATTCGAGATCTCAGGAAACCCAAGGCGTCGGGAGTTGACCCGGTACCGGACGATGTCCGGATCGATGGCAAAACCTGTTTGGTGACCGGAGCCAACAGCGGCCTGGGCCGAGCCGCTGCAATCGAACTCGCAAGGCGAGGCGGGGACATGATCCTGGCCTGCCGGCCCGGACATGTCGACACCTGCGATGAAATCAAGCGGCTGTCCAGCTCCGAAACCGTGGAGATAATGGAGACGGATCTCGCCGACCTCGAATCCGTGCACCGTTTCTGCGACCGCCTGAGCCAGCGTGGGATTCGCATCGACATCGCACTGATGAATGCCGGGTTGATGCCGCGCAGGGCGCTGAAGACCCCGCAGGGATACGAAGTGATGTTCGCGGTTCATTTCCTGTCCAACCGGGTGATGATCGACCGCTGGCTGAAAGACGGGGTGCTCCGCCCTTCCAGCCAGGCCGGCGAGACCCCGCGCATCGTCTTCGTCTCCTCCGAGTCGCACCGGTCTTCCCATACCATCGACTTCGAGCGCTTCGGTGCATTCGCCGATTACGGCATGAAGGAGGGTCTGAAACACTATGGCCTGAGCAAACTGATCCTGTGCACGTTCGCCACCGAGCTGTCCCGGCGCCTCAACCCCGGCGACGATATGGAGGTCGCAGTGCACGCGATGTGCCCCGGAGGGGTCGCCACGAATATCGCCAGAGATGCGCCCCTGCCGCTGAAACCGATCATCAACCCGGCGTTGAGACTGCTCTTCCAGCCTCCGGAAAAAGCCATCGGGCCCGCCATCTACCTGTGCTGCGCGGAAGCGGCGGGCGAAGCCACGGGAATGTACCTGCACCTGATGCAAAGGAAATCCGTCTCGCCAGCCGCATCGAATCCGGAAAATGGATCCCGGTTGTGGGAAGCCAGCGAAGATTTAGTGGCAAAATCTAGAGAATCCCTCTGACCCTCCTGTCGAAACATGCCACGCGCACTCTCCAAAACCGCCAGGCACGTGTGGGGCCTTCTCACTCCGAAACCGATGGCGAAAAAAGTCGACATGTCCGGTCGGAACGTCATTGTGACCGGCGCGAGCCCCCATTCCCTCGGCTATGAAACTGCCAGAACTCTTGCGAGTTGGGGCGCATCGGTCGTCGCCACCAGTCGGCGGCATGTCGCGCAAGCGGAAGAGTCCCTGAAGGACGACCTGCGCAACAGCGGCGTCGACGAGAACAATATCGCGGTCCGTCCGTTGGACCTGTGCGACAGCGACAGCGTCAGCGATTTTGCAACATGGTACCGGGAAAGCCATGATGGAAAACTGCACGTTCTGGTCAACAACGCGGGCATTTTGAAGGACGTCCTCAATCCATGGAAAAAGATGCCCCTGACCGGGGACGGCTTCGAGATCCACTGGCGCACCAACTATCTCGGAGCCTTCCACCTGACGAGCCTGCTGCTGCCGCTCCTGAAGCAAAGCGGGCTGGAAAGCGGGGATGCGCGGGTCGTCAACGTGTCTTCCCACCTGCACGACCAGGGCAGGAACGAGGATCTGTTCAACGACGAGAAAACCTATCACTCATTGAGTGCGTACGGTCGATCGAAACTGGCGATGGTTCACTTTTCGCGCGAGATCGAGAGACGGTTCGCGAAAGACTACAACCTGCACTCGATGGCCGTGCATCCGGGTTCCGTCGACACCAACATGACGCGAGTGGAGATGCCGGAAGGAAAGCTCGGAGACGTCTGGCGCCGGATTGGTTCCGCGGTGGCACCCCTGGTCATGCTGCACCGAACGCATGGCGCGCAAACCACCGTGATGTGCGCCAGCCAGTCTCCCCTGCAAGGCGGGCAGTATTATGTACGTTGCAAGATCTCGGAATCAACCGACGAAAGCAAGGACGAGGCCGTGTCGAAGCAGTTGTGGGAGCGATCGGAGGCATGGGTTGAAACACTCAAGAAACCCGACGGAGGCGAGCATGAGCAAATTTGAAGTCCGTACCGACCCCATCCAGATTGACGCGCCAATTGACTTTGTCTGGAATGTCTTGACCGAAGTCGAGAAATACGGGGAGTGGAACCCGTTCACGCCGCAGGCGCAAACGGATTTCAAGATCGGGTCCCCCGCGCACCTGCGGGTCAGGATGGGCCCGACGATGATGAAGATCACCGAAACCGTGTGCGCATTCGAGAAGCCCCGGCTGATTGCCTGGACCAAGACGTTCGGAACCCGCTGGTTCCTGGTTGCGATGCGGCGGCAGATCCTGGAGCCGGTGGATGACACCCGCTGCACCTATCACAACACGGACCAACTGACCGGCTTGATGGCTCCGGTCGTCTTGCTGCTGAACGGGGGCTACATGCGCCGCGGCTTCACCGATGTGGCTGAAGGATTAAAGCGTTATGCGGAAGCGATATACGCCCGCAACTAGCCCTCATCCGGCCCCGTTCCGGGGTGTTCCACAAGCATGTATCGGTACAGATCGATGATCAACCCCTGTTCGTTCTCCTCCAGCCAGCGCCGGGCACTGGAGGTGAGCAGCATCGTGCGGCACGGTTCGTCTGCAACCACTGTCGTCTGGGTGTCCGCCATCGGATCGGTAGGCCAGATCACGTCACCGGGACTGCACTGGCGGATTCGCATGCCCGCGGAATCGTGGACGGAAGCGTGGCCCGATAACAGCAATTGCAGACCTTCGCGCGAGACGTCCGGTCCCGCGAGAATCTCCTCAGCAGCATAGTCCCGAGCAGTCAGCCACGGCCGAAGCGCTTCGATGAGGTCCTCGAAGCGAACTTGCCGCTCCAGATAGCTCTCCAGGTCATCGGAGGCGCGTTCCAGCAACGAGGTTCGCCTCTGCTCCATTGTGACCGCATCCACCCTCCATGCCGCGATGATGAGTTCTTCGCAGCGTTCCAAGCCGAGATCAGCGTCCGACTCCAGCCACAACTCCGCAAACACCGCAGGAGCAACGTTCCGCTCCAAACTGAACCGCAGTTTCTCGGATAGGCCGCTCAAGACCACATGCACTCCCGCCGCGTGTGCTCGCCGCACAGACCGAGCCACGACGCTTACCGCCGAAAAGTCGAATCCGGAGACTCGGGTGAAGTCGATCATCAGGCAGGAAGCCCTTGACGGGCCGTCCAAGGACTTCTTAAGACGGTCCGCCAAGACACCCACGCTGCCGAAGAAGATGTATCCCTGAAGCTGGTACGCCTGCACCCGCTCGCCTTCCGCCAGGAGGATGGCGCGATCGGGGACGGAGCGGGCCTTGTTGCTCCGGCGCTCACGCGCGGTGAAACGCGATGCAATCGGATCCACGCGGCTTAGACGCACGGCGAAGAACGCGAGCGTAGCCACTGCGCCGACACCCACGCCTTCGAGCAGCCCGAAGAAGATGATGGCGACAAAGATCAAGACGATGATGGCATATTCCGATCCGGGCAGGCGTTTCCGGGTTCTCACCAGCCCCTCGTCCAACATCCCGAGGCCAGCAAAGACCAACATGCCACCCACAAACGCGGTTGGCACCAGTTCCAGCATGCCGTCTCCAAGCAAAAGTGCAGCCCCGATGACGCCGGCCGAAATCACCCCGGTCAACCGGGTGGTGGCTCGGAAAAGCTTGCTGCGGAACGATGCGGGAACAATCAAGGTGGCCACCGTTCCCCCGCCGAGTCCGGCAACAATGCTGGCCGTGCCCATCGCCCGGAACTCGCGGTCCCAAGCCAGATCCTCGTCCACGGCAACCTCAAGCCCAGCGATACTCATGATGACGCCGATCAGAGCGATCACGACCAGTGTCAGCATGTTTGGTATTTGCCCGGCCATCGCGGACCAGTCCACGTGCAGGAAATCGGCCGGCAATAAAACTGGCCACAGGTTTCCTTGAACCGTACTCGTGAGCAGCAACCCCGCCGCCCTAGCCTCTTCGCCAGAAAGACCGAGGCTGGAAAGGGCAAGATGGTAGGCACCGATCCCGAGCACAATACTCGCCGGCAGAATCAAGGGGTTTTTCCAATACTTCATGGCACCGTACAAGGCCGCTCCGTAAGCAAAACCTGGAAGCCATGTCCACAGTGCAGTCGGCTCCAGAAGCGTCGACGGCATCCGCCAATCCAGGTTCGCATTCATCATGGACATGGCCGCCAAGCAGACCGCCCCCCCGATCCCGGCCACGAATCCCCCCGCCACCGGATACGGAATGAAACGCAGTAGGTTGGCGAGCCGGAACCGTCCAATCAGGAGACAGCACACTCCCAGCGCGACGGCACTGATAATCAGCGCGCCCGCCGTGGTTGCGAAGAGCTTTTCGCCTTCCGTTTCCACCGTGCCCGCAATGGTCGCCATCACGAACACAAGCACGGGAGTCAGGCCCGCGATGGCGCCCCGGTATCCCCCTATAAGGGCGACGAGCAAGCACGCGGCAAAGTTTCCGAACAGTATTAGGCCGACGCCCTGAGAAGAATACGGGGCCAGCGCTCCAGAGAAGATGAAAATTCCGAAGGCTACTTGGGCGCCCAACAAAGAGAGGCCCGAGCCAATTCCGGCCGACATCGCCGGAAGCAATGCCGAGGGCGGAACCTCGGCATAAAATCTGCTGGCAAGGCGCCTAAGTAACGATTTCACCCTGCAAGCTTCCCCGCGACAAGCACCGATTCGCCTTCGAGTTGAAACAGTGAAAAGTTCATGGGCGACCTTCCTCGACTCGGGGAACAATATATTGGATTGATTGTAACCCGCACACTGCCAGCAATCGGCAGGAGGAGAGATTGCCTCCCGCAATGCGTGCGAAAGGCTGAAACACTATTGGAGGCTCGACATAAACAAAAGGGAGCCGAAGAGGCTCCCTATTCATAAAACTTGGTTGCGGGGGCAGGATTTGAACCTGCGACCTTCGGGTTATGAGCCCGACGAGCTACCAGGCTGCTCCACCCCGCATTACTTGGTCGAATTTTGATTTTAGCATATGGCCTACAATCTCTTTGACACGCATTCCCAACCCATGTCCGCCTCTCTCGTCTATACCGTCGCCGAAATTAATCAGCAGGTCCGAACGCTCCTGCTGGAAAACTTTTCGGAGGTCATCGTGCGCGGGGAGATCAGCGGCCTGAAGCAATACGCCTCCGGCCACTGGTACTTCACCCTGAAGGATCCGGACTCGGAAATCCGTTGTGCCATGTTCCGCAACCGGAATCAGCGAGTTTCGTTCGTGCCCCAGGACGGAGACGCCGTCCGGGTTCGGGCTCGGGTCGACCTGTACGTGCAGCGGGGCAGTTACCAACTGGTCATCGAGGACATGGAACCGGAAGGCCGGGGGGAATTGTTGCGGCGTCTGGAGGAATTGAAGGCCAAGCTCAGAGACGAAGGGCTGTTCGACCCGCAGCAAAAGCAGGCCCTGCCCCCCTATCCCTTGATGATCGGTGTCATCACCTCGGCCGATGGCGCAGCATTGCGGGACGTGGCGCGGACTCTGCGTCGACGCTGGCCAATCGCCCGGCTGTGCGTCTACCCGTCGAGGGTCCAGGGCGAAGAGGCTCCGGCCTCGCTGGTCGAGGCCCTTTCCCTCGCTTCCCGGGATGGCCGGTGCGACGTCCTGATCCTGGCGCGGGGAGGCGGCAGCTTCGAAGACCTCCTGGCTTTCAACGACGAGGCGGTCGTGCGGGCGGTCGCCGCCTGCCCGATTCCTCTGATTGCCGGAATCGGTCACGAGACCGACACCTCCCTGGCCGATTTCGCTGCCGACGTCCGGGCAGCCACCCCGACTGCGGCAGCGGAGCAGGCAAGCCCGGATGCAACCGCACTCAAACAGCAAGGCCTGAGATTCCTGGGGCGACTCCATAGTTTCCTCGGCCTTCGCCTGAAACAGGTCCACCGGGATCTGGACACCCAGAGCCACCGGCTCGAACTGGCCCACCCGGCCGCCCGGATCAGGGGGCATCAGCAGCGGCTGGACGAGACATCCGAGCGCCTGGTCCAGGTGCTCCGGCAACGCATGGAACGACGGCAGCATCAGTTGGCTCTGGCCCACCGCCGCCTGCTTGCCTGCTCACCGACACCGCGGCTGGCCAGGCTGGAACAGGCAATCCAGCAATACCGGTGGCGGATCAATGCAGCAACCCGGAGCCTGCACCGAGCCTTTCGCGCCAGGCTGGAGCAAGCAAACGGAACCCTTGAGGCGGTCAGCCCGCTGCGTACCCTTGAGCGCGGCTATGCGATCGCGACCCTGAAGGCCCCGTCCGGGCCTGAATTGATTCGCAAGACCAGCCAGGCCCGTGTCGGCGATGCCTTCGAATTGCGGGTTTCCGACGGTTCGATCTCGGCGGAAGTGACCGAAACCGGACGGGAGCCGGAAGAGAAATAAAGAATGCCCGCCGCCCCCTGCGGCGAGCGTGAAGGACGAGACAGCCGACAGGTTTGCCCAGTCGCCCCCGCAACCGATCTCGCCCTCCAGCAAAATCGTGAAACCGCAGCCTCGCCTGTCGGACCCGCCATCGGGACGATCGCCAAGTTCCACGCCCTGGCGCCGGCTGCACTTTTCGTTCCTTGCTATCCTACATATATGGTTCGTCCCCTCCCTGCAAGTCCGAAGTTTTCCTGACG
>CAZRSJ010000028.1:0-22476 GCA_964602805.1 uncultured Chromatiales bacterium | reverse complement strand
CCGGAATGTATTCGTCCATCGCGTCGATCAGCTTCACGATCGACTCGATCCCGTGCTCGCCCGCGTCGCCCTCCAGCGCCTTCAGCGCCGAACCCACGATGATCGGCGTGTCGTCCCCCGGGAACTCGTACTTGCTCAGCTCCTCGCGAACCTCCATCTCCACCAGCTCCAGCAACTCCGCGTCGTCCACCTGGTCCGCCTTGTTCAGGTACACCAAAATGTGCGGCACCCCGACCTGGCGCGCCAGCAGGATGTGCTCCCGCGTCTGCGGCATCGGGCCGTCCGCCGCGCTCACCACCAGGATCGCGCCGTCCATCTGCGCCGCCCCGGTGATCATGTTCTTCACGTAGTCCGCGTGGCCCGGGCAGTCCACGTGCGCGTAGTGACGGTTCTGCGACTCGTACTCCACGTGCGCGGTCGCGATCGTGATCCCGCGCTCGCGCTCCTCCGGCGCGTTGTCGATCTGCGAATAGTCCCGCACCTCGCCGCCGTGCGTCTCCGCCATCACCTTCGTCAGCGCCGCCGTCAGCGTCGTCTTGCCATGGTCCACGTGCCCGATCGTCCCCACGTTCACGTGCGGCTTCGTGCGCTCGAATTTCTCCTTCGCCATCGTTCTGTCTCCTGGTTAGGTTGTCGTCTCAATCTGGAGCCCATAACCGGATTTGAACCGGTGACCTCTTCCTTACCAAGGAAGTGCTCTACCGACTGAGCTATATGGGCCGCGTCCCTCCGCCGCCGGCGGCAGTGGAGCGGGTGAGCGGAATCGAACCGCCACTATCAGCTTGGAAGGCTGAGGTTCTACCGTTGAACTACACCCGCCCAACCCGCTGTTTCCGCTGGTCTGCAGCCCCCTGGTGGAGGGGGTAGGATTCGAACCTACGAAGGCTGAGCCAGCAGATTTACAGTCTGCCCCCGTTGACCGCTTGGGTACCCCTCCCAAAATTAGGCTAAAGTATGGATTATATCATAATTTGAGTTACTTACCGGGCAAAAAATGCCGCGCAAAACCGGGGTTTAGGTGCAAAAAAACCACATGGAGCTGGCGAGAGGATTCGAACCCCCGACCTGCTGTTTACAAGACAGCTGCTCTGCCAACTGAGCTACGCCAGCCCGGTCCGTGGTGCCCCCTCATTATAGAGAAGGCGCCCCGGTTTCATCACGCAAGGAAGCCAGCAGTTTTTTGCAGGCCGGATCCAGGGGCGCCCGCACCGTCACCGTAGTCCCGTGTGTCGGATGGGCAAAACCCAGCGATCGCGCATGCAGGAACAGTCGCCTGAATCCCTGTTCCCGCGCCCAGCCATTGACCTGCCTGTTGCCGTAGCGGTCGTCTCCGACGACCGGGCACCCGGCTTCGCTGGCATGCACCCGGATCTGGTGGGTCCGCCCGGTCTCGATACGAGCCTCTACCAGGCAGCTTCGCACGAACTGCTCAAGCGGCCGGAACCGGCTGTGCGTCTCCATGCCCTTCTCGTCGACGACCGCCTTTCGGTGCTTGGCATGGCGGCGGTTGATGCGGAGAGGCTGGCGGATTTCCCGGAGCTGTTCCGGCCACTGCCCGGCCACTAGTGCCCAGTAGATTTTCCGCACCGTCCTTTTCCGGAGCTGCGACTGCACGTTCAACAGTGCACCACGGTTGCGGGCCAGGACAAGGCACCCGCTGCTGCCTCGGTCCAGCCGGTGCACCAATTCCAGGAATCCGTCTTCACCCCGGCCCTGCCGCAACACATCGATCAACCCGAAACGGATCCGGCTGCCGCCATGCACGGCCAGTCCGGCCGGCTTGTCGACAACCAGCAAATCTGCATCTTCGTACAACACCGGCACCGGAATATCCGGAACCGGCGAATCGGGCCGGCCTTGCCCCTCCGGGCTGTGCGGAGGAATCCGCACTTCGTCATCCGCCTTGAGGCGGTAAGACGGCTTCGCCCGGCCGCGATTGACCCGGACCTGGCCGGTACGGATCCACTGGTAGACGACTTGGCGCGGCACCTCCACCCGCGCCAGCAGGAAGTTGTCCAAACGCCGCCCAAGTTCTTCCACGCCGACGACGACCCGCTCCACCTGGCGGGTTTTGACGGTCGTCTTCCCGGAAGTCATTTCGATTTATCCCTGCCGCGACATGTTCATTCTAGACAGGGCATGGGCGTACCGGATCGACGCCGTCCGGCCCTCGGCAGACTCGTATAATGAAATTCATGATTCGTCTCGACCCTAAGCAACTGGATGATCTGGCTCGGCGCCTCGACGCGCTGATTCCGGAATCCCTGCACTCGACCCGCGAAGAAATCCACAAGACCGTTCGGGCCTGCATCGAAAGCCTGCTGCAACGCCTGGACGTGGTCACCCGGGAGGAGTTCGACGTGCAGTCCAAACTGCTCGCCAAGACCCGCGAGCGTCTAGGCGAACTACAGAAACGTCTGGATGCGCTGGAGAGCGACCAGGATTCCGAAGATCCGGTCAGTTGAGGCTTTCCAGCATATAGTCGACGGCCATCTGGAGCTGTTCGTCCGACAGGTCCGGACGCCCGCCCTTGGGCGGCATCAGGTTGAGGCCGTTGATCACGCTCAGGTACAGGGTTTCCTTCCCTTTCGACAAACGATCCCCCCAGCCTGCCGGGTCGCCCAGTTTCGGCGAATTCAGAACGCCCGTGGTATGGCAGGCCTGGCAGACGGCATTGTAGACAGCTTCCCCCGACTCGAAATCGGGTGCGGCTTGGGCATCCGAGATGAGCGGCAGGGACGCGACCGCAATCGGAGCATCGCCGGTATTGAGCCGGCCGATCGGCTCGATCCGCTTCTGAATCGCTTCGGCCACCTCGGGGTCGTCCAGCTTCAGGTCCGGCTCCACGATGTTCTGCGCGATGATGAACAGCACCAGCGTTATCGCGACCAGTGCCCCGAGAAGGCCCATGAAGAAAGTCGGTGTTGCCATGGCGTTCGATACTCCTTAATTCTGTCGTTCCAAACCGTAACCTAGTGCTTCAATCCAGGGAAGAAAACGCCTGGTCCCGGATGTCCTCGATGGTTCCGATTCCGTCGATCACGTGATAGCGCGGCGCCCCTTCACCACCGGATTCCGCCCAGCTGGAATAGTAGTCGATGAGCGGTTCGGTCTGATCATGATAAACCTCCAGGCGTTGCCGAACGACTTCTTCCCGGTCGTCGTCGCGCTGGATTAGCGGTTCTCCGGTATCGTCGTCCAACCCTTCCTGCTGGGGCGGATTGTTTTCAATATGATAGACGCGCCCGGAAGCCGGATGAACCCGCCGTCCACTCATGCGGCGAACAATCTCTTCGTCGCTCACCCGGATCTCCACCACGTGGTCGATGTCGATCTCGTAGTCGCGCAACGCTTCCGCCTGCGCCAAAGTCCGGGGAAACCCGTCCAGCAGAAAGCCGTCATTGCAATCCGGCTCGGCAATCCGCTGCTCGACCAGCCCCAGGATCAGCTCGTCCGGCACCAAGGCGCCCTGGCTCATGATCTGCTCCGCTTCCTTGCCCAGCGGCGTGCCGTCCGCGACCGCCTTGCGCAGCATATCTCCCGTCGAAATTTGCGGAATCCCGTAGCGTTCGCAGATGTAACTGGACTGGGTTCCCTTGCCAGCGCCGGGCCCGCCCAGCAAAATGATGCGCATCGATGTCGTGCCGGTTCAGAATCTAATAATCAGCCCGCGGCGCACCGTGGGCGCGCGAATTTTATCATAGGGAATCGGGTCGGATCGAGTCCGGAACCCCTTTGCCAAACACCTGAAGCCGCGCCATTCAGTCGTGTTCGTCGATCCAGGCCATCTGGATTGCCTCCAGGATGCGTTCCCCACAATGTTCCGGGTCGTCCTCGAAGTCTTCCAATGCCAAGATCCATTCGTACAGGTCGGTAAATCGCACGTACTGCGGATCGACATCCGGATGCGCATCCTCAAGTTCGATCGCGATGTCCAGCGAATCCGTCCAGCGAAGCCCCATCTCCCCTCCTAGTGGTGCTCGGAAACCTGGTTGATAGTGTAGCGCGGAAGTTCGACCACCAGGTCCTCGTCGCCCACGATCGCCTGACAGCTCAGCCGCGAATCCGGATCCAGGCCCCACGCCCGGTCCAACAGGTCTTCCTCATCTTCGCTCGCCTCGTTCAGCGAGTCACTCCCTTCCCGGACGTAGACGTGGCAGGTCGTGCACGCACAGGACTTTTCGCAGGCGTGCTCGATCTCGATACCTCTGGACAAGGCCGCATCGCAGATGCTCACCCCGGGCTCGACCTCGACCACCTGCTCGGTCGGGCAGATCTCCTCATGCGGCAGGAAACGTATCGTCGGCATCAGTCCTGCTCCTGGAATTCCTCGACCCTGTGCCCCTGCATGGCTTGCCGGATGCTGCGGTTCATGCGCCGTTCCACGAATGGCTCGCAAACCTCCTCCAGCGCCTTGATTCCGGCTCGGATCGCATCGGCATCCGTCCCGTCCCGCAACTGTATCAGGGTCTGCGCCGCCGCTTCGATCCCGGCGCGCTCCGCATCGTTCGACAGTATATCTCCGTCCGCAGCCAACGCGTCCCGCAAAGCCTGCACCACCCGGTCGGCCTCGACCTGTTGTTCGTTCAACGCACGGCTCGCCACGTCTTCCTCGGCATGCTCGACCGACTCCCGGAGCATCTGTTCGATCTCCGATTCTTCCAGCCCGTAGGAGGGCTTGACCGATACCCCGGCGCGCACTCCACTGACAGTCTCCATCGCCTCTACGGTCAGCAACCCGTCCGCATCGACCTGGAACTCGACCCGGATGCGCGCAGCCCCCGCAGTCATCGGCGGAATGCCGCGCAGTTCGAAGCGCGCCAGCGAGCGGCAATCCGACACCAATTCCCGTTCGCCCTGCACCACGTGCACCGCAAGCGCGATCTGCCCATCCTTGAACGTGGTGAATTCCTGGGCATGATGAGCCGGGATGGTGGTGTTGCGGTCGATGATCCGTTCGACCAGTCCGCCCATGATCTCGATCCCGAGCGACAGGGGAATCACGTCCAGCAGCAACAAATCCTGATCCTGCGCGTTGCCCACCAGCACGTCGGCCTGAACCGCGGCGCCCAGCGCCACCACCCGATCCGGGTCGATCCCGGTATGGACCTCGCGGGAGAAAAACTTCGATACCTCGCGACGCAGGTACGGCATCCGCGTCACGCCCCCGACCATGACCACCTCCTGCACCTCGCCCGCTTCGACTCCAGCATCCGACAAGGCACGGCGGCAGCACTGCAGCATTCGCTCAAGCAGAGGCGCCGACCATTGCTCCAGTTCGTCTCGGGTCAGGGTCAAGACTCGTCCGTCACCACAATCAACCCGAACCGACTCCTGTTCCGACAAGGCCTCCCGAGCCTGGCGCACGACCTGGAGAATCCTTTGCGTCCAAGCCCGGTCCGCTTCTTCCACGCCGCACTCCTTCTGCGCCCAGGCCAACAGGATCCGGTCCAGATCGTCCCCGCCCAATTCGGTATCACCGCCCGTCGCCAGCACCTCGAACACGCCCCGGCTCAGGCGCAGGATCGAAATGTCGAACGTTCCTCCGCCCAGGTCGAACACCGCAATCAGTCCGCGGTCGTCCTGCTGGTCCAGCCCATAGGCGATCGAGGCCGCGGTCGGCTCGTTGATCAGCCGCAGAACCGGCAGCCCGGCCAAGCGGGCCGCATCCTTGGTCGCCTGCCGCTGCGCTTCATCGAAATAAGCGGGCACCGTGATCACGGCCCCGTCCAACTCGCCGCCCAGTTCCTCTTCGGCCCGGGCCCGCAGGGCGCT
This sequence comes from uncultured Chromatiales bacterium, assembly GCA_964602805.1. GTDB lineage: Bacteria > Pseudomonadota > Gammaproteobacteria > Poriferisulfidales > Poriferisulfidaceae > Poriferisulfidus. The sequence continues at coordinate 16,701 of CAZRSJ010000028.1, read as the reverse complement.
CAAAATGTCGGCCGAGATCTCCACGGCGGTCTTCGGCCCGGCCACCGTTTGAAAACGCGGGACACCCGCCGCCGAATCCTCGACCAGGTCGTGTGCGTCATCAAGATCCGCCGCGCCGCGGCCCATCGAGCGCTTGATCGAAAAGAACGTGTTGTCCGGATCGTCCGCGGCAGCCTGCACGGCCGACCAGCCGACCGCCTCTGACCCGGCTTCGTAGTGCACCACCGAAGGGAGACGGTGGCGCCCCTCGGCATCCGGCAACGTGACCGCCTGCCCGTCCCGCATCACCGCGACGAGCGAATGCGTCGTACCCAGGTCGATGCCGCAGGCGCGCCGCCTGGGGCCGCCCTGTCCCGGTTCCGAAATCTGCAGTAGGGCCATCTTGCTATCCCGCGGCAAACTGTTCCCTGCGCGCCTGCAGCTGTTGCTGCAGGCGGCGGTAGAAGCGGAGTTTCAGCAAGGCTTCCCGCGCGTCCGCCCAGTGCTCCCCGGCGTAGCACGCCCCGAAATCCTCCCACAGCGCCCCGGCCTCCTGTTCAAGACGGGCGCCAAAGGCTTCGACCGCCGGCATCTCGTCAAGCGCCTCCATTCCCTCGCGCAACTCCATCTGCTGCATCAGGAATTCGGTGTCGGTCGACGTGTCTTTCTCGTCGTCTATCGTGACGTCCTGCAAGTGGAGGAGATAAGCGGCACACTCGTGCCGGTCGCTCAGGGTGCGATACGCCTGGTTGACGTGGGCCGCGGCCTGAGCCGCGAGACGCCGCTCCTGCGGGCCGGCCGCCGCGAAACGGTCCGGGTGCAATTCCCGCTGCAGGGCGCGGTACCGCTCGGTCAGCTGCTGCTCGTCCACCTCGAGCGTGCACGCCAACTGAAACAGTTCGAAATAATTCTGGGGAAGTTCCAGCGGCACTGCCGCCCCCTGATCCTGTCGTTCAGATGCTGAAGCTTTCGCCGCACCCGCACCGTGCTTTCTCGTTGGGGTTGGTGAAGCGGAACCCCTCGTTCAGTCCTTCGCGCCCGTAATCCAGTTCGGCGCCATCCAGGTAAGCCAGGCTCTTCGGCGAGATCACCACCTTCACGCCCTTGTCCTCGAACACCTGGTCGTCGTCCTCCACGGAATCGGCGAACTCCAATACATAAGCCATCCCGGAACACCCGGTGGTCTTCACCCCCAGGCGCAGGCCGAGCCCGCGTCCGCGCTTCTCCAGATGAGCGCGAACCTGCCCAGCTGCGGCTTCAGTCAGCGAGATGGCCATCGGCGGTTGCCGATTCAGACGGCTTCCGCCAGTTCTGTCTCGTCCGGCGCGCCGGCCTCGCGGCCCTGCTTGCCTTCGTAGTCCTCGATCGCTGCCCGAATGGCGTCTTCCGCCAGCACTGAGCAGTGGATCTTCACCGGCGGCAACGCCAGCTCTTCGGCGATGTCGGTGTTGCGGATCTCGCCGGCTTCCGCCAGGGTCTTGCCGCGCACCCACTCGGTCAACAGGCTGGACGATGCGATCGCCGAGCCGCAACCGTAGGTCTTGAACTTGGCGTCCTCGATCACGCCCTCGTCGTTGACCTTGATCTGAAGCTTCATCACGTCCCCGCAGGCCGGTGCCCCGACCATGCCGGTGCCCACCTGCGCGTCGTCTTTGTTCAGCGAACCGACGTTGCGCGGATTCTCATAGTGATCCAGAACTTTTTTCCCATATGCCATGATGCTTTCTCCTGCTTAGCATTGTCAGTGAACCGCCCACTGCACCGAGTCCAAGTCGACCCCTTCCTGGTACATTTCCCAAAGGGGCGAGAGGTCGCGAAGCCGCTGCACGGCTTGCTCGATGAGTGAGATGGTGTAATCGATTTCTTCCTCGGTCGTGAAACGCCCGATGGTGAAGCGCAGCGAACTGTGCGCCAATTCGTCGTTGCGGCCCAGCGCGCGCAGCACGTAGCTGGGTTCCAGCGAGGCCGAGGTACAGGCCGAGCCGCTGGACACCGCAACGTCCTTGAGCGCCATGATCAGCGATTCGCCTTCCACGAAGTTGAAGCTGACGTTGAGGTTGCCCGGCACCCGCTGTTCGAGGTCGCCGTTGAGGTAGACCTCTTCCATCTTGTTCAGGCCGTCCCAGAGCCGGTCGCGCAGTGCACGGATGCGAGCCGATTCCTCCGCCATTTCCTCGCGGGCAATCCGGAATGCCTCGCCCATGCCGACGATCTGGTGTGTCGGCAGGGTGCCGGAGCGCAACCCGCGCTCGTGGCCGCCGCCATGCATCTGCGCCTCCAGGCGCACCCGGGGCTTGCGGCAGATGTACAAGGCGCCGATCCCTTTCGGGCCGTAGATCTTGTGTGCGGACAGAGTCATCAGGTCGACCTGCATTTCGTGCACGTCGATCGGAATCTTGCCGGCACCCTGCGCCGCATCGACGTGCAGGACGATGCCGCGCTCGCGGGTCATCTTGCCGATCGCGCCGATATCCTGGACGACGCCGATTTCGTTGTTGACGTGCATCACCGACACCAGCACGGTGTCGTCGCGCAGCGAGGCCTCCAGTTCGGCCAGGTCGAGCAGGCCGTCCGCCTGCGGCGCCAGGTAGGTCACTTCGAAGCCTTCCCGCTCCAGTTGCCGGCAGGTGTCGAGCACCGCCTTGTGTTCGGTCTTGACGGTGACGATGTGCTTGCCCTTCTTCTGGTAGAAATGGGCGGCGCCCTTGATCGCCAGGTTGTCCGACTCGGTGCCGCCGCTGGTCCAGACGATTTCGCGCGGGTCCGCGCCGATCAGGGCCGCGACCTGCTTGCGCGCCTCGTCGACCGCCTCTTCGGCATGCCAGCCGAAGCTGTGCGAGCGCGAGGCGGGGTTGCCGAACTCGCCGTCCGGCGTCAGGAACTGGCGCATCTTGTCCGCCACCCGGGGGTCCACCGGCGTGGTTGCGGAATAGTCCAGGTAGATGGGAAGATTGATGTCGCTCATAGCACGGCCTCCTGCCCTTCCATGGCCGGCCTCGCGGGGAACCCGTGATGCTCGGCGAATTTCGCGTTCTGGCGCAAGGCCACTTCGCGGACCCGCTGCTGGCGCAGTACATCCGCCAAGCTGACGCGCCCCAAGTAGCGTTCGATCTCGCGGCCCAACCCCTCCCACAGGCCGTGGGTCAGGCAGGGCTGGTTGTCCTGGCAGTTCTCGCGACCGCCGCAGCGCGTCGCGTCCACGCTTTCGTCGACCGCCGCGATCACCTCGGCGATCGAGATCTCCGGCACGTCCCGCGCCAGGCAATATCCGCCGCCGGGCCCGCGCACGCTGTCGACCAGCCCGGCCCGCCGCAGGCGGGAGAACAGCTGCTCGAGGTAAGAGCGCGAGATGCCCTGGCGCTCGGCGATGCTCGCGAGCGCCACCGGCCCTTCCTCGCCGTGCAGCGCCACGTCCAGCATGGCAGTCACGGCATAACGTCCTTTCGCATTCAGTTTCATGACATCACGTCTCCGGCGGTGCGGAACGCCAATCATATTGACATACCTGACTGCATTAGTCAAGTATTCCTTAAGGGTTAGAGAAGGAAAGCCCGGGATTGCCCCTTTGCATTATGATAGGCGCCCTCTATCCGCACTCGAAAGCTTGCCCTGAAGCCCGGAAATCCACCCTGAACGCTTCTTCATCCCACTCTACACACCTGCCATGAGCGCCTTGCTGAACATCGCCGTCGACGCCGCCGAGGCCGCCGGCCGGATCATCATCCGCCACCACAACTTCACCGACCGGGTCGCGGTGGAGCGCAAGGGTTCACACGATTTCGTCTCCAGCGTAGACCGCGAAGCCGAAAATGAGATCGTCTCACGCCTGCACAAAGCACATCCGGAGCACGCCATCCTGGCGGAAGAAGCAGCGACCAGCACGTCCTCCGACGCCGAATTCGAGTGGCTGGTCGACCCGCTCGACGGCACCACCAACTTCCTGTTCGGCATTCCCCACTATGCTGTATCGATCGCCCTGCGACAGCAGGACAAGCTGCTGCTCGGGGTCGTGTACGACCCGTTCAAGCAGGAACTGTTCACCGCGGAGGCCGGCCGCGGAGCCTTCCTCGACGGGCGGCGCATCCGCGCCCGGGCCGGACAAGGGCTGGCGGACGCCCTGCTTGCCACGGGATTCCCGTTCCGTGACGGCGCCGACCTCGTCCACTACCTGACCACCTTGCGAGTCCTGATTCCGGAGACTGCCGGGATCCGCCGCGCAGGCTCGGCGGCACTGGATCTCGCCTACGTTGCAGCGGGACGGTTCGACGGCTTCTGGGAATTCGGCCTCAAGCCCTGGGACATGGCTGCCGGAATCGTGCTTGCGAGGGAGGCAGGCGCAATCGTGAAAGACCTAGATGGTGGCGAAGACCCGCTCGCCAGCGGCAACATCATCGCGGCATCACCGAAAGTACTGGAAGAAATGCTGGGGCGGCTCGAAACCCTGAAAAATTAGGCGATTTCGTCTTATTTGACATGATGGTATGACCATGCCATACTATTGGCATGGCCAAGATGACAATCCGCTCGACCTATTCGTTCGACGTCGAGACCGTACAAAAGCTGGACCGCCTGGCAGAACACTGGAATACCTCTAAGTCCGAGGCCCTGCGGCGCAGCATCGACCGCGTTGCGGGACAGACCCTGCGCAATTGCGAAGACGCGGTCGCGGCGCTGGAAGAATTGCAGAGGCAGGTGGCCGAATCCGGCATTGATGTCGAGAAGTGGCTTGAAGAATCTCGGAAAATGCGCCAAGAAAGTTCCCTGCACCGGCTCCGCTGGCTATCCGAGTGATTCATCTGGATACCAATTTCCTGATTTGCGCGACCCGCCCGAACTCCCCTGAGGGCGCGAAAATCAAGGAGTGGCTACGCGCTGGGGAAACCTTCTCCATGAGCACCGTCGCCTGGGCGGAATACTTGTGTGGCGAACCACTTTCAGACCAGAGCCTGCAAGCCGCTCGGCGCATCGTGACCCGGCAGATCGATTTCACCGAAGAAATGGCCACCCTCTCGGCCCGCTTGTTCAATGAGACGGGGCGCCACCGTAGAATGTTCGCGGACTGCATGATTGCCGCCACCGCGATCGTGGAACAAACCCGCATCGCCACCGTGAACCTGAAAGATTTCCAGCAATTCGAGCGCTTCGGGCTAACCCTGATGCCCCCTGCCTCGCACTGAGCACAGTCCTTCTCCGCCCTACGGGCGGTCGTCCACTTCCTCCGACGGGGTCGTGTCGAGATCCTGTCCGCTCACGCCGAGCACCAGCAGGGAACTTCCCGCCACGTAAATCGACGAATAGGTGCCGATGATCACGCCCACGATCAGCGCGATGGAGAACGCGTGGATCACCTCGCCGCCGAAGAAGAACAGTGCAAACAGTACCAGCAGCGTGGTCAGCGAGGTCATCAGGGTGCGCGACAGAGTCTGGTTGATCGAGACGTTGAGAACCTCGGTGCTGGACTGGCGCCGCAACGCCCGGAAGTTCTCCCGAATCCGGTCGAACACGACGATGGTGTCGTTCAGGGAATAGCCGATCACCGCCAGGATCGCCGCCAGCACCGTCAGGTCGAATTCGATCCGGGTCAGCGAGAAGAACCCGATGGTCAGGATCACGTCGTGGATCAGTGCAATGACGGCACCGAACGAGAACCGGTATTCGAAGCGAAGCGCCACGTAGATCAGGATCAGCCCCAGCGCGTACAGCATGGCAAGGCCCCCGTCGTCGCGCAGCTCCTCGCCCACCTGCGGGCCAACGTACTCGACCCGCCTCAGTTGAAGTTCCTGGCTTCCACCGCGCAGGGTCTCCAGTACCTGGTTGCTCAGTTCACTCTGCGGACGGTCGTCCGGCTTGATTCGCACCAGCACGTCCTGCGCCGACCCGAAATGCTGCACCACCGCCCGGTCGAAGCCGGCCGCCTCCAGTTGTCCGCGGATTTCATCGAGTTCCACCGGGGCCGGGTAGCCGACCTCGATCAGGGTGCCCCCTTCGAAGTCCACGCCCAGGTTCAGGCCCTGGAACAGCAGCGAGCCAATGGACAGGGCCAGCAAGCCCCCCGACAGCACCATCGCATGCCGGGCGCGACCCATGAAGTCGAGAGCAAGCTTGCGCGGAAGCAATCGCATGGTCAGACCGCCAAGGTGGGGCTACGGCGGGTCCCGTAGACCCGGTTGATGATCGCCCGGGTTCCCATGATCGCGGTGAACATGGAAGCCACGATGCCGATGGAGAGGGTCACCGCAAATCCCTTGATCGGCCCGGTGCCGAAGGCAAACAGCACGATTGCGGCGATCAGGGTGGTGATATTCGCGTCGGCGATGGTCGACAGCGCCTTGCTGTAGCCGGCCTGTATGCTGGCCTGCGGCGAGTTGCCGTTGTCCAGTTCTTCCCGGATGCGTTCGAAGATGAGTACGTTGGCGTCCACCGCCATGCCCACGGTCAGCACGATGCCGGCAATGCCCGGCAGGGTCAGCGTCGCTCCCGGAATCATCGACATCGCCGCCACGATCAGAACCAGGTTGGCCATCAGCGCCAAGTCGGCGACCAGCCCGAACAAGCGGTAGTACAGCGCCATGAATACCATCACCAGCAGGAAGCCGATCAGCACCGACAAGGCGCCGAGTTCGATGTTCTGCTGGCCCAGGCTGGGTCCGACCGTCCGTTCCTCCACGATGTACATGGGAGTCGCGAGCGCGCCGGCGCGCAGCAGCAACGCCAGGTTGCGCGCTTCGCGCGACGTGTCCAGACCGGTGATCTGGAAGCGCTTGGACAACTGCTCCTGGATGCGGGCGACGTTGATCACCTCCCGGGTCTCGCGGGTGACCCGGCGCGTTTCGCCACCCGTCACCACCGTGTCGCTGCGTTGTTCGATGAAGACCACGCCCATCAGCCGCTTGACGTTCTCGCCGGTCACCTGGGCGAACTGCCGGGCACCGTCGCTGTCCAGCGTGATATGCACCGCGGGCAGGCCGCGCTCGTCAAACCCCGACGACGCATCGATGATGTGTTCTCCTGTCAGCATCACCCGGCGCTTGAGCAGAACCGGATTGCCGTCGCGTTCGTAGTACAACTCGTCCGCCAGTGGAACCTTGCCCGTCTCCGCGGCCAGGTACGGGTCCGACTGCTCGTCCACCAGCCGGAACTCCAGAGTGGCGGTCGCGCCCAGGATTTCCTTGGCCCGCGCCGTGTCCTGCACGCCCGGCAACTGCACCGCGATCCGGGTGCGCCCCTGCTGCTGGATGACCGGCTCCGCCACGCCCAGTTCGTTGACCCGTTTGCGCAAGGTAATCAGGTTCTGGCTGATGGCGTTGCGGCGGATGTCGCTGTGCGCGGTCTGGGTCAGCCACATAATGACCGCCGGCTGTCCCTCGACCTCCCCCGCAGTGACATCGAAGGTGCCGAAATAATTGTCTTTGACGACCTCTTCGATCTGTTCGAGGGTCTCCGCATCGCGTCCCAGGATATGCACCTCCTCGCCGTGCACCCGTACCCCGCGATAGCGGATTTCCTCCTCGCGCAGCAAGGTCCGGACATCCGTGGCATGCCGGGAGTATGCCTTGCTGATCGAGGCATCCAGGTCGACTTCCAGGAGAAAATGCACGCCGCCGCGCAAATCCAGCCCGAGATTCATCGGGTGCGCATTCAGCGACTCGAGCCAACCCGGCGTGGCCGGCGCCAGGTGCAGCGCCACCGAGAACCGGTCCGACAGGGCGTCGCGCAACGCGTCGGCAGCCTTCAACTGCTCTTCCGGGTCAGGAAAGCGAATCAACAGGGATTCTTCCCCTTCCTGCTCAACCTGGTCGTGAGCCAGACCCTTCAGCTTGAGGATCTGCTCGATCTGTTTCCGTTCCGCCTCACCGACGGCAACCCGAGACGAGGAGACCTGCACCGAGGGATCGGAAGGATACAGGTTGGGGGCCGCATAAAGCGCCGCGATCAGCGGGATGCCGATCACCAGAAGGTTTTTCCACCACGGATATTGGTTGGCTTTCATGGATTTGTCCAAAGGCCGCCGGTCCGGCGACCCGTATCAGTCACTTTTCGCGAGCGAGCCCTTGGGCAGAACGTTGCTGACCGAGTCTCGCCGCAGGCGGACCTCCACCCCCTCCGCCAACTCCAGGCGCACCGTGCTGGAGCCGATGTGCGTAATCCGCCCCATCAGGCCACCGTTGGTGGACACTTCGTCGCCCTTTTGCAGGGAATCGATCAGGGCACGGTGTTCCTTGACCCGCTTGTTTTGCGGACGAATAATCATGAAATACATGATCGCGAAGAAGATCGCGATCATGGCGAACATGGACCAGCCGCCCATGGGCCCTGCCGCGTCCTGCGCCATCGCGTCGTCGATCAAAAACATGGGGTCAGATGCACCGGTTCGAATCGGACGCATTATGCCACAGGGGGTGCCCATTTAAACAGAAAAGCACCCTGTCTCCCCTACAATGGGCGCCGGCTCCCCTTTCACCCCATGAAGCGTTTCCGCACCGGATGGATCTCCGTCTTGCTGTTGTCGGCTGCGACGGGCGCGATCCTGACTTATTGGCTCCCTGCGGGAGACCCCCCGGAGACTTGGCCCCTCGCCATCGACAGCGCCACTGGCACACACCACTTCGCGGTAGAACTGGCGCTGACGCCGGAAGCACAAGCGCAGGGACTCATGTTCCGCGAAGACCTGCCCGATGACGCCGGCATGCTATTCGTCTACGACCGCCCGGACGTGCAGACCATGTGGATGAAGAACACATCCCTTTCGCTCGACATGCTGTTCGTCGATCCGGATGGGATCATCCGCCGAATCGTGCACGACACGATCCCGCTGTCACCATCCACGATCATCGGCCCCCGCAACATCCTCTACGTGCTGGAACTCCGCGCCGGAATCACCCGCAAGCTCGGCATCAAGGCCGGAGACCAAGTCCGGAATCTTCCCGCACCCGGTCAATCTTCCGTGTCTTCTTCCCGGTAGGCTTCCGCCAAACGATCCGCGAGCGCCTCCAGTTTGCCCGCTTCGATCGCAGTTCGAATCGCTTGCATCAACTGCTGGTAGAAATGAAGGTTGTGCAGGGTCGCCAACCTTGAGAACAGGATCTCCCGGCCTTGGTCCAGGTGCCGCAGGTAGGCACGCGAGTAGTTCTCGCAGGTATAGCAGGCACAGCCCTCCTCCACGGGCCCGGTCTCCGTGGCGTACTGCCGGTTCCGAATACGCAGAACCCCGTCCCAGGTAAACAGGTGCCCGTTGCGGGCGTGCCGGGTCGGAATCACGCAATCGAACAGATCCATGCCGAAGCGAACCGCATCGACGATATCCACCGGCCGCCCCACGCCCATCAGGTAACGCGGTTGTGCCGCCGGCAGGTGGGGGCCCAAGGCTTCCAGCACCGTGCTGCGTTCCTCGAAGCTTTCCCCCACGGACAGCCCCCCGACCGCATAACCGTCGAAGCCGATTTCTTCCAAGCGCTGTTGGCACTCCAGTCTCAACTCGGGATACAGTCCGCCCTGCCCGATGCCGAACAAGACGCTTGGATGTTCGCCGTGCGCCTGCCGGCTGCGTTGCGCCCAGCGCAGCGACAACTCCATGGAGGCCCGGGCCTCGTCCTGGGTCGCCGGATGCGGCGTGCATTCATCAAATGCCATCACGATGTCGGAACCCAGCGCGTGCTGCACGGCAACGGATCGCTCCGGATCCAGAAACACCTCGTCGCCATCGACCGGGGAACGGAACCGGACGCCGGCCTCGCCCACCTCCCGCCACGGCGCCAGGCTGAAGACCTGATAGCCACCGGAATCCGTCAGGATCGGTCCCGGCCAGTGCATGAAGCGATGCAGTCCCCCGTGCTGCTCGACGACCTCCACACCGGGCCGCAACATCAAATGAAAGGTATTGCCCAGTATGATTTCCGCACCGCAGGCCCGAACCTCCTCCGGGGTGACCGAGCGTACCGCACCATGCGTCCCGACCGGCATGAACGCCGGAGTCTTTACCGTGCCACGCTCGAATTCGAGCAGACCGCATCGTGCTGCGCCATCCGTATTAATGACTTGAAACTTCATGGCTCAGAGGATCAGCATGGCATCGCCGTAGCTATAGAAGCGATAGTCGCAATCGACGGCATGACGGTAGGCGTGAAGGGCCGCGTCACGCCCCGCGAATGCACAAATCATGACCAGCAACGAGGAGCGAGGCAAGTGGAAATTGGTCATCAGCCCGTCCGTTGCGGCGAAGGTGCAACCCGGGTAGAGATACAGGCGGGTCTCGCCTTCGAATGGCCGCACGTGGCCGGACCGGGCCGCAGACTCAAGCGCCCGCGCGGACGTGGTTCCGACCGCAATCACCCGCCCACCCTGTTCACGAGTCTGTTCGATGCGGGCACACGCCTCGGCATCGACCGACAACCGTTCGGAGTGGATGCGATGATCTCGGATGTCTTCCGACTCGATCGGCTGGAAGGTTCCAGCCCCCACATGCAGCGTCACGAAAACCCTGCCGATTCCCTTTTCATCCAGGCGATGCAAAAGAGCCTCGTCGAAGTGCAACCCTGCCGTCGGCGCGGCTACTGCGCCTGAATTCTGTGCATACACCGTCTGGTAACGATCCCGGTCCTGCGGTTCCGGGGCCCGGTCGATATACGGCGGCAACGGCACCTGTCCATGTCGCTCCAGAAAGTCCCCGGCATCCGTCTCTTGCGGGAACTTCAGGACCCAAAATCTTTCCTCTCGTCCCTCGACTTCGACTTGCACCCCTTCGGACAGGGTCAACGTGCTGCCGGGCGCGGGCGGCCGGCTGAAACGCAACTGCGCAAGAATCCGTTGCCGCGAAAGTTGACGTTCCACCAGCACTTCGACCTCCCCGCCTGTCGACTTGCGACCGAAAAGCCGCGCCGGAATCACCCGGGTGTCGTTGAGCACCAGCAGGTCCCCGGGGGTAAGCAGATTCGGAAGGTCGCGAACGCCCTTGTCTTGAAGCGCCCCGGTGGCGCGGTCCATCACCAGCAGGCGGCTGGCGCCGCGGTCCGGCAACGGGTGTTTGGCGATTCGGTCGGGCGGCAGGTCGTAATCGAAGTCGGCCGCCTTGAAATGCCCCTGCGGCTCAGCCGAAGAGCGGCTTGCGCACGATGATGTCGTCACGACCGGAACCGGTGGAAATCAAATCGACCGGCACTTCCAGGTGCTGCTCGATCGCGGCAATATAGTCCCGGGCCTGGGCCGGGAGATCCTCGAAAGCCCGAACTTGCGTCGTGGCGCTTTGCCATCCGGGATAATCCTCGTATTCCACCGCCTGGCCCGCCTCGTCATAGCCGGTACAGACGCGAATCACAGGGAACGAATCCAGCACGTCCAGCTTGGTCAGGCACAGGCTGCTGACGCCATTGGTGCGCATCGCCCGGCGCAACGCGACCACGTCCAACCAGCCGCAGCGTCGGGCTCGGCCGGTTGTCGCGCCGACTTCCGCGCCGAGTTGCGCCAGTTGCGCACCGGTCTCGTCGTGCAGTTCCGTCGGGAACGGACCGGAACCGACCCGGGTGGTATACACCTTGACGATTCCCAGCACGGCATCGATATGCCGCGGCCCGACACCTGCGCCCACGCATGCCCCGCCGGCCACGGTATTGCTCGACGTGACGTACGGGTAGGTCCCATGATCGATATCCAGAAGCGTCCCCTGGGCTCCTTCGAACAGCAGGTTTTTCCCCTCCGAACGCAAGGCTGCGCAGCGTTCCGAAACATCTGCGACGCAGGGCTCCAGGCGTTCGGCAAGCGCCCATAGGCGCGCCGCCACCTGTGCCGTGTCCAGCGGCTCGGCTTTGTAATAACTTTCCAGCATAAAGTTATGATATTCAACGAGTTCTGATAGCTTCTGATTCCGGGATTCCGGCTGGTAAAGGTCCGAGACCCGGAGTCCACGGCGGGCGGCCTTGTCTTCATAGGCCGGACCGATGCCGCGCAACGTCGTTCCAATCGCCGATCCTCCCCGAGCCTCCTCGCGCGCCCGGTCGAGCGCGATGTGGGATGGCAAGAGCAAGGGACAGGCGGCGGAAACCCTCAATTGCTCCAGCACCGGGAGGCCTTGAGCCAACAGGAAGTCGATTTCCTCGAACAGGGCATCCAGCGACAACACCACGCCGTTCCCGATCAGGCATTCGACGCCGGGGTTGAGAATGCCGGAAGGAATCAGGTGCAGAACTGTCTTCTCGCCCTCAACCACCAGGGTATGCCCGGCGTTATGCCCGCCCTGGAACCGGATCACGGCGTCGGCGTCTGCCGCCAGGAGATCGACGATCTTGCCCTTCCCTTCGTCGCCCCACTGTGCGCCGACGATAATGACGCTTCGATTCATGATGTGACCGGACGCGCCACCCAAGCGCCGTCTTCATTCACCAGCTGTTCCGAACACTGGAACTCCTCGGCTGAATCCCCCGGCCCGAGCCCGCAAATCACGATGTGGCCCTGTGCACGCAGTTCAGCGACTGCATCCTGCAAGGCCGGGTCTTCATCCGCCCCTGCATAAATCCGGCGTCGCTCGACCGCATCCAGGGAGCCACAACGGGCCAACGTGCGCAAATCCAAACTGAATCCAGTCGCCGGACGGCCACCCTGGGCACCATAACGCCCGCCACGGGCAATTTCCTGGCCCTGCCCCTCCATATAGGCGGCGAACACCAGCCCGCTTTCGTAGTGAAAGCCGCTGGCCTCGCCCAAATCAAAATGCAACTGGACTTCCGGGTAAGAGCCGCGAACCCGCGCGGCCACCGTGCGCAGCGCTTCCAGGGCTGGCAAAATCTGCTCCTGGACTTCTCCCAGTTCCTGCGCGGCACGATCCAGCACGGCTTCGTCCGGGCCCGACAGGTCCGGAAGCATCCGAATCATCCTGGCGACCGATTCTTCCGAAGGACGGGCATTCAACCACTCGTTGAGATCGGCATGTGCCTTGCGCTGAATCAGCTCAAACAACTCGTCGCGCTCTGCCGCGGTCCAGTCCGTCTGCTCCACCAGTGCGCGAAACACGCCAGCATGCCCCAAGTCGAGGCACCAGCCGGCACACCCGGCAACCCGCAATGCGTCGCACAACAGCAAAACGATTTCGGCATCGCCTTGAACGCCTTCATGTCCATACAGTTCGGCTCCCACCTGAATCGGGTTGCGCCCGCCGCCGAGAATCTCGGGATGCGCACGAAGCACGGAACCCGCATAGCACAACCGTACGACTTGGTCCTGCGGCATTTGCTGCCGATCGATCCGGGCGATCTGCGGTGTAATGTCGGTGCGTACGCCGAGCGTACGCCCGGACAGCGGATCCGTCAGCCGGAAAGTCTGCCGATCCAGGGCATCCCCGTCCGTCACCAGCGCATCGCGGAATTCCACCAGCGGCGGAGAGACCAAGGCGTAGCCCCAGCCCTCGAAACAGTCCAGCAATTTCCGCCGGTGCGCCTCCAGTACCCGGGCCTGTTCCGGCAGGGCTTCCTCGATCCCTTCGGGAAGTTGATCCGGCGTCAGCGGCTTCACGACAGCCACCGCGTGAGATAAAGAAGCAGTACGCCCAGCGTCACTGCGATCAGTCCCATCATGCGAAATTGCGGGGTCGGCAGTTCAATCATGCGCAGCATCATGCGCCGCGCCGAATCCGGGCTCAGGAGTGCGACGAGACCTTCCAGCATGAGCACCAGAGCGATGGCCGCCAGAACGAATTCCCACTGCATGGCGGGGAGTAGAAATTACTTTTTGAGCTGCTTGAAGTACTGGAAGAATTCCGAGTCCGGCTCCACGACCAGCACATCGCCCTTGTCGCGAAACGTATTGACGTAGGCGTTCAGGCTTCGGGTGAACGCAAAGAACTCGGGATCCTGGTTGTAGGCTTCAGCATAGATCTCGGTGGACCGGGCATCGCCCTCACCGCGAATCTTCTCCGCGTCGCGATACGCCTCGGCCTGAATCACCGTGCGCTGGCGGTCGGCATCGGCGCGGATGCGCTCCGCCGTCTCCTGGCCGCGGGCACGAAAGTCCTTGGCCGTCCGGCTGCGCTCCGCGCGCATCCGGCGATAGACCGAATCGCTGACCTCGTCCGGCAGCTCGATGCGGCTGATGCGGACATCCACTACTCTGATGCCAAGCTCGCTCGCATTGCGGTTGGATTGCACCTGCAACACATCCATGATCTCACGCCGCTCGCCGGAGATGGCCTCCTGGATGGTGCGGACACCGAACTGGTTCTTGAGCCCGTCCTTGACGATCTGGGTCAACCGCCCTTCTGCACGCGAACGGTCGCCCTGGGTGGCGCGGAAGTATTGGCTGACGTTCTCGATCCGCCACTTGACGAAGAAGTCCACCGACACGTTCTTCTTCTCGCTGGTCAGGAACAGTTCCGGCTTGGAATCCAGCGACAGCACCCGGGCGTCAAACTTCTGCACGTTGTTGATGAACGGCATCTGGAAGTGCAGCCCCGGCTCCAGGCCTGCGCGCCGGATGTCGCCGAGCTGGAACACGATCGCCGTCTCGGTCTGGCGGACGTAGAAGGTGGAGGCCCAGACCAGCACCACCACGACGGCGGCCAGGATCAGGCGCATCTGCATGTTCATCTCAACGTCCCTCCCTCAAGCGCGGGGCGAGACTTCCGGAACCGGAGGAACTTCCTCCCTGCCGGTCCAGGGTCGAAGACTTCGGCGGCCGGGACGAGCCACGTTGCTCCAAAATCCGGTCCAGCGGCAGGAACAGCATGTTGCTGCCCTTGTCGACGTCGACCATCACCTTGGAGGTGTTGGACAGGACCGACTCCACTGCCTGCAGATACATGCGCTGGCGGGTCACTTCCGGCGCCTTGCGGTATTCGGTCAGCAGCTGAGTGAAACGGGATGCCTCACCTTCGGCGTTGGCAATCACCTGGGCGCGGTAGGCCTTGGCGTCCTCCAGCATCCGCGCGGCCTCGCCTCGCGCCTGCGGCAGGACCTCGTTGGCGTAGGCCTGCGCCTCGTTCTTGAAGCGTTCCATGTCCTCGCGTGCCTTGGTGGCATCCTGGAAGGCGTCCTGCACCGCATTCGGCGGCTGCGAGTCCTCCAGATTCACCGTCAGAATCTCGATGCCGGTTCCGTAGGCGTCGAGGATTTCCTGCATCAGCGTCATGGTCCGGCTTGCGATTTCCGCGCGACCCTCGCGCAGGATGTAATCCATATTGTTGCGACCCACCACGGTACGGATCGCACTGTCGAGCACGCCACAGATGGTGCTCTTGAAACGGCAGGCACGGTCGAATTCGATGTCCGGGTTCTCGACGTTGAAGAGGTAGTCTTCCGCGTTCTTGAGGCGGTACTGCACTGAAAACTTCAGTTCGACGATATTCTCGTCCTGAGTCAGCATCGTGGTCCGCTTCTCCACGCTCCGGTTGCCGGTCACGTTGACCACTTCGACGCTTTCGATCGGATACGGGATGTGCCATCCCGGCCCCGGCATCGTGGTGCGTTCGTGCTTGCCGAAACGGAGCACGACGCCTCGTTCGCTGGCTTCGACGATATAGAAACCGGACAGCAGCCACAAGATCAGAAGGACGAGCAGAATGCTGCCGGTGCCGATCGACCACCTGCGGCCACTCCCGCTGTTCCCGCCCCCACGGCCCGAGCCGAACAGGCGCCGGAACAGTTTTCCGAACAGGTCATCCAAGTCCGGCGGCCCCTGCCGCGCATTGCGCTGCCACGGGTTTCCACCGTTGTCGTTCCAAGCCATGAAAGTTCCAAATCAGGACGCGACTGGTTATTCTAGCAAAGGAATTGCGGGGACAATTGCGCGGGGAACTATACGGAAGCCTTGACAGCGAGAATTATCATGGAAAGTTTCATCACCTCTTCCTTTGATTCCGCAAGGAATTTTTCTGCGAGTTTCTTTCTTTCTTCTTCGTCTCCAATGTTTTGAAAATAATCTTCCGTATTTTCAAACTGAACAATTCTCACTCTGCGCCATAGCTCTCTTTTTATCTCATTCATTTCATCACTGGTTAAATCATCAAAATTATTCATCCTAATCCTCCGAATAGGTTAGTAGCGATGGAATGTCGCTATTTACAAAGACAAGACATTCCAGCGCATAACAACTTTCTTCTTCATATAGACCCCCTATAGTTGAAGTTTCGTAGCAGATAATACGAGTCCGTATTCTATAGGCAGTTATTTTCTAACTCCGTTTTCTAATTATCAGTGTTTTGGGAATTATATACTTGACTCCAAAATATAAGATGTTAATTTCGGAATCGATTCAGAAGATAAAAAATCAGGCATGTAATTAGCGTAGCTGCTCCATAGGGGAAAGCATCTGCACTCCTACCATTTTCTTCCATTATGCTGGTAAGACCTACCAACATGACCAGTATGGCCCAAACAGATACAATTGCCACAGGGTATTTTCTTTCTGTTTTTGGAGATGCATAAAATGCTAAACCGAGAAATAATATTCCACCCAAAATACCACCCAAGATAAGCGTAGTTAGAAGAAGTGGACCAAACAGAGAAATATTATGTTGTTCGGCTGTTAAGACAATCGCGCCTATCCATATTAATATAGAAAACCATACAGCCCATCCTAACGTGACTGCAAAAAAGTACTTAATTCTCTCAAGAATATGCTCTTTCATTGGTAAGCCTATTTTATTGAGAATTATATGGCAAAATCTGCAAAGCCCGTTCCCCTCACGATTTCGGCGCATCGAGGTTTTGTGTGGAATGAAGAGTAGGATGGTGTTTTGCATGC